>CAYXIJ010000057.1:0-2567 GCA_964465375.1 uncultured Gammaproteobacteria bacterium | reverse complement strand
TATTAGCGATATCCTCAACGGTTTCTGGGTAGCTTCTTTCTCCACGGGTAATATGTTTTTTAAATACTGATTTAACTTCTTCTATCGTTCCATTTTTTAGAAGTTCAACAATTTCAAGATGCTCTTGGAATGATTTATCAGTATGGTGTGGGCGCAAAGAAAGATGGGTTCGCACGGCAGCAACTTTTCCGCTAATCTGTTTGTATCCATCCTTCAAATATTTATTTTCGCAATACTTAAAAATAGCCTCGTGAAATTTTGTGTCTAGCTCAAGGTACTCGTTTCTTTTGTCTTTATTATGTGCCTGGGTCATAAGAGAACATATCTTCGATAGATCTGATATTAAATGTTCAGAATTATTAGCATTAGACATTTCAATAGCAAATGATTCGAGTGTATATCTGTAGTGTCCAAGCTTCATAACCTCGTCTATACCAAGTGTGAATACAAAGGTTCCTTTTTGAGGGATAACTGAAATAAGACCCTCTAGCTTGAGAATCAAAATTGCTTCACGAATGGGCGTTTTACTGATGCCTAATGTTTCTACAAGTTTTGACTCCGATAGGGGCTCTCCAAGTTGATAAGAACCATTAATAATAGCATTCCTAATTCTTTCAACGGCGATATCACAAAGAGATAAAGGCCTTTCTATCGGTGTAATTTTTTTATTGTTCATAGAAACTATTTAAGTTAGTTCGAAACTTATAAAATAGAATATACCATATTTATTGACCAAACTATATTTAGTTTATATCTTTTATCTGATATATCAGATCTAAGATTGACATATCAAATATATTATGTATACTGAGCTCGTCATTAAAATAATTTATACTTGTTTTAACGACTATTTAGATTGTCACTTTGACAAAAAAACTTATATTTCATAGGAGAAAAAATTATGTTAAAAAAACTATTGCATAAGGCAGTTAAAGCCCTATTGCTATCTGGACTGATGATCAGTACCTCTGCCATCGCGTCAGTGCCTTTGGCCGAGGGTGCTCAAGCCCCAATTGTAAAAAGCTCAAATAGCGGAGAATTTCGTATCGCCTACATGCCACCTGCTACAGAGTTCAATTACTACATCGCTATCAAAGAAGGTGTTGATGCGCTTGCCCGTGAAAAGGGTGTAAATACCTTTATGTTGGCCCCACAATCTGGCGCTGATATAAATGGTCAAATGGGTATGATCCAGGACGTCATCACGCAAGGTGTAGATGCCATTATCATATCAACCCATGACGAAGCGGCTGCAGCACCATTGATAAGAAGGGCTGTTGCTAACGGCATTGTTGTCGTTATCGTAAATTCTGACGTCGCCAAATTTCCAACACCCGTCCACGCTGTCGTCGGTTACTCTCAACGTACCGGAACGGACAGATTGGGTAATTATCTATATGGAAAATCCTCTGGGAGCGATCTTAAAATTGGCATCATTGAAGGGATGCCAGGTTATCACTCGACTGAACGCGTTGGAGGTTTCCTCGCGGCTATCGAAGGTAAGCCGGGCTTGAGCGTTGTTGCCTCCATTCCTGGTGGCTGGAACGTCGAGGGCGGTAACACCGCAGCTATGGATTTGCTTCAATCCAACCCGGAAATAAATGCCATGTTCGCCGCCAATGATTACATGATCATGGGTGCTGCATTGGCCGCAAAAGCATTAGGTCGTGACATCTTATTGTTTGGTAATGATGGTGACACAGCTGCTCTGGAACAAATTCATGACGGCGCCATCTCGGCGACTGTAAACACTTCTCCATTCATCATGGGCAAGATTGCTTTACAAGTTACGCTTGATATATTAGCAGGTAAATCAGAGGGCGGATTTGTTGAAACTCCAACGACAATCGTTGATCAAAATTCTGTTCTTCAAATTTTGAAAGACGCCGACAGCCTTTACCCTAGACCTTCGAAAGTCTATTGAGGCAATCTGAGTCACTTAATGTCAGTGGCAAACGCCACTGACATTTTTTATTTAAACGAGTTAAAACAAACAGAAATAAGTAATATCATTGGTCTGCAATAAAAACCCCCTCCTTGGTTTTTCTTTTATTGTAGATCAATGATATTCCAGATTTGAGCAGGAACTGAGTGCTGTTAATACACCAATAACCACCAGCCAGTTTCTAGGATTTAGCGGCAAGTATAATAATTACATATTAGCATTGTCGTTGTTGGCGCAAAGCCCAACCAAGATAATAATTGTTGCGCAAAAATAAATTGGAGTTATATTTTATGAGTCAAGAGGTTTATATTGTTTCCGGCAGCCGCACCCCAATGGGTGACCTAGACGGTAGTTTCAGTCTGAAGCACAAGCAGTATATGCACACGGATATCAAAGTGTCCCCCCCTTATATGCTTCGTGTGACGTTCTCCCATAACGGACTAGAGGATTGTTCCCGTGTCCAATAGCTATAATTCCAGCGTCTGGAAATTGGAAGGCATCACCAAGGTGTTTCCAGGTGTAGTTGCCAATAATGAAGTCTCGCTTACTCTCAAACCAGGGGAAATTCATGGTTTGCTTGGTGAGAATGGCTGTGGAAAATCTACTCTAATTAAAACTCTTT
>CAYXIJ010000056.1:0-2777 GCA_964465375.1 uncultured Gammaproteobacteria bacterium | reverse complement strand
TTTACCCCAAGATAATGCAACATTCTTTTCGAAGCGCTATTAAATCGCTCATCATCGCCATTGATATAAGGCAAACGCAAGATGTTACGTGACTCAATTGCATCCCCAATAATAGCAAGATAAGGAGATTTTGGCCTAAATCTCATATACATTTTGCCTTAGTATTAATACTTAACCTTAGTATTAATACTTAACCTTAGTATTAATACTTAACCTTATTATATATAAACAAATATCTAAAAATCTGAACAAAAGCTCAAAAAATCTTATTGCTCAATGTTCCGTAAGAATCTTAAAAATTCCACTACGAGACAGTTTATGTAATTCTTTCGTTCAAATCTGTCTACAATTCTTTTTTGTAGGAATATTATTTGGTAGGGCAAACTAAAAACTTTAAAAAGGCCACCTCTTGCGAAGTGAATCCTCGTAGTATGAAAACCACAACAAAACCTAAACAACCCCTGCGCTCCTGTGTGATCAGTGTTTTTTCCCTAGTTTTTCTTAATGTTTGCTCTCAAGCACAACAAACTTCAAGCTTGCCCGAAAGTTGGCCTAATTGGGCCTATGGATATTTAGAGCCCTTAATGGAAGGGGATCAAATTGCTCCTCCCTGCCCAGTCGACGCAAAGCCACTGGACTGTGCTTATCGATCTTCTTCGGTTACTGACGACGGGGTTAAGTTCAGCTTGCCAGAAACTTCACTCTCATTTACCGCTTCTGAGGCAGATTATGATTACGGGCCGGCTGATTGGTATCCAGATGACCATCCCTTAATGCCAGATATCGTTCAAAAAGGAAGACAGGAAGAGAAAATTAGAGCCTGCTCCCTTTGCCATTACCCAAACGGGCAGGGAAAAATGGAAAATGGTCACGTTGCTGGCCTTCCCTATGGATATATCCTTGATCAACTTGAAATCTTTTCAAAAGGCGACCGAAGGAGTGCAGATCCCAGAAAAGCCAATACCAATGAAATGATGATGATTGCAAAATCTATGACCGACGAAGAGAAGCAAATTGTTGCTAGATATTTTTCCTCAATAAATTTCAAACCCTTGGTTAATGTGATTGAGGCAACCAAGGCTCCTCAGGTTCGCATGACTACAAATGGCCTGATGCTGCCAATCGAGGATATGCCTTTCGTTCCCCTTGGAAGCCGCATTATTGAGGTACCGACAAACCCTCAACGTACAGAGATTATGAGGGATCCGAGAGGTATGTTTACATCCTACGTACCAATTGGCAGTCTTGAGAAAGGAAAATTACTAGTCGAAACCAACAATGAAAAAACAATTCAATGTGGGATCTGCCATGGGCCCAACCAAACTGGCCTAGCTGACATTCCAAGCATTGCGGGACGAACTGCGAGTTACACGATGAGGCAGCTATGGGATATCAAACAGGGAACCAGAAAGAGCCCTGTAATGATACCCATCATATCCAACCTAGATATCGATGATCTGCTGAATATTTCTGCATATTTGGCGTCCCTACCGCCATAATGCATGGTGGCTTCAAAAAAACCACCAAGGGCGTAGTTAGCGGTGCCTTCGCTGTAGTTAGCACGCGTAACAGCCTCACCAAGTCATATTAACTAAGAACAGTGAATATTAACTAAAAGGATTTTCTTTATGATCAGATACACATTCAGTTTCATAGCCATCGCTATGATTTTGATAACTGGAATCTTTCACGGTGAATATAGCTACGCTCAACCCCAATCACTCAAAATTGGAATTATTGGTACAGGCAATATAGGTGGCGCGTTGGCTAGGCATTGGGTCAACGCCGGACATGAGGTCTTTGTGTCCTCACGTCACCCCGAGGAACTTCAAGGGCTTGCTGAAGAACTTGGCCCTCGAGCTCATGCAGGCACGCCCGCTGAAGCCGCAAACTTCGGTGAAGTAGTTCTTGTCTCCGTACCGTACTCAGCAATTCCGCAAATAGGAGCCGAGCTAAGTGCATCACTCGCCGGGAAAGTAGTTCTTGATACAAGTAATCCTATCGCTCGCCGTGATGGAGCAATTGCGGACCTCGTACTTCAACAAGGCAGCGGTCTTGCTACGGCATCTTTCTTGCAAGGAGCTAAAGTCGTACGAGCCTTCAACTGCATACCCGCGGAATCATTAGCTAATCAACCGAATCGACAGCCGGCACGCATCGCTATACCACTTGCTGGTGATGACACCGAAGCTCTCGAGATAGCACAAAAGCTTGTCGATGATGCTGGATTTGACGCTGTTGTTGTTGGATCACTTGAGATAGCAGGTTACTTCGACCTTGGCCAGCCTTTAGCGCGTGGTGACTTATCAGCCCCTGAGTTACGTGCTCTCATCACTGAGGTTCTTTAAAGATGCGTGCCTGTTTATTGCTACTTATTTTCGGCATGATGATTTCAGTTCAAGTACCTTCTATGGCACATCACGGTCCTGGGCCCTACGATCGATCCTTGGGTGTCGTACTCGAAGACACAAAAGTTACAGCTTGGAGGTATGTCCACCCTCATGCGTCAGCCTTAGTCGAATTTGAGATTGAACCCGGTGTTATGGAGGCATGGACTGTCGAATCAGAAAGCCCCAACCTCCTACGGCGCATTGGTGTGCTACCGGATTTTCTTAATGAAGGCGATGTAATTACGATTCATGGCTACTCGCACCGTACCGAACCACAGACTATCAAGCTTGGGAGCGTAATTTTTGGTAATGGGAACAAAGTTATCGTCCGCCGTGGCACAGGTAATAACTCCAACACACCTCAAGATCTTGTGGTTATCCGTGGCT
>CAYXIJ010000055.1:0-3289 GCA_964465375.1 uncultured Gammaproteobacteria bacterium | reverse complement strand
CCAACGGTCAACTCATTAATACGATTGGCCACTTTTGGATTTATGAGATCTGGGAATAATCTGGAAAAATCGATTATAAATAATTTCCAGAGTCATTATCTCCAGTGGCATTCATTGGCTATCAATACTGATTGTTGGTAGTTACTTTCGTCGGTCTTACGAGCACAAATCCCAATCGATTCCAGGTGTAGTAGGTATGCAGAAAATAATTTGCAACCGCCCCAAAGCATACCCCAACGAAATAAGTCAGATATAAAGTGATATATAACGACGTAACAAAGGGTAGCCTGGAAATCACCAGACTTACAACAGAGAGCTGAATCGTTATACCGTAGAGACTAATCAGCTGATATAAAAAGAGTCCTTGGAAAAATTTTGGTCCATGGTATCTAAATGGAGAAAAAGTAAATAAATTATTGAGAAAATAACTCCAGACCATGCCCAGCTCAGCCCCAATTAAGATTGAAATCGATACAGGGATACCTTGGTTTTCCGCAACCGCAAAACATAAAAAATTCACTAAAGACCCTGACACCCCAACTATGCAAAACTTCACAAAACGATTAGGTATAAACCACCCAAATCGAAGGTCTATAAGAGCTAATAAGTACTCGAAAGTAATGCTTGCGTTAAGTTTGGTTTTTCCAAAAATTCTCTTTTTAAAGACATAGCCTACTTCATCAAGTTTCGGAGAATCACCTCTTACAATAAACTCAAGAAGTATTTTAAAGCCGGAGGGATTGACCCTGCCCATTGTATTTCTATAGTAATCTCGAGATAGCGCAAAGAATCCACTCATTGGGTCTTTGACTGTTGTTCTTAGTGCGATTTTTGCTAGATATTTCGCAAGATTGCTCGCAAGCCTCCTACCAGCTGTCATGTTTCTGTAACCGCCTTTTTTTACTGCACGACTTCCAATGCAAATATCACAATATCCTTCCCTGACCCTTTCATAGAGGGCTGGTAGAATATTCTCATCGTGCTGCATGTCCGCATCCATCACAGCAATCACCCCTCCACTTGACTCCATCATGCCGGACATAACGGCACTCGAAAGCCCCTTCTTGTTTAGCCTCCTAATTGTTTTGATACGGCTATTCAAAAACCCGATATTTTGGGCTATCTGCCAAGTTAAGTCAGGGCTATTATCGTCAACAACAATTACCTCAAAATCTAAATCAGAAAGAACCGCGGATAACCTTTCGATCAAGATCTCTATATTTTCTGATTCGTTGTAAGTAGGCAGAATGACCGATAAGTCACACCCATTAGTTTTAGTATTCATTTAGGTCAGCCGTATTTTTTCTCAAACATCTCTGCCATACGAAAACCATCGCGCACGGCATAATTCGTTCCCCGATCCATGGGGTAGATCTGGGAAAAATTACATAGATAAACTTTGGGGCACGGCGTTTGATATTCGGGAATCCTATCCTCGAAACCTACATCAACAATATGTTGTGCATCCTTAAATCGATATACTTTCTTTTCAAGTACCGAGGCTGTATCAAAGTCTGGGAACATTTTTTGTAATGACTGAAACCAGCTTTCTTCCAAATCTTCCTCTGAAATATTCATGTGCGGGTGGTTACTAGGCACATAGTCACCAATGTAATAAATATGCTTATTTTTAAATCGATCGCAACCGATTAAGCTGGTTAGACTCAAAAATACTACAAATGGGGAATTTGGAGTATTTATATTGTGCCAATAGTATTTGGTAATTGGCTTATCAGTAGCAAAAAGAAGAATTGCGGCATCTAGATATTTGATGCTTTTCAATTTCTGGAAATAACTAACATTAGAACTTCTAAAACTTTGTAAAATCTTCTCAGCTACTTTACACGAAACTGTTAACAATACCCCATCGAAGGTTAGATCCTTATTGTTAACTGTAACTTCAACAGTATCATTTTTTGAATAATGATCAATCACATTAACTGGAGCATTAAGTTCAAATTTTGCAAGGCCAGTTTCCTCTATTTTCTTGATAAGCTCCTGTACTATTGTTGTAAAACCACCATCTATATAGCCCAAAATCTCCCCTTTGGCTCTTTTATCCCGGCTGTCTACACGTTGCTTGATCCTGCCCCACAGCCAAGCCATTGTTACCTTGTCAAAATAAATATCAAACTTGCCCCTAAGAAGAGGCTCCCAAATAACATCTGTTACCTGCTTTCCAGCGAATTTAGAAAGCCACTCCATTGCGCTGATCTTTGTTAATTTTCTCCAGTTTTTTACATTCTGCAGGTAAAGCACGACTAATCCTGCCCGAATTCGATTGTGAAACTTAAGAGGCAAGAACTTTATCAAATCCAATGGATTCATCATGGGATAAAGTTGACTTCCATAATAAGTAGAAACCGAAGATTTGTAATAAGTCAACTTGTCCCGTAACCCTAGTTCTTCCAAGAGTCTTATCATGTGTTTGTCAGTTTTATACAGAAAGTGATAGGCCTTTTCGACAGGTGTATCTAAAATCGTACATCCTGCTGCTAAACCTCCAAGCACGTTCCCAGCCTCAAAAATAGTTACCCGTGCTCCTAGTTGACTCAGCTTGTATGCAGCAGTAAGGCCAGTAAACCCCCCACCAACAATAGCTATGTTTTTTCCAGATAATTTGCTAGGCATATTAATCCCTAAAGGATACCTTAGAATTTAAATAAAACTGGAATAAGAATACGAAAGGCAAAGAAACCAATTTCCCAATAGTTCCACCTAGTTGTAATGTATCTCCTACTAAAACGATGATTACAATCCCCAACAAATAACCCATCGCCACAACAGTAAGAAATGAAATGGAACGAAATAATAGTAAGTCTGTTTTTCTAAAATTAAAAAAAGCGTTACATAAGAAACTGAATATTGCTGATGCCGGTACCGACACAGAGTGGGATATCACTGCTGTCAACCCAATCAGCTCGTACAAAAAAACAAATACCCCTAAATCTATAGATGCAGCAATCCCGCCAATAAAAAAATAGGCTAGCATTTTGCTCTTAACAAAATATTTAAGTAAATTAGAAAACATATCAACTAGTTGCGCACAAAGGGTTTATTTATTGATTATACAGAACCCTAGTATTCAACAATAATATGTAAGAATTTTTCATAGCAAAAACCAATTTTTTGGCAAGTTAAACTAAAAAAATATTCACTATTCCCATTAGAAAGGTTTGAACTTAGGGCTAGGCTTTACCAATTAACCTTCTCATGCTGATGTAATCAGGTGATAAGATCTACATTAATTCTGGAATTTTTTATGCATTGGGTACCGGCTTGATCAAAA
>CAYXIJ010000054.1:0-4218 GCA_964465375.1 uncultured Gammaproteobacteria bacterium | reverse complement strand
TGCATTTAAGATTCCCATAATATCTAATAATTTAATGTATTTGTAATGATACACAATTATGATAGCATTAAATATGCTTATTAAAATTAAAAAAATTATTATACTAAATATTTTATTATTATCATTAGTATCAATATCTGTTGCTAATGCTGATGAATGGATAGGTTTTGTAATTAAAGTTGTGGATAATGCTAGACATAAAGGAGATGATAGGATTCCTTATATGATATTTCCTCAAAGTAGAACTTATAGTAGTCGTTCTATTTGTTATTCAGAATTTCAGGATTATTTTGCATATGATAAAGAGATGATTAGAAGGTTTCCTCAAACATCTGATCCATATGAATCATATATATTTGGATGTATAGAAAAATACAAAGTTAGATAGTTAAGTAAGAAATTTTTATATCATTTAACATAACTAAACCTATCATAGAAAACTATCAAATTCCTAAGAAAAATAAGATTTCACTTTAATAACAATCTATAAATTTTTTAGTTTTACAAAATTCTAATCGTGCATCCAATATTTTTATTAATTTCTCATTATTAAGTACTTTTGTTTCTAGAAATTCCATAGCAGTGCTTTTTAATTCTTCATTTTTAATACCAATTTTATAAGCAGCATACAGCCATGAAATATATTTGACCTCATTTGTACCTACATCTATTCCTTTACCAATTTTTTCATGATAAATATTGGATAAGAAAAGCATAGCATCTGTATTTTCATTTTCTGTAGCCTTTTTATATAAAGACTCTGCTATTTCATTGTCTTTTTCATCTCCATTTTCTCTGTACCAATACCTATATATTTGTGCTGCTTCTACCATTGCTTTATCATGACCTTTAATACTTGCAGCTATAAAATATCCAACGGCTTTATTTAAATCCTGCTCTGTACCAATTGAATATCTATACATTTTTCCAAGTTTATATTCTGCTAATAGAATGTCTTGATCATCTAGGATTAGGTTTTCTGATTGATGTAATATTTTCTCAAGAATTTCCCTAGCTTTTACTTCATTCTTATCTACACCGTCACCAGATAGGTATTTTTCTGATAATCTACCTCCAGACCTTCCCAAACCTAATTCCCAAAAAGCTTTGTTATAATATTCAATGGCCTTTTTATCATCTTCTTTGATATGTCCAAAGCCATGTTCATACCACCAACCAATATTATGAAATGCGTGTGGGTGATTAGTATTTGCTGCTAAATTCATCCATTTAAATGCTTTTAATGAATCGGGAATATTCATATACACGACTCCTAATGTATAAAACAATTCCTCATTTTCTATGGTATCAGCATATTTTTCTATTATTGATAGGTTCTCTAATTCTTTATTATTAATTTTTAATTTTTTTTGATAAATATTAGACCAAATTATTTTTAAATCACTTATGTATTTATATGTAAGGTTTATATCTGTATTTTTACTTATATCTATTTCTGTATTGCTCTCAACAATAGTGGAAAAATTAAATAAAAAGATAATTAGTAATAGTTTTTTCATAATGTAATTAGTTTAGAATCCCATTTTAAAATTGGAAAGTATTTTCAAGCTAAATAAGGTAATGATAACTTTCATCGTATGTCCTCTATAAACTCATTTGTATATTATGGTATTAAGTACAGTTATAAGGTAGGGATATGTGTTTCTTAGTTAGAGAATATAGAGATTTTATAAAGATACGTAAGACTAAGAGAAACTATGCTGTATAAGCTTGTACAGCCAAGTAGATAATTGTTAAACCATTGTTTTTATTATGTATTTTATTATAAAAGGTCCTTTATGTATTGCACTATTTTCCCTTTGTTTTAGAGATATCAAAAAAACTTACTAGTAATGGACAAAGGGGGGGTTATATATAGTGATCTTTCCACTCTTTTTCCCTATAGATTTCCAATGTCTTTAAATATTCCTTTCCTTTATTTTTTGCCATTACATCTTGATAATAATTATAAGGGTCTACAGCTTTATAGGATAAAGTAATTTCTTTAGAAGAGGAAACTTTCCTGTAAGCTGTATGCATTTCCTTTATCAACTCATCTTCAAAAGCATTGGCACATATAAAAGAATCATGGACACAAAGGACAGGTATGTCTTTCTTAGTAAAAGTATCTATTACATGTTGAGCTATAGTAGAGTCTAATCTTTGTAGTTTGATACCATATCCACTGTAGAGGTATTTTTGAATAGGTAGATGTTTAATTGTTAAAATATCTACAAATTCTCTATGCCTATACGAACTGTAGAGGGATAATTCAGTATTCCATTGTATTTCATTACGTATAGCCTTTAGTACTTGGTTGATATTACGACAGTTGAGCATTATTAATAACAATTTCTTTAAATATGGTCTTAATTCATCATTTGTATAATTTGTATAAATAAGGTTCTGTAATTCATAGGGGTCTTCTTTATACATTATATTTTCCTTGGCATACAGCAACTTGATATGTAGCCCACTATAATCATGTTCCACTATTGGCCAGCCATTTATTCCAATTCGTAACCTCCATTCTTTAGGTATATTCTGCCAGAACCCACCATAGAATCTCCCCCCATCCTTAAAAGAGCCATTGTTAAAAACTCTTCTTACAAATTTGTTGTTTTCATTATAAGAAACTTTAAGACCATTTTCTTTAGTTATGCCTTCTTTAGGATAATTGGGAATGGCAATATAACTCTTACGTAAAAGGTTATTGTAGGCTACAAGTGCTTTACGCATGGACTCCACGTGATCATTACTTTTAAATTCTACTAGTTCTTTACTATCATCTTTAATATTTCTTAAAATGATACAGGGAGTAGAAGGAAGTGGTTTAATTATACTTGGTTTTAATTTGTGCTTCTTAAAGAGTGTAACAAGTTTTTTTTTAGATCTCATTCTTGCTGTACGAGATTGGTTGTATTGGTCATAGAAGCCTTTTTTATGATCCACATAGTTCAGTTCTATTAAATCATCTACTATTTTTATAAGTAGTGTGCTTATTTTTAGTATGTTGTACTGAGAACGAGCTTTATACCTATTAGTCATTCTATAATACCCTATGTACTTATCCGGATCATCAAGCCAGGTATAATATAAATTAGCCAATACCACCGTAAGATGTTTTTTACGAATACTCGGGTTGCCTATCTTAGGAGATTGTTCTTGAATATGCTCCACTAAGGCTAGGAAGTTTGTATCATCAGACCATAAATTTAAGTTAATTTTTGTATAATAATCATAGGGATTTACTGGCTTTTCCATAGGGTTATGATAGCATATTTTCAGGCATAATTAAACAAAAGTTACCATGGATAATTATAAAAAAGGGCAGGTAGCCTACGATAAAAAAGACTATATACAGGCTGTATCCTATTGGAAACCATTAGCAGAAAGAGGCAATCTTTTAGCTATTAGTTCTATGGCAGATTTGTATTTTACTGGTGACTTACGAGATACTTGTTTGCCAGAAGACTATGATCAAGCATTGTATTATTTTAGACTTGGATCTCTACAGGCTGATGCCTACTGTTTACATAAGCTTGGGCATTTCTATAAATGTGGTTTTGGAGTTAAAAGAGATATGCAACGAGCTCATAAGCTGTATTTACAAGCTACAGAACAAGGCAGTATTTGTGCAGCACATGATTTAGCTATGATCTATTATTGGGATGACTATAAACCAGATTATAATGAAGCATATTATTGGTTACAGTATTCAGCTAAAAAAGGTTTTGCTGACTCTCACTATTTTCTATCTGAGATGTACTTATATGGCATAAAAGTAGAGAAAAATTATATGGAAGCCTATAAGCATTATGTTCTGTTTAACCTTAATGCAGTAGAAGATTGTATTTTTGCAATAGATATAAATAAGAAAATTAAATCAGTTGCTAAACCCATGCACATTCATATAGCTAAACATTTAGCAAAAGAATTTCAGAGGAAATATTATTGAGGTGTTCTAAATTTATGCTAAGCTATTTTTAGGGAGTAAAAAAATGCGTTCATATATCAATTATATTCTATCACGTTTCTTTGCCTATATAGGAATGCCTCAATTAGTTCATTGGTTTTGTTTTGATTTATCTCACACACTAGACAAAGAGTATTGGAAAACTGGAAACAGATTATTTTTCTCATCAGGTAAATACATTAATGGTAAAAAGCATGGTGAGTTTAGAAGGTATGATGAAAATGGAGATCCTATAGTTATAG
>CAYXIJ010000053.1:0-4267 GCA_964465375.1 uncultured Gammaproteobacteria bacterium | reverse complement strand
TCCACCAATGCCTCCAGCTGTACCGCTTCAGGGGCGTGGTCGGGATCCAAGGCTACCAGTGGCAGCGAGAGTTTTACCCTCAGTGCCGCGGATGACTACAGCTTTACCTTGGCCTGCTCAGGCTCAGGCGGCAGTGGTTCGGCCTCTGTCACGGTGAACGGGTATCAAACCTTTAACGGGGTTACCGTGGATGGCTACATCAGGCTCGCGGATATCTTTATTGATGAGAACAACAACTTCACACGCGATGGCAGTGAAAATAACACCACCTCGGACTCTGAGGGTAAATTCACCTCTTTAAGGTACACCCCTGGCAACCTGGTGAGTGTAGGGGGTGTGGATGTTGATTCCGGCAACCTCCTGGATCACCTTCTTCTGGTCAACAAACTTTCCGAGCACAACGACCTGCTGGTGGTCACCCCGGTTACCTCCGTGGCCGCTTTGATGGTGAACCCCGACAATATTAAGGCAGCTTTAGGGATTGATGATTCCATCAATATTGCAACCACCGATCCCATTGCCACCATGGCCGATGGCGATCAATACGAATACCTCTACGAGAAAGGTTCCCAGATCACCGCACTTGTGTTCAGCATGCAATCGGCCTTGAACGAGATCAATTCCCTCACAGAAACCTCGGAGACGTATTTCTCTGAGTTCGCGAAGACGCTGGAGGCCCAATACGCAGCGAGCACTGAAACCGTGGACATCGAGACCGCCGCCTTCATCGATGCCTACGTGGATGCTGTTCTTGTGACCAAAGCAACCTCCCTGCAAGACAACGACAAGACCGACATCAAAAATGCCCTGCACTCTATCGTGCCGGTGATTTCTGTAAGAACTAACGCGGCAATCACCACCGCCATTGCCAATTTTACGACCGGCAAGTTCATAACCGATTTCAAAACCCTGGCCCAGGGCACGGCTTCTGCTGCCCTCGCCATTTCTTATGCTACCGACATCAATGCCCTGATTGCTGCGGATCAGAGTATCCAGCCGGGTGATTTGGGAATTATCATTAGCCTGACCGATGACAGTGCAACGGTGGACGAGGATGCCAGTGTCGATATTGCGGTCTTGTCCAATGACACCTATAGCACTTCTGCCTATGGTTTCTCCATCGCCACCTCGGCACCTTCCAATGGGCAGGTGCTGTCAAATGCCGATAACACCTTCAGTTATGTGCCGTACGCGAACTTTAACGGCACCGATGCCTTCACCTATACCGTCACTGTGGATGACCAGTCCGATACTGCCAATGTCAGTGTCACCGTTAACCCTATCAATGATGCCCCGGCCATCAGTGGCCTATCTTCTTCTATCTCAGTGGCTGAGAACCAAACAGCTGTTGTGACTGTCTCGGCATCTGATGTGGATGAGGATGACCTGACCTACACCTTAACGGGTACCGATAGTGCTTCCTTAAGCATCAGCTCATCGGGGGCCATCACCTTTAACTCGCCACCGGATTACGAGACTAAAGCTACTTACTCAGTGACGGTGAATGTGAGCGACGGGACGGAGACCACCACCCAGGCCCTGACCATCACCATCACCAATGTGAATGATAGTGCCCCGGTCATCACTTCCTCAGCCACTTTCAGTGTGGCTGAGAACCAGACTGTTGTGGGTACGGTGACCGCCACCGATGCCGATACCAGCGACACTCTGACTTACACCTTGACTGGCACCGATGCGGCCTCTCTAAGCATCAGCTCATCGGGGAGCATCACCTTTAACTCGGCACCTGATTACGAGACCAAAGCCAGTTATTCGGTGACCGTCAATGTGAGTGATGGTATCAACCCTATTACTCAGGCCTTAACCATTACCATTACCGATGTCGCTGAATTGGGACCCATTTTTATCTCATTACCAAGTACTTTATTAGTCGCTGAAAATCAACGTTTTGTTTACCAAATTCTGGCTACTGATACAGAAAGTTACTCACTGTCTGGCACTGATGCAGCCCAGTTTGATTTGCCAGACTCAGGAGCCCTTAGTTTTAAAACAGAGAAAAATTTTGAAGGCCCTTCAAACATCCGATTTGATATCACCGTAACTATTAGCGACGGCAGTTTGACTGAAAGCAGAAATGTTATTGTGATAATTACGGACGTAGACGAAAGTATATTTGGAGAAGCCTATTTTGACGGCTCTATTTTAGAGTGAGAAAAATAGAAATGACAATCAAAAAACTCATGCAAATAATAAGTATTTTGATGATGCTTGGATCATTCAATGTTTTTGCTGCTGACTATGCCTGCGAAGCAGACCCAATCGATTTCAATGTAGGGGATGTGATATCTAGCGAAGTGTTTCAAAACATAGTCGAAAAGATCAATCAAAACATCGTTGGTATCACCCAATCAGAACTAAATACTTCATGGTCATGCACAACTATTTTAAGACCCAGCGCTGGTGGCACGTTGAACGGTTATTCGCAGAACGAAGATGGTCTTTATACGATGACTCAAACCCTAACGTTTAGTGAAATAGACAGCTCTTCCTCCAGAGTCATATATGAAAACAACCTAGGGCAAGGGTTTGGGGTATCACCAGCACAAGATTGCACTATCAGGTTGGTTGGGACCAGAATCATGTTCAATAATTATTCCAGTGAATCCTGTTCATACAACGCTGGAATATTCGATATATCTAAGAAAAGTAATACGTGCATGACTTTTACCCAAATAAATGACTCAACCACTATATGCAATAAACTCAATACTCCACCGGATGCACCAGTGAATTTAATAGCAACCTTAAATGCCTCAACCAATTTCCAGGCCCAGCTCATTTGGGATGCTGGCGATACCACGAGTACTGGTTACAATATACATAGAAAAACCACAGCCGATGGTACTTTTGCCAGCATTGCCACATCGACTAACCCCAACTACACGGATACCACTGTTACTACAAATAACACTTATTGGTATCGGGTTTTTGCAACCGATGCTGATGGCACTAGTGTGGGTTCAAATATTAGGCAGGTAACGTACTCTAACACGCCGCCTTCCTTCAATATCCCCAGCACCCTCACCATATCTGAAGGTACCTCGCTAGTCATTGAAATTGCGGCATCGGACACTGACGGCCACTCATTGACCTATTCAATTGCAAGCCAGTCCCCCGGTAACGATGCCTCATTTATGACAGTCAGTGCAGCAGGTGTGTTGAGCTTTAATTTGGCACCGGATTACGAGAGTCCCGCAGATTACAACACCGACAATATTTATAACATCACGGTTTCTATTTCAGATGGATTCGATACCGTCAGCCAAAATCTCGGCGTAGTGGTATTGAATGTGAGTGATTAGTAAGTTCAAAGGTACGCAGCATAGGAGAAACTATATGAAAAGAATATTCATCACCTTGATACTACTTTCAAACACACAACTTTACGCTGCCCCTTATGAGACAGCAGTACAGTTTAGCGAGGGTGATGTCATATCCGCAGACGTTTTGAATGATATTCTGAATCGAATAGAGCTTGCTCTAAGAGACATAACCAGAGAGGAGCTAATAGGGACCTGGAGCATCGATGCATACAACTGTAGTAATTCATTAAATAACCCATATCAAGATGCAACAACTGGAACTCTGGGATGCCTAACAAACGGTCCTTGGGAGGGAGCTGTTTCAATGGAAGGCGGAATGTATGCAAAGCGCGAAGATACCTGGACCATTACTGCAGTGGATGGATCAGATACTCAGTTTAATGTCGCATCTATCAATTATAATTTTATCTATAACGATAGTAGCGGTACTGTCATGTCTGGTCTTGGTCTTAATTCCGGGAAAACTCATAAATGTGTGTTGGTTTCAGGGCAAGCCATGTTGGCTTGTGCTCTAGATCCGGTAATTAATGAAAATGATGGTGGAAGGTTATTTTCTGCTTACTTCAACGTACAAAGACTCAGTCACACCAGAATTAAATTATTTTGGGGACCATGGAGAGGTGGTGGCTTATTTAATGTGGTAGTTATGGACAAAACCGATGTCCCCCCAGAGGCCCCGACGGCTTTAAGCGCTACGCTCAGTAACGGAACGGTAACACTTTCCTGGACCATCGATGGCAGTACTGCCATCGGCGGTGAAGTAAAACGTAAATTATCCCTCGATGGCACATGGTCGACCCTAGGCACGCCCACCACCGGCTCTTTTACTGATACCGATATCACCCTAAACATCTCCTACTGGTATCGGGTGTTTGCCACCAATGCCAACGGCACCAGTGTGGGCTCGAATGTGGTCAAGGTAA
>CAYXIJ010000052.1:0-4902 GCA_964465375.1 uncultured Gammaproteobacteria bacterium | reverse complement strand
CTCCCGACCGTATACCAGACCGTATCCATGCGGAATCAGCCCCTTCAGCAGGAGCTATCGGGGAAAAAGGCTATACTACAAAGGGTTAGGGTGTGCGAAGCAAGGTTAATACGGCCCTGGTTGAGTGCCTCTTCGGGGCGCATCAAGAAATAAACCTTAATTAGTTTGGGTTCTATCTTCCCAAAATTAAAAGGTCATTCTAGCGCCCAACCACGCAGCACGTGGCGCACCCGGTGAAAGGAACCGGTTATTTTGAAAGTTTTCACCAAGAACTTCGCTGGGTTCACCGAAAAGACCAAATGTTTCATATTGTTGATTAAGCAAGTTATTCATCACTAAAAAAAACGTAGTATCTTTGTTCAGGCAATACTCGAGGCGTACATTAATCACTGCATATGACGCGGTTTTTTTTGTTAAATTGCCTTCATCACCTCTTAGATATTGACCAGAGGTTGCTAGTAGATCACCGCTAATACCAAGCTTTCCGGTTACTGGGACTTGTCCGCCTACCTTGAACAGGTGATCAGGGATCAGCGGTAGCCTGTTTCCTGGTTTAACGGATATTTCACCTTCTGTGGCGGCCGGATTGTTAGGACTAGGAACGACAAAATTTTCTCTGAAGGTAGCTCCTAGGTAAGAGTAGTTCGCAAACCAACTCATACGTTGGTTTGGTTGGTTACTAATACTTAGCTCTAGTCCCTTGCGCTGAGTTTGGCCGACGTTGTCGAAAAATCCCTCGTTGGTCAGAGTGCCAGCACTGACAAAGAGGATATCGTTGCTATTGGTGGCGAGGAATATACCAGCGTTCCAATTACCTCCAGTCCATATTCCCCGGATACCTACTTCGTAGGTTTCAGCGACCACCTGTGCTAGCGGTGGATCTGCAAGAAAGGCATTAGGTAGCCGACAAGGGTCATTTTCATCAGCGCATGTCAGTTCGACTGGCGATGGGGCACGGCTAGACTTGCTATAGCTTGCAAAGAATGTTTTGTTTTCAGTAAATCGATATGTTAGTCCCAAGGCTGGATTGAATCGCTCAAACTCATGATTTCCGCTAAGAGTCGTTCCGAGTTGATCCCTAAGATTGATCCTAGTGCGATTGTAACGACCCGATATGGCTATCGTCATAGTATCGGACGCGAAGAACATATCTGAAAAATAAAGACTGGTATTGGTATTGTTCGTTTTTAGCTGAGTGAAAGAATCTCCTACGAAAAAACCACTGGGAATAGCCTTACGGGTTGCATCAAGACTGCCAAGCTCTGTGTCTGAAAGGAATTCAACATTGCTTTTATCATGACTGACTCCAACTATGAGCCGATTTCCTCGATCAGCTAGAGTTGTTTCCAAGTCAAGTTGTAGGCTAATACCAACTCCGCTTTGTTCAAGATTCGTGCGGTTTATGGTTGCGCCTCCCACACTCTCATTTGCTGGAACCGGAATTCCTAAAAGATCAAGAATAATTTCCTCATTGTCGTTTTCTATACGGCAAATTGAATGTGGATTGTTTTTACATTCTTCAAAATCCGAATCATCTCCATTATGGGTCGTAGTGTTGCTGTGACGTGCATAGACATTGCCGGCTAACGATAATTGGTTTGAGATTATGTGATCGATCCCTGTGGTTATCTGAATTAGTTCACCCTGTGTACGATCAGGCCTAGTAAAGATTGCTTGTCTATCAATTGAGAGTAATTCAATTGGAGCGGCACCATTACCGACCAGATCGGTGTCTACGATACTCAGACTAGTGTCGATGCGTGTTTGGTCTAATTGCCATGTCAATTTGGAGAAGAACTGCGTAGCGTCAGTGGGTGAAAAATCTCTCCAACCATTTTCTTCCAAGTGGGAAGCTGTTAGGAAGTAACCTAAATTATCGGTTACTTTTCCGCCTGTCTCAGCTTCTACTCCTATTCTGGAAAAAGATCCTCCAAGAATTGTTGCCAAGTTGCCTTGATGAGCAAAACCATCCTTAGTCCGAATCGAGATGGCCCCGCCGAGTGCATTCAAACCGAATAAAGGATTCGAGCCAGATATTAAGTGAATAGTATCGATAGCTGATTGGGGTATTAGGGCCCAGTTCACCGTATCACCAAATGGCTCATTGATTCGCACGGCATCCTGGTACACAGCAATACCCTGTGGTAGTCCTAATAATGGGGAGCCAACGAATCCTCGATAACGAATATCTGGTTGCAAGGGGTTATTTTGCGCCTCGTTTACGGAAACGCTGGTGAAAGTGCGATTGATGAAGTCCGCCAAATTAAGCGAGCCACGCTCACGAAGATCTTCGGATGTTGCTATTTGTGTGGTTAGTGCAATTCTGTCAGTGTCTAACCCCATTCTTAGCGGCGTTGCTCCAACAACTTCCACTGTCTCAAGCAGCTGTTGGCCAACCACATATGTGTCAAAGCTGCACAGCGCAGCGAATAACACATAGCGTAGATGGATGTTCATTGCTTTAACTTTAAATTACAGGGATTTAATATCTATACTCATCCTCCTAAGAGGTCTGCTATCACTGGCTTGATTGTGCTCAAGCTTCTTCTACGTCTGACCGAATATATACCCTGAAAACAAAGGAAACCAGCCAACCTGCTGAAGCCCAGGTGTTTCCAGGGGGCGAGCCTCCAAATGATTGGTTCTCAGGCCAAACGGGCCAACAGGTCCGGTGGGTGTTTTATTAAGAATAAGAGGGGGGAGGGCACCTGCCAGGGCCTCCCGACCGTATACCAGACCGTATCCATGCGGAATCAAGCCCTTCAGCAGGAGCTATCGGGGAAAAAGTCTATACTACAAAGGGTTAGGGTGTACGAAGCAAGGTTAATGCGGCCCTGGTTGAGTGCCTCTTCGGGGCGCACCAAGAATTGGTATTACTTTAAATATCAAGTAGTTAAGCCTTGTTATTATAGTAAAACGTATACATTACGTATGCGTCTAACGGCCCTTGTCAAAGCTCTTCTGCTCTCGCTTGTTTTTTATTTTTTTGTTTATGTATAAAGTACGGAACCCATATAAACATTCCAAGAGTGCAAATGTGGCCAACTAACAGTCGTTTATTCCAAGCCAGTTTCATAAGCCGCCAAAACAAAATAAATGGCCCTACTACTATCCAATAAAAAACCTTGAGTATCTTTGAGACTATCCAATAAACAACCTTAAGTATCATTAAAGTCTCTCTATTTTCTCTGCCTTGCTTTGTACGCTTATCGAGATTAATTAGTCCCATTTTTCTTTCCCCATATATTTGATCAACGATTTATTGATTTTTTTGTTTTGATTTTTGAAATAAACTACTCACTCTTTCATACGCAATATCAAAGTCTTTTTTATCAAGTTTTCCATCACCATCCTGGTCCGCGATTTTTAAACCAAAGTATCTTAGGGTTTTAAGCAATTTTGAAATAAACCAAACCAAAGCACTCAGCAAATAAAGAATGAGTTCTCTAACAAGTGGACTGGTAATTAGAAGCTTAAGTATTTTGTATGGTATGTAAAATGGAAAAAAAATAATTTTCAGCAAGCCACTTCCAGACCGTCTAGAAGGAACTCGGTGGTAGCACAGGCTGCATAGATTTATTGCTATTGCGGTCTGTCCAGAATATCTTCTGTTTGTCGACTGGAACAACCATTGTTTAATTGCTCTCTTCGCGCCTTTGTCTCCAAATAAAAAACCGAGCCATGTAAGAATATTTATTGATCTTCGTGATGAACCTTTATAGGTTTTCTCTACTAATTTTGTATATATCCTGTTGGCAGGTTTCTTTCTACCACATCGTTTGCAAGTTCTGTCTGCATAACTTCCCATACATACTTAATCCACTAAAAGTCTTTATATTGCCATTTACAATAATGTATACACGGGTTATTCAAGGTTCTTTAAGAATTTTTTTTCAGCATCGTTAACCGTAAATGCAAAGCCTCGTGTTTTGAATAGCCCCCGAGGAATTGCATGCTTGATGATATCAGGTTCCTTGTCCATGTTCTCACTAGAGGTTGCCAGTATGCATTCGTCCCTTTCTACATAGAAATTCCACCAGCTTTCTATATCCCAATCTGTTTTTTCAAACATTGCTTGGCTCGTCTCGCTTCTTTGAAATATATGGCTTCTATTAACTCCTTTCGGTCTTTTGTAATCATTTGCTTTGAATTTTTCTAGGGCCGCTTCGGTAATTCCTATGACTATCCATCCGTCTTTGTTCATGCCCATCAAGTTTTGAAGCATTCTATGTTTTGTATATAGAGGCACACCCTCCATTTCCTGTAACTTCAGAAAGCCATTAAAAATTATTTTTTTTAATTCTTCAGAAGACATTTTACTCGAATAAGTATATTGTTTCGTTGAATACAAGTTAATTTAGCGATGATTTATTTTTACATAATTGCACTTGCAGTGGTCTACGGACTCCTATACTGGCTATTTAGTATGCCAATCCGGATGTTTATCTCTCTTTGCTTTGCAGTTGTGGGGTTATACCTCGTCGGGGTTATGGGCCTTTCTTTAGTAACTGAAAAGGGATTCACTAAAGCCAAAAAGGATGGCCGAACAAAAACGGGCCTTAGCATGAATTTCACTGGGTGGGATCATATTTGGACTACTATTGTTCTTCTCTTAATGGGTTGCGGCAGTCTTTACTTAGCCTATCTCATTTGGTGATTTAACTCATCATAAACCTCCCAAGGTCTGCTAATCACTGGCTTGATTGTGTTCAAGCTTTCTTTTTAGGTCTACCCAAGACTAAACCTTAATTGGTTCACATTCAAAAATGGCTGGAAATGTTCGACTACTACTATATGTGTCCCTGGTATCCCCTGGCCTTCTGCGTACCCTTAAAAAACAGGCACGAAAAGGGAATTCTGGTTACAAGGCGGTTACATAAAATGGGTACGGTTAGCAGTATT
>CAYXIJ010000051.1:0-5256 GCA_964465375.1 uncultured Gammaproteobacteria bacterium | reverse complement strand
ATGTATATAAAAATATTATAGAAAGTTCTTAAAGTAATATGTGTGGATTTACGGGTGTTATAAATTTTAATGGGATAATTAGAAATGCTGATTTAGATAAGAAAATGTCAATAGCTTTAAAAAGACTATATCCTAGAGGTCCAGATCAACAAGATAAATGGGTAGATTCAAAATCATATTTTGTTCACTCTAGATTAAGTGTGATTGATACTTCCGAAGCAGGAAAACAACCTATGCATGGCTATAGTAAAGTAATCATTTATAATGGTGAAATATATAATTTTGAAGAAATAAAGTTAAAATTAATTAAATATGGTTATAAATTTACTTCTAATTCAGATTGTGAGGTTTTATTAGCAGGATGGGATAAATGGGGTATTAAGCTTCTAGATTATTTGTCTGGTATGTATGCCTTTGCTATATGGGATTTAAAAACACAAAAGTTATATTTAGTAAGAGATCCATTTGGAAAAAAACCTTTATATTATTCTCATAATATTAATATAATTTCTTTTTCATCTGATTTAAAAAGTTTAGAAAAAATAGCTGATTGTGGGCCAGTAAATATTAATGCTGTTGATAGTCTATTTAGTTTTAGATTTATTCATGATCCAATATCTATCTATGAAAAAGTAAATAAAGTTCCTCCTGGACATTTATTAGAAGTAAGTAAGGATGGTATTAATTTATCACGTTGGTATAATCTTTCACATAAGGTGTCTAATGATTTTAATCAAAGAGAAATACCTGATAATTTAATAAATATTTTTGATAAATCAGTTGATAGACGATTAGTCTCTGATGTTCCAGTAGGGTTATTGCTTTCAGGCGGATTAGATTCTAGTTTAATTTTATCGTCTTTATCTGAGATAGATAAAAAAATACCATGCTTCACTTTGGGTTTTGAAAATTCTAGCAAATACTATGAAGAAAGACCAGATGCTAAAAGATTAGCAAAATATTTTGGAATGAAACATTTCGAAATAGAAATGTCGCCTAAAAGCTTGTTAAATATCATACCTGAGGTATTTGATGCAAGCGATGAGCCATTTGCTGATTCAAGCTCTTTGCCATTCTACGCGCTATCTAAGGAAGTATCTAAAAGTATAACAGTTGCGTTATCTGGAGATGGGGGCGATGAGGTTTTTGGAGGATATAGAAAATATATAGGAGAAAAATGGACAAATTTGGGATTAATGATTCCTAGGAATTTAAGAAAATTAATTATAAATACTTTAATTGAAAACAAAGATAGTCAATATGGAGAGTTTTCAAGGCGATTAAAAAGATATTTATTAAATATTACTAGTGATCCAATTGATAGGCATATTAACTGGTTAAAGCAATTAAATGAAAAAGATATTAAGGAGATATTGGGAAGTAAAAGAAATTATAGAAAAATATTTGAAGAAGCACGTAAAGGATTTCCTGATAATATTAATTCAATTTTAGCAGGTGATTTGGCTATTTCATTAGCAGGAGATATGTTAGTTAAATTAGATAGAATGAGTATGGCAAATAGCTTAGAAGTCAGATCTCCTTTTTTAGATAGAGAACTTGTAGAATACGCATTTTCTATACCTGGAAAATATAAAGTAGGAGCATTTAAAGGAAAAAAAGTTTTAAGAAGTGTATTTTCAAAAAGATTACCAAAATGGTCTATAAATTTACCTAAGAAAGGTTTTGAAGTTCCCTTAGCAAATTGGTTTAAAAAAGATTTAAGAAGTATGATAGAACATGTCTCAATGAAGCAAAATTTAGATAAAATTGGAATTCAGAATCATTCTTTAATAGATTCGTGGAAGAATGATTTATTTTATAAAAATAAGGATACTTCATGGAAATTATGGACTTTAATATCTTATTATCATTGGTGTGAAAATAGAGGAATAAATTAGCTTGAAAGAAGTTATATATTCTATATTTTTTTATCCTTTGCCAATTTTTTGGTTATTACTAGTAACTATATTTTTTGTAAATGCAGAAAAAAAAATATTTATATTTAAAATAATAATTTTTATATTTTATATAACTTTAACTCCATTTTTCTCAAATTTACTGGAATATCCACTCACTAAGGGTGACAATTTTAATTACGATCAGGAAAAATATTCTGTAGTATTGGTGCCTACTGCAGGTATATATAAGGACATTAATTTCATGTGGCATCCTTCTGCTAATACCGTTCTACGAGCAAAGTTAGGTGAAAAAATTTCTGAAAAATATAATTTACCATTAGTACTATCAGGAGGTAAAATTAATTTATCTGGTAAGTCTGAAGCTGAAACTGTAAGAAATATCATAAATTATAATAATATTATTATAGAAACTAATAGCAGAAATACACATGAAACTTCTAAAAATTTATTAAAAGTATTTATGAAAAATAATCTTAATAAAGAATTATCAGTATTATTGGTAACTAGTCCAAGGCACTCTTTAAGAATGGCATTATCTTTAAAAAAACAAGGATTTAAAGTAAAATCATATATCTTAAAAAAACAAAATATGGTTACTTATAAGTCTTTCTTACCTGATTCAAGAACAGTTACTTTAAACAATCTATCAATATACGAATATATAGGAATTATATTTTATTTTATAAAAAGGTATATTTAAATTAATTAAAATGAGTAAAAAAATTTTATATTTGGTGACTGAAGATTGGTATTTTTTATCTCATAGACTATCATTAGCCTTAGCAAGCAAAAATAAAGGATATGAAGTTTATGTGGCTTGTAAAGATACAGGTAAAATAGATCAAATAAAACAATATGATATTGACTGTTTTAATTTAAATATAAAAAGAGGCAGTTTTTCGATTTTTACTATTTTTAATAATATCTTAGAAGTTAGAGAAGCCATTAAAATATCTAATGTATCAATATTACATGCTGTTTCAATGCAATCTATTATTTTGGGCTTATTTGCAACTTTTTTTAATACTAAAATTAAATTTGTTGCTGCAGTGACAGGATTAGGAACCTTGTTTTTAGTAAATAATTTAAAAGCGAAAATAATAAAATATTTTATAACTTTATTTTTAATTATTGGTTTTAAAAAAAGAAATTTAAAAGTCATAGTTCAGAATAAAGATGATAAAAAATATGTTAATAAATTTTTGTTGTGTCCTACCTATAAAATTTATTTAATTAGAGGTTCGGGAGTAAATACTAATATACACAAATTTCAGCAAGAACCGTCATATCCACCAATAGTAATAAGTTATGTAGGACGTTTAATTAAGGATAAGGGTATAGAGAATCTTATTGATGCTTTTAATATAGCATTTAAAAAAAATAAAAATATTAAATTAATATTAGCAGGTGGATTAGATAAAAATAATATCAGACCCATAAGTAAACAATATATAGAAAATATTGAGAATAATAATATTGAATTTTTAGGGGAGGTTGAGGATATAAAAAAAATATGGGAGATTTCACATATAGCTATACTTCTTAGTAGAAGAGAAGGCTTGCCCAAAAGTTTATTGGAAGCTGCTTCTTCAGGAAGAGCTATAATATCTACAGATGTTCCTGGTAGTCGTGAAATTGCTATTCAATCTGTTAATGCTGAGTTAGTTCAGTATAATGATATTAACGCAATTACTAGAGCTATACTGTATTTAGCGGAGAATGATGAATTAAGAAAAAGTTATGGATTAAAAAGTAGAGAGTTAGTAGAAAGTGATATGTCAGAAAATCAAGTAATTAAAAATACACTTTTTTTGTATGAGGAATTATATAAAAACTTTTAATAAACTAATTTTTAATATTGCGGGATATTTATGTAATGAATTATTTAAATAAGGAAATAGTTATAGTAGGTTTAGGGTATGTTGGTTTGCCATTAGCAATGAAATTAGCATCTCATTTTTCAGTAATAGGTTATGATGTTTCTAATAAAAGAATAGTAGAACTTGAAAATAATTATGATAACACTAAAGAAGTAAAAAAAAGTGTACTTAAAAAAGCTGAAAATATTACTTTTACTTGTGATAAAAATTTAATAAAGAAAAAAAATATATATATTGTTACTGTTCCCACTCCTGTAAAGAATGATAATATACCAGATTTGTCACTACTGAGACACGCTTGTAAATTGGTTGGAGAAATAATAAATAAAGGTGCTATAATAATATTTGAAAGTACAGTTTATCCTGGGGTAACAGAGAAAGTATGCGCTCCTATAATATCTAAAGAGTCTGGTTATAAATTAAACAAGAGTTTTTATTTAGGGTATAGCCCTGAAAGAATAAATCCTGGAGATAAAAAACATTCTATTGATAAAATAGTAAAGGTAGTATCTGGTAGTAATTCAAAAATTACAAAAATTGTAGGTGAGATTTATGCTAAAATTGTAAAGGCAGGAGTTTTTTATGCTACTAGTATAGAGGTAGCAGAAACTGCGAAAGCAATAGAAAATGCACAAAGAGATATAAATATTGCTTTCATAAATGAAATATCACTTTTATGTCAAAAATTAAATATATCAGTATATGATGTATTAGATGCAGCAAAAACTAAATGGAATTTTCTACCATTTCAGCCAGGTCTAGTTGGAGGACATTGTATAGGAGTAGATCCATATTACTTAGCTCATATTGCTAAAAAAATAGGAGCTAGTTCGGACATAATTTTAGCTGGTAGAAAATTAAATGATAATATGACCAACATATTTTCTGAAATAATAGAACAACAAATTTCCTATAAAGATAAAATATTACAAATTGGCATTTCATTTAAAGAAAATGTTCCAGATATTAGAAATTCAAAAGCGGCAACATTAGCAAAAATTTTTATAGATAAGGCTTATAAAATAGATATTTATGACCCAATTGTTGATAAAGAAGAAGTGCATAGTAACTATAATATTACATTGTCCAATTTAGATGGAAAATATGATTGTATAATTATTGCTGTGCCACATAAGTTTTTATCAAATAATAACATTGATATTTTAAAACATACTAAAAATTCAACTAAAGTATTTGATATTTCAGGAAAATACAAAAATTTATTTTCATCAAATAAAATTAGGTATTGGTCGCTTTAGTTTTGGAATTATTATGATAAATGATAAAAAAATAAATATTAAAGAATTAGTAAAAAAACATTTTGATAATTTAGCTTCTGAAAGGTCTAGTTGGATCAAAAAATCTATTGGTTTTTATTCAGAAGATATAAAGGTAATGCAGGAATTGATCCCAGTTGGATCTTCCATATTAGAGATAGGATGTGGTAATGGTAATCT
>CAYXIJ010000050.1:0-5783 GCA_964465375.1 uncultured Gammaproteobacteria bacterium | reverse complement strand
TTATCAGTTAATTATACCAAATTAGTCTAGCGAACCGTATACACAAACGTATACATTTAGGTGCTATGATATGGCTTCGATATTTCATTTGTGTTTTTCAAAAATTGATAGAAGGTTTGATCCATCAATCAAAGCTATTGTTTTATCCAATGAAACACCGTCTTGGTTAGTTTTAGAACGCAATATTTAGGTCTATCCTGAAACGATTGCCATCCTCGGTACCACTAATAGCTTCCGCTAGGTAAAGTCTAACAACAATATTCTTACCTTCATCGAATTTATAGGCAAAGCGAAATTCATGGCCTAACATATTACTTGCTCTTGTTTGGGTAGCATTTCCCCACCGTACCCAGTCATCATTAGAAAAAGAGTTATTAACAGCCAATTCCTCTATATCAGCAAACCAGTATCCTATGAGCCAGCTACCATTTTGTTCAAAATCACCATACTTCACATAAAAATCCCACCCGTTAGTTTGATTGATGTTAGCAACCGAAATACCCAGATCATCTAAACCATATTTTTCTCTATTATGAACCGCATCGATTCCAATAGAGATCGGCTTATCTAGATTAGTAGATTTTGCTTGAAAATTTATTGCCCAGACCGAGTAATCACGTGCGCCATTAAATTTTTGATACAGATTGCAACCAATATCACCCAAATTACCTTTATCAAAATTGAATAGACCTGTGGCTGTCGTTAGCTCATATTTTTTCACTAAAGTTTTATATACTGCTTGCCCATAAGTCATTTTTCCGCAGAAGTCTCTCATTCCCGCAGGTAGCAAAAAATGTCCCGCGTTAACGCTGACTGTTCGGATTTCATTCTTGGCAAGGGTTTTACCAATATTAATTCCAACAGGAGTTACATCATCATCCAAGAATAATTCATTATCTTTCCAAACCGACAAACTATTTCGTCCAAACCATACCCATGAAGATGAATGGGCAACTGTTAGATACCATTTGTCCAAGCTGAAATTCCTATCTCCAGTATCGTTTCCATCAAAATCTAAAACGGTTAAATGTGGAGATTGTTGGCTGTGTTTTGCACCGGTGCGGAGACGAATATTCAGATACGAAGAATCTGATAAAAAATATTTCAAACCCAAACGCAACCTGATACGTGCACGTAGCCTATCGTCCCGTTTTTTACCATCGCTCTTATAAGAGTCCCAGTCCTGCTCCAGACGAAACCTAAAATCTCCATAAGCAGTGAGCTCGCTATGATGATCGTTGATTCCACTGGCCGCTACCGCTATACAGAACATGAACGGAGAAAATAATAGGATATACGTCCATAAATTACGTACTTTTTTTCGGAACCAAAACATAAAAATGCTTTGAGATTACTTTTTTGATACAGATTAATATTTTATTTTTTTTCGCTGTATGACTTTAACATTCTATTCATCAGCTCAATATGTTGCTCATCTGTCATGCTGGACTCCTGTGATACCGACTCCCAAAGCTCCTTATTTCCCATTTCTATATGACAACCTATGCACAAACCGGTTTTATTCATGTTTTTGCGAGTTTCTTCAGGTAAGGCTCTTGATAGTGGCCAATGTGTACCTACGGTTTGGACTTGCTGTCCATCTTTCAGCACAACGGACCAATCAATATCGAGCGATCCAATTTGGGGGATCTGAACTTTATAGTTCTGAGGAATAATGTCTCCAGTTTTTTGGTCCATCAAATCTTCAACTATGTCTTCGGCATATCTGGTCTGAAATACGCCGCCCGATATCCCATAACCCATGGTTTTTGGATTGTTATGACAGGACTCGCAAGTTCTTGCTTTACGTTGGGCTGAGTGTGGTTGCACGGGGGCCATATCAAGAGCGTAAGGAGCTTCTTCCTGACCCAAAATTCTTTGTTCGTCGTATGATTTTTCGATCTGATTTGAGATAAGCATTTTGCCGTCGCTGCCTTTGACTGAGTATACGACCTGACAGCCTGGCATTAGTGGCGACACTCGACCTTCTCCATTGATGCCGAGCACTGGTTCTTCCCATCTTAAATAAGAGCGACTTTCAAATGCCTTGCCCGGACTTTGAATGCCTGGTACGCCTAAAGCTGACTCAGCAGTCGAGCCGTCCGGGTTTCTCCTGTTTCCAGATGCAACCCAGTCAGTATCTTTTTTTGGTTCTCCATTTTCCTCTTGACTGTAGTCAACTTGAACATGGCATCCATAGCACTGCGGCACCCAAGAAGCGTGACATGCATAGCATTCCAGATTTTCTGTATGTTTTGAAATTTGACCCATTGCTACCAGAGCATCTTGGGTTTTCCAAGAATTATCTAACTTAATCTGCTTTAGTAATGGAATCTTAAAATCATTCCCGGTTGCTGAATGAAGAATAACCTGCTTACCATCTTTGACAACATTGCCAAAAGGATTTCCTCGGGTTGTTTTTAAATAACCGTCTTTTTTATTGTAAGGAGTTGCAAATGCTGCTGTCTCTTTCTGTGGGCTTTGAGATAAACCCCTTGGTTCATTACTCAAAGGCTCTGCAAATTCTTCTCCATACCCAAGGGATAACTCCCAAGGAAACATATCCGGTGTGCCGTGACAGTCCTCACACTCGATCTCTACTTGTGCAAGCGTAGTTCCAGCGATATTTCCATCTCCATGCATGTCGTTAGAGGTATGACAGTCCTGACATAACAGCCCCCCTTTAGGATTTTCTGGCCTGCTTTCATTTTGATGATGGAGGTCATCTGAAATAAATAAATATTGCTTTGTATGAAGTTCGGGTTGTTTTTCGCCTTCGGTGTTATACGGAGAGCCATATGGAAACTCCATAAGTCCCTGGTATGTCACGCCAATTCTTTTGCCGCGATTGTGGCATGAGTTGCATGTTTCCACTGGGATACCTGAGTACTCTATATCGCCATGTAAAATTTTAGATTTTCTCGTCGCTTGTATTTGATGCGTCAGCAGGTGGCCTTTCTCTGTCTTGCTTATCGTCGGATCATTGCCCTCATACAAACCCTCGTTACCATAGGGGATATGACAGGCTGAACAACCTTGACCGCGGTAATCCCCGCGGCTTTCTCGCCCCTTGACCGTAACATGACAACGCTGACATTGCTGACGCTGATAGGTGAAACCTGCTAATTTAGGGTCCTTTTCTATTTCCTCTAGTGTCGGATTTGGTATCTGGGTTAGTTCCTCTGGAAACTGATTCGGATGGGCCCTAACCATTGCTTCCATATAGGTTTTATACTCATCTGTACCAACCGCAGGAACGCTGCCATCCTTATCCCTGATGTTGTAATTACCCCAAGGAACCCTAAAATCCTGAACCTCTTCAATACCCCAAGTATGTAAATTTCCCTGAATTTTTCCAGCTTCGGTATTCATTAACGATTTTTCCAAACGTTTGCTATAACCCCGGTGGCAAGCACCTTGCCCACATGTAAATCTATTGATATCCATAGCGCCTGGGTCTGGATAAAAAAGTTGAGGCCCCTGCGCGAGTTTTAAGGTTTCAGGAGAACCTCGATGGGCCAAAACTTGATCTTCAGACCTTGGGTTACCTCCATGGCAAATAATGCATCCCGCTTTGTCCCCATGATACGCACCCAGCGTTTTTATAACGGCCATCATTCCGCTGCTGTCATCTCGAATTTTCTCTATGCCTTGATGGCAAAGAAGACATCCAGATTCCGTCTCGGCCAACTCTTGAGCTAAACTAAAAAAACTTGTAAAACTTAAGAGGAAAATGAAAGTATATTTATTCAAAAAATTGACACTCTTTTAATCGTTTTTTTCTTCAAAACAATCGTCTTTGTTACAAACGTTGAGCAAATCGTTAAGCGGACAGACCAACATATAGCACCGAGATTGCTGGGGTTTTTGCGTATGTTTACAGTCAAATTGTAAGTCTTGTGAAACTTTAGCTTCCCTTTAGCTGATCTCGTACAAAGCAGTTAGCCTGCCCGCCCTTAACCAAACCGAACGATAAAAAATGCGTATGTCACTATATCAATGGCGTGCCTCCTCCCTTCTGGTGGTAAAAAATTTCTGTATCCAAATAGTAAATTTTTCCGCGCGCGTTCCTTATCTTGAAAAACAGGCTCATACTTAATCACCAATTAACTTCGCCCCGTTTGCTTTTATAACCCGTGTAATCCACATGGCAGGCGCACCATTTTTTGCAGGACTCCCGCCGATTTCTATCATTTCGTTTCGCTTCAAAATCTCTATGTGCCATTTGACTGCTTCTAGCCGGGCAAGCCTATTAGGGCTGGTTAATTCGCCCGACCACTGCACTACATTCCCGTCCTTGCCTTCCACCTCCCAATAGATAAGTACATGAGGATTGATGAACTGAAAATCAGTAACCCTACCAGTGAACAGAACGGTCCTGCTTAAATCGTAAGCTGCAGCACCATGATGGGCGACTGCCACGCTCATGAATAACGACAAAATAGTGGCTAACAGTGATCGAAGACTCAACATTTTAGTATCCATAACTATTGCCCGTTTCGATAACAAATGAGATCTTATTCATGACACCTGTTACTTCTACCGTTACGCCGTCGATCACTCGGGGTTTGTATTTAAATTTATAAGCCGCATTGATAGCGGCTTGTTCAAAGACTCTATCTGTAGACTCCATTACGATTACATTCCTAACAGTCCCTGCTCGAGTCACCGTGAATTCCAAAATGACATAACCCTCTAAATCCCTTAAGAGAGCGCGGGCCGGATAAATCGGGGCTACCTTAACGATTGGCAGATATTCACCATCACTAACCCCAAAACCAGCGCCTCCGATATTCAACGGAACCCTTATCTCTGGACTTGCGACTGAAACTGCCATCGAGTTATCCAATGAGTCCAAAGTATCCTGATTAGTTATTTCTGGGGCTTGCTCAGGCCTCATCATTTTTTTTGGCCTCTCCCTCTTAGTTTCAACCGCGCTCTGGCGCTCAACCCTCACAAAATCAACGATCCGGAAGGTCCTGGTGTCCGTCATTACGCCATGCCCCGTGGAAATCAGTAGTTGCATTACAAACAACAGGGCAAATACGACTAAAACGCCAAGCCCGGTGGAGATAATGTAACGAGCCTTCATATTGTATATTGCATTATAATGCATATTTTTTCAAAATACGTGTATTTATGATTTATAGTATATTATTTTTAATCTATTAGCAACACATTAAAATAAATAATGTATTATATTGCACTTTTTTACCGGAAAGAAATTATCAATAATCCGAAGTTGAGGAACGGAATGTGGCGTTTGAATTCTTTGGAGGCTTTGTTAAGCCTGTGGATGGCTGGAAATAGTTATGGAGTTAGGTGGTCAGGCTATGAAATCTGACGGAATGTGGTGGGTTGGTTTGAGGGGTTATTAAGGGTTCTCATTCGTTTCGATCACTTCTCCGTTCCTGTACGTCTCTGTAATGATCAAGTTTCCGTCTTCGTCGAACCACTCCCAAAGACCGTCTAGTTCCCCGTCTACGTAGTTTTCTCTCCCCTGTACTTGACCGTTCTGGTCTAACCTCTCAAAGAGACCGTCTCGTTCACCGTCTACCCAGTTTCCTGTAACCTGTAATTGACCGTTGAAGTGGAACTCCTCAACAGTCCCAGTAACGAGTTCACTCGTATCTTGGTGATAAATGAGACCGTCCCTCGCAATAAATGGACCCGTCACGACTTCGGGTTCCTGAGAACAAGCACTCAAGAGCAACCCACAAAGAACCAGCCCAAACAGGCGAAGGCTAGAAGGCAGTGTGCGTGTTCGTCTCATCACAAACTTC
>CAYXIJ010000049.1:0-5964 GCA_964465375.1 uncultured Gammaproteobacteria bacterium | reverse complement strand
TCTTCGGTTGAAATTGAAGTCCGTTGGCTTCCAGTTTCTCGATGTAGGCACCCACGGCGTCAGGTGACATAAAACCGACTCGTACTAGCTCTTCGTCCGTACACATAGCTTTGTTGGGCACATCATTTTGAAAGGCAGACCACCCACCTTTGTAAAAAGCGTCAATCGAATCACGTCTAATAACCACCGAAATCGCTTCACATAGAACCGCCATTGGTTTTCCTCAAAAACTAAAACCGCCGGGCAAGAGCGTACCAGTATCAAAATTGAACCGATACTTGGGAGAACTGATCAATCAATCCGAGGGTGTTAGGTTAGTCACAAGCCTGAGGTGGTCTTCGGCTGTCAGGAACTGGTCCCAAGCCTCCATCAGTTCCCGTCTCCGTTCAAACAGGTCTGAGCGTTGATACGCGGCCTCAACCCGGTCTTTGTTAACGTGTGACAGGGCAAGCTCACACACAGCTTTCGGGAAACTTGTCTGTTCTTCAGCCCATTGCCGGAACGAAGAGCGGAAACCTTGCACGGTGACCCCTGTCATCAATTGATGCAGTGCTTTGCTCAGCACTACATCCGTCATCTGCCCCCCCTGGTCGGCGGGGAAAATGAAATCCTGCCCCACGATATGGGGTACTGCACGGATAATCCTCAGTGCTCCTCTGGACAGGGGCACACGGTGGGGCCGCTGCATCTTTGTGCGCTCGGCAGGAAGTGTCCAGGTGCGGGAGGCAAGATCGACTTCATCCCAGAGAGCACCACGTACCTCCCCCGAACGCACCCCCGTCAGGATCAGGAATCGCAAACACAGCGAAGGAATGCTCTGTTCCCCGGCAAGCGCCTCCATAAGCTGCGGCACTTCCTCGTAGGGGCATGCTGGATGGTGCTTAACCGCTCTGACTTTATCGGGTGGAGGGAACACCTTATCGAGTACCCCCTTCCACCGGGCCGGATTCTCTCCGGTACGCAGTTCATGCACATAGGCCCAGTCAAGCACAGCCTCAACGCGCTGTCGCACCCGGGTTGCCGTCTCTGTCTTGGTCGCCCAGATGGGTTCCAGGATAGCTTTCACATGAGAAAGCGTCACATCAGCGGGGTGTAACTTACCAATTACGGGAAAAACATAATCCCGAAGTGTATTTCTCCATTGCTGGGTGTGTTTGGCATTCCGCCAGCCTGACTGTTTGGAGACGATCAGCGCCTCAGCACAGGAGGCAAAGGTCTCTTTGGGTCCTACCCTCTCATCAGTCGGGCGCAGGGCATCGGCCGGATCAACTCCATCGATCAGGAGGATACGCATCGCTGCAGCCACCTTGCGGGCATCGGCTAAAGAACGGGAGTGGGTGGCCCCCAGCCCGATCTCTCGCGTCCTGCCCCGCCGGCTGTAGCGGAACACCCAGGCCCGGGAGCCGGTATCACGCACCCTGAGGTACAGCCCTCCGCCATCGGTATGAAACCCCGGGGGCAGGGTCTCTACCTGACGTGCAGACAATCGATTAATTTTGACGCTCATCAGCCTTATCTGGCCGACTCACACCTCATTCCGGTCTTACTGGCGGTCTTACTGGAAGACGTGGATCCGGCTGTATCTCCTGAGATATCCTTGCACAAAAAACCTATATATGTTATTGATTATAAACTATAAATATAGATTTCTCTAGACATCATAAGAGATGGTAACGGCAGACACCCTCTCCGCCATCTAAAGGTGCGCAACTTTATTATGTCAATGCTATCCAAAAACTCTCCAATTGCATTTCGTACTGAATTGCCTGAGGAAGTAGATGTCGTGATAATTGGAGCGGGGATCATTGGTATATCTACTGCGTGGTCTCTGATAAAAAATGGTCTTTCAGTGCTGGTGTGTGAAAAAGGTCGGGTCGGTGGCGAGCAATCAACCCGTAATTGGGGATGGGTGCGTCAAATGGGGCGGGACGAAGCAGAACTGCCCATTGCCACAGAATCGTTAAGCATCTGGGAAAATTTTGCTAGTGAAATTGATGAGGATATTGGTTTTAGTAGAAAGGGACTGTGTTTTCTAGCAGAGAATGAAAAAGATTTGAAAAAATTTGAAGAATGGATGGAGATCGCCAAGCAATACCAGCTTGATACCAAAATTCTAAGTGCCGCAGAATTAGGAAAAAAACTTAATTACACTGAACACAGATGGAAGGGTGCGATGTATACCCCGAGCGACGGTAGAGCAGAGCCATTTATTGCTGTTCCCGCAATAGCCCGGGCTGCTCAGCGAGCAGGCGCTAGAATCATTGAAAATTGCGCCGCACGTACAATAGAAACCCAGGCGGGTGCGGTATCGGGTGTTATCACGGAACTAGGAGCGGTCCGTACTGGGGCGGTAGTTTGCGCTGGTGGTGTTTGGTCATCTACGTTTCTTGCTAATCTTGGAGTAAGTTTTCCGCAATTGTTGGTGAAAGGCACAGTGGTACGTACCAGTGCTGTTTCAAAGGCATTCTCCGGTGGCGCTGGATCAGATAAATTTTCCTTCAGGCGCCGTCAAGATGGTGGCTACACACTATCGTTGGGAAATTACGTAGACCATTATTTAGGCGCTGATAGCTTTCGGTATTTAGCCGATTTTCTGCCAGCATTAAAAATGACGTGGTCCGCCATAAAAATTCGTTATGATGATGGCCTACTCAAAAGATTATTCCCCACGCGCAAATGGGAAGGGGATGAAATTACACCTTTTGAACAAACAAGAGTTCTTAATCCAACGCCCAATCCACGGGTAGCCAGAAAGATTCAGCAATTGATGGCGAGCAACCTACCGATACTAGCAAAAGCACGGATCGAAGAGGTTTGGGCCGGAATGATTGATGCACCACCGGATTTTGTGCCTGTGATGGATGAAATTCCTAATTATAAAAATCTGTTTCTAGCTACCGGTTTCAGTGGGCACGGCTTTGGAATTGGTCCGGGCGCCGGAAGGATTATGGCAACTTTGGTTCAAGGAAAACAGGCAAAGTTTGATCTCAGCCGATTTCGCTTCTCTCGGTTTAGTGATGGCAGCCCCATGACACTCGGTCCGGCACTCTAATGCTGGATATTTAGCCTTCAATTTACCGGCCAACTATAGAGGAAAATTTTTAAGAGCTCACAAAAGTATTTTAAATTAATTACTTACGATATTTTTATAAATCTCTCCTCTGCTATAGAGGGTTTTATCAGTCAGACAAACTAATTTTGTGGATTTTAGCAACTCACCTAAGTGGTCCAAAAAAATTAAAAATGGTACCTAAAAGAAAAGACCACCCGAAACGAATCTTTGGGGCACTTGTGATGAGAGAAAGATTATTTTGTATTTTTTCAAGGCTAAGGTGGCATTTTGTTTCTCTCTGTATCGCATTCCTGATCAGTTGCGGCGGTGGCAGTGGCGGTAGAGGTTCTGCAGATACCTCCAGAGCACCAGAGCCGATACCTGAAGTAATCACCCCAGACGTTGGGTGGAAAGTCCAGTATTACCGAAGCGGAGACGATCTCGTGACGCCGCTGAATGGAACCAATATAACTGCCATATTTGGCTCCGACGGTAGGCTTTCTGGCTCTACTGGGTGTAATAACTATTTTGCTACCTACGATACGACCAGTCAGTCAGTCAATATTGACAAAATAGCTCTAACTAAAATGGCCTGCTCAAATGAAGTCGGCATTATGAAGCAGGAAGCTACTTACGTAGAAAATTTAAACTCAGCGGTTAAAGCCACTATGGCGGACAATAGTCTAATTCTGAAAAACTCTGACGATGAAACACTGGTCACTTTTATCTTGACCCTAAGTGTTAGCAAGACAGAATGCTCCAACTTTGGGTGGGGACTAGCCTGCACTTATAATCACAATGGAGTGGCAAGGGAGTATATCCTGTATGTGCCTCAGTCCTATGATGGTGACAAAGATATCCCGTTGTTATTTAATTTCCATGGCTATAGCAGTAATGCCGAGGGTCACCATCGAGGACGTGCAGACTTTCGTGACTTAGCAGAAAAAGAGAATTTTATTTTAGTTGTACCTCAAGGTTCTCTTTTTGAGGGTGTTACACACTGGAATGTCGGTGCTAATAAAACACGGCAAAGCACTGCAGATGATATTGGATTTACCAATGCTCTTATTGAGAAAATAACTTCCGAGTATAGGGTTGATTCAGAGAGAGTCTACTCTACAGGCATGTCTAATGGCGGCTATATGAGTTACCACCTAGCTTGTTTGTTGAGCGAAAAAATTGCCGCTATAGCCTCGGTCACAGGATCAATGACACCAACAACATTCGACTCCTGTAGTCCGACTCATCCAACCTCAATACTGCAAATCCATGGAACTGCGGACAGCTCAGTTCCTTATGAAGGAGCGAATTGGACCCTGCCTATCGATGAAGTTCTCAAATATTGGTCTACTTATAATGGCTGTGATTCACTCCCTACCGTAAGCTCACTGCCCGACCAAAACAGTGATGGCCTTTCCAGTAATGTGATTAGCTATTCAAATTGCAGGGGGCAGGTAAATGTTCAACTTTACAAAATGAAAGGAATGGGGCACCAGTGGCCAGAAATTGGGATAGGCTCAGATATCAGTGCGGTACAAGTAATTTGGAGCTTTCTTTCAAAATACAGCCTTAATGGACTAATTGAGCCTACGCACGTCAATTCATAGGTTAACAAAAGAAAATATGAAAATTAATGTATCAGTAGTTGGGCGTTTTCATGCTTTTAACTTAGCAGCTGAGCTAGAAAAAAGGGGGCATCTCAATAAACTTATAACAACCTACCCTAAGTTTAAGGTACAACAATGGGGTATTCCAAAAAATAAAATTGTTAGCAAGTTATCCCTAGAAATCTATAAAAGATATGTTGATAGAGTAGGATTTTTTCCGAGAAATAAATTAGAAAACATCGCGCAAAGAGGCCTTGCTAAGGCTGCTTCAAAATATGTAACCGAAGCAGATATCTGCATAGGTTGGAGTGGAAACAGTCTAGAGGCAATTTTACAGGCAAAAAATCTCGGGAAAATTTTTATCCTTGAAAGAGGAAGTTTTCATTACAACTATCAAATGAAGATAATTAGAGAAGAAGCAAAAAAGCAAGGACTTACTTTCTTTGATCCAAAAAAACGGTTAGTTCCCAGCATACCAAATTATAGCCACTGGCAAAGAGAGCTTCTGGAATATGAACTTTCAGATTATATTTCTGTGCCCAGTCAATCCGTTGTTAACTCCTTTCTCGAATACGGAATACCAGAAAGTAAATTGATAAAAAATCCTTATGGTGTCGATCTTGACGAATTCTACCCAGTAAAAAAAGAGAGTGATATTTTCAGGGTTATTCATTGTGGAGAAATTAGTTTTCGCAAGGGCATTCCCTACCTCCTTCAGGCATTTTCAGAATTAGATTTAGAGAATTCTGAGCTATGGCTAGTGGGATCAATAGATCCCAGAATGAATGACATAATCAACAAATACCAGAATGGAAATATCGTTCTGCACGGCGCTAAAAAACAATCAGATCTCCACTGGTATTATAGTCAGTGCGATATATTTTGTTTAGCTTCAATTGACGATGGGTTAGCCATGGTCCAGGCCCAAGCTATGGCCTGTCAATTGCCAATAATTGTCACAGAAAATACAGGAGCAACAGAACTTGTGGAGCCGGAAAAGAACGGCTTTATTGTGCCTATCAGAAATAAAGAAGCCCTGAAAAAAAAGATATTGTATTTTTATCAAAACAGGGAAGAAGTTAAACGCATAGGAAAAGCAGCAAAAATTACTATAGAGAACGGCTTTAGCTGGAGCGATTATGGGGCTCGATACTCCCGGAACTTAGAGGAGATTTTTTCAAAACATTTTTAGGCAATTTTTGTTCTAACAAAATCTTAAATTCAGGGTAGGTCATCCCTATTAATTCAGCAAGATCTACATTAATTCTGGAATTTTTTATGCATTGGGTACCGGCTTGATCAAAA
>CAYXIJ010000048.1:0-6048 GCA_964465375.1 uncultured Gammaproteobacteria bacterium | reverse complement strand
AGTCGGATGCTATCTCGATATTCTTGCTCGGAGCATATCTTAAGAGTTTAGCTAAAATAAGCATTATAAAATAGTATAACCGGTGCGTTAGTAGGGGGGAGGCTTACAAAGCTAGTTTTGATTTTTGACTAGAACAATACAGGCCAAGCTATGACAAAAAAAATTGATCAGAAAAGAATGAGAGAGCCCGCGCGAGAAGAGCTTAATGATGCACAGCGGAAGGTTTTTGATGCCATCGTAGCGGGGCCTAGGGGTTCAGTCCCGGGCCCCCTGGCAGCATGGCTTCCGAGGCCGGAGTTCATGGACCGAGCGCAACGCCTCGGGGAATACACACGCTATCAGACTTCCTTAAGCCGCCAAATATCTGAGCTCGTAGTGCTAATAGTAGCCCGGTTTTGGGGCGCGGAATTTGAGTGGTGGGCCCATAAACCAATGGCGATAGAAGCTGGCCTACCTCCTGAAGTCGTCGAGCAGATCCGTTTGGGGCAGGTACCTGTTTTTAATGACTCGGATTTAACTACCGTATATGAGTTCACTATACGTTTGTTGGAAAACCGCGAAATTGATAATTCACTCTTTAATCGCATAAAAGATTCAGTTGGAGAAGGAGGAGTCGTTGATCTTGTTGGAATCCTCGGCTATTACTCACTGGTTTCTTTTACGATAAAAACCTTCCGTGTGCCTTTGCCAGAAGGTGCCAGTGAGGAGCTTCTATAGGTTCTGTAATGACCGCTCGGGGAGCGGCCTTTTTCAGTTGAATTATTGCAGGGTCCCCTTTCTCATAAAGGCAGTTCTGTCAGCTGATTCGATAACAGTTTCACATCTTTCCGAGTCCCGTAAAACAGTGATTGGAATTTCGACGCCTGCGCTTCCGAGGCTCCATACTTGTCTAAACATGTTAGCCAGAGTTGATACGGGTTCTTCGTTGACACGCAAAACGACATCCCCGGGCTGCAAGCCGGCCTTATCAGCAGGACAGTTACGGTAAACACCGACTACTGTGAGAGATTCATCGCTGTCTTGTACAAGCACACCCATCCAGGGCCGAGCTGGAGAGAAACGCTGACCACGTTCGCAAATTTCATCAATAATCGGTGTTAAGAGATCTATCGGAACGAACATATTAACCGTTGCAAAAGAGCTATGGATCTCAAGGCCTTGAATAACTAGCGAGCCAATACCGCAAAGGTTTCCATTTTTATCAATCAACGCCGCCCCAGACCAGTTTTCATGTGGTGGTGCGGTGAAGAGCGCCTCATCTAAGACATATTCCCAACGACCCGCAAATTCTTGCTTTGCTATCACGTTTGCAGCAGTCATCCTATTTTCAGATCCGCTTCCTAGAATAGTTACGGGATCGTTAATTCTTAAAAAGGAAGAGCTTCCAATTTTCATAGCTGGGCCAGTGAGGGACATCGTTGGTTTTACTAAACCAAGGCCACTCTCGAAGTCGGAGCCAACTACAAAACCCGGAACTGCTACACCTTCGTTTGTTGTAATCCAGATTTTTTCGGCTTCGTTTATTACGTAACCAATGGTTACTATTAAGCCGTCTTCCCGAATTCGCACACCATGGCCAACCCGTTCTGTGCCTAATAAGCCAGCGCTCATAGCATCCTCAGGAATATGGGTTCGTACGGAAACCATTGCGTCAGGCAATGTCGGAATTTCAGTCACTATTGGTCGTGGCACATCGATCATAGCTACGTTGAATAGTAGCCTTACTAGCACTATTCTGCGAGAGGTGCACAGGTTTTTTTGTTTTTAATGGTGCATACTAGGACTGATTCTTGGTTGCTTGGTATATAAACAACATTAATAGGGGATACCGATGGCCACGCCGAGTCGTATCTGGATAGGTCCAATCGAGCTAAATGATGGCGTAAAGGCATTACATTTTCTTACGCTTGTTTTAGTCGCGTTTTTATGCGTGCCACTAATGAGCAAGTTGCAGACCATGAACGCGTATGTTCTTGCTGAGCACCTTTTGATTCCGAGTTCCGAAATGGGGACGGTATCGGGGAATCTGATGAGTGTGCAAGAGATCGCCATTATCCTCTGTATCATACCTCTGGGATTGTTGGTGGATAAATCTGGCCGGCGGCCCGTCCTGCTTCTCTCAATCGGGATTATCTGCCTGACTTTTGTTTTCTATCCATTTGCTGAAACTTTCTCGCAGCTGGCCGTGATCCGAGGGTTTTTCGCAGCCGGCGTGGGCGGCATGGGTAGCGTCACAATTGCGCTAGCTAACGACTTAACCGCGGAAGGCAGCCGGGGGAAGGTTGTCGGTGTGTATGGCGCGACGATCGCACTTGGGCATGCACTCTATGGTGTCACCGTTGTGCGTATTGCCGATATCCTTGTAAGCCAAGGATGGCAGCCCGTAGCCGCTGGCCGCGTAATGTTTCTGACTGCAGCGCTGATTGCATTCTGCGCGTGGCTGGCCGTTTGGATTGGGCTGAGGGGCTGGAATGCAGTCCCGGTTAGCCAGAGGCCGCCTTGGCGTGTGCTAGCCATGAGCGGAGTGCGTGCTGCAAAGAACCCACGAATTGCCTTGTCCTATCTCGGCATGATGACGGGCCGCTCTGATCTGGCCGTAAAGAATACCTTTCTTGCGGCATGGGCTTCGGTTGCAGCAGCAGACATGGGTTTTTCTCAGGCTGAGGCGCTGGCACGGTTTGGGGTGATCATTGCGCTAGCAGAAATCGCACGGATCGCTTGGGGTTTAATCTTTGGTGTCATCATGGACAGGATCTTGCGGATTACGGCTTTTGCAATTGCAATGGCGATTGCAGGGATAGGTTATTGTTCCATGATGTTCATTACGAACCCACTTGACTATGCCATGTTGCCGGTGATGGCATTGCTCTTCATGGCCACAGCAAGTTCCGTTAACGCTTCCTATACGCTCATTGGTCAGGAAGCGTCTGCAAAGGAACGGGGTAGCGTTATTGCTATGTCGAATTTGGTGACTGCTATCTTTATTATGTGGTTCATGTGGTACGGCGGCCAGAAGTTTGATTCCATTGCTCCATGGGCGCCCTTTGTGTTGATTGGGGGTTATCAGCTCTTGCTGTGTTTGGCTGCTATCTGGTGCCGCATTGTTGCGCCAGGGGGTCAGCCGAGCTTAATACCAGAGCAGACGCCCTCTAAAACCTGACACTAGAAAATTTCTTCGTTGATCTTTCTAGACTATTTATTATGTATGGGTAGCTCTGTGCCCCTTTTTTTTGCTCAACGCCTAGTTTTTCCAAGAAAGTCGTTGGTTTCCCGGACTACTACGCCACTCAGAAGAATCAATCCAATTAGATTTGGCAATGCCATTAGACCGTTCATCACATCAGAGAACAGCCATACGAAGTCAAGTGTTCGCACTGAGCCATAGAATGCTGCTAACACAAAGACCACACGATAAGGGATGACCGACCATTTTCCCAGTATGTACTGGATGCTTCGTTCACCGTAGTAGCTCCATCCCAAGATGGTTGAAAATGCAAACATGGTGAGTCCGATGGCCACAATGGCAGGGCCAACAACCGGAAAATTGTTGTTGAATGCAAGCTGGGTAAGGGTGGCACCATTTTCACCCGAATTCCAAACGCCTGTAGCTATGATGGCGATTCCAGTAAAGGTGCATACTACTAATGTGTCAATAAAAGTCTGAGTCATTGAGACTAAGGCTTGACGCGCTGGTTGTTGCGTTTGGGCTGCCGCCGCAACAATGCCAGCAGATCCTAGGCCCGACTCATTGGAGAAGATTCCTCTCGCGATTCCGTAACGCATGGCAAGCGCCATAGTGGTTCCAGCAAAGCCACCCGTTGCCGCAGATCCAGTAAAGGCATCGCGGAATACCAAAGAAAAGGCAGCCGGAATTTCCTCTATATTTAGAATCCAGATTGCACTGCTGATTGCAAGGTAGAGGATAATCATAGTCGGCACAAAAATACTGGTAACTCGTCCTATGGACTTGATGCCTCCAAGAATGACGAGCCCTAGCGCAATGGCAATCACCAGGCCCGTGACCCATTCCCTAAGACCGAAAGCACCCGCAACCGCGTCTGCAACCGCATTGGACTGAACCATGTTGCCAATTCCAAAGGCGGCTACCGATGTAAATAACGCGAAAAGCCAACCCAGTAAGCCCCCCAGTTTTTTCTGGTTAATGCCTCGCGTAAGATAGTACATTGGCCCGCCTGCGTATTCGCCGCGGTGATCCAGGGTCCGGTACTTCACTGACAATAGGGCCTCGCAGTATTTTGTGGCTAGGCCAACGAGTCCGGTGACCCACATCCAGAAGAGAGCACCGGGCCCACCGAGGGCTATTGCTGTGGCTACACCAACAATATTGCCCGTGCCTACGGTGGCTGCAAGAGCAGTCATCAATGCCTGAAAGTGAGAGATTTCCCCATGGGTGCTTTCCTCTTTCCGCACAATCAGTGCCAGATAAAGGGCGTGCCCCAGTTGTCTGAATTGCAGGCCACGCAGACGAATTGTCAGAAAAACACCCGTAGCGAGGAGTAGTGGTATCAGAAGGTACGGACCCCAGATAAAATTTGAAGCCGTCGAGAGCGCTTGTGTAATGAAATCCCCCACCATCCTAATGATGGCAGTGGTAAACCGAAATGGGAAGTTAGAAATCGTTTTCGAAGAAAATTATGGTTTGCGAAAAGGTTCAATAATAGTGATACCGGCGCGTGGAGATGATCCCATCAAGTCGAGCACCCAAACAGATAAATTAGCATTATGACCATTCAGTTAACGGTTACGCCGTAAGCATCAACATAGTTCAGTAGATCCATGACTTTTTCACGAATTTCTTCTGCTCGGCTTGGGGCATGCTCAATCAAAGCTCCATCAAGAAGGTTTGCGATCAGTTGAAGATTTTTCCCCATGCTTTGAAGTTGTTGATTGCTGAAACTGTAACCGTTAATGAAAGAGTCCTGAAGTTCTTGTTCGATGAAGGATGCGATCACGCGCGCTGACTCAATCAAAATGTCCCCATCTTTAATGCCAACGGCGCTGGCTAGCCGCAGTAGATATAGAGCACGGTCTGGCGCAATCAGTAGGGCCCGATCAATGAGACGCAGCGCATTTAATTGCTCAGAGGAGAAGCGTTCTTCACTAGGCGATATTCTAGTTCGCCATTCCGCGCGCAAGCGAGCCGCATTTGTATACCAAAGATCTGTAATTTGACTCCTATTCATTTCATTGTCTAGTGCATACAGGGATTGCCAGTCTTGGTCTGTGCTGTACTGCCATCCTCTGACAACCGCAGCAGCCCCACCTCGCAATCCGTTGACAATGGAAAGTAAATCGTCTGATGCGTTGTTTTGAGCAATAAGATCCAAATAATCATGAATGAGTAGATAGCGTGCCTGCATGTTGCTGGGATCTGCAATGAAGGCAGTCCGCATGGCTTGGCTTGCTTCGTTCTGTTGTCCCTGAGACAGATAAATTAGGGCGTACACTAAAAATTCGGCGGATCGATTTGGGAGAATTTCTGCCATTGCACCAGCGCGCTGCGTCTGGCCTAGATTGATCAGTCTCTGGGCTATGTAGCCGAAATTTAGGCTATTACCCAGTTGAGTGTACACCCAACTGTCCGGGTTAAGCAGTGGGTCATAGGGGGCTAGTAATTCAAGTAGCTCTGAAAGGTAGAGTCCATCAGCCAGGCTGCGGCTCCGGGTGGCCATGAGGTTGTTATCGTCGGTGCTAAGGGGTGCTCCCAGAGAAAATTTCTCAAGGCCTTCTTGATCCATCACTAGGGCACCGACTAAGTCCTCTGCGGCATTAATTCCCATACGACTGAAGTGCATGATGTCATCAGTAATGGGCCGACCAGTTCTAGCCAGCTGTAATTCGGGTTCAAGCTTTTGGTCAGATCCTATGAACATCAGCATATGAGTATTAGGTTGGTAGAGCCGAACATGTGAGAATTCTTCGAGCACCGTAGCAGCAAGGCTTTGTAATAGTGGCGCATCTACGAATTCTGAATTCATCCACTGCACAAAAACTCCACCTTCGGTCAGGTGTTCTTTAGCCAGATGA
>CAYXIJ010000047.1:0-6094 GCA_964465375.1 uncultured Gammaproteobacteria bacterium | reverse complement strand
CACTGTCTTACTGACCGCTGTTTTATTGTGGCCGGGTTTTGCTGACGTAGCCCGCGGGCTTTTTGTTCCGAGCATCCCTGATCTTGGTGGCCTTGGGGTTACGTGGACCGTCGCACTGATTGGAGGCATAGGCGGAACGCTCACTGTGCTTTGTTACGGGTATTGGATGCGAGAGGAGGGACGTTCAAGTCCTTCCGATCTTTGGATTTGCCGGGTGGACTTGGGTGTGGGTTACGCTGTAACTGGAATTTTTGGCATCTGCATGGTGATCGTTGGAAGTAATATAGAAATCGAAGGGCAGGGTACAGAGTTGCTTGTGACTCTTTCTGATCGACTAGCAGAATCGTTAGGCCCGATCGGTAAGTGGATGTTTCTGGTGGGCGCATTCGGCGCCGTGTTTAGCAGCTTGCTGGGTGTGTGGCAGGCCGTACCATATCTTTTTGCTGATTGCTGGCGTCTTCTTCGCTCCAAATCCAATTATTGTGACGCACCGAGAGCAACTTCCGTTGATACTCAGTCATTACCCTACCAAAGCTATCTTCTGGCTTTGGCTGGGATTCCTATGCTGGGATTGTTCTGGAGTTTTCAGGAAGTACAAAAAATTTATACGGTGACGGGAGCCCTATTTTTCCCTTTTCTAGCATTTGCACTATTGATTCTCAACGGCCGTACTGATTGGGTGGGGCCTAGGTTCAGGAACCGTTTTCCCGTAGTGCTGTCTTTGTTGGCTGTTTTGGTTTTCTTTACGTGGGTCGCTGCAAAGCGTTTTTTAATTGCTTGATGTAGAGCAGTATCAGCCTCGCTCCAAGTACTGGAGTTTCTCTTCCACATCCCTCCAATCATCCGCATCATCGGGGGGCTCTTTAGCTTCTGTAAGCACTGGCCAGTTACTGGCAAGCTCTGCGTTGAGTTCAACAAATTTTTCTTGTCCCTCGGGCAATTCATCCTCCGAATATATTGCTTCGACAGGACATTCCGGTTCGCAAAGTGTGCAATCAATGCATTCTTCTGGGTCGATGACTAGCATATTTGGCCCTTCATGGAAACAGTCTACAGGGCAGACCTCAACACAATCTGTGAGTTTGCATTTGATGCAGCTCTCTGTAACCACAAAAGTCATATTTTTCCCCGATTAGCCTTCCAACGGCTCGCCATTGTAGGTGAGGCGTAAGCCGTTTGGTAGACTGTCCTAGTGAGAAACCAAAATTTTTATATAAATTAAGTAGTAACAATATGTTGACCGGAGAATTTCTTAGGGATTCAGCGCAACAGTCTCCCGAGCATGTTGCGATTGTTGATGGTGACCGACGAATGTCCTATGGGGAGCTTGATGCTCATGCGAACCGTTTAGCTCGCGCTTTATTAAGTTTGCCGCTTACCGAGAATCCCAAAATCAGCATTCTTTCAAGCAACCGATTGGAATATGCAATCGCATACTTTGGTGTGGCGCGTTGTGGGTATGCACTGGCCCATATTTCCACAAAAATTACTGTCGACAATCTGGTCTATATGCTGGAACAAATAGAGGCTGAAGTTATTTTATTTGAACCACGTACCGCCTCTTTGGTGGAACCCGCAATAAAGCGTATTGGTGGCACAAAGCATTTAATAGAGCTGGGCACTTCGGCTGGGATGGATACCTGCCTTGCAGGAGCCATATCTTTCGCAGACTTAGTTGATGGACAGTCAGCTGAGGCTCCTTTGGTAAAACTGGAAGAGTCGATGCCCTTGGGGATTACCTTCACCGGTGGGACTACTGGGTTCCCTAAAGCCGTCTTAGTGACACACAAGGCGCGCTACGCGACAGCATGCGCTGCACTCACAGACTTTGGGTTAGATAAGAACGATATTGTAGCGGTTACGACACCTATGTTTCATTCGGCCGGATTATATGTTTGGTTTGCACCAGCGATCATGCTGGGGGCGACAGCGGTCATGCTGCCGGGTTGGGATGTCAATCGGTTTATAGCTATGGTGGAGAGCGAGAGAGTGACAGCTGCATTTTTCGTGCCCAGTCAACTCAGTGATTTAGTTTCACATGCTGATTTTTCTTCTGAAAAGTTGGCCTCTCTTCAAAAAATTGGTTACGCGGGATCCCCCATGAGCAGAGCTCTTTTAGAGCGCGTGCATGCTGTATTTCCAGATGTGGAGTTTACTGAAAACTATGGTCAGTCAGAGATTTGCCCAATCACGATCCGGTCCCCGCATCACCCGGAGGATAAACTGGATAGTGTTGGAAAGCCTGCATTTAATATAGAGATTAAGGTGGTTGGTAGCGACGGGCTTCCTTTGTCCGTTGGAGAAATAGGTGAAATTGTGACGCGTGGGGATCCCCTTTTCGAGTGTTACTACAATGACCCAAAGCAAACGGAAGAAGCCTTTCCTAAAGGTGACGGGTGGCTTTGGACAGGCGATATGGGTTTTTTGGACAAAGACGGTTTTTTGACGCTCATGGATCGCTCTAAGGATATGCTTGTGTCTGGTGGAGAAAATATCTACCCGGCGGAGATTGAAAACGTACTCTATCAGCATGAGTTTGTTGAGGAGTGTGCCGTTTTTGGTGTGCCCGACGAAAAGTGGGGAGAGGTTCCTGCCGCACATATTGTTTTAGCGTCCGGAACATCTATTTCAGAAGATGAACTAATTTCTTTTTGTGCTACTAAGATTCCTCGGCATAAGAGACCGCGTCAAATCAAGTTCGTTGAGAGTCTTCCTCGGACACCAGTAGGTAAGATAAAAAAAGTCCTATTGCGTAGGCCTTATTGGGACGGAATGAAAAAAAATATTTAGTTGCAATAACTTCGGGCAAGAGATCAGTAAACGTTTATAGTTGCGACTCCGGTAATTGAACTATCATCCCATCCATGTCATCGGTAAGTTCAATCTGACAACTTAGCCGACTGTTATTTTTTCGATCCATCACGCATTCGAGCATCCCATCTTCCTGCGGCGTCGGCTGACCGGTTTTTGAAGTCCATTCCGGTGCTACGTAGACGTGACACGTAGCGCAAGCACAGGTACCCCCGCATTCAGCGACAATTCCCGGAACATCGTTATTAATCGCGGCCTCCATAAGCGTCGTATTGGTAGGGGCCTCGACGGCATGAGACGTACCATCGAATTCTATGTATGTGATTTTGATCATGTCTTCTTGTGCAGCTTTTATTTCACAACTGTATTCAGCTCGGAGGGCACAGACTTTAGGAGTTCCTCTAGGCAGTCATCGACCGTTCTGTCAGAGGTGTCTATGGCGGCATGTGCTTTTGCGTAGAAGGGTTCCCGGTCAGTGAGGAGTCTCTTTAAGTTGGACATGGCATCCGGATGATCCAGCATGGGGCGTAGATCGCCTTGAGCTACGACTCGCTCCATATACTGCTCTGGTTCGGTTTTGAGCCAGACCACAAAGCAGGTTGTCAGTAGGGCATTGAGTAATCTGGGTTCGCTGACAATACTGCCGCCTGCTTCAATAACACAACTGCTATAGAGTTTTACAGTTTCGAGAAGGGCTTGTTCTTCCAGGCGTCGATAACCAGCTTCACCGGATAGGGAAAAAATTTCAGAGACACTTATTCCAGCTAAATCCTCCACGACTCCAACCAGTCCGACGAAGGGGATATCGTAATGTTTGGCTAGTAACCGTCCTAGTGTTGTTTTGCCTGCACCGCGTAGACCGATTAATGCAACTCTTCGCTTACATGAGTCGGATATTGAGAATCGGTCATAAAGTATCTGCAGGGCTATTTTTTGATCTTCCGGAGTCAGCTCTCTTGCCAGCTCAGAAATCAATTTTTGCTCGGCGTTTTGGTTGTCCTGTTGCTCCAGCAAGTCACTTAATTCGGTTTCTAAGGCCTTGGCAACACGCCCGAGGAGTGCAATCGAGATATTGCCCCGGCCTTGCTCTAGCTCCGCAAGATATCGTTCCGATACCTCCGAGCCGGTGGCTAACGATTTGCGGGTCATTCCCCGACGGGCCCGCGTGTCACGGACCTTATCTCCTACGAGCCTAAGCAGAATGCCGGAGTCGTCAGTTTGGGTTGTTTGACTGTTGGTCATGGTGCTATGAAGATGAATTATACTGTGTTTTAGGCTTGCTCATAGCCCTTGAGATAGATACTATGATGCATCTTTTATTATTATTCTATAAAAATATGAATTATTATGCATATTAAGGAATAAACTGTCAAGGAGCCTGTATTGTTGGACTTTCAAACACATCCAGACCGTTATCTTCATTGGGAACTCACCCTGGAAGGCCCTGTGGCTTACCTGAGAATGGATGTAAGCGAGGGCGGCGCGGCCTTCGAGGGATATGAATTAAAGTTAAATTCGTATGACATAGGGGTCGATATTGAGCTCTATGATGTGGTCCAGCGTCTGCGTTTCGAGCATCCTGAAGTTAAGGTGGTGGTAATGACCTCTGCGAAACAGGGTATGTTCTGTGCCGGCGCAAACATTCGTATGCTTGGTGGTGCTACCCATGCTCACAAGGTCAATTTTTGTAAGTTCACCAACGAGACTCGTAATTCTATTGAAGATTCCAGCGAGCATTCGGGGCAGATTTATGTAGCAGCATTAAATGGAACAGCAGCAGGCGGTGGCTATGAACTTGCTCTCGCTACCGATTACATCATGTTGATCGACGATGGGAATGCGGCAGTTTCGTTGCCCGAAGTACCTCTGCTTGCTGTCTTGCCTGGTACAGGCGGGTTAACTCGGGTTGTGGATAAGCGCCATGTGCGTCGTGATTTAGCGGATGTCTTTTGTACAGTCGAGGAAGGCATTAAAGGACAGCGAGCAGTGGATTGGAGGTTAGTCGACGAGATTATCCCGCGATCTCGATTTGTTAGCCGCGTTGACGAGAAGGCCAAAGAGCTGGCAAAACTCTCAGATAGGCCAAGTGACGGAGCAGGGGTTGAGCTTGCGCCGCTTGAGAGAGTGATTGGCGAGACAGCGATGAGTTATCCCTATTTGGAGGTGAGCCTGGATCGAGCTGGACGAAGCGCTACGCTAAAGATTCAGGGGCCCTCGAGAGAGACCAAAGATCTGGAAGATATTAAAGCTCAAGGAGTAAATTTTTGGCCGTTGGCTGTGCTTCGGGCTTTAGATGATGCCTTGCTAAGCCTTAGGTTTAATGAGCCTGAGCTCGGTACCCTGATCATTACAAGCGAGGGGGATGCGGCTAAGGTTGAGCATGATGATCAGCTGCTATACGAACATCAACAAGATTGGTTTGTCAGAGAGATACTACTATTTGCTCAGCGCGTCTTTAAGCGTGTTGACGTAACATCAAGAACTACGTTTGCCCTTGTAGAGCAGGGGAGTTGCTTTACTGGTTTTCTGTCAGACCTGCTTTTTGCGGTTGATAGAAGTTACATGCTGGATGGTCAGCTAGAGGGTGATCAGAGACCCGCGCCTAAGATCGGTCTTTCCAGGATTAATTTCGGGCTGCTCAAAATGCCAAATGGCTTATCTCGTCTGGAAACGCGTTTTCTCGGTGAACCGGAAACTCTGGAGAGGCTTCGCAGCCAGATCGGGGAACCGTTGGGAGCTGATGATGCCCTTGATGCCGGGCTTATAACTTTCGCACCCGACAGTATCGACTGGGAGGATGAGGTTCGTCTGTTACTAGAGGAACGCGCAAGCTTTTCGCCTGATGCATTGACTGGCATGGAGGCAAATTTACGTTTTCCCGGCCCGGAGACCCTAGAAAGTAAGATTTTTGGTCGGCTCAGTGCCTGGCAAAACTGGATATTTCAGCGCCCGAACGCTGTGGGTGAAGATGGGGCTTTGAAGCTTTATGGTACCGGCAAGCGGGCGAATTATGATCGTAGGAGGATATAGAAAATGAGCCAGGTTGATTACACCACACTGATTCCAAACAACGTTGATCTTTCCTCTGATGCGCGACTTCAGCGTGCGATGGAGCAGTGGTATCCAAAGTATTTGGATTGGTGGAATGACATGGGGCCAAACGGATTTCAGGGGTTCGATGTCTACCTCCGCACTGCGATTGGAGTCGACTCAGAGGGTTGGGCCAGATTTGGTTACGTAAAAATGCCCGAATATCGATGGGGAATTTTGCTGGCGCCGCAAG
>CAYXIJ010000046.1:1512-8491 GCA_964465375.1 uncultured Gammaproteobacteria bacterium | reverse complement strand
AACGCATAATTCACTGCATAGCGGTGAGGATCTCCCATACAAAGAGAAACCCAGTGCACGCGTTGATAGCAAAGCCAACAAAAATCAGCGGCATAATCCGGTAAACGACGTCCAATGGTAAGCCGAATTTGTAGCCCATAACACGCAAATCCATGATCACCAAACCACCAATTAGTACGCTAAGACCAAAAAAATGGAGTGTTTCCAGTCCAGGCCAGAGCCATGGCGAACCAGTGACCCAGCCAGAGAGTGCAGTTTCAGATATCCAGTTCACTGCGGTATTTAGGTCCATACGTTATTCCTAGAATGACCCGACATATGCAATCAGCCGACCTGACATTATGGTGCCAAACCAAACCAATATTGAAACTACGGCACAAAATCTTAGCTGCGGGGGTACCCCTCTGTTCACATGCCACGACTCAGACTGACACGCTAGCATTTTCCGTAGGTAACAAGTAATTGATACGCCTATACATATCAAAAATATTTTAGTAATGAATGCAGGATCTCGTACGTACTCTGCACCCCTTGGCAAAAATAACGCCACCCCCGAAAGAAAGTTGACACAGAGACCTAGCCACACGAGTTCAAGTGTGCGCAGCATGAAAGACCAAGAAATAACCCGAAACAAGCCAAGCAAACGAAGATTCAGAGCAATTAAAAGACCCACCGAAATAGCCATACCAACAGCGTGCAAACTCAGCATAAGGGGGAATCCGATCATTGAGGTTAGCACCCAATCGGAGAATCTGGTTCCTTCAAGCCACTGGAGCAAAGCCATAAGCTAAAGCCTCACGATTAATACGGCCTGTGTAACATCATCCACGATAACTCCACGCGATGGAACATTTTGGTCTTTAAATCATCTCATTTGCACTCGAATAGACCCGCCCGTACGCAGTAAGTCTGTTAAGAGGGGTAGATATTTGTGTCATGGCTGTAGGACAATAGGATATCCTCCAGTGAAGATAGAGAGTCGGAGATAGTGGTATGAGAAAAATTTCTGTTGTTTTCGGTGCCATCTGTGCATTAACAGTGGCTACTTCGATGGCTCATCACTCTACGGCTATGTTTGACTTTGAAAAGGAAGTCACTGTCGAAGGCGTCGTTAAGGAATTTCAATATTCCAACCCACATTCCTGGCTTTTGGTAGACGTCACAAACGAAGATGGGTCTGTTACTACTTGGGGCTTTGAGGCAGAGGGACCGAGTACTTTGATGCGTGCCGGAATTCGTAAAAGTGATTTTTCTCCTGGCACAAGGCTCAATATAACGGGGCATCCGATGAAGGACGGTAGACCTGCGGCTGCTTGGACAGTTGCGACTCGATCTGACGGTGCGGAGTATACCCCTGGATCTGGATTCCAAGTCCGGTAATCACGCAGAAGAGGGAAACTTCCAACCTAGATAGGGTCGTCTAAGGTTTTACTACCCTTCTGGTTTCTTTTCTTTCTCGTTCATGTAAGCCGCTAATTCACCTTGGCGCGAATGCAATGTATGCAGCCAACGCTGTCCGCCTGATGTAAATCCTACCCAGTAACCAAACTCAACTATCTCCGGCTCCGTAAACTCAGCATGCAAGTCATCCCAGAGCACATCATCTGCAAGGGCCGGATTCCATAAGATCGCATCGGTGTAGCGAAGAGCTATTTTCTCGCGGCTACTGAAACGGTCTGACTTAAGATAGTTAGCAATATCATTGAGTCGATGCTCTGGGTCTTGCCGCGCCTCACGGGCGCTACCCTGGTTGCTTCAGTAATCGCAGTCTAGACTAAGAGCAACATAGGCACGGGCTAACTCCTTGAGATCGTGCTCAACTACGCCGGGTTGAGTTTTTTTGTTGAAGAGGAGGTCTCGTGTGTGCATAAAAGACCGCATCACACCCACCTGATGTGCACGGATTGATTGATTCTCTGGTCCAGGCCGGCCTTTTGAGATGGCATCCTCAAGCCACTTCCGTGCTTCTATATCCTCCACCTCGTCAGGTGCTAAATAACTGATTCTCGCCATACCCATTTGTACCTAGTTGAAATTACGCGCGACAGACTACCCTATCCCCCATCAGACGGCCAGACATAAGTAGATGCAAATACCATCCCCATCATAAGGCCTGATAGGTATACTCGAGAAAAAGGCCTAGGATTAGTATAGTGAAAACCTGTCTGGCTCGAACTGTATTGTTGTTTCTAATTCCACTGTCGCTCGGATACAGTCACCATTCGTTTCCGGGCATCTATGATGTTGACCAGCAGTGGCTATTAGAAGGCGTGGTAAATGAATTTCTTTTTCGCAATCCACATACTTTTGTAGTTCTGGAAATCACAAGTGACAGTGGCACAACAGAACAGTGGTATATAGAAATGGCGCCAATGCAGGTACTCATGGGCCGCGGTATGGATAAAAATACTATTGGACCGGGAGATGATTTAATAGTCACCTGCAATCCCGCTAGAGACGGGGGAAAATCCTGTGGACTTGGCCAAAAAGGTGGAATCTATAGGCCGGATGATCAACTACTATATGGTATGGACCCAAGACAACTACATGATCTTTTGAATCTACCCAAATAATGAAAGCGGCCAAAACAATTTATTTGCTAGTCACGTTTTTGGTAGGGTTTGGGCTATCGATGACATCCTTGGGCCAAGATGGAGCACCCGATATCACCGGCTATTGGATGTGGTTACCACACGAAGAATTTCGAATGCGGCTTTGGGGACCTGAGCCAGGAGAAATTGGCGGGCTACCTCTCAATGAAAAAGCAATTAATGCAGCAATGGCCTTTGACCCAAACGACTACTATAAGCCGGAAAATCAATGCAGGAATCATGGTGCCGCTTACGTCATGCGGGCACCCTTTGCCAGACAGTTTTTGTACGAAGATACAGATACACTTTTGATTCGAATTGAACTAGAAGCACAGGAGCGAAAAATTTATCTTGATGGACGCTTACCGTCCAGCGAAGAACACACTGGCTTAGGTCACTCAGTGGGTAGCTGGGAAAGTGAAATTCTTACAGTTACGACTACACATATGACGCCCTATTACCATCGCCGCAATGGGGTACCTTACAGCGAAAATGCAGTCATGACAGAACACTTTCTTTTGCATGACTCTAGCTACCTAACAATAATTACAAAGGTGGACGACCCTGAATACCTTAACGAACCATTGGTCCGATCGATAAGTTTTAAAAAGCTGCCAGATTCCTATGCTGACCAGTTTAATTTTGAATATGACTGCGAAGTTATAGAATGGGAAGGGGGAGCGCCTGGCCGGGAGGGGTTACAGTAAAATTTTGTACAGAAACTACAATCACAGCGGATTATTAAAGATAGTTCTTGAGTATGGATCAACCTGTTAACGTCTTTGGAGAAACGCTGGAAACCTGCAACACCAGCCCGATGACAGGATTTTTCCGCGATGGATGCTGCAATACCGGAGATCAGGATCTCGGCTCTCATACGGTTTGCATAGAGATAACCCGGGATTTTCTGGATTTTTCACGGGCTCATGGCAATGATCTCTCTACACCCATACCTGAATTCAATTTCCCCGGCCTATATCCCGGTGACCGGTGGTGCTTGTGCGCAGCACGCTGGCTAGAAGCCCATAAAAATGGAATGGCGCCGAGGGTGGTGCTCAGTGGAACACATAGGCGTGCGCTCGAGATCGTTCCCTTAAACCTTCTAAAAAAATTCGCCGTTGATTTAATCTAAGAATCCCAGCCATCCCTGGAAAAACCGTGTAACGGTCCAGCCTGATGTTGCGGATTTGTAGGGGATTACCAGCGAAAAAGTTACATCCGGATAATATAGAGTCAATAACGTGCAAATTTACTTATTTAGCGTTTAAATTCTTTTAAATTCTTCTAATTGTATATAAATGAGCAAAAAAACATTAAAGCATGATCGTTCTTTTTTTAGTTTTTTTGGGGCCCCAATTAAAACAATTCCCGAGACTGCAACTTTTCGGGATACAATAATCCCTCTGCTTATTTTCCCTTTTTAGGTTACCAAGACCAGGAGTGATCCGTGTGCTACACACTTCCTATTCTCTCGCCTGATGACAAAAATAGTCCCGTATGGAGGGTTGCTTATGTCTGATGAGTCGGTAACGGCAAGCAGCTCCTACGAGATTGTGTCAGTGGAAAAAACAGATCCCCCACCCGGAACGGAGGGGTCTGACTGGTACCATTACGTGATTGCACAGGGCCCAAATATTATTCGGGGTTACCGGCAGGGCGCTCTAAGTGCTGTAAAAAGCGCAGTTGCAGAGGTCGTCGATCAGCTGAATCAGCGAAGATTCGGCAAGCGTGCTCGTGTCAACCTAGTAACGATACCGAAGAAGACAAAGTCTTAAATGGGATCCTCCAGTCTAACCACTTATTTTCTTCCAGCTTCGAGTAGGTAACCTCTGTCGGGACCACCCGTGATAAGGGTGTTTTTCTAATAAACGGGGATTTCGAAATAAAAATATAAGTGCTGCGCCGCCTAAAAAGCCTCCTATATGGGCCCAAAAAGCTACGCCGCCTTCCTGTGAGCCCATAGCCCCAAGTCCACCAATTAGCTGAAGTACTAACCAGTAGCCAAGCATTAGAACAGCAGGTACTGCAATGGTGGTGACAAAAAAACCGAAAAATATAAGCATGTGGACATGTACACGGGGATATAGAAGTATGTAAGCACCCATGACCCCACCGATTGCCCCCGATGCACCAACCATGGCGATAGCTGACTCAGGATTTGTCGCTGCCTGAAGCCCAGCGGCCAACAGGCCACAAAGCAGATAGAAAACTATAAAGCGTACAGACCCCATAGAATCCTCAACATTATTACCGAAAATCCAGAGAAACCACATGTTTCCGGCAATGTGAAGCCAGCCACCGTGCATAAACATAGAAGTAATTATGGTATGCCAGCCCGGAACCGATCCCAACACACAAACACTACTAGGCCCTACCTGAAAACGGGTTCCTGCGGGGACCGTTTGTAATAACTCTCCCGGAATGAGACCCCAGTTGCACACGGACTTTGAGAGTGCCGGCTCTATACCCATACCTTGGAAAAAAATCCAACCAATAACATTAAGAAAAATAATGCAGTAGGTTGCATAAGGAACCAAAAAATGGGGATTGTCGTCACGAATTGGAAACATTAATTAATTACCTACCAGCTATCGCTTTAAAGTTATCATAATCTTTAGCCCATTAAGTTGATTCGAGCTACAAATGACTACAGAGCCCCTATTCTCAGACACTGGGGATCAGGAAATCCCACTGGCACACCGCATGCGCCCTACAAGGTTTGAAGATTTTCTAGGACAAGAACATCTGCTCGAACCCGGAAGCCCTCTGCGCGAAACAATACAGCGCGGTGCTGTTGGTAGCATGGTTTTTTGGGGCCCGCCAGGCTCCGGAAAAACTACCCTTGCCAGAATCATCGCTAATTACACAGACCGAAACTTTGAAAGTTTTAGTGCTGTAACGGAAGGCTTGCCGCGAGTACGCGCCATTATTCAGGAAGCACAGCAGCGTCGTGACCTTAAGGGCAAAAGTACCATTCTTTTCTGCGATGAAATTCACCGCTTTAACAAGGCCCAGCAGGATGCATTTTTGCCCTGGGTTGAGGAAGGTGTAATCACACTGGTGGGTGCCACCACGGAAAATCCATCATTCGAAATCAATTCCGCCCTGCTCTCACGCCTTCGTGTATTCGTTCTCAAACCTCTAGCACCCGTACATCTCAAATCGATTATCAAAAGAGCTCTACAAATGCTAGCAAACGATCTGCCGACCGGCATTGTGTCGCCAGATATCGATGAAGATGCCATTGACCTAGTTACACGCTACGCCGACGGTGATGCCCGGCGAGCATTAAATTGTACCGAAGCTGCCTGGGATCACATCACTTCCCTGCCGTCACTGCCCAAAACCATTTCGGCCGAATGCATAGAGTTGGTACTCGAAAAACGCGTCGCCCGTTACGACAAGACAGGGGAAGAGCATTACAACCTGATTTCGGCCCTGCACAAAGCAGTCAGGGGTGGCGATGTAGAGGGCGCTCTTTACTGGCTTGCGCGAATGATCGAGGGCGGGGAAGATCCTCTCTATCTGGCAAGACGGATCGTGCGGATGGCCATAGAGGATATAGGGTTAGCCGATCCTCAAGCGTTAACAATGGCACTCTCGAGCAAGGACGCCTATCACTTCCTGGGCTCTCCCGAGGGCGAGCTTGCCATGGCCGAAGCCGTCATCTATCTCGCTGCAGCACCGAAATCCAACCGTGTGTATGAAGCGTGGGGTCGAGCTCAAAATGCGGCCAAGGAGTATCCGGCAGAGCCCGTGCCCCTTCATATCCGGAATGCCCCTACCACACTCATGAAGGCACTTGGTTACAAAAAAGGATATCGGTACGACCATGATGAAGGAGGCAATGCGGCCGGGCAGGAATATCTTCCTGAAGTGCTACGGACTGAAAAATGGTACGAACCCACTGAACAGGGCTATGAGAAAAGTATCGCGGAAAGACTTAAATGGTGGGCGGAACAGAAAAAACAATCCAGCTGATGCGTGGCGAACAACTTGCTCAAAGGGTAATCTATGCTTACAGTAATAAAAAAATAAAGCTAGATTATCAAAACCGTGAAGCTGAGATTAACAGCATGCCTGCTGTCTTGCCTGGGCAGCGTCCAGCCTGCTGCCTATGCGGAGGACATATCCGTATGTACCGACCTGGGTCGATTCGATATCGAGCTTCTTGAAGAAGAAGCACCTAAGCATGTAGCGAATTTTCTTGACTATGTAAATCAGGGTTTCTATTCAGATACTGTGTTTCATCGCGTTATTGCCGGATTCGTCGTGCAAGGGGGCGGATTCGACCGGGATTTACGCAAAAAGCAAACTGCTGCACCCATTGAGAATGAATCATTTAATGGCCGCAGCAACAATCGTGGCACCATTTCAGCAGCGCGGAC
>CAYXIJ010000046.1:0-1412 GCA_964465375.1 uncultured Gammaproteobacteria bacterium | reverse complement strand
GACCTGGAGGTAGCTGCGGATTGGTTCCTTCAGTACCGGATCGCCTGTGGCTCCATGGAGCCTGATATGCTTTTTTCGGAAGCTGAAAATGCTATTACATTAGGACGGCCCAGCACGGCTAAGCTGGCTCTGGAAGATTTTTTCCGGGTTAGTGATAGCCGTCAAAAAAACTACGAGAGCGCACGTGCGATTTATCGAGAACACTTCCCGCAGGTTGCTCAAGAAATTGAACTTCCACAAGTAACCAACCGCTGCGCTGTCCCTGACCGTCTTCCAGTGATTCCCGAGGGGGAAAGCTCTACCCTGGATGTAATGGTACAAGCACAAGCAACTGTCAAAGCGTATGTGGAAGCTAGCAATGTTTACGTTGAATGCCTTTCTGAAATACTCGATGGAGAAGAACTCAGTGAAGAGCAATACCGGACAGTACTAGACAAACACAATCAAACAATTGATGCCATGGAGAATATTGAGGAGAGCTGGAATTCCCAGGTACGAGCCTTTCGACAAAACCAATGAGAAATCAAAACCGTAGTACATAAGAGAAAGGGTACCAAATTTGTTCAGCTGTTCCGAAACAAGTGTTTTAAAAACGCTTTTTGATAATCGAGGTCACGCAATATTATGTATCGGCTTATATTCACAGTAACAAGTTTTTTTCTTCCGCTGCTAGTTCAATCGCATCATTCACGTGCTCCATTTATGCTTGATGATACCTTTGAGACAAAAGGTATAGTCACTGAAGTAGCCTGGCAAAGTCCGCATGTGTATCTCGTAGTGGACACCATCACGGAAAACGGTGCCAAAGAGACATGGACCTTTGAGGGACATTCGATTGCAGGACTAGTTGGCAACGGTTGGGAAAAAAATTCTATAAAGGTGGATGATGAAGTCATTATGGTGGCCAATCCAAATCGGAACCCGGAGAAAAAATTTGGACTCATTGACAACGTTACACGCCCGGACGGAGCAATATTTTATTCATTCCGAGTTCCCAGCGGCTCTGCAAGCAACAGGCCAAACCGTGCCCCGTCAGAGCCTTCGACAGATTTCTCTGGTACGTGGACAAGGGTAAGCACGCTGCAACAAGCGCTTGTGGGAGGTTTCGGCATAACGGACTGGCCAGTAACCGCCAAAGGACAGTCCCAACTCGCAGAATATGATCTTAGAAATGACCCTCAACTCGACTGCGTACCTGTGGGCATACCAGCATTAATTTTTTATCCTTATAGTACAAAATGGACTCGAGAGAATGACAAAATTTTTTGGGAAAAAGACCAGTATCCAATTAATCGGACAATACACCTAGATGGCCCACCACGGCCATCGTCCCACAAACCGGACGCCCTTGGATATTCCATCGGAAAATTTGAGCCGGATGGCACATTAGTAGTTGAAACCACGGGCTTTGC
>CAYXIJ010000045.1:3211-8522 GCA_964465375.1 uncultured Gammaproteobacteria bacterium | reverse complement strand
TTGAGTGCCTCTTCGGGGCGCATCAAGAATTAGTATTATTTTGAATATCAAATAGTTAAGCCTTATTATCTTAGTAAAACGTAAACAAAGCCCAAATAGGAGCCATCGTGTCGGAAATTGAAGGCCATACAAAGATAGAGCATGGGTCAGAAAGGTCCTTTGGTGTTGTATTTTGTATTTTCTTTTTATTTGTTGGGCTCTACCCATTACTAAATAGTGGCGGATTGCGTTTCTGGTCGTTAATTCTTGCGTTTATATTACTGACGTTGTCTTACCTAGCGCCCAAGACACTATCTATACCAAATAAACTATGGTTTAAGTTGGGCTGGGTACTGAGTTTGATTTCCACACCTATTCTTATGGCGCTTGTCTACTTCGTCACAGTGGTGCCAACTGGGCTTATTATGAGATTGCTGGGAAAGGATTTAATAGGATTAGAGTTTGATGAAAATGCTAGGTCATATTGGCTCAAGAGAGACAAGCCAGCTGGCACGATGAAAAATCAATTCTAGGGGATTTTGATTGATGTCATTCATTAAAGAGCTGTGGATGTTTTTGCGGGACAGAAAAAAATTTTGGCTTCTTCCAATTATCCTTGTGTTGGCTCTATTTGGGTTGCTTATCGTCCTTACCCAAGGTTCAGCTGTTGCGCCATTTATTTATACCCTCTTCTAAACCATGGCGGCAATTTTAGGTATATCAGCGTACTACCATGATAGTGCTGCAGCACTTTTAGCTGACGGTAATATCATAGCGGCTGCACAGGAAGAGCGTTTTACCCGAAAAAAACACGACTCATCATATCCAGTAAACGCTATAAATTATGTTCTATCGGAAGCCAACTTAACGCTCAGCCAAGTAGACTATATTGCCTTTTATGACAAGCCGTTTCTAAAATTCGAGCGGCTTCTTGAGACGTATGTTGCCTTTGCTCCGAAGGGGCTGAAGTCATTCCGTATGGCAATGCCTATCTGGATCAGGGAAAAGTTATTTCTGAAGCATATGCTGACAAAAGAAATAAAGAAGGTCGATAAGAAATTTAACTCTGAAAAACTCATGTTTGCAGAGCATCACTTTAGTCACGCAGCCAGTGCGTTCTATCCCTCGCCTTTCGAAACAGCGCTCGTTTTAACGTTAGATGGAGTAGGCGAATGGGCGACAACGACTGTAGCAATTGCCAAACAAAATGATCTTGAAATAAAAAAAGAAATTCATTTTCCACATTCTTTGGGTTTACTTTATTCTGCATTTACCTATTACGCGGGCTTCAGGGTTAATAGCGGAGAATACAAAGTGATGGGGCTGGCGCCCTATGGCAAGCCAAAATATAAAGATCTGATCTTAGAAAATCTTATTGATTTGAAGGGGGACGGATCGTTCCGTTTAGATCAGTCATATTTTGACTATGCGACCGGTCTAAGAATGACAAACAAAAAATTCTCAAAATTATTTGGGGAGCCCGCCAGAAAACCGGAAACGGGTAAGTTAACCCAATTTCATATGGATATCGCAGCTTCTATACAGGCGGTAACAGAGGAAATTTTGCTGACTATGACCCGCGCATTAGCAGAGGAATACGATATCGATAATCTATGTATGGCAGGTGGGGTTGCGTTAAACAGTGTAGCCAATGGAAAACTCTTAAGGGATAAGCGATTCAAGGATATATGGATTCAACCCGCTGCTGGCGACGCGGGAGGTGCGTTGGGAGCTGCCTTGTCTGTGTGGCACAAAGAGCTAAACAAACCTCGTACAGCAAATCCAATGGATTCAATGCGGGGAGCTTACCTGGGTCCTGCTTACGATCAGAGGGCCATTGAGAAAAAACTCATCGAATGTGAAGCTAGATTTGACGTTGTTTCAGAAGAAGCAGTGTTAGAGCAAGCCTCACAGGCACTCACAGAAGGTAAGGCCGTCGGGTGGTTTCAGGGCCGTATGGAGTTTGGACCGCGAGCACTTGGCAATCGGTCTATTCTCGGTGATCCTCGCTCTGAAACGATGCAGAAAAGATTGAACCTCAAGGTTAAATACCGTGAAAGTTTTCGTCCTTTTGCTCCTTCTGTGCTTAGAGAAAATATAGCGGAATGGTTTGAGTTGGATCACGATAGTCCATATATGTTGTTCGTAGACGAAGTTAAGCGCACAAAATGCCTTCAAGTGTCTGCCGTTCATAGAGAATTAACTGGGTTCGATAAATTGACCGTCAAGCGATCAGAAATCCCTGCTGTCACCCATGTAAATTGCTCCGCAAGGCTTCATACGGTCCACAAGGAAACCAACCCTAAGTATCATGCTCTTATTTGCAAATTTAAAGAGAAGACCAGTTGTCCTGTCTTAGTGAATACCTCCTTTAATGTACGTGGCGAACCGATTGTATGTACCCCTGAAGATGCCTTTCGTTGCTTCATGGGGACGAACATCGATATGTTAGTGGTTGGGAGCTGTATTTTGCGTAAGGAAGATCAAGATTTAACTTTAATCGAAAACTACAAAGACAGATATAAGCTTGATTAGAAGCAATGCATGGTGAAAAAAAATACAAGTAAACTTAAAGATGGCCAGAAACAATTAGAAAAAGATAGATATTTTCCCTTTTCTAAAGCTTTGGTTTGGTTGTTTTGCTAGGATTCTTGGCACTGCTTCACCGTGACAAAGACAAATGCAATCATTGTTTTCTCTGGCGGTATGCATAACAACTTCAAAATTCCGTCCCATCTTTTAATCTGAAAAACAAGGGGGTGAAGCTAGAAATTAAATCGTCTACGATCGTTTCCATTCCAAGACGATTAAGGTGACAACATTCATCAGAATAAACCGTACGTTTTTCCGATTTAAAAAGCTGTCTTTGATCTAATTTATATGGAGTGGTGAGGTTACTAATGGATAGTTTATGGTAATGCTCTGCAATCGGCTTTTTGTAGCGCTCGTATCCATAAAACTTCTCGGTTTCAAGATTTGATAGAGGCTTACTTCCAACCACATATTGATTTGGTTGAAGTATATGTATGTAAGGTATTTTTCTAGTTTCAGAGAATTGAGTGATCTTATTTGATGAATCCATCCAAATATTTTGCACTTTTTGAGAGTAATTATTCTTTTCGATTTCAAAAAGCTCATTTCGGACGAAATTAATATTCCTTTTAGAGCCAGCAACTTCGTTATGACAATGTCGTACGTAGATCCATTTTACTAGTTCGATAACTGGAACATAAGAATTGCCCGACAAAAGCCAATTATTTAAAGGAATACACCTGCCTTTCGATGCTGTTGAAAGTATAGTTTGATTAAAATTTACAGGGTAAATAGCGTTCAAACCACGATCATAGTTCTCACCAAAAGGTAGGGCAATTTCATTAAACCCATCGTAGTTTACGATAACATCAGGAACAAAACCAAGTAACTCTAGATACAAAAGCTTGAAGTATTGCTGCGGTTGCTTGCCGCCTAAAAAGGCTGCGTTATAGACTACAAAACGATCCGTATTGAATTTCTTATTTAGTGCCTTTGATAAAAGATAATCCTCTGGAATATCCGCCCTCTTCATTGATAGGTGAGCAGCCACGCTGCCACCAAGAATCAACACCTTGATTTCATTATTATGCGGCTTGGGTGAAACTCGCAAAAAGTTATCTTCAACAGAAACGGGGCTATCAAAACCTCTTTCAACTGCACTATTAAGTCCATAGAATGGGTGTGCTTTCGCACGGTCCTTTGTTCCAACATATTGTTGACGCTTCATTTCATATGATGTGTCATAGATTGAAATTTCGAGATAGTTAATAATCACGTAGTGAGAAAAAAGATTAATAATGCCAGTCAAAAATAAAGTAACGATACCTACTAGCATCCACTCCTGCTTAGTCCAATTCATAACGTTCCTCATAACTCTCTTTTAGAGCTTCGTCTCGCTCTATTTTAACGGGCAGATGATTCCCAACAGTTAAGACATCCAGTCCTGACCCAGGGTCTTTTCTTGGGCCTACCCAAAACTAAACCTTAGTTAGCTCACATTCAAAAATGACTAGAAATGTTTATCACTATTATATGTGGTATTTTGTTAAGAATAAGAGGGGGGAGGGCATCTGCCAGGGCCTCCCGACCGCATGCCAGGCCGTATCCATGCGGAATCAAGCCCTTCAGCAGGAGCATCGGGGAAAAAGGCTATGCCCCGAAGGGTTAGGGTGTACGAAGCAAGGTTAATGCGGCCCTGGTTGAGTGCCTCTTCGGGGTACATCAAGAATTTGTATTACTTTAAATATCAAATAGTTAAGAATTTTTATTCTAGTAAAGTGTACACATTTAGTAGGTGCTATGAAATGAAAAATTTTAGAGATTGCGCGAAAGTTTCACTATTTGTGTTTACGAGCGTTTTAGCCGCCTGCTCAAATAAACCGACCTTTACGGACAACCCAACGTTGATGGGGAACCCAAATCCAAGTGTACCGCAAGCTGCTATCGTCATGTTCAATGCAAGCGAAGCTGTCACTACATTCATTGACGTCAGCGATGGAACTAACGATTGGCGGTTAACCTATGATGACTCGTATGATCCATCTATCGGTCTCGGTGTTGTTGGAATGCGGCCCGGGAGAGAACATAGCGTTCGTGTCACAATTCGCAACACCAATGGCGCCGAAACAATAGCGAACGAGATCTTTAGCTTCACCACCCCGACTTTGCCGGATACGGGCGTAGAATTCCCACCGATCGATGTGAGAGAGAGCAAGCCGGAGGCGATGGAACCAGGTGTTACCCTGTTCAACCCGCGACGCCGACAAATCGGGAGAGGCCAGGAGGTTGCTAATTTTAACGCTGGGTTTGGTATGTTGGTTGTGCTTGACGATGCCGGTGAGGTGCTTTGGTACTACCGCGTAGACTCTCGTATTAGTGATTTTGGGAAGCTTCAAAATGGTAACTTAATCTTCGTAACCGCAGATTTTCGATTGTTAGAAATAGATTGGCTAGGAAATACAGTCAATCAATGGTATGCAGAAGGCCGACCACAGGGAGATACCGAAGGCATTGGTGTCGATACCTTGACTTTCCACCACGAAATTGACGAACTACCGAATGGCAACATCATCGTCTTGGGGAGCGAATCGAAGGTAATAAACGATTACTATACTGATGAATACGATGAGAATGCCCCCCGTCGCGATCAGATGGTTATGGGAGACGTTATCGTAGAATTCGAGCGAGCAACGGGAGAAATCGTTTGGGAATGGCGGGCCTTTGACCACATGGACCCGTTCCGGATCGGATACGATACGTTCCTATCCAATTATTGGGTTCGTCGTGGCTTCCCGGAACC
>CAYXIJ010000045.1:0-3201 GCA_964465375.1 uncultured Gammaproteobacteria bacterium | reverse complement strand
TACTCTACGACGAACGTGACGATTCGATCCTGATCAACTTCCGCTATCAGGCAGCGGCAATGAAAATTGACAGAGCGACGAAAGAAATCAAATGGATTTTCGGGGAACCAAGTGGTTGGGGTGAACTTTCTGACAAGCTGCTACGTGCAGAAGGTGAATTAGATTGGCCGTATCATCAGCATTCTCCAAGCCCCACACCGAATGGGACCTTATTAGTCTTCGATAATGGAATCTATCAGGCTCGTCCCTTTCAAGAACCAACCCCTATTCAGGAAACCTATACACGCACGGTAGAGTATGAAATTGACGAGGAAAGCATGGTGGTCCGCCAACTTTGGCAGTCCGAACAACAGGGACCGAACAGTGTTGTTAGTTTTGCGATGGGCGATGTCGACTGGCTGCCAGAGACACATAACATCCTCGTCGCCTACGGAGCCATTCTTGACGGAAGGACTCTCGATCAATGGAGACCAGAGTCACGCGTAGAATTTAACCAGTGGACGCGCTTGCGTGAATACGTTCGCAGCAGCCCGCCGGAGATTGTGTATGAGGTGGTTCTCGACGGTGGACGAGATGACATTGGGTGGACGCTGTTTGGTGCGGAGAGGATTGATCACGTAGGACCCTAATCGCAGCCTATTGAAGAACTGATAAATTCCTAAAATATCAAATATTTAATCATTTTTATTCTAGTAAAATATATACATTCAGCAGGAGTCACCGGGGAAAAAGGCTATATTTTATGGCCTAAGTCTTCCCATGCCCATGCCCATGCCAAAAGCACTAGCAGGATTTACAGCATAAGTCCTCTCAGCAGTTGCTTTTTCAGGGCCGGCCCATTCTGTCCGTAATTCCCAAAGTTGACGTTCGTTAATATTGTTATCGCAAGTATCGAATGATAAATCTCGCAGGAGGTGTACTGGATTACCTCCACCGCCAGGCAAAGCAACGGAATGAATAGTCAAACAGAGATCAGGCATCATTTCCGGAATAATTTGCCCTGCCTCGTTGAGCATGAAATCTTGGGCTTCACGGTCATCACAAGTTTCCATTGAGATGAAAGAGCCATCTTTCGGTTCATACAGCGTCATGCATTTGTCATTGAAATCGACCATCCTAAATTCATTTTGTTCATAGATGTTTTCCATGACGAAGGCTTGATCGGAAGTTACACCATTACCGTTATAGGTATAACAGGTATGTCCGTGTAGTCCCCCAATGGGAGCGCCATTATTTTGCCCACCTCGTAAATCAAGGCACCAGCCTCTGTCTTCCTCAATAGGTGCTATCAGCTTTACCTCTACACGAGTTTGCGCGTTGATATTGAAAACAAACAACAGACATAGACTGCCATATATTGTTTTTAGGCTCTTCATAAGTGGTAATGCCCCGCGTGAATTTCGTATCCAAACACCTTTCTAAAGCCCGGAGATATAGGCGACCATGTCAGCAATAGCTTGATCGGTAGTCAATAATCTTCCCACGAGCGCCATCTGTTGCCCTCGAGTATCATCAGGGTGCGTGCCACGTATACCATCTCTGAAATACATCAATTGCCTAGCCAAATAGACCTCAGAAAAATATGTAAGCGGAGCCGAACCTAATGCTTCAATCCCGATTCCGTCTGCACCATGACAAACTACACAGGTTGTTGAGTAGGTTACTCTACCCGCCTCAGCATTGCCCGAGATCGATGGATCAAGCCCTGCAAAGGGCGAATCCCAGAGGTAAGGTCTGGCGCCTATAGCATTATCGGTCATTGGCTTGCCGGGCTCTAACCCTGAAATATATTCAGCAAGACTTGATATGGTGAAGTCGTTCCTCAGCATACCCTTAGTAAAATGCATCACCTGGCCCGGAACGTCTTCTGCTAGATAGCCACGGACGCCATCCTTAAAGTTATGCAGTTGCAATTCAAGGTACCAGGCAGGCAGCCCTGCTATTGCCGGGCCATCTCGTCTGTCATTCCCCTGTCCGGCATTACCATGACAAAAAGTGCACGTGACAAACAGCTCCTCTCCGGTAACTGTTTCGTTGGGCGTTTCTAGTGTCACTTGACCAAGCACGTTGCCGCTAGAGCATAAAAAGAACGCGACAAGGGTTAACTGTAACGGATGCATTCTTATCCTTGGTTTTAGAGCTGTCGGATCCATTGTAGAACACAACGGTAACAAATTGCTTGCCCGGCGCACCTTATAGGGGGTATTGCCTAAACAGGCGAAACTTAGAAATTAGTGATCGTGTTGCTCTCATCGCAAACCTCCACAAGTCTGTCGATAGTTTCATTTTACCTCGACTAGTTTTCCGTCCCTGTACGTCTCTGTCTTGGTCAAGTTTCCGTTTTCGTCGAAGATCTCACCAAGACCGTTTAGTTTCCCGTCTATGAAGTTTCCTCTACTCAATAATTGACCGTTTTCGTGGAACGTCTCCCAGAGACCATCTTCTTTCCTGTTTTTGTAGTTTCCTCTCACCTTTAATTGACCACGGTCAGTTGCGGGAATCAAAAAGCTATGTAGACGGGAAACTGGGTTGTTGTAGAACCTCTCATGGAGACCGTTTTCTTTTCCGTCTTTGTAGTTTGTTCTAATCCATAATTGACCGTTACTCAAGAATCCCTCTTGGAGGCCGTCTTGTTTCCCGTTTTTGTAATTTTCTCTGTACCATAATTGACCGTTGTTGTGATAAACGACAGAGCTACCAGTAAACGGTGTGGTTGAGTTGACCTCATATTTAATACCCTGTCTCTCAACAAGTTGGTTGAGTGGTAATCCAGATTTTCTTGAGAACCCTTCATCTATTAAAACCTCCTGAGAATAAGAGTGGACACTCAGAAGAGCTAGGCAGAGGATAGTGAGAAGTCTTTTCATGGGGTCGAATCTACTCCCAGAGATTAGAGTTATTCATACCTACTAGATACCTGGAAGAAAAAAAGATTGCAACCAGAGAATATAGCGAAGATAGCGTTCTTGCTATTGCTCGACTAAGAGCAGTTATTCCGGCGCACGCCAATTTTTTCACACAGTTGGATCGCAACCGTAGTCGAGAATCTCCAGATTTGGTGCTGGATTGTAGTGTACGGTACGCGTTAAAGGTTTACTCCAGTAGACTGTATCATTAACCGTCAACTCCAACTCGAGTTGCTCACCGACACGCCGATATCGTTCGGTAACATGAGTCTCCTCTCCGCCTGCGAGAGGATGT
>CAYXIJ010000044.1:0-8544 GCA_964465375.1 uncultured Gammaproteobacteria bacterium | reverse complement strand
CCTCCCTCTCCGCCAGTTTGCAAACAATGGGCAGACTCAGTGAATGGTGACCAAGCAAGGGTTTACTTTCTCTCTCGTCCAGAAGCGGTTGAGGATTTCCCTTTTGGTATTGACACCCGGGTTTTCAAAATCAAAGGCAAGATGTTTGGATTCCTTAGGTATAGGGGTGATATTGGGCATATCAATTTAAAATGTGATCCCGAAGAAGCAAGGATTCTTAGAGATATTTTTAAGTCCGTGATACCCGGATATCATATGAATAAAGAACACTGGAACACCTTGATATTAGATGGTTCGATACCCAGAAAAGAAATTGAAAAAATGATCGATGTCTCATACGGGTTGGTAGTAAATAATCTTAAGAAAAGCGACCGCTTAGCACTTGAGTTCAGATATGGTAAATGGGTAACAAGATGGTGAGAGATGTGTGGGTGGAACTTCTACTTCCAAATTCGGTCTCTCCCTCTCCGTCATACTATTTACGCTCGTCTGTTTGAGCAGTACCTCACAAAACCTATTTAGGGAGAAGGCTAGATGAAGATTTTGAGCCACATTTCGAGTCGTAGAAAACTTTTAGAAGCCATTGGAATAGCGGCAGGAATACTGGCGGTTAAGCCCACAACATGGGCACAAGGGCGTAAGGAAATTTGGATTGCGGGTAAGCGCATTAAGACCGTTGATATTCATGCGCACGCGTCGATCAAGGATGTTGAGGAAGTCATCCGTGGTACGAGTCTCGAGAGACGGATTGGTGGGCCAAGACTCCTCGAGCCTTCGCGTTTGGTAATGATGGACGAATGGGGTATTGATGTTTCCGTTATAAGTGCCAATCAATATTGGTGGTACCGGACTGACGATGAGTTGCTTGCAGCTGAAATTGTTCGTGTTCAAGACGAAGGATTTGCGGCATGGTGCAATGCATATCCTGATCGTTTTGTTGCCCTTACATCTGTTGCAATGCAGTTCCCAGATCTTGCTGCAGGACAACTTGACTACGCGGTTAATCAACTTGGGTTTAAGGGCGCTTCAATGGGTGGTCACGTGAATGGAGGTGTACCTGCAGGCCCGGAATATGACGTGTTTTGGGCTAAAGCCGAAGAACTAGACGTACCAATCTTTGTCCACCCAAATGGTTCGGACAACATCATACAAGAGGGTGCACTGGATTATGCTGGCGATCTAGGAAATATTATAGGTAACCCCCTTGAAACTACATTTTTTATATCACGGCTCATACTTGATGGAACTTTGGACCGTTTTCCTGGATTGAAAATATGCGGGGCTCACGGTGGCGGGTACCTGCCATCTTACTTTGGCCGCACGGATGTAGCTTGTGATGCGGCTGGTGGCCCCTCAATCAATGCCCAAGGTGAGTTCATCGGAAATGCTCCTATTCAAGCTGATGATTGCCGCAACCAAAAACCTCCTAGAGAGTACTTAAGGACCCAAATATTCGCTGACTCAATGGTATTTTCTGATGAGGGTCTGAGGCATCTTGTTGCAGAGATGGGGCCCAGTCAGGTTGTTTACGGCACCGATATGCCGCTGGGCTGGCCTGATACGATGGATCTGATTATCAATTCGCCTTATCTCAATAACGCCGAGAAGGAAGCGATTCTTGGTGGCAACCTGATCCGGTTATTACGCATGGATCGGGAAATTTGACTTTTAGATTGATGCGTACGCCACAGTTTCTGGAGATGAAGCAGCTGTGCTGAATGTCGAACGAAACATCCTTTGCCCATACTGCGGAGAAAAAATCGGCATCATTCTCGATGTTTCGGTTCCAACGCAGAAATATTTTGAGGATTGTTTTGTATGTTGCCGGCCTATTCTGATTCGTTATCAGGCGGAGCTTGGTGAGGTGATAGGACTAGAGGCGTGCACGGAGAACGAGACATGAGTTTACACAGAAGAAAGATAGTGAACCTTGAGATCCGTGAAGCTACTTCAAACGATATCAATAAAATTGTTGCTTATAATTGTTTGATGGCCAAAGAAACAGAAGAGCTTTTACTTGATCAGCCAGTAGTAGAATCAGGCGTCGAATCAGCGATTAATGACACATCAAAAGGACAATATTGGGTAGCTGAATATAACGACACGGTCATTGGTCAACTTATGGTTACCCATGAATGGAGTGACTGGCGAAATGGTTTTATGTGGTGGATACAAAGTGCCTATGTCTTAGGTGAATATCGACGCCGTGGAGTATTTTCTGCCTTATATAATCATTTAAAATTGATAGCAAAAGAAAAACCAAGTTGCTGCGGGATTCGTCTTTATGTTGAAAAACACAACAAACACGCTCAAAAAACGTACCTATCCCTTGGCATGACAAACACCGGTTATGAAATAATGGAAATGGATTTTACTAAGGGTTAATCATGTTGCCACATCTATTAATTCTTCTGGCTTTGGTCGCTGGACCGGCATCTGGTCAAACGTTACCCCGGACTGCGGACGGCAAACCAGATTTGCAGGGCATTTGGCAGCCGGTGGATCGTGCCTCCTACAACCTTGAGGATCATGTCGCCCGACATGACATGCCTGCCGGTATGAGTGTCGTTGATGGTGGAACAATCCCGTACCAGCCCTGGGCTTCTGAGCAACAGCTAAGAAACTTTGAAAATCGTTCTTCTGAAGACCCTCTGCGGAACTGTTTTTTACCAGGCGTACCACGAATCATGGCAATGGAGTCTCCATTCCAAATTTTCCAAACCACAAACCACATCGCAATCACTTTCGAGTGGCAACAGGTATTTCGACTAATTTATACGAATGGATCACCGCCACTTTATGCCGGGATTGAATCGTGGATGGGAAACTCTCGGGGTCATTGGGAAGGAGACGTGCTGGTTGTTGAGGTTATAGATCAGAATGATAAAACATGGCTGGACGCGTCCGGAAATTTCCATAGTGAGGAAATACTCGTTACAGAACGCTACCAACTACTCGATACCGATACCATCGAATATGAGGCAACGATCGATGATCCAAAGGTTTTTACGCGACCCTGGACTATCAAACTGGAGCTGCAACGGCAGACACACATGGACGGTATTCTTGAGTACCAGTGCCAGGCGGAAAAAGAAGAGGCTAACGGTGATTTTGAAAGAGATGAAAACACGTGGTATCCAGCCCCAATTCCCGTAGATAACGAGCTGTTTGATGCAGACGCTAGCGAAGGTCTCCTGCTGCCAACGACACCGGCGGAAATTCCACGACTCTCAGATGGTACCCCGAACATAAGCGGCTACTTTATGGCTGATGCGGGTGGTGCAAACTATGGCTTAGAAAAACATGATGGGGACACCCTGCTGCCACCCAGCAGAGGACAGGTTGTTGATCCTGCTGATGGAATGTTGCCTTATCAAGCGTGGGCTAGAGCTGAAAGAGTCGATCGTGAGTTACCACATCGAGGATATGATGACCCTACTGCACACTGCTTTGTAGCAGGTATTCCACGTTCGCACTATGTGCCCGCACCATTTTTTATGATACAACCACCTGGTTACATATTGATTCTTTATGAGCGCATGTCATGGCGAAGGATTGCGTTAGATGATCATAGTCGTCCACCCGATACAATACGTTTGTGGCAAGGTCATTCTATCGGTAGCTGGGAGGAAGATACGCTTGTTGTGGAATCTCAAAATTTCAACGGGAAATCATGGCTTAACGAAACAGGCGATGTCGTAAGTCACATGCAAACCGTTGTCGAAACTTTCACGCCGGTAAGCGAAAACCAAATAATTTACCGGGCAACCGTCTCAGACCCAATTCCGTACACGCGCCCATGGACCATCGAAATGCCATTCAATCGTGAAAACCAAGAACTACTCGAAGTTGCATGCCTGGAAGACAATGGAGATCTCCAGCACCTAAAAGACGTCCGAGACGAATATCGTGCGCGTCAAATTGATGAGGAATAACACATGACTTATTTATTCAAGTTAGCAACTGCAATTCTTATTCTTGTTCCCATGAACTTTTTTAATAGCGCATTTGCGCATCATGCGTTTGCGGCTGAGTTTGACAAAGAAAAACCAGTTCACCTAAAGGGCATGGTCACCGAAATGAAGTGGTCCAATCCGCATGCTTGGATCTACGTTGATGTTGAGAATTCGAACGGTGAGGTAGTCAACTGGGCCTTTGAGACCGTGGCTGCTAATGTTTTATTCAGGCGTGGCTGGCGTCCTGCAGATGTACCAGCCGGTACAGTACTTGAGGTTCAGGGTTGGCAGGCCCGTAATGATAGCCCCACTGCAAGTCTCTCTGCTGCGACTCTTCCCGGTGGTCAAAAGCTATTTTCCGGTACACCGGATTAACCAACCCAACAGGCTCGGCTATCTATTTAGTGCCAGTTAGCTTCCCATTCGGCGACAAGCTCAGCGACAAGCTCTGGATTCTCCATAGCAAGGTCACGCGTTTCGCCTGGATCATTGGCAAGGTTATAAAGTCGCCATGGCATGGTACCCATACCACCCCCGGGAGATGGCTGATCAATGATTTTGTAGTCTCCTCGTATCAGTGCACCCCCGTTACCCGCAAACCCGTTACCCCCTGACCAGCCGGCACTTTCGGTCGGTGAGTGAACTGTTGATGCGTTTCCTGTCAGGTGAGGCCAGGCTGAGCGGCCGGCAATATCGTTAACCTGCCGACCGTTAAAAAGCCCCGCCCCTGGATGTTTCGTACCGGCGACTTCCATGAAGGTTGGCAGAATGTCCATCATGGTCATAAAGGCATTGCTGACACCACCTGCTGCAACTGTCGCTGGATAATGGACGAATGCGGCCGCACGAAGGCCGCCTTCGCTCAGGCTGCTTTTCTGGAATTTGAACGGCGCCGTAGCTGCTTCACCGAATCCTCGTCCATGGTCGATAAATGACCCGGGACGACCGAAATTTTCCAAGCTGTTGTCGGTGCCGTCCGGTATGCTCGGCCCTCCTCTGCCAAAACTTAGCCGTCCGGTATCTACGCCGTGCTCGCCGGAGGATGCACCATGGTCAGCCGTGAAAACAATCACGGTATTGTCGAGTTGTCCGCTTTCTTCCAAATAATTGATGACCCGGCCGATACTCATATCAAGGTACTCGATCATCCCCGCGTAAATTTCCTGGGCCCGACTATATCGACGTTGCTCGTCTGGACTCAGATTGGCCCAGGGTTCGGCCAGCGGCTCAAATCCTTCTAGACTTGCACCGGGCGGCAGGACGCGGGCTGCCGTTGCCTGCTCAAAGCGCTGTTCTCGTAGCTCATCATAGCCTGCGTCATAGCGGCCCGCGTAACGGTCGAGCCAATCTTCAGGTAGCTGCAGTGGCCAGTGGGGAGCGGTGTAGGGCATGTAGGCAAACCAGGGCGTGCCTTCCTCGGTTGATCGCAGGTATCCAAGCATTTTGTCTGTGAAGTACTCAGTCGCGTAGAAGTCATTCGGGAGTTCGGTGAGTTCTACGGTTCGGCCGTCCTCCTCGTACCGGTACGCTGGGACATCAGGGAACAGGGGCTCGGCAAAGTAGCTGGCAGCACCGGCCAGTGCTGTGAAGTAGCGGTCAAATCCACGTGCCCCTGGTGTGTAGCCCTCGATTTCCCCCAGGTCCCATTTGCCAGTTGCGTAGGTCGCGTAGCCTGCATCCTGCAGCAATTCCGGAATCGTCGCATAGTTCAGGCTGAGCACACCGTTGCGAAACGCCCCGGGCATAGGGTGATTAGCAGCTGAAGTGCCTGCACTGGACATCAGCATCAGCCGCATATTTCGGCAGGCCGGGGCCGCGTGAAGGTTGTTGAGGCGCAGCCCCCCATAAGCAAGCTTATCCAGATTGGGTGTGGAGATCTCACTGCCAAACGCACCTACATCGGTGAATCCAATATCATCTGCCACGATAAATAGAATATTGGGACGGCGCGCGTCTGCAGGTGCTGCCTGGCTTGATAGGCTTTGGTCTACTTCTGAATTTTCCGGCGAGCATCCGGAAATTCCGATAAAAAGCATGGTTGCAACCAGGCCGGCGTTATTTTTCATGGTGATGCCTCTAACATTTTTGGTATTTTTAAAAGAATGACTAGCACTATTTTTATCTATACTTATCCGCATGAGTATATTATTCCGCAAAAAAGAAACAAGCCGATCGAGTCGGTGGCGTGCCTCGTTGTTTTATCTACTAGTCATCGTTTGGTCGGTTTCTTCAGTTACCTCAAGCGAGGAGGTGCCGCGCCAGTTCAGAGTCTGGGTGTTCGGCGACGCCCATGTTGGAACCGACATTGGGCAGGGCCGGGAGAGTCTGGCAGAGGCGATCCGGCAATCTGAGTCAGGTGGTGAGCTTGGCGGACCCCCATTTGACTGGGACATTGCAATTGCGGTGGGAGACTTCGCGGGTGGTTTTGGTGTTCCGACCGACGAGGAGGGGGAGGAGCTGGTCCGGCAGTTCGATGTGATGCAGCACCACCGCCGGGAAGATGTATACAGTCTGGCCGGCAATCACGATGCAACACTGCATACGGAGCCAACCCAGTGGTGGTTCAGGAGGTGGGTCGACCCGCTCGGCGAGAATCCGCTGTTTTCCGGCGTGGACCCTGAGAAGCGGAAATATCAGCCACAAGGTACCTGGGAGCGTTACTCATTCCGGGCTGGCAATCTATTGTTTCTGATCATGTCGGACCGGAACGATCTTCCACCCCCGATTGGGCGTGGAAAAATCGATGCAGGGAACGCAGTCGGCGGGTATCCGGCTGGTGCGGTGACCGGGGACACATTCAGCTGGTGGAGACAGACGGTGGAGAGCAATCCGGACGCAGTGATCATCTCCGCCCACCACCATATGCTCAAGGAAACTACCACCGCATCGGGTGAATGGGAGGGATTCACCCGGCAGAGTGATGATGTCTGGAGGCCGCTCTACCACGGCTACCATGCCACGGGCGCCCCTCGGGGTGCCTCCTATCTTTACTTTGTCGATGGAAAGCCGGACGCGCAGTCCTTCGAGCAGTATCTTGCCGATTCGCCTCAGGCTATTGATGTTTGGCTCGGTGGCCACACCCATCTGAATCCGGTCCGCAGGACCGGCGACCGCCGCTACCTGGAGCGTAAATGGGGGGTCACGTTCATCAATGCGGCGGCCCTGAGTCGTCATCACAACCCCTTAACGGTACCACCCAGTAGTCGACTCCTGACCTTCACCGACGGATCGGACCAGCTGCGTGTACAGTTCTACTTACATACGAGGGATATCTACTATCAGGGTTGGTATGCAGACGAGGAAATCACAGTGACACTGAGCAAACCATTCCGGATGGGTACAGGGGATTCTGATGAAGTGGACAACTAGCGTTTTTTTTCTCTGGCTGATCGCAACTGCAAACGGGCAACAGCCTAACGGTGGCGATGAGGAAGCAGGCGTACCGGATCAGCCGAATATTTTGTTTATTCTGGCCGATAACCAACCAGCTTCGCTCTTGGGTGTCTACGGCAACCCAGATATTCGCACGCCGAACATAGACCAGCTGGCTGCAGAGGGGACCCGATTCACGGGTGCCTTTGCAGTGAACGGTATGTGCTCACCGACCCGCGCAACCCTGATGACCGGTCTGATGCCCTCACAGCATGGGGTGCACAACTGGCTCGACGATGCCAAGCTGCAGGAATGGCCACAGGATTGGTCCGCGGTCAGGGAATTCCGCACCCTCCCACTGACTTTGGGTAACCGGGGCTACCAAACGGCACTCATCGGTAAGTGGCACCTCGGTCAACCCTGGCAGGCCTCAATCGGTTATCAACACTGGCTCACGTTCAGCTACGGGCACACACTCGATTTTTGGGATAACACGATCATTGATAACGAACAGACCTACCCGGTCAACGATCAGCACATCGTTGATTTTTTTGCAGACCAGGCTGTCGAATACCTACGGAATGTTAAATCCGAACAGCCCTTTTATTTGCAGCTCAATCTCGACGGGCCCTATCTCAATCCGCCCACCAACACCGGGCCTGCCCGGAACCGGCACTATGAAAGTTATCTGGGGAGCGACTTCGAGTCATTCCCGAGAGTGCCAGTGAACCCCAATCTGATCGAGCAGCTTCTGGATCCGGAGTTGCCTGAATTCCTGAGAGGCATGAAGCTGCAGTCTATTCTCCATCACAATGACCCGGAGTCCATGGCCAACGTCGCCTCCCAGAACACAATTGTTGACGATGCGGTTGGCCGGGTAATGGCAGCGCTCCGCGAGGCCGGCCTGGATCAAAATACGCTGGTCATCTATTCTGCCGATCAAGGTAATTTCTATGGCCAGCATGGCCTGTGGCACCATGTCACAGCCACATCGCCCAGCAATCTCTACGAGGCTGCTTTAAATATTCCGCTCATTGTGCGCCATCCCGGATCGGTGCCTGCAGGCGAGACACGTGATGCTTTGATCGGCCAGTACGATTTGCCAGCGACCATCCTAGACTACCTGGGGTTCGGCGAAGTTGAGTTCGAGGGAAGTCCCGGACGCAGCTTCGCGGGCGTCTTGTCCGGTGCTTCGACAGACTGGTTAGATGAGGTG
>CAYXIJ010000043.1:0-9067 GCA_964465375.1 uncultured Gammaproteobacteria bacterium | reverse complement strand
AGTACCAGATTCCCCTGTATCCGATTTCTACCGGGAAAAATCTCGGTTACGGTGGATCAGCGCCGGTACATTCCGGTAGCGTGGTAGTTGATTTAAAGAGAATGAATCGTGTGCTGGAAATCGATGAGAGAAATGCCACCTGCTTAGTGGAGCCCGGGGTAAGCTATTTCGATCTCTACAATGCTATTCAGGAAAAAGGCGCAAAACTTTGGATCGACTGCCCGGATCCAGGCTGGGGAAGTCCCATCGGTAATGCTTTGGACCATGGACTTGGGTATACGATAGGCCATTTTCGTGATCATTTTGGATCACACTGCGGTATGGAAGTCGTGCTGCCCAACGGCGAAGTTCTGAGAACCGGGCCGGGAGGTGTCCCGGGATCCAAAACTTGGCAGCAGTACCAATATGCATTTGGGCCACAGCTTGATGGTATTTTTACGCAGTCTAATTTTGGCATCGTGACCAAAATGGGATTCTGGCTTGCACCAGAGCCAGAGGCTTTCCGTGAAGATACCGTAGCCGTTTATAACCATGATGATCTCATCCCGTTGATAGATGTAACCTCATATCTGACAAATTCATCCATCAGTAATGGACTCCCCGGTTTAGGGAGCCCGTTACTTCGAGCAAGGGGTGGACCAGACAGCGACCCGGAACACATCGCGCTCCTGCAAACCAGTGACCGTCCAGCTTTAGAACGCTACGGGCGAGAGAAAAACATCCCGTACTGGACATGCAACATAAAAACTTATGGACCAAAGGAAGTTATAAACGCTCAATGGGCGCACGCTCGGGAAAAATTTGCCAGTTCGATTCCTGGGGCTACTTTCACCGAAGGGGAAAAACTAGAATTTCCACTGACCTATGAACAAGGAGAAGAATACCAGCAGGGCCGTATAGCTGGAGGGAGAGTAGATTTTGGGATCCCGAATTTGTCGATTTTCCAGATCATTTCCCGGACACCATGGAACCCCAATCCCAAATTTGGGCATTATTATTTCTCACCGATAATTCCTAAAACAGGTGAAGCTATCTTTGAAGCCTCCAAAGTATTCACGGAGGCCTATGACCAATTAGGCCTGCCACGACCACCGCAAGGAGTCACCTCCTTGCCTGCCCTGTATTACCAGCGATCCGCTATGCTGCTGATGGCCCTTCAAGTTACACGTAATGTTGAAGTAGATCGGAAAAACCGGTCAGCCTTTAAAGAGCTGGTCAAGATAGCGGCAGAACATGGTTGGGGAGAATACCGCACGCCACCAGCTTTCCAGGATGATGTCATGAATGCCTACTCTTTCGGCAACAACTCGCTTAGGCGCTTTAATGAAACCATCAAGGATGCCATTGATCCGAACGGTATCATTTCCCCAGGGAAATCGGGAATATGGCCTAAAAATATGAGGGGAGCTTAATCGTGGTCCGTCGTATTATTGCTGTTATCTTGGTTTCGTTAAGTCTACTTGTTACGGGACAAGCGCTTGCTCAGGATATCGAAAGGGGGCGGGAAGTCTTTCAATACTGGTGCGCTCCCTGTCACGACGATGGAGAAGCACGGCCGGGCACCGTGGCATTGCAGATTTTATATAACGGGGAAAAACCTGCACTGCTTGAGGAACGCACAGACCTCTTGCCTGAGTACACCAAAACAATCGTCCGCACTGGCATTTCGATTATGCCATTCTATCGAAAGACCGAAATCAGCGATGCGGACTTAGATGCTTTGGCCGCTTATTTAGCACCGTGATTTTTTAGCCATCACAGGAAAGCTCTGCTATTTATGGTGGATAAAAGTTTCGTAAGTGTTACCCAAAGCTAATAAAGGTCACGTAATGGAAATGGAAGAGTCAGCTCAGCACTGTTGGTGAAGGATGCAGGGTATGACCGATAAGGCTAATCGGTTTGTCTCGCCTGACAACCATTTGTTGCACCTGATAACCGAAACAAATCCATTGCTTTTTGATGAGCATGACTTAAAAAAAGCGGGTCTCTGCCTTCTGGACTGGGCAGCTGTAGCAGTTGCTGGCTCTAAGGAGTCTTGTGCAAAAATCCTCTTGGATCATGCGCAACAGGAAGGAGGGAAAGCACAATCCACCCTAATTGGCACCGGTAAATGCGGCACAGCTCGCCAGGCTGCACTGTTTAATGGAACTGCTGCGCACGCCCATGATTTTGATGACACCTATCCGGCCATCCCAGCACATACGACTGTACCGGTTGCCAGTGCAGTCTGGGCTGCGTCTGAAAGAGATGGGCGTGCGGGCCTAGAAATCATCACCTCTGTAATCACCGGCATAGAAGTAATATGCCGACTCGGGTTGGCATTATGTCCCGATCACTACAGGAGGGGTTGGCATGCTTCTGCAACTTTAGGCGCTATCGGTGCCAGTGCAGCATGCGCAAAACTTCATGGCCTTGAAGGTAAAGCGATGATGGATGCCTTGGAGCTGGCAGCATGCCGGGCTGCCGGAACTAAGGCAGCATTTGGCTCCATGGCAAAACCTCTGCAACTCGGACAAGCTGCAGCTCTGGGCCTTGAGTCGGCGGATTTGGCCAAGAGAGGATTTACTAGCTCAAAACGCGTACTCAGTGCAGCAGATGGCTTTTACGCACTACATTCAACTGACTTCAGCGATGCTCCACTTAGAAAACCTCTAGGAGAAAAATTTCATATCCATGGTAATCATTTTAAATACCATGCTTCTTGTTTTTTAACCCACGGTGCAATTGAAGCTGCAAAAACCTTTTTTGCTAATCATAGTGGTCATTCGCCAACGTCTATAAAGCAGATACACGTGCATGGACACCCGGAGCTTCTTAAAGTTTGCGACAACCCTGAGCCCCAGACCGGCCTAGCTGCCAAATTCAGTGTGCAATTTTGCGTTGCACTAGCACTAACTGGAAAAGATACATCGGCCCTGGCCACATTTGAAGATCACCTGACCCAAGATAGCGAGTTACGTAAGCTCATAAATAAAATGACACTGGAAGCGTCTGCAAACCTCAATCATGAGGAAGCAGAAGTCATTTTCTCCCTCAAAGATGAAAGCATCATAAAGATTTTTGGGAAACCGATCAGCTCGACCGAACCCGATGAAGAAAAACCGGCAATCGAAGCCAAAGTACGAAGCCTCTGTGAGCCAATTGTTGGAAAAGAGAGTACATCTAAACTCATACAGTTATTTAGTGCCTTGCAAACATTAGATCGCATCCCCAATTACATTGGTGTGTAAAAAAAGGTGAGTACTTGACCGACAGAAAAATACCGCCGGTTAGCTCTTGGGGCGTATTGAATGGGGTCCGAGTGATTGATTTAACGCAGATACTCGCAGGGCCCTTCTGCACAGCAATGCTGGCCGATCAGGGTGCCGATGTAATCAAAATAGAGCCAACTTCAGGCGACCTTACTCGAACATTTGGACCCCACACTGAAAAAGATGGGGACCAAGAGTACGGGGGATACTTTGCAAGTATTAATCGGAACAAGCGCGGTTTAGCGCTAGATCTAAAAACCCCCCAAGGAAAAGAAATCATTTTCCGATTGATCAAAAACGCGGATGTGCTAGTGGAAAATTTCCGAGCCGGTGTAATGGATCGACTCGGACTTTCTTATGAAACTCTGCATAAAAAAAACCCAAAATTAGTTTATGCCACAGTACGCGGATTTGGAGATCCTCGTACAGGAAAGAGTCCCTACGTCGCGTGGCCTGCGTTTGATATCGTGGCTCAGGCCATGGGTGGAATGATGGGCATTACCGGGTCAGATCAAAATGATCCCACTAAAGTGGGGCCGGGAGTAGGCGACTTGATTCCTGCCATGATGTTGGCATTTGGCATCGTGGCTGCCCTTCGACACGCTGAGCGGACCGGTCAGGGTCAATTTATTGATGTTGCAATGCTAGATGGTGTGCTAGCAGCCTGCGAGCGAATCATCTATCAACACTCGGTCACAGGACAAACTCCCGTTCCCGAAGGAAACCGACATCCCTTGATCTGTCCGTTTGGAATGGTGAAGACCAAAGACGGCTGGATCACACTGGCTGCGCAATCGGCTGAAGAATGGAGATGCTTATGTGAGCTGATTGGGCGGGCGGAACTAGTGCACGATCAACGCTTCACCGACAACAAAGCTCGTATCGCGCATCAAGATTATGTCTATGAACAAATCGAAGCCTTTACGTCCCAGAAAACAAGAAAACAGTTGGTCGCGTTGTTTGGTGGAAAAATCCCATTCGGCCCTGTTTATGATATCAATGACATCCTAGAAGATGATCATTACAGAACAAGAGAAATGATCATATCTGTTGATCGACCTCACTCTTCCGAGTCATATCGAATCGCTGGTGTTCCAGTGCGCATGACTGAAACACCTGGGGGCATTTACCGACGCGCGCCCCTCCTCGGGGAGCACACCGATGAAATTTTAGAAAAACTTGGTCTTTCCCAACAACAAATCAAAATCTGGCGTGATAATGGCGTCATCAAGTAGGCTAACTATGCAATCCGCGCCGTATTTAGCTCCAGAAAATTAAGTACCAGCAGTCCCAAAAAAATGCCGGCGCACCAAAAAACATGCGAGCAAAGGCGGTATAGCCATCTGTAAATGGATTATCTCGGCCCCCATACTGGGTGCAGCCAACTCTGCCATAAAAGGTGTTCCCACCCAAAACGGCGCGTAAAAACCAAGCATGAGAGTAAGCATTACCCACCAAGTAATCGGATTGCGAAACCTGGGAGTCGCAAAAAGTATAATCAAAATTGCAGCCATAGCACCAAAATCGCCAAAGACCTCCCTAAAATAGTGATGCCAGCTATGCGTCTGAACCAACCGTGAATCGGGAGTGAGAATCATCGATTCATCCCCAATGTGGCCAATGGTGGACCCGACACTGAGCATCCCTACAATGAACCCCAGAATGACCAGTGCACGGGCTAACCAAAGATTCGTCAAATACTTCAACATTTCAATTTACCTCTCAACGCTCAGTCCCCACGAAGCATAATCAACTGGACCCCTAGGCAACAACAAAATCAAAAATTGGTAAAAGCCTCAAGAGAACTAGCAAAGTCTTCGCAGTCAGGAGGATACGCTGCACTCCACAGCTTTGAGATATTGGACCAAGATGCAACTGGCCGGGCATTACGTCTGTAGTGTGGCACTTCCAACCGAACTAGAGAATCGACACGGGCTGCCTCAAGTTGCCAATTGCTCGAGAGTACCTCGTTAGAGAATCCGTAACGCAAATCCGTTATAAACACAGTGCTCTCATCATGATAGGCAGCTGTTAATCCCCCGGCAAACCACTCGAAAATTCGGCCTTCCCGGGTATTGCGAAGCACTTCTACCACAGGACTGTGGTCCCGCTCATTTCTCGACCAATTGACTGGACATGGCTGCGCCATGGACACAAACCCGACCCAGTCCTCTTTTTCAGTTCGCGCTACGAGACGGCGCAAATGTAACTGGAGCAAAGTGGGAAAAGCGTGCACCTCAGTGGCCACAATCCCTCTTGATAACAGGTCTTGCTGGGCCCACTTTTCCGCATCATGGTTAATTTTAAATCCGTACAACAAATAAACACACGACAAAAAAATAAAAAAGAATGTGGCTGAACGTGCCCAATCTAACACCGACACTCCGGCTATCAATAAACCCACAATTAGTAGGGACGTATAAATTGGCTCGATAATAGGAAGTGCTGGAAAAGCAAACCGATACTGTGAAAAAGGACTGAGAAGCTGCGTACCGTAATGTGTGCAGAAATCCAGCATAGGATGTGACCACAACGCTACTGTAATCAGTACGATCCATGGCCAAGGGCTAGTCTTGGGACCATCTCGTGCCCAGCGCCATAGAACTAAGCCCCATACCGGACCAACGACCGGTGCAAACAAAAGAGAATGGGTAATGCCCCGGTGGTGCAGTAAACGCAACAGGGGATCATCCGTGATTGCGTTCACAATCAAACCATCGATATCGGGAAACATGCCAGCAAAAGCACCCCAAAACACGGCTTGACCGTAGCCGACAGTCCTGTGTGTACATGAGTGACCAACCGCAGCACCGAGTGCGGCTTGCGTAAGCGGATCCACCAGTTAGATCCTTTTCAGTCCACCCATCAATTAAACAGCGGGCACACTAGTGTGTCTGGAGTTGTGCAAATCCCTGTCCAGCTCGTGCTTTACTGAGTCCTAGCAAAGAACGCTCTCGACCGACAAATCCTGCCAGTGCACGTTCGTAGTTTCTGGCCGCGAGTTCAGGATCGCCCAAAGCCAGATATGCATCTGCCAACAGCTCCGCTGAAGGCTGTGCCGGTATTGCAGGGCCATAGTCGGGAGAAAGTCCATCTTCCAATTCCGCCGCTCTTTCCAGTAGAACAAGTGCCTGATCAGTGTTGCCTTTAGCCATCTCAATCTGAGCCTGTAATAACATGTGCAAGAGCTCTGGTGTCACCGCGCGCCGTTCCCGGCTCTGAGCTGCCTCCTCACCATCTATACCTGCTAACGCCTGTAGAGCCGCCTCCATATCAGCCCGATGGAGGGCCACAATTCCACGAACATACTGATCCGTAGCCACAAAGAAAGGGCCCAAACCCTCATAGTCCACCGCAACTTGGGCAAAGTGGCCGGAAAGCTCCTGTGTATCAATCACATAGGAAGCGCGCGCTGAGATAAAATTCTGACGATGTTGGGGGCTTTTGAATCTTTCAACCTGATCTTCAATGATAGCTAATTTTTCACGTGCCTCACCGCGTTTACCCTCCTGGGTCAAGCTATAAATCAACCATGTCAAAGCGTGATAGCCCTGCCCAGGAATCGGATCATCTTGGCTGGACCTGCGAATCATGGCTTCCTCAAAAGAGCGAGCATTTCGTTCTGAGCCCTTCTCCCACATTCCAAGTGCAAAATAAATATGAGAACCCATGTGAAGTGCATGAACTGCCGAGGGAGCCACCACCGCGTAAGCATTAGCTGCTCTCAAGCCCAATGGTGCGTGGACTGGATCGTCAAAACTATGAATATTGTAATGTAACGCACCCGGATGCCTGGGATTTTTATCTAAAATCTCCTCTGTGATGGCTCCAGCCTTCATGTATAGGGAAAAATCGCGCCCCCCGTGGCTAATGGTCAACAAAGAAAGAGCGTGTAACGCAGCAGCATCGATATCATCCGGGTATTGCCTGTAGATTTCTTCTAACGCAGACGAATATGCAATCTCCCGCTCCTCCTGACCACCCTCACCAAACAAAATATTGACAGATCGCAGGTAGGCTTTTTCACGCTCTGTAGGTGCCGTGGCTACCCGTTGTTCTGGGGTAGGTCCTAATTTAGCCAATGCTGACCTGGATGCCTCCGTATCAAACTGACTCCACAGCGGATGCTCATAAGTCAGCGCTTCTCCCCAGTATGCCATGATGAACTGGGGGTCAATTTTTTGAACCTCCAGAAATGTGTCGCGAGCATCTTCGTACTCGAAATTATGTAACTGCAAAAGCCCTTTCAGGAAAAGCTGATGTCCTTCTTGTGATCCAGAGGCTTGGAATTCAGTGTGGCCATATTCTTCCTCGGCCAGCAGCGGCCCAGAAAAAAGTATGCTTCCGAAAATAAGCGTAATCAGTGATATCAAAATCTTCACGGCACCCCTCCTCGGAGTAAGGATCTCATTTGAATTATTGATCAATCATAAAATAGCGTTCAGCTACACGCAAAAGAAACATTTCTTTTTTTAAAAAACCTCGGCCACTAAAGCACGTTAAACGAGTTTCTTCAGAGCCTGATCGATAACCCATAGATCGGTAAGTAGAGCACGCACATGAATAGAAGCATTTAGATTATCAATCAGTTGAGAACTGATGCCAGGCTGAATAAGCACTAACTGGATTGCCCCCCGAGTCTTTTCCCCGTCCGCTGTTAGAGCATCCAAAAAAGCCCGTGATGCTTCTACCAATTCACCGCCATGTTGGGCAACTGTTGATAAAGCTACTTCACCAAGACCGTCCAGCGCCTTGTTCATCTCCTGCAGATACCCCCGAATCTCTGAACCAGCCGCCCCATCCCCTTCATCGCTATCACGCCCCTGAGCTGCGTAAGCCAGCATGTATTCGTAACCTTTTTCGATTGCATCTATCCGTTGCCTGAAGTCTTCTTTAGTTTTTATATTCATCCATTAAACCTTGTCCGATATCTTCCAACGCCGAGAATCATGATGCTCAAGATATTCTTTACGCGTAATCCAACCCAGTAACATGGAACGCAAAAAAAAGAGCTTTTCTGGGCGGACTGAAAAATATATATGGACCATAACCAATGTGATTAAACACATCGCAGTCAAATCATGCACCACATAAATAAACCCCCAACTGGATTCCTCAAGCAAATATGGATTCCGCTCCCACCATGGTGTATCAATCTTTACGAGCATAAGAAGACCCGTCATTACCACTAACAGAATTATCAAGGTCATCACATGATGAATTATTTTTTGTGCTAAGGAATATTTTCCAGGCTTCCCAGGTATGGTTGGAGACAGACGAAGATTCCAACGGATGAGTTCTATTAAATTTCTCAAATCTTCCAAACCAATCCACATAGTCCTTAGGTCTTGAAAAAAAAGTGCACGCACCATGTGAAAAAAAACCGCCGCGGTTAAAACTAAACCGGAGATCCAGTGAGCCGTAACCCAGGGAAAATCCAACCCCAAAATAGGAAAGAACGCCGTACCCAGAAGAACAAATACAGTGCTAGCCATAACCCAGTGAAAAATACGGTCAGCCAAAACATGCCTTAAAAGCTTGTCCCCCACTATGGTTCCCGAAGCAACCCTCTTTGGAGTCCGTTGAATCACAGAGTTAACGTTTTATCAGTTTAGGTGCGAAAAAAAATCTATACAGTGCGTGAATAACTATGCAAGCAAGACCTAGGCCAAAAAAAATGCCAATAAGATCCCAAGACATACCCTGCAGCACCTCCTGTCCCCATACATTGCGAGTGAACCGAAAAAACTCCATCGATAACTCAAGCATCCCTAATCGCGCGGGTCACAAGGTTCTGTAGCAACGGGATCTTAAAG
>CAYXIJ010000042.1:0-10077 GCA_964465375.1 uncultured Gammaproteobacteria bacterium | reverse complement strand
ATAAACTGGCGTCTGGAGCTCGGTGTGCGCGCCAGGGAATCGAGGGTGCCGGTCTGGCCCTCAACATGCTGAGGCTGAGGCCGGTCGGAAGGTAAAATACTGCTATCAGTCATCGAATAGACTCCACTTTAAAGATCGCTACGCTACCTAGATCCTATGAGAAAAAGGCGACACAAACAATATACAATTTCAGTGTACCCGAGAAGCGGCAACCTGTGTGAGCCCAGACACTGTAAAATCCCCGCCAAGGTTGTCCAAAAAAACAGATAAGGATGAGGACTGACCAGTTGGAATTTGTAAGGACCAGAATAAAGGATAGAATTTATGGCCAGAAGAGAGCGCATTAGCGGGCCCGGCATACCGGAACACACCAACCCATTTTCTGCAGCTGTTAAAATCGGTAACCTGGTGTTCTCAGCCGCTGTGGGTGGAGACGACCCGGACACCCATGAGCTCCCGAGCGACAAAGAAAGTCAGATCAGAAACGCATTTCAAACGGTTCGCAATATGTTAGAGCAGGCCGGTGGCTCGCCGGAAAACATTGCAAAAATGACTGTCTACGTGGAGGACCGATCTATCAGACCGATGGTCAACCCGTACTGGATTGAAATGTTCCCCGAGGAAGACGACCGCCCAGTACGACATTTCTTTCCTGCTGATATGCCAACTGGACGCCACATACAGCTGGAATTCATAGCTGTTCTAGATTGACACTGGAGCTTAGACGACACTATGCAGTATTAACTTGGAGTGGTGTATGCGACTGAGGTTGTTCAGCGACTGCATTTATAATCATATCCGGGACCACCGGTGCCCGGTTGAAAAGGTGTCCGCCCAAGGCATCAGATATGGCGCACAATAACGCAGCTGCACCGCAACCCTGCACCGGCTCGCCAATACCCTTGGCCCCCACGGGATTTTGAGGGTCGGGCTCTTCCACTGCCGCCCATCCCATCTCTCCTGGTACGTCTAGATAAGTTGGGGGTTTTACCTGGTAAAGACCGATATTAGCGGGCAACCCGTTCTGGGAGTCATAGATATGCCGCTCTGTAGCTGCAAGCCCTATACCCATAACAGCTCCACCCTTGATTTGGGTAGACAAACCCAAGGGATGAATCACAGTTCCACAATCCGCAACCCCTACATAGTCCAGTACCTCCCAGCGGCCGGTCTCAAGATCTAACTCAATCTCCATAAGCCCCACTGCAAGCGCTGGCACCGTTCCACTCTTCTCGAGGTTATCTTTAGCTACACCAATCAAGCCCGTTCCAGCTAAGCCTGCTACCGAGGCCTTCGTCATTTCATTGATGTCATCTGGGACTTCGTAGCCCGAAAATTTTCCACCAAGCTCAATGGCCCGCGTTGCTGCTGCGCCATAGGTCAAGTACTTAGCGGGATCCGATTTCAAAAATACCCTGCCACCACCAATATCATATTCACTGGGATCTCCGCCAAAATCCATAGCAGCGATCTCCTTTAGTTTCCCGAGGGCATCCATAGCCCCTACGTATGCAGAGCGGGTCATCGTAAAAGACGTGTTACTGCCGAATTGTCCCAAACTCCACGGCAAATGCTTGCGGCTATCGCCCCTCTCGACTACACAACTAGACCAATCGCATTTCAAAACTTCTGCTGCCACCCTAGACGTTCCCGAGTGGGAATAAGTCCCCAAATTTCCCACACCGGTATGAATATGAAGCTTTCCATCAGTTGAAATTCTGCAAAGTCCATCAAAACCATTACTGCCCGCTGCATGATAAGCTTGGCCTACACCGATTCCTGTCACCTTGGAACCATTTCTACGACCACTGCGAGATTTCTTCTCTTGCCAGTTAAACTCCATCGCACCCTTAACCAGCGCTTCAGAAAGATAAGCACTTGTCACAGAACTCTGTCTAGCGCCGTACCGGGAATCGTTTCTTGTGGCATTAATCCGGCGAATCTCGATCTGGTCAAGCCCAAGCTCCCGTGCAGCTTTGTCTAATACCGGTTCTACTGCCATTGCAATCTGATTTTGACCTGGGCCCCGCTGCGGGCCACGGGGCGGAGTATTGGTTAGAACCGGGATACCCCGAAAACGCATAGACTCTGGGGTATACACAAGCGATACAGCATCCGCGGCGGACGTCCAGTCCGTACCTCCCTGGTGAGGCCCGTTCTCTTGAACAATGTACAGATCCACTGCAACAATACGGCCATCTGCGCGGAAGCCAATCTTGATGCTCCCTTGAAAACCGGGTCTTGCAGAGCCGATAAAATTTTCCTCATGCCGGCTGACTCGCATCATAACGGGCCGACCAATTTTCTTTGCCATGAGGGCCGGAACCGCCATTAAGGGATAGCCGGCGCCCTTGGAACCAAAGCCACCTCCACAATATTCCGCAATAAAAACCAAGTCTGCTGGCTCAATACCAATGTACCTGGCAACGTTAGGTACTGGAAAGGCCTGACTCTGGGAGGAGCAATATAAGTGGCATTTCCCATTCTCCCAGAACGCCATAGCCGTGCGTGGCTCCATAGAATGGTGGGAGAGACCCTGTGTAACAAAGCTTTCCTCTAAAACAAGTGCGGCATTCTCGAATCCAGCCTCCGGGTCCCCATATGACCACTCGGCAGACGGCTGCCCCATAGGAAGCTGACCTTCTCCAGAAACCACAAAGTCTTGGGCAGCCCACTTAACTTCCTGAAGCTCAACTGCGCGATTCGCTACGTTGCCAGTTGTTAGGGCATTGGGACCGCCCGGATAGAGGCTTTCCAGAGGATCCAGCGTGAAAGGCAAGGGCTCTATATCGATCTTGATTCGCTCGATGGCATCCTGAGCAGCGGTTTCAGTTGTAGCAGCTACGGCAAGAATCGGCTCGCCCACAAACTTTGGCTCATTGGTTAAAATTGGATTCTGAGGTTCTGGCTGGGCCGGAACTTCGTCAGCAGTTAGCACCCCCAAAACACCCTCCATCGAAAGCGCTTCGCTCGCATCAATACTTGTGACACGGCCGTGAGGTACAGGGCTCGTCAAAAGTCTTGCAAAAACCATGCCCTCGACACGAAAGTCCTCTGCATACTTAGCGCGACCAGTAACCTTAGCTTTTATATCTGGGGGGACAAAATTCTTACCGATTAAATCGTATGCCACTGAAGCTCTCCTGACCATTTTGTAGGGCAGCGCCAAAGCGCGAATTGTTGATCAATCCTATGCAAAAGAAATAAGGGGCACAAGTAGTGTGAGGTCTATCAGAAAATTCGATCAACCATAGGCAAGCCCCAGCTATACAATAATCTCCAGAGGTGAGTCATGGATCGCGGCAAGCTGCTCCTTGAGTGCTAACACATGCTCTTCCCAAAACTTGTTCTCCTCGAACCACGGAAACGCCCGTGGGAACGCAGGATCCTTCCAACGCCTAGCAATCCAAGCCGCATAATGGATGATTCTCAGGGTACGGAGCGGCTCAATAAGCCGCAGCTGCCTGTAGTCGAAATCACAGAACTGTCCATAGCCTTCTAAAAGGTCACCGAGCTGGATGGACATGGCATCCTTATCACCTGCCAAAAACAACCACAGATCCTGTACAGCCGGGCCGTTGATACAATCATCAAAATCTACAAAATGAGGTCCATCAGTCCAAAGAATATTCCCACGATGGCAATCCCCATGAATCCGCAGAACTGGATAAGTTTCCAGTTCTGCAAAACGCTCAGTAATAGAAAGCAGTAACTGTTCTACTAAAACCCTATAGCCTTCTAGTAAATGGGCCGGTATCCAATCACTGCCTAACAAATAACGGACTGATTCCTGTCCCATTTGCTCAACGGAAAGCACACCGCGTTCCTTGAACTTCTGAGTTTCCCCGATCGCGTGGATACGACCCAATGAACGTCCTAGCCACATACGCTCATCGGCCGTTCCAAGTTCCGGCCAACGCCCCCCTTGTCGCGGGAAAATAGCGAACCTATATCCTTCATTTTCATGAAGCGTCTTGCAGCTGACCTTCAAGGGCGCCAGTGCCGGAATTCCCTGATCAGCAAGTTCCGACGAAAAGCTATGCTCCTCTTGAATAGCAGCATCAGACCAGCGCCCGAAACGGTAAAATTTGGCGACCAAAAAATTGCCATCTTCGAGCCCAATCTGGTACACCCGATTCTCGTAGCTGTTGAGTGCCAAAATTCGGCCATCACACGAAAACCCCAAGCCTTCGATGGAATCTATAACTACATCAGGGGTCAGATTGGCATAGGGAATCTCAGTATCCAAAAATTCCATGGTTGTTAGCTGACCTTACAATTGGCTATTAAAAACACTATTAGGTGATGATACTTGAGGTCATAAGTCGCGCGCGCTATTTTTTGTTACAGTTCACTGCGATATGAAAAATACTGCCACCATTGATTTATTACTGACCCGGAGATCCGTGATTGCACAAAACCTCATCCCGCCGGGCCCGGATGAAACAGAGCTGCAAACAATATTACAAGCAGGGCTCCGGGTGCCTGACCATGGAGTTACGCAGCCTTGGCGCATTCAGGTCATTTCAAAAAAAGGTCAAAAGGCACTAGGTGAATTATTTCTTAAAATCTTTAGGCACGAAAATCCCGATGCAAACGATGCCTTGCAAAAACTCGAGCAGGAACGACCACAAAGGTCACCAGCATTGTTAGTTGTAACATCCCACCCTAACCCGGATAGATACATTAAAGTGCCATACATCGAACAACTGATGTCGGCTGGTGCTGTCTGTCAAAACCTGTTGATAGCAGCTAATGCATTAGGTTTTAGCACTCAATGGATCACCGGCTGGCCAGCCTATCATGTGGAGGTACGCCAAGCCCTAGGGCACTCCCCAAACACAGAAGTTGTGGGATTTATTCACATAGGCACAGCGAAAGAAGCCCCAAAGGAACGGGCGCGCCCCAAAATGGAAAAAATTGTCAGTAAATGGAATGGAACAAACTAGTAGACAGGGCTCTAGCTAAATCGTTCAAAACTTGATACAGGAATCACAATCACGGCTAAGCAAAACCTGTGACCTTACTGGCCGTTTTCGATTAGATACGCTTGGGACGCTGCCGCGTCCATTGGAGGGACAACTTTGTCTGGGTCTACCCGAATCATTAAATAGGTGATGTGATCATCAATTTTGGTGAACTGGTGCCCTGTCCCTGCAGGGATTACAAAAACATCGCCAGGCTCAAGTTCATGGGTAATGCCATTTCGGATAGCCGTTGCATTGTGTCCAGGCCCATTTAAAAACTGAACTGCCCTGTAATCGGGAGGACGGCGTTGCTTGTCCACAAGTTCCGGGCCAGTCACATTCGTTCCAGAACCGCTGAGCACAACATATATTTCAGTCACAAGATCATGCTCGGCAACAGATTGCGGCCTCGGTGCGCTAAGGGGGCCCCTTCTCGCGAGGGCGACCGCCACATTAACCTTACCTATATCAATGTTCCTGACCTGCTGATCAGTCAGCCCTGTATCAATCGCAACCTGCTCATAGGCCACGAATTCCTCAGCTGGGATAAGCTCGGAAAGACACATAACGCAGCTAGGCGCAGGGCCTGTACCCAGATTCTGGGCTGAGGCTCGTCCCAGCACACACATAACTAGAGCCAGCGCAATCAAAATACCGGTCGCTTTTTTCCGCATAATTTTCCCCCATAACATCTTTAATACCCCTGTTACCTGTAGCTATAAAAAGAAGGTCAGGGCCTTAGCGCTCGATAAAGAAACGGAATACTCTTATCCATCCGATAATCTATGCCTGAATGTGTACCGGCAAACTCCTCATAGCGGTGCTTAACACCGGCTTGAGTTAGCCGCTTAGATAAAATTCGAGCCCCGAAATGAATCTGATACTGATCCCGCCAACCGCAATCAATAAAAATTCCACGCAGCGTCTTGAGATTCTTGGCATATCGTGTGACAAGATTAACTGGGTCATGCTTGAGCCATCTATGCCAACGTGTTGGAATAATCTCTCCGGTCTCTAAATTGAATGGCAAGCGAAAGCCGTTTGGTGCTCCAGGATCTGGGTCATAAGTCGCAGCCATAGCGAGATTCATCAGGGAGTGAATCTCTGCATTAGAAGGCTTTTCCTTTTTCCAAATCGCATTAAGAAAACGTCGGACACGCCCGTCATCGAAGCCCTCTTCCAAGGACTCTTCTTCCCGCACAACGTTTATCCGACCCTCTTTTCTTTGTCGAAGACGGTGCTTTGCGAATTCGTTTAGGGAGTTAGGCCAGTCACACCGATATACAAAATCAAAATAGGCATCACCTGAATGGCTAGCGATAGCTCCCCAATAGCCCGAGTACTTCATTCCATGGATCATTGCCCCATAACCACCCGACGATTTTCCAAAACACCCCCGATGATCTCGATCAGCAAGCGTACGAAACTCCCTGTCGACAAACGGAATGAGTTCCTTGGTGAGATAGTCGGCATATCGACCTATCGCGCTAGAGTTAACGTACTGGTTACCACCCAGCGCCGTAAAGCAATCGGGAAAAACGACTAGACAGGGACCCATTTTTTTCTCGTGGATCAACCTTGCCACCCGCTCTGGAACATTCTCATCAAAGTTGCGCCAGTTAGTGTGGGATTTACCTGAACCCGTATAGCCAACCAAATCGAACAGTACGGGGTACCTTCGAGCTCGTCCCGTAGCAGCCTTATCGTACTGAGGGGGAAGCCAAACATCTAAAAGCCGAGTAATCGGGTCTCCCAAAGGATTGTCAGCCAACACCTTGGAAGTGTGCTCTAAAGTCATCAATCTACCCGCAGGCCAATTTGTCCGCTTGAGCACCATAGATTATTCTTCCGGAGAAAAATTTAGTTCAATCTTCAGTCCATTTGGATCTTTCAGAAACAATTGCCGTATACCCGCCTCCGGCACCAAATCTTCACTAAACTCTATGCCGGTCTCCTGAAAGCGGGCCCGCATCTCCTCAAATCCAGAAGCGTTAAACGCAAGATGATCCACTGATCCAGTGCTGAGAGCCTTTGAGGTCATAGGTAGATTTTTGCCCGATGTGTACTCCTCGTAGCTTTTCCATTCAGCAATGTGAATACATGGAACGCCATTCAAATAAAGCCAATAACCGGGAAATGGCAAAGGGGGGCGATACCCGACTTCCATCCCTAGTGAGTCCCGGTAAAAATCTCTCGTCCTGCAAATATCGTCTGCAATGACAAGACAATGTTCCATTCCGGTTAGAGAAATTGTGCTTACCTCGTATTCAAGACAACCCAAAAATTCAAGGATCTTATGGTGTAATTCATTGCGCTAACCATTTCCCCACCCCAACCAAGCCGGCAGCGCTAAAGAGACGGCCGGCACATAAGTGACAACCATCAAAACACTAAGTAAGACCGCCAGCCACGGCAGCGCAGCACGAACCACTTGCTCCATGGTCATGTCGGCGACGCCAGCAGTTACGAATAAATTTAATCCCACTGGAGGCGAGACCAGTCCGATCTCCATATTAAGGACCATAATAACTCCAAGGTGGATCGGATCTATCCCCATCTCAATCGCAATCGGAAATACAATGGGTGTAAGTATCAGGACAACAGAACTGGGATCCATAAAATTTCCTGCTGCCAAAAGAAGTACATTCAGCACTAGGAGAAAACCCCAGGGTGGAAGCCCTAAACTGTTCAGCCATTCAGAGGCTGCTTGGGGAATTTGTTCAGTAGTTAAAACAAAAGCAAACAGATAAGCGTTCGCAATAATGAACATGAGCATCGTGCTTATCTTGGCACTATCGGTTAATACTTTAGAAACATCTGATAGACCAATGTCCTTGTAGATAAATAGCGCAACAAAAAATGCGTAAACGGCTGAGACAGCTGCTGCTTCCGTCGGTGTAAAAATCCCAAGATAGATTCCGCCCATGATGATCACAACCAGAAAGAGCCCCCAGATGGCTTCTCGGCCTGCTCGCAACGTTACTCGCCAATTAACACTTGGCTGACGAGGCATACCCTGTTTGCGAGCAATCACCGATATTGTGGCCATTAACGCTAGAGTCAATAAAATCCCTGGCACCATACCGGCCATAAATAAATGTCCAATTGACGACTCTGTCACAGCGCCATATACCACCATAACAATTGACGGCGGGATTAAAATTCCCAACGTTCCTGCATTACAAATCACACCAGCAGCAAAAGGCTTCGTATAACCAGAATTCAGCATGCCGGCAACCATCACGCTACCCACTGCCACTACCGTGGCAGGCGAAGAGCCCGAGACAGCGGCAAAAAACGCGCATGCCAAAACAGCGGCCATAGCAAGACCACCCTGGAAACGACCAACTAATGCGTTGGCAAAATTAATCATTCGTTTTGCAACTCCACCCGTAGTCATAAAAGTACCGGCCAAAACAAAGAATGGAACGGCTAATAACGGATAAACCTGCATCGTGTGAAAAAAACGTTGGGCTAGGGACAACAACGACTGATCTGCAAATAACAGCATAGTAGTAATGCTTGCAAGGCCTAGTGAAACAGCAACAGGCACGCCTATGAGAAGACAGACGAACAATGAAATTAATAAAAATACTGCGCTCACTGAGGTCCCACTGTCTTAACTTTTTGCTCTTGTCCGATAGGTGTGAGGGCTTTCTTTGAGACTTGATCTTTATCCTCTTGGGCTAGCATACGGCGCATGGCTTGCAGAAATCGAAACGCCAGCAACAAAAAAGCAACGGGCATGATTCCGGTAAGCAACCAACGTGGTAGCGGGATGTCACGTGCATTATTACCAAGGTTGAACAAGCCATCTATGAACATAGTGCCGCCATAAACCATGAAACCACAGTAGAGAAGGCACAATCCTGACACAATGACCGCCATCGCACGCCGTATACCAAAGGGCAATCGATTACTAAAAAGATCTACTGCAATATGAGCCCGGGTACGTACGCCGTAAGACATTCCGATAAGAACCAACCAAGCAAAAGCGTAAGTGGTTGCCTCAAGAGACCATACTAACCCGGTTCCAAACACGTATCTCAAAACAACCTGAACAAAGGTGATAATCGTCATAAACGCCAGTGCGAGGGCCATAAAGCCCTCTTCTAGACGATCAAGAACGGAGTGTAACCGTTGGGCGGTGGAGCTCACGGATTGCTACTGCGTGCAGCTTCGATAAGTTGCGGACCAATATCTCCAGAAAACTGCTCCCATACCGGGCGCATTGCATCCTGCCATCCCATCAATTCTTGATCCGATAAGGTAACAATGTTGGTGCGATCAGATGACCCGAGTTTACTTCGGTCTTCCTCGTTAATTGCTGCTGATCGAGCATTACCCCACTCTGTCACTTCGGCTATGATCTCCTCAAGCCCGTCGCGAATATCATCAGGTAATGAGCTCCAAAACACAGGGTTCACCGCCAACAGGTAACCCAGATATCCGTGGTTCGTCTCCATAAGGTAAGGCTGTACCTCATAAAACTTGGATGAATAAATGTTGGACCAAGTATTTTCCTGGGCATCGACGGCGCCAGTCTGCAGCGCTTGATACACTTCTCCAAATGCCATCTTTTGTGGACTCCCGCCGATTGCCTGTACCTGAGCCTGAAGCACATCTGATTCCATAATACGGAACTTGAGACCATTAGCATCCTCGGGTGTCCGCAGTGCGCGTGGCGCACCAAATTGCTTCATTCCATTGTGCCAAAAGGCCAGCCCTAGAAAGCCATTGTCCACCAACTCCGTCAGCAGAGTTTTGCCCGTCGGGCTTGACTGGAAGCGTTCCACGGACTCCAGATCTGAAAAAAGAAATGGTAGATCAAAAATCTGAAACTTTTCGGTTAAGCGGTCAAATTTGGACAGTGATACCGCAATCATCTGAATCTCCCCAAAGGCCAGCGCCTCCAGTGAGTCATCATCATTCATTAACTGACTGGATGGGTACACCTCTACATCCACTCGTCCGGGAAAGCGAGCCTCAGCAAGATCCTCGAAGCGTTCCGCAGTTTGGCCCTTTGGTGTACCAGGAGCTGTAACGTGGGGAAACTTGATGACATAGAGTTGCTGTGATGGATCCTCAGATCCACCTCCACAGCTAGCTA
>CAYXIJ010000041.1:0-10313 GCA_964465375.1 uncultured Gammaproteobacteria bacterium | reverse complement strand
TGCGCCCCGAAGAGGATTCGAACCTCTGGCCTTCCGCTTAGGAGGCGGACGCTCTATCCAGCTGAGCTATCGGGGCAATTATCCATTCAGTTCCTGATCTGGGATGGCCGGTTAATGACTACGGCAACTTCATCTCCTACTCGAAAGGTCATGAGATCCTCTCCCACAATAATCGATCCACTGTAGGTCGTCCTTGTTTTCTGGATCAGCTCATCAAAGGAAAGATCCCTAGTCACCATATGGGTATATACAGCCAACTTTGGCTTAACCCGGTCAAATATCCGTCCTGCTTCAATGGCAGTCGTGTGGTGTCCCATCACTACGTTTTTAAATCTTGGGTTCCTCGCAATAAATTCTTCTGAAGCATCGCTGACCTCGTGAATCAACAGATCTACGCCTTTTGCTGCCTCAATTAGTGCCTCCGAATACTTCGTGTCTCCAGACAGCGCAACAGAACGGCTACCCCAATCGATACGGTATCCGAAGGCTGGCTTCACCGGGCTGTGGTCAACCTCAAAGGCACTAACCAAAACATCACCATCCTGCCATACAAACCCATCCTCTAGTTCCGTTACATTGAAGTCAACGCCAGACTCCAAGGCTCCCTCAAAAATGCGAATATCGATATCAAATGCAAATGCTTGCCTAAGATGCTCAAGCATACTCTGGGTGCCAGCTGGCCCAAATACTCGCAGTGGTTGTGCCCTCCGAGAAAATCCCCAGGTTGCAAGCCATAGACCAGGAAATCCCATCACATGGTCCGAATGTAAATGGGTAAAAAAAACGGCGCTGATATCAGTATCAAAACCTGCTGCCTCGGCAAATCTCTGGAGGACCCCTCGCCCTGCATCAAAGACATACGCCCGATCCCCAGCTTCAACTAATATGCTAGGCCCGAGTCTGTCCGGCTGTGGAAAATATTCACCACTTCCCAACAAGGTAACTTTTAGCTCCTGACCAAGAGCTAGCGTGGACATCAAAAAAAATGTCATAACAACAAAAATTTGTGAAAATTTTTCCATGACTACAGTTTCCTGTTCATTACCTAAATCAAACAAGGGACTCGGCCAACCACCCTTCTTGCCTCAAAAGACATGCCTTCAGCCAATCGACCCCAAAAACAGAGTTAATGCAATACCAAAAATCGCCATACCAACTAAAATTTTCAATAATGTTATTCTCATGTATGTACCGAAAAATTAACGGAAAACGAGTGCCAACGAGCTATTCTACTAGGATTGCTCCTATTACAGGGAATCAAGTTGCCTCCAGCAACATACAAACTTATCATTACAACCAAGATAGGGGGTAGTCCTTCTAGGTATTCCTCCAATCACTTAGTTTCGTAAGCTACATGAGGGAGTTTAGCGATGCGCAACCAGATTTTAGGGATTTTTATTTTCGTCGGCGTACTGTTTCTAGGCCCTAGACTTTTACCGGCTCATCATGGCGATGCGGGTCGCTATGAAGATAACACTATTGACGTTGTAGGCACAGTAGTAGCCCTACAGTTAATTCACCCCCATTCCAGTATTATTTTTGATGTCACCGATGAAAGTGGCGCAATGGTCAGATGGAGAGGGGAATTTACAAATCCACGCACCCTGGCTGAAAGATACGGATGGAATAGAAACACGGTTAAACCAGGTGATGAAGTTATCTTAACCGGCAGACAGGTAAAAGGTGGCGGTGCCTATATCAATCTCTCCGAGAAATCTAGAATTGTGCGAGCAGATACCTGTGAGGAGATTTATAAAACGAATTCTGAGCCGGAACGTCCCATCAACTGCGAACACTAAGAAATTGCATTACAAAAATACATTTCTCCTATCATACGCACTGGCTACCAGCAGCCTCATATTCGGTTGCGAAGGGCAGCTGCCCCAGGAAAGCTCCGAAAATACTGATAGCGTAACAGGCATATCAGATCAGCCAATCACCCAAACACATTACCTGAAGGCTTCCAATACTGATGCGGACGACCGGTTCGGTGTTGGCGGTGTAGTAGAGGGCAATGCAGTCGCTTTAAGCTCAGACGGGACCACCCTGGCAGTGGGAGCAACTATGGAGGCAAGTGGTGCAGTTGGGCCTGACAGTGGCCAAAATGATAACTCTGTTTACGGTGCCGGGGCAGTTTATGTATTTACCCGGGATGGAAATCAATGGTCACAGCAAGCCTACGTCAAGGCGAGCAATCCGGGGCTTGGGGATAATTTCGGGTACGTGATAGCGCTCAGTGAAAACGGAGATACCATGGCCGTTTCCGCTCACTTCGAAAGCAGCAGCAGCACAGGCATCGATAGCGACGGTAGCGATGATGAAATTCCCCAAGCGGGGGCTGTGTATGTTTTTGTCCGAATTGGCGACACTTGGACTCAAGAAGCCTACATCAAAGCATCTAACACAGGGGAAGCTGGACAAGGAGACGCTTTTGGAGATGGGGATCAATTTGGAACAGCGATTGCTCTTAATGCTAGTGGCGACTTTCTGGCGGTAGGTGCTATTGGCGAAGACAGCGCAGCGTCTGGAATAAACGGTGACGAATCGGACAACTCAGCTGCCTCGGCTGGCGCTACCTACCTATTCGCACGCAAAGAAGGGACCTGGTCCCAACAAACATACGTAAAACCGAGCAATCCCGGTGCGGGTGACTTGTTTGGTTACTCAGTTTCTCTTGATGCGAGCGGCAATACTTTGGCTGTCAGTAGCTTCGACGAGGACGGGTCCCTAGCCGGAACAAACGAATACCAAGATGACGAGGTTTTTGGTACGGGGGTTGTTTATGTCTTTAACCGCGAAGGTGATAACTGGTCCCAAGTGGCATATCTCAAACCTGAAAATCAGGAGCGTAATGATGCTTTTGGAGCAGCCTTAGTCCTCAACGATGCTGGTGATTTGCTGGTTGCTACTTCTCTTGATGAGGATAGTATGACTACCGGTGTCGGCTCCACGCCTACTGATGATTGGGAAAGTAACACCTCAACTGGAGCTGTGTATGCATTCACCTTGAATGAAGAAACCTGGTCACAACAAGCCTACATTAAGGCATCAAACTCCGGTCATGAAGATTCGTTCGGCTCTGGGCTCGCGCTGAGTGGTGATGGATCAACTCTTGCAGTGGGTGCTCAGCTAGAGGATAGCAATTCAATTGGCATCAACGGCGACGAGGAAAATGATGATGCCCAGCAGGCTGGTGTTGTCTATCTTTTTGTACGAAGCGATGACAGCTGGCTCCAGCGTGCCTATATAAAAGGTAGCAACACCGAGGCCTTTGATGAATTCGGTGGTGCTATTGCGCTTAACAGGGATGGTGAAACTCTGGTAGTGGGAGCTCACGGCGAAGATGGCGCGGCGAAGGGTATTGGAGGAGACCAGGCTGATAATTCTATGCTTGATTCAGGGGCAGTTTATATGTTCTCTCATCAAACCTCAGGACTTTAGCTCATCGCCATTCAATCTAAATTTAGAAGCCTCTTCTAAGATTAATCTACTAGAAAAAGGGTAAAAACTAGCTGGCATTATCTGAACCCGCTAGCATCACTGGTTTGAATCAATCCCTGTGAAATAAACCTCTTCGAGCAGGAGAACAAATTAATGTGCCAAGAATACTAAATGATGCGATCTGAGCTGTTTCAAAATCGTAATTTCACATGGTATTTAGCAGGTAATACGGTTTCTCTACACGGTCAGTGGATGCACCGCGTAGCTCTTGGCTGGCTAACTTGGCAATTGACCTCATCCGAGCTTTGGATCGGTATTATCGCCGCGACTGAGTTCATGCCTACAATGTTTCTCTCTCCACTTTTTGGCGTCATGGCAGACCGCTTTGATCGGCGAACTATGGCCTTGGTCTCTGCGGCAATCTCAACCATACTGGCAGCGCTACTCGCCGGGTTCACCGCACTAGATATGATGAATATCAGAATCCTATGGTGCCTGGTACTCATTCTCGGGCTGATTAACGCGATCTTTCAGCCTGTACGAATGTCCATAATCCCTAGTTTAGTGAAGAGAGATCATTTAACTCCAGCTGTTGCGTTTCAATCGATCAGCTTTAATGTGTCACGATTTGTTGGCCCAGCATTGGCTGGTCCTATTATTGCTTTTTGGGGATTAGCCACTGCTTTTGCACTAAATGCGATCTCGTATTTGGTGTTAATCACTGCTTTACTGTTTGTGCAATTTAAAACTGCGCGCTCAGGCTCCAAGCAAAGCAACTTTTTAGCTGATTTTGGGGCTGGCATCCGTTATACCGCACGTCACACCACCATAGGGCCGCAACTTATGCTGGTGGGCGTTAATTCAACTCTAGGGCGGGGCATTGTGCCCTCTATGTTACCCGCTTTTGCTGGAGCAATATTTGCTGGGGACAGCACCGTGCTTGCTACCCTCACCTCAGTATCAGGTGCAGGAGCAATTATCGGTGGCTTCTGGCTATCAAGAGAGCCGTCTGCTCTCCGACTGCAAAAAATCACGCATTGGTCGCTGGTTCTTACGGGGGGACTACTCTTCATTCTCGGTTTAACAGAAAATTATCCCGTGGGTATTGCGGTGGTTGCTGCCCTAGGATTCACGATTAGCCTGAGCGGAATCGGATCAACCTCCATGATTCAAACTGCAGTAGCAGAAGAAATGAGGGGTCGAGTGCTAAGTTTTTGGAGTGTACTGGCGCTTGCAGCGCCAGCCTTCGGGACTCTATTGATTGGCGCCGCGGCAAGCCACGTAGGACTCTCGCGAACGACCAGTATTTGTGGGCTCTTATGTGTACTCCTCGCTCTGTTACTTCTCCGGCGTATCACAACCCGCAAGCAGGGCGTCTTTGCGCCCACAAAGACGAAAGAAGAACCAACTCTCTAAGATAGAAAATCCATTTCAAATAGCATGAACAATTCCAGTGGCGATACCAAGCTCCTCAGTTACAGCATAAATATCTACAATCGGCTTTGCTCCACCAACTACCCTGTGGGCTGCAGTTGCTGCCAACCAAGACTGTAGCTCCATAAATCCAATTCCACCCTCTTCCACCGTCTTTCCTTGGTCCCATTCGTCAAACAACTCCAGTTCGTTTCCAGTCAGAATATTAAGAAAACGTTGATCAATTTCTGGATTGAGGTGCATATCAGCAGCGGTTCTCTCTCCGCGCGTAATCATCTTGGCGCCCTCATGATGCATGTCTTCTAACCTCTGCAGCCACTCCTCACGGGAAAAAGAAGGAGGCCGATCACCACCCCACAATTGCCAGGCAGACACAGAGTCATCCTCCCCGCTGTATTTTGGATAGTAGCGTCTAGGGTGGTGAGACATCCCACCCGAGGCCAAAAGAAGTACTCGCTTTTTAAGCTTAGAAATGAAATACCCAATGGCCTCACCCATTAAGCGAGTCCGCTTGAAAGGTACATAGGGCTCCGTTATACAGTTGATGAATATTGGAATAGTTGGGTATCGGTCTAGCCCACCTAGTACCCGAGTTAGCGTCTGTGAGAATGCGTGGTCTAGCGTCATCGCATATGAAACAGCTGGATCTAGTCCATTGGCCCTAAGAAAATTTACGGACTCAATGGCTAGTGATTCCGGTACATTGAGCTTTCCGCTAAACCCGCCGATATCAGTGGTAGCCTCTGCGGCACTGCCGATACAAAATGCCGGCATGAGCTTAAGAAAAAAACCATTGAAATGATCAGATCCAAAGGCAAAAACTAGCTCCGGCCGAAACTCCTCTACAGTAGCCTTAAGCTCCTTGTAGATTTGCTCAATATCCTCCCAGCGATCAGGCTTACGGTCATAACAGTAATTCAGTGGACTATGAGAAGCACACAAAAGAAAACTATTCATACCAGAAAACCAGAACCTCCCTTCATTCTTGAAACCTTAACAGCTAGTGCGCCCTACAACTGTTTCGACCAATCTGTACTTTCAAGAATCATCCTAATTTTGCTCAGGAATGCTGCAGAATAAGCGCCATCAAAAGCACGATGATCAAAAGACTGAGCGAGCACCCCCACTGGTCGGATGGCAATACCGTCCCCAGAAGGCCCATCAACTACAACCGGACGCTTCTTAACTCCATCGATTGAAAGAATCGCTACTTGTGGCTGGTTGATGATCGGAGCCGTAAAAAACATACCGAAAGATCCTGGATTTGACAGCGTATAAGTTCCGCCAGAGAAATCATCAGCATTCAACAGACTTTCTTTTGCCCTTTGACTGACATCGTGGAACGCATGAGCCAAACTGGACACAGTCTGATCGCCCGCATCCCGAATTACCGGCGCCACTAGGCCCTCAAAATTCAAGTCCACAGCAATTGCCAGATTAATTAAATCGTGTACCACGAGAGCATCCCCTTCGACACTCGAATTAACACGCGGGAATTCTTTGATCGCTAAGCACGCCGCACGGCCCACAAAAGGCAAGTAGGTTAATGAAAAGCCATTCTCTTTTTTCCAATTGTCCTTAGCTTCAAGTCGAGCATGATCCACATAACTGAAATCTACCTCCATAGTTTGCAAGACATGAGGACTGGTAGCTTTGGATCGGACCATGTGCTCCGCAGTAACACGCCGGATTCGATCAAAGGGTATCCGGTTACTATCTGAGTCAGTCAGTTGGGGTGTTCCCTGGTCCAAGCCAGATTGAATCTCTAGACCCCCCGCTGCTACAAATGCAAGCACATCCTTACGTGTAACCCGGCCATTTCGTCCAGAGCCTGCAATTTGCTTCGTATCAATCTTATGATCCTTGATCAACCGCCGAACCACCGGAGAAAGTAGTTCACCAGATACACGGGTTTTTTCGCGAGGAATAGCCTTCTCTTGGACCTCTGTTTTCAACTCCGCATCTTTCTCTGCAACCACCCTAGAAGGGTCAAGCACGTTATCATCAGTAGTTTCCGGCAAAGACCCAAGATCCTCTGTAGCGCCTGTAGAATCACCAATTACCGCTAAAACTGTTCCTACAACTACTGTCTCACCTTCCTCTACCAATACTTGGGTAAGAATTCCAGCAACCGGCGCTGGGATTTCCGTAGCAACCTTGTCGGTCTCTACATCGAGCAGAACCTCGTCCTGTTTAACTTCCTCTCCAACCTTTTTGTGCCAAGCGCTTACTGTGCCCTCTTCTACGGTCTCGCCTAGCTGGGGCATCAGAATATTCATCAGGCCGAGACTCAATCCACAAGACGCTGAACACTACTAACAATTCGCTCTACGTTTGGCAGGACCTCATCTTCCAAAGAATCTGCGGAAGGCAATGGAATGTGCGGTGTAGTGACCCGAACAATGGGACCATCCAAGCTCCAGAAAAGCTCCTCAGCAACAATAGATGCTACCTCAGCACCCCACCCACAAAGACGTGGGTTCTCCTCCACGGTTACAAGCCGACCAGTTTCTGAAACCGACTCAAGTAAGGTCTGAGTATCCAGCGGGACCAGCGAACGTATATCCACTACGCTTGCAGATATTCCATGTTCACTTTTTAGTATTTCTGCCGCTTTCAGGGCTCGGGGAACCATAGCGGCAAGAGCAGCTATGGTAACGTCTGTGCCAGTGCAGACAACACGTGCGGCACCGAGTGCATCCACATACTCACCATCCGGTACCTCTCCTTTTACTGAGTACAAAGATTTCTGCTCAAAAAACATTACCGGGTCTGGATCCCGTATTGAAGCCGCAAGCAGGCCCTTTACATCAGCTGGCGTAGAAGGGGCAACAACCTTTAATCCCGGGATTGCCATCGCCCAATTTTCAATACTCTGAGAGTGCTGAGCGCCAAACCGACTGCCACCTCCATTGGCACTCCGGATAACCAAAGGAAACGAACATTGCCCGTCTGTCATGTAACGCGTCTTAGCAATCTGATTCGCTACTAGGTCCCAACAAACCGCGAAAAAATCCGAGAACATGATCTCTGCAATAGGCCGAAGTCCAGTCATTGCCGCACCCATGGTCGCACCAATAATGGCCTGCTCGGAAATTGGAGTATCCTTAACCCTTTTCGGACCGAATTCATCCAGGAGTCCCTCTGTGGTCTTAAATACACCACCTGCAGCTGCAACATCTTCTCCAAGAAACAGCACATCCGGATCCCGCCTCATTTCCTGGGCAATGCCAGCAGCTACAGCCTCACGATAGCTTAGTTCCGCCATTGCGCACCTCCGTCCGCCCAAACATCAATACCGGCAATCTCGGATGGTGGTTTCGGGCTCTCTTTGGCCGTCTCCGTAGCAAAATCAACAGCTGTTTGAACATCAGCCTCAATGCGGCCTAGGGTTTCTCCATCAATGCCTAGTTTTTCTAGGCGTGCGCGATAATTTGTAATAGGGTCCCTGGCTAGCCAAGCTTTTACTTCCTCCGAAGGACGATATTTCCCGGGATCCGCACGCGAATGTCCGCCATGACGATAGGTCTGAGCTTCAATTAGGCTGGGTCCGTCTCCCGAGCGAGCTTTTTCATAGGCAGCAAGGGCCGTTTCGTAAACTACATCCACATCATTGCCATCAATGAGAATAGGCTCGAGCCCGTATGCGGCTGCACGGTCCGCCGCAGGATTTTTAACAGCCGTAACTTGGTCGATTGGGGTGTACTCCATATAGAGGTTATTCTCACAAACAAAAACTACTGGGAGTTTCCACACCACGGCTAAATTTAGCGCTTCGTGAAAGGCGCCGATGTTGGTGGTGCCATCACCAAAAAAAGCAGTTGCTACTTGCTGTGTCTTTCGGTATTGAGCAGACAAGGCAGCACCTGCAGCAATGGGCAAATGGGCACCAACAATCGCATAGGAACCCATGGCTCCATGTTGGGTACTGGCGAGGTGCATGGAGCCGCCCTTTCCCCTTAACAGACCACATGCGCGACCCATCAACTCCCCAAGAATTGCTGTCATAGACACACCACGAACTAAAGTGTGATTGTGGCCGCGATAGGTACAAAACGTATAGTCATCAGATCGCATTGCTGTGCCAAATCCTGCAGCTACCGCCTCTTGCCCCAAACCTAAGTGACTGGTTCCCTTGATTAGATTCTGCATAAACAAGTCATACGCCCTCTTCTCAAGGCCACGGCATTCCAGCATTGAGCGATAAAGCTTAAATCGTACTACGCGATCCAGGGATTTCTTTTTATCTGAAACGATGAATGTGTCCTCCATTGGTATCTTTGAATTTAGCCCTAAAGGCCGAAAAGATCGGAAATTCTAAAGCAATTTTAAGCCGCCCGCGAATAGCAGCCCCAACACAAGGCTGTCAGTCAAGCGAAAAAATTGTCATCGCCCAACAGATCCTCAGTACCGGGCCATGGAACAACTACCATTGATCAAGTTAACAAATTGTGAAAAACTGCGCCTTCATTAGAACGACTACCCAGTTTAGCTGAGGCTATCTTTTTATTCAGCAACTGAGGTCGATATCTTTCATAACCTACCCCTTTCAGGGAAAAGACAATAACTAGGGAGAATATTTAAAGTGAGAGTCGGTACACACGGAATGATGCAGGTGGACTATGAGCAACGGATCGACTTCGATCGCATGCGCGAGCATAGAGTCTCCCGTATCAAAAAATATATGGACGAGTTTGATATTGAATGTCTGTTACTTTTTGATACTGGCAATAAACGGTATTCGACTTCCACAGCAGTAGCCTCACCAGAAGTGGACAATATGGGCCGTTACGCCATCATTCCACGCAATGGCTACCCGCATATATTTGGCTTTGGTTCAGAAGTTGCTGCTGAAAAACTCTATTGCCCCTGGATTGCGGACTATACCTTCCCCGCGCACGGCACTATGCATGGGGCATTGCCTATGGACTGGGGCTGTTACGAAGGATTCTTGAAGGATCTGGATATGGTGCTCGCAAATCACAAGATGGATAAAAGTAAATGTAAGATCGGTGTAGATATTGTTGAGTCACAGATCATTCTGGCCCTACTCGAAAAGGGTTATGTCATTGGGGACGGGCAAAAAGTCATGCAATACGCCCGAGCAATTAAGAATGAAGACGAAATCATGTGCCTCAAACATGGAGCAGCCATTGTTGATGCGGCTTTTCACAGGATTGCCCGGACAATTGCGCCGGGTATCAAGGAAAACGATCTTCAGGCTGAAGCCTCTCATGAGATGCATCGATTAGGGGCACAGTGGGTGCACAATGTCCAGGTTACTACGGGCAACCGAACCTACCCGCATCCGCATCTGAGCTCGGACCGCCTTATCCAGCCGGGGGATATGATTTTTATGGATGTAGTGTGCATGTTTAATGGATATCATACTTGCGTCTATCGCTGCTTCTCCTGTGGCAAGCCCAGCAAAAAACAAA
>CAYXIJ010000040.1:0-10856 GCA_964465375.1 uncultured Gammaproteobacteria bacterium | reverse complement strand
ATTTTGTAACCTACTATTTTAGCTCAGCATACGAGATCGTTATTGTCACCCCTCAAGTGCTATTTTTCATTACCGTTAGAGCTGCAAACCTAAGAGCCTGGACGTTTTTTGGCTGATCCCATAGTAAATGCCCACTCGTAGGCAAAACGCAGAACACCATACTCTGTTTGGACGGGTTCAGGTAGTGGGTCGAAAGGGGTAGCCAGGCTGAGGATGCCAAGTGCTGCTCGATCTAATGCTTCATTGCCAGAGGAGCGGAGGACCAAGGTTTCTTGCAGGGTACCATCTGCTCTGAGAATAACCTCAAGTGTTGGATTTCCCAAGCTGTTTTCTTGGGCCTTTTTCGGGAAGTTTTCAGTACCCACTTGTTCTACCTTACTGCGCCATGCGCTGAGATATTCGGCTAATATAGGATCGTGGATATTCGGGCTGTCCAATGACTTATGGGCTACAGAATTCGGAGTTATGGTCCGAATTTCAAACTTTTTCTGAGCTACCGGGACACTATTTTCCATTGGAAACTCTTTATCGGGTTCGCCTCCAGGCACCCAATGGACCCTTTGGCCTATCTTTGGCCCAAGTTCCATTATATGGGTAATTAACGTAACCGGTGACTTTGGAATGTTATTAATATTGTCTAGTGGTACAGGTGTAAACGTTACGCCCAAGATTAGAATGCCGTGGACCAGCGCAACAAGAAAAAATATAGATTTTAATCGGTCATTTTTCCCTATTCTTTTATAATTTCTATTCATGCTTTCAGCATAATTTGGTAGCTATGTATTTTGTCGTTAATTCACGCTGCATCAAAAGGCACATACATCCCCCCATTATTATGATAGCTCACGGTTGATTGCTGTCATCAAGATATCTGCAATATCGGTTCCATATTGTCTGTCCAATTCGCGTATACCAGTAGGACTGGTAACGTTAATTTCGGTAAGGTAATCGCCGATAATATCTAGTCCCGCAAACATAACGCCTTTGCGCTTTAGTGTGGGACCTACCTGTGAGCATATCCAGCGATCTCTTTCGGTTAATTTTCTCCCTTCACCTTTCGCGCCCATTACTAGGTTGCCACGTGTTTCTCCGGGGGCCGGAATTCTGGCTAACGAATAATCAAAAGGCTTACCGTCGATCAGAAGAACTCGTTTATCACCATCGTTAATTTCCGGTATGTAACGCTGAGCTAAGACAAACTGCGTACCACCGTAGGTTAATGTTTCTAGAATAACGTTCGTATTAGGGTCACCATCAGACACAATAAATATTGATTTCCCTCCCATTCCATCCAATGGCTTGATGACAATTTTTTCTTGCTCTGAAAGGAACTTAGAGAGCTCGCTGTGGTCACGACTAATCAGACTTGGTGGTGTGCATTGAGGAAACCAGGCTGTATATGCTTTTTCATTGACATCCCTGAGGCTGGAGGCTTTATTAACAACTTTTAATCCACGTCGTTCTGCAAGCTCTAGAATATATGTGGTGTAGATGTATTCCATGTTGAATGGCGGGTCTTTCCGCATCAAAATGACATCGAGCTCTTCTAGGGCTAGCGAGTGTGACTCGCCAATTTCGAACCAATTATCGGGGTCGTCACGTACCGTAATACTTTTACCCTGCCCCAAGGGGGCCCCATCTCGAACCGATAAGTCCCGCTGACAAAAATAGGTAAGTTTCCAGCCCCGAGCTTGTGCCGCTATTAGCATGGCAAGAGTAGAATCTTTTTTTTGTTGGATGCCATCTATTGGATCCATTACTACGCCCAATCGACGCTTGGCAGGACTCATGCGCTCTCCATTTAAATTACATGGCACCTAAGTGATTTTCATTATGACGATAAAATTATCATACCTCAGGCCCAGTCGTATAAAGGAGAGAATGGACTAGTACTCCTATGCCTGTGGTGATTGATTCCAAAGCACCTCGGTTTCACCATCTTGGCGGGCCAAAACTCGCGCCACGACAAAAAGAAGGTCCGATAACCGATTGAGATATTTAGGTAGTTCTGGGTTAAGTTCATTTTTTTCCGCTAGAGCCCAAGTCACACGCTCAGCTCGGCGACAAATAGTTCTTGCTAGATGACAACTTGCAGCTGCTGTAGTACCCCCAGGCAGAATAAAATTCCCTAATGGGGGCAGTTTTTCGTTAAACATATCAAGGTCCGCTTCCAGTCCCCGCACTTGCTCTGAATCAATAGCTCGGTGTGCAGGGAGAGATAGCTCCCCGCCTAAATCAAAGAGTTCATTCTGAACTCTATTAAGACAGCTCGCGACGTTTTCAGGAATCCCCGGCGCACTCAGCACAACCCCAACAGCACTATTAGTTTCATCAACAGCACCGTAGGCTTCCACCCGCGGATCATGTTTTTTTATCCGCTTGCCGTTGCCTAAGCCAGTAGTACCATCATCGCCAGTACGCGTGTAGATTTTGGTTAATCGGTTTCCCATTGATCACTTAGTTCACTTAGATTTTTTTATAATCCGGTTCGTACGTTTTGATCGGATGCAAGTCGGATAAAAGATCCGCCCCTCTAGCATGATACGGGAGAATGAAATAGATTGACTCAGGATTTTCTGTTTTTGGTAAAAAAAGAAAACCCGGCGGTGGGATCGCCGGGCCAAATTTTTATTATTATCGAACTTTACGGTTTCAAATATGCGGCCTGACTGTTGATCATCGCGTTCTAAATCCTTTGTTGTTTTTAGAACCCTTAACCAATTATTATGATTTTTACAGCCTGCGTCTTCTTCTTCTAATTTTTCTTATTCTTCTTGTGGACCCAACAGTTTATCAGACATAGGTGGTCTTCCGCACCCACTTTTGCAGTTTATCTGCTTTGAAGCTATTAGGATTGGCATATTTTTGTTTGTTGAGTAGGCTTTTAGCTAGAAATAACTTTTAGATCAGTACCTTGAGGATGGATTGCCAGAGAAGCGCTAAATGCCATTTGTAAAATTAAAAGATTTTCTTCAGCCTTATTATGGAATTTTTTTCGCTAAACTTGGAAATGTATTTACAAGTCATTGTTTTGAAGGGGTGCATGGATTTTGATTTGGTCATGTACCTGCAAAATTACTGGGGAGCTTCCAGTATTTGCAAGCCCGCGTCGCCAGATGCTTCCGTTTGCGATATACAGGAATTCTGCCGACGATATCCATGCAACACGGGGTTCAGCAACGCTTGAGAGGATTCCCATGTCTTTTTGTGCAGGCCTATCTGCAAAAATTAATAACTTCAGACCGCTTTCTTGGGGTTTAGTCGTTTCGCTAAAAAGTATTACTCCTCCGCCTGGGCGCCAGCTTGGAGCATTTAATGGGTGTCTGCTTGTATACGCATCAATAAGCTCCCCCTGAGTGGGAAGAATTTTCACTGTCCAGGTATCAGCATCTTGATTTACATAGACCAAATCTCCGCGGTCAGACACGCTTGGAAATGATGCATCACCAGTTTGGCTGATTAACAATGAGAGTTCGTTAGAGATGAGATTTAGGGACCAGACATCAAAATTTCCGGTACGGTCCGATACGAAGACTATGGATCCATCCAGAGTATAAGTTGGCTCGAGATCATCATAAGGGGGGGTGGTCAGGGATTGTTGGGTTCCATTTTCGACATCCAACTTCCAAATATCCCATTGGCCTGATAGATAGCGTTGGAAGACGATTTGTTTGCCGTTCGGACTAAACTGGGGGTTGCAGCCTGATATCCGTAATCGGCTCGATAGTTCCACTTTTTCGTTATCTAATGACCACCACCAAAGTTGGCCCATGAATCCCAATAATAACGTTTCGCCTTTCGGAGAAAGTGTTATTGTTGTGCTGGTGTTTCGGCAGTTTTGGTTCATTTGCAACTCTTCTGTGGCCGCGCTTAAATCAGCAAAACCTACAAATGCCAAGACCAAAAGGTATGGGTTTATGTATCTACTTTTTTCGCAAGTTGTGGTTTTTGGCGTGCAGGACCAACCATAGCCGGTTTTAGATTGGTCAGTTGTTTGAGGGTAGCTTTTGCAATTAATGTCGTCGCAGACTGTTTTGAGAGCATTCATGGTTGTAGTTTCTGGTGATGCCATGGTCCAGTGACTGGTCCCCCTTCGCCGTTTTTTTTCAAGGATCTTTTATATAGAATGCGCTCGTGAAAGCGAGCTGGTCCAGCAATCCAGAACTCAATAGAGCAAAGCCACATACGGAAGCCTCCCCAGAATGGGGGGCGTTGTACCGAAAGATTTTTGTCTGGGTCACCTGCGCTGTCAAGTTTTGGCAAATTCATTTTTCTTGCTTGTTTTCTAGCACGGTCCAGCAGTTGTTTATAGTCAGAGATAGGTTGACTTTGTTCGCTGGTCCAAGCGTTCAGCTGACTCCTCCAATCTCGGGTAGCGAAATACGCATCGCTTTCGTCATCTGGAGACTTGGTGATCAAACCTTCAAAGCGAATTTGCCGGCTGAGATGGTCCCAGTGAATAACGCCAGCAGCCCAAGGATTGTCGGTAAACTCTAGACTTTTTCGGGATCCATAGTGTGTGTGGAATACAATGTACCCCTCTTTTAGCGAAAGGTCCTTGATAAGCAATACCCGGGCCGAAGGCTTTCCGGAAACATCAGCGCTGGCAATAGTAATAGCATTAGGATGAGGTTGAGTTTTCTTATTTTCAGCTTCTTTCATCCAAGCATGAACAATAGGGAGAGGATCTTTAGGTATTTGGCTAGAAAAGGAAATCACAATCAAATTCAAGCGAGCATGTAAAAACGCAAATCCAAGACTACCCTTGGAACAAGGCTAGGATCAATTTATTTTTTATTGCAATTGGTTAGGCTTATTCTTTGTGGAAGTTTATTGGGGTCCATATAGACTTGTGTGGGCCTCAGGGGACAGATAAAAGGGGCGTCCCAAAGGATAAATTTAAATATTGGCAGATTTATGAACGACATTGATGAGCATGGTTTTCGCGCAAATGTTGGCATTATCCTAATTGATAATCGCGATCAAGTTTTACTTGGTGGTCGTATTGGTACTAAGGGGTGGCAGTTTCCTCAGGGAGGCATACATCCTTGTGAAAGAATTGAGGATGCGATGTATCGTGAACTTAAAGAAGAGATTGGACTAGAGCCTCGGGATGTTGATTTGGTAGGAGTAATTCAAGACTGGTTGCGTTACCGATTACCAAAACGATACGTTCGCAGAAATGAAAAACCCGTATGTATAGGACAGAAGCAACGTTGGTGCCTTTTGCGGTTGCTTGGCAAGCGGGAGTTAATTCGTTTTGATGCGACAAATAAACCAGAGTTTGATCGATGTCGGTGGGTAGATTATTGGGCACCGGTTAAGGAGGTTATTTATTTTAAGAGACAGGTTTATATGTGCGCTTTGAAAGAATTAGCTCCATTAGCATTTCCTAAAAATGGACCCCCATTGCCACCGGGTTGCTGGTCAGAAACTATCGATTAGACCCGAATTTTTTTAAGTTTACGTAATTATCTCGTGTTTGAGAGTCACGTTTTTGCAGTCTACTGCGCTGTATTTGAGGTGTTAGCTCTATGGAATCAAGAGCATAAAATTATTAAGGCTTGTTTTGATGAACACTGTATTTTGTGCATTTCGCTGTGAGTTCATTGGTTGTAGATGAAAATTAAGGGAAAAACGTTGTAAAATCACTAGTTTGGGTTGGCATGGGTGAAGGCATTGGGGTCATTAGTAGTCTGATTTGGTGTCAGATCTAGATTTACGGGTTTGTTTGTTAGGTTTTTAGGCGGGCAAACGGAGTTAGATAAATTGAGGGTTCAGTTATGTTAGGTAGACAAGAAAAAAATAAGACGGAGATTAGAACAGTGATAGGTGCTGATGCACGATTCCAGGGTGACATTGAGTTCAGCCGTGGTTTACAGGTTGACGGTATTGTTGTAGGAAACGTCAAGGTTGTGGGAGATGATTCTTCAGAGGCAAGCATCAGCGAAAAGGGCGTAGTTGAAGGTACAATTACAGTACCTTGTCTAACACTCAGCGGCACTGTGGTAGGCGATATCTACGCTGCTGAGCACGTTAAACTTGGAGCAAAGGCAAAAGTCATCGGTAACATACATTACAAGTTGATAGAGATGGCACTTGGGGCTGAAGTTAACGGTAGAATTGTTCATGAGAGCCAAGAGAGCAATGACCATAGGGCCCAGTCGAAAAATACCAAGATTGGGGTTGTGCCGCCTTTAAAAAGGTCAGGGGAATAAAACTAATGGTTGAGAAGAGTGGGGCCGTGGAGGATTCGCCGCTGAATTTTACGGAGGCAGCCGCACAAAAGGTGGGACAACTGATAGAAGCAGAGGGTAATTCAGATCTGAAATTGCGGGTTTTCATATCGGGAGGTGGTTGCTCGGGCTTCCAATACGGCTTTACTTTTGATGAGGAAATTCAGGATGGGGATACTGAGGTTGCCAAGTGCGGCGTGGTTCTCGTAGTGGATCCCATGAGTGTTCAGTACCTGATGGGTGCTGAGATCGATTATAAGGACGATCTGTCGGGCGCTCAGTTTATTATTCGCAATCCCAATGCTGCCACGACATGTGGTTGTGGATCATCTTTTTCCGTTTAAGATTGACTCAAGAGCGCTTCTGAAAAGGTTCAGGTCTTGCTATTCGAGCCTTCCATATTGTTTATCTAAGGAATTTCTTTATCTTGGGCCAAGATATACGCTACCCAAAATTGCACTTTTGCGAGCTCCGGTTACAGTGGAACAACTTCCTCTTAGGCTCTTAAGTCGCGCACGCGCGAGCCAGGCAAAGGCGGTAGCCTCCACCCAGTCGGGGTCTATACCATGATCTCGGCTTGACTCTACTGAGGTACTGGCTAGGCAGACCTTAAGCCTGTTTATCAGATGCGTATTGTGTACACCGCCACCACATAGAATAATTCGTGTTAATGGATGAGATTTACTTATGTTGCTTGCAATGGTTTGTGCAGTTAGCTCGGAAAGAGTCGCCTGAATATCTGCATCGTTAGGCTTTAGTTGTTCGACTGCCGTGAGTGATTTCTTAAGCCAATCAAGATTAAAGTATTCTCGTCCCGTGGATTTTGGTGGTTTTTTAGCAAAGAAGGGATCTGCCATTAGATATGTAAGTAATGGCTCCAATACTTGACCCGTGGCCGCCCACTCCCCGTTAGTGTCATACGGTTTACCAATACATTGCTTACTCCAGGCATCCATTAGGGTATTGCCGGGCCCAGAATCAAACCCAGACAGAGCCTTGCCTGGATGCAAAAAAGTAAGGTTTGCTATTCCGCCAATATTGAGCACTACTCTTGTTTCGTCTGGGTTGCTAAAAAACCAGTCGTGAAATACGGGCGCTAGAGGAGCCCCTTGTCCACCCAGCGCTATGTCTAAGCTTCGAAAATCAGCAACTGTTGTGATGCCAGTTTGGGCGGCAATTACACTTGGATTCCCAAGCTGGAGCGTAAAAGGTTCTGGTCGTGTTGGCTTGTGGAATACTGTTTGGCCGTGGTGACCGATTGCAGCGATGTCATTTAATTCAAAAGAGGAGTTTTTTACAAGATCTAAAACGCATTCAGCAAAAAAATGACCGAGTGCGGTATTTAGGACCCCAAGGTTTTCTAATGAAGTGACTTGTTTCTCAACTAGATCACTAGCTTTCTCTTTTAATGCTCTTGGGTATGGAGTTGTTTGGGTTTGGTGAATTTCACATTGAGTTTCATCAAGTTCAACGATGACCGCATCGACACCATCCATGCTTGTCCCAGACATTAAGCCTATGTAAAGCCTGTCCATAGGTCTGTTTTATCCCTCTCAGATCTCACGCTTAGTAGTCAGCATCATTCCAATTGTGTTAGGCGAGTACCCCGGTAAAGGTCAAGCTGACGCCATAGAGGCTCAGCTGCTACTTGAAACTCTTTCCAGTGCTCTGTTGGAATCGGATCAGCCGGAGGTAGTGGCACAGTACGCGGGTTCCTATGTACCCCACCCAGACGATATTCATAGTGAAGGTGAGGCCCTGTTGCTAAGCCAGACTGTCCAACGAAACCAATAACTTCGCCTTGCTCGACTCGGCCACCAATACGAGATGCCGCAAATCGTGACATATGCCCATAAAGCGTGGTGATGTTATTTCCATGTTGAAGAATTACAGTGTTTCCATACCCATCCCGTGTGCCGCGAAAAGTGATTTTTCCATCACCAGCAGCCTTAACTGGCGTTCCCGTTGGGGCAGCGTAATCTACCCCCCGATGCGCCCGAATTTTGTTGAGAATCGGGTGGCGGCGATTTAGATTGAAACTGGAACTGATCCGTTTGAAATCGACTGGCGCCCTAATAAATGCTTTGCGTACATTGAGTCCTTCTGGTGTGAAGTAATCCGCTGGACTGTCTTCATCTGTCTTGTAGCGCACGGCGCGATAAGAGGTGCCTTGGTTAATGAATTCTGCCGCAATAATTTCCCCGTCCTTAATTTTTACTCCTTCTCTCCACAACTCTTCGTGAACCACTGTGAACTCGTCGCCAATTCGTACGTCTTGGATGAAATCAATGTCCCATTGGAAGATTCCAGCCATGTTCATCGTAACTAGATCAGAAATGCCAGCTATTTGGCCGGCTTCAAATAGCGAGGTTTGTATAATTCCATTAGCGCCAACTTTTCTAAAATCCAATTCACGACTGATAATATTCGCTTCAAATCCAGCACTTCCCCGAGAAATGTCAAGTAACTGGATTTCATCCAATTCTCTCTCTAAAGAAAGGATTTCACCATTTTTGTGAGTAATTTGGATTACATCTCCCGGCATCATAATTTTAAGATATTCACCAATCCCCGGGAGCTGAGTCATTGTGGCTAAATCCGAGAGGCTTAAATTATTGCGACGAAACAGGATGTCTAGATTTTCACCATTCTTTACCAGCAACGTGAGGTTGGTGCCAATCTTTTCAGGCGCCTCATGATAAGGTGTTTCGTTATTACTAAGAGTTTTATCTAGGCCAGGCGTCACTAATGTGGACTGTTCAGGGATCACTTCGATTGGCTGAGATGTTGAAGAGAGTATTTCGGGATAATCTGTTTCGTTTATCAGGACTATGCTGACAGCGATTAAGGGGAGGAAGAACCCTAGCAGGAACCAGGGCCAGCGCCACTGGTTGGTCGCCAGTGGCTTTATAGAGGTGTCGCTATAATCGTGGCGAATGCCGCCTGAATAAGTTTTCATGGATTACCTGTGTCTGAGCCGCGCGTACTTTATCGGTTCAGTGAGAGACGGTCAAAGTTATTTCCTTTAAAGTCAGTGGACTACGAATCAGCACCGCATTCCTTTATAGTGGTTTGACTTCGGTAATTAAGCAAATTTCAATAGTACGATGAATGTTCAATCTAAGCGTGCAAAATCCAAAGTGAATCAGGAGATGGCAGAACTACGCAGAGGCACTGATGAAATCTTGCGTGAGGGTGAATTAGAGGAACGCCTGGGAAGAGGGCAGGCGCTACGGGTAAAGGTGGGCTTCGACCCGACTGCCCCGGATCTTCACTTAGGACATACGGTTTTGTTGAATAAAATGCGTCAGTTCCAAGAGCTCGGGCACGAAGTAATCTTTCTCATTGGTGACTTTACAGGAATGATTGGAGATCCCTCAGGAAAGACTAGTATGCGCCCCTCTTTGACTCAGGAGGAGATTCATGCAAACGCAAAGACCTATGAGGAACAAGTCTACAAGATACTCGATCCGGAAAAAACGAAGCTTGATTTTAACTCCCGGTGGATGAATAAACTGGGTACGGCGGGGCTGGTCCAGTTGGCTGCTAAGCATACGGTGGCTCGCATGCTTGAACGTGATGACTTCAAGAAGCGTTACGAAACGGAGAAACCCATAGCCATACACGAATTCCTCTACCCCTTGGTTCAGGGATATGACTCTGTTGTACTCAAGGCTTCAGTTGAGTTGGGTGGTACGGATCAAAAATTTAATTTGCTCGTTGGCCGACAACTTCAGCAATCCTACGGTCAGCCACCTCAGGTAGTCATTACGACCCCACTGCTAGAGGGTTTGGATGGGGTCAATAAAATGTCTAAATCATCGGACAACTACATAGGTGTTACTGAGCCGGCTGGAGAAATGTTCGACAAGCTGATGTCAATTTCGGATGAATTGATGTGGCGATATTTTGAGCTTTTAAGTTTTCGTATTCTCGATGAGCTTGAGGATTATAAGCGCCAAGTTGCGGATGGAAAAAATCCAAGAGATATTAAATATTTGTTGGCCCATGAGATTGTTACGCGATTTCATGATGCATCGGCAGCAGAGCGATCCAAAAAGGATTTTATAGCACGTTTTCGTGATCATCGGCCGCCCAGTGATGTGCGGGAAGTGGAACTGTCAGCTCCCGATGGGTACATGTGGGTTGCTCATGTACTTTCAAAGTCAGGCATGGTGGCCAGCACATCTGAGGCAAGGCGGAAAATAGCGGAGGGCGCAGTACGCATCGATGGGGTGCGGGTGGAGGATTCGCAGCTTTCCATTCAGGTGGATGCGGAACATGTTTATTCTATGGGCAAGAGACATTTTGCAAAAATCAGGTTGGTGCGCTGATTTAGAATGGTATTTTGTTAGGTTTTTAGCAATCTCTACTAGGAGACAGCCTACAAAGCGGGTTATACTAGCGAGTTGCTTGGACCAAGTACCAAGCTGCTCTTTAACAAATTATCTCAAGCAACTTGTGTGGGCGCTCGCACTGAAGTAACGGTGTAGAGCGTCGACTTAGGGGTGCCTTGTGCGCCCCATAGAAGCGTTCACAAATGAAATCTTTGAAAATGATTGAACTGAAGAGTTTGATCCTGGCTCAGATTGAACGCTGGCGGCATGCTTAACACATGCA
>CAYXIJ010000039.1:0-12726 GCA_964465375.1 uncultured Gammaproteobacteria bacterium | reverse complement strand
CGACGACGACAACGACGGATACCACAACGGATACGTCAGCGACGACGACAACGACGGATACCACAACGGATACGTCAGCGACGACGACAACGACAATTACCACGACTGTGTCAACTACGACTTCATCGTCGTCAACTACTTAGAGTGATTGATCCGGTCCTTATAAAGGGCGGCATGGGCCGCCCTTTTTAGTAGCGCAGAAGAGGGTGGTCCATGCACCCGATAAACTGGTTTTTATTAATTCTCCTGACAAGTGGTTTATCCGCGCGGGCCTCAGATCTTGGTACCACTGGGTTAATTGATCTACCTACAGCCCGTGTCATGAATGATGGTGAGTTCCGCATCATCTTTAGCCAGCAACGTCTTGCTGACATATATAACTTAAACTACCAAGCTACCCCTTGGCTTGAAGCGACCTATCGTTACGTTCGTAATGATGTAAAGGGAATTCGATATGCCGATGCCAGAGTGGGCCAACATCGAGATCGAAGCTATGCATTTAAGGCTAGGCTACTAGAAGAGTCAGCGTACCTGCCCCAGATAGCGGTGGGCGCCCAGGATTTTTTTGGAAGCGGGGCTTGGGCTGGTGAGTATGTCGTGGCGTCTAAGAAATTTCGAAATTTTGATGTTTCTCTGGGCCTTGGCTGGGGGCGTTTCGCAAAAACCAATACTATTAACAATCCAATGAAGTTACTCAGCGACCGATTTGGTGGAGACTACGCGCCGAACGTAGGCGGTGATCAGGGAGGTCAGCTGCGGCTCGGCAGTCTTTTTCGGGGAGACCAGGCGGGTATTTTTGGTGGTATTTCTTATCAGATACCCGGCTGGCCACTGCGTGTACTAGCGGAATATAGCTCAGATGACTATTCTCATGAACAGCGGGTAATAATGAATGATGCTGGTGGTGCCTCCCCATTTAATTTTGCCCTCGATTGGAAGCCTTCGGCCAATACCAACTTGGTGTTTAGTCGCCAGCAGGGTAATCAGTGGGGTTTGAGGTTGTCACTTTCCTTTGATACCAAATCAAATTTACCACGCAATCCACCTCCGAGATTCTATTCTTCTACGGAATCCCGAGATCGTTCGCAAGCGCCTGAGAATCTGAATCTCACATCTTGGTATGATCGTTTGCTTTACGACATTGAAAGGTCGGGACTATTATTACGCAGGGCTGATCTGCCACCGGGTTCTTCTGTTGCAACTTTAGAAGTTTCTAACATGGTGTATGGCCTTACGGCTGATGCAGTGCACCGTGCGCTAACTCTTGCAGAGGCGCATCTACCACCTTCTGTTACCACAATAATTTTGGTACTTAATGAAGATAATATTAAGCCAGCCACAATTGTCTACAGGCGGCAAAACCGCGGACAGACACGGATATCGGCAAGCAATGCGCGGCGCATAGATATTTTGCCGTCTAGAGTGTTGGATTCTCCCACCAACACGACGATTTATCGGTGGCCTGAAGTGGCGATCGGTGTGTCTTTGAAGGGGCGAGTTCAGTTCTTTGATCCTGAAGTTCCGTTGCGACATCAATTGGCTGCCGTGGTAAGCGTTGGAGCAAAGATTGGTGAGGGATGGAATCTTTGGGGAAGTTATTTCCATGATATTACCAATAATTTTAGTACTACTCGCCCCCCTGCTTCTTCGCTGCCCCATGTTCGATCAGAGATCAATCGATACTTGGTCTATGGCGCAACAGGCCTGGATGCACTCTATTTGGAAAAGCGAGGTACATTCAAAGAAAAATGGCATTATCGCGCCTATGCTGGAGTGTTAGAAGAGATGTACAGTGGAGCGGGAGGGGAAATTATTTTTCAGCCATTTCAGTCAAGATTCGCGTTTGGCGCTTCTTTGAATGCAGTTCGTCGGAGAGACTATGATAGGGGTTGGGGCTTACTGGACTGGAAGGTTGTTACCGGCCATGTGAGCGCCTACTGGGCTTCGCCGTTTTATAATCTTGATCTTGGGGTCCATTCTGGAAGGTACTTAGCAAAAGATGTTGGAACTACTTTTGAAGTACGTAGAACTTTTGATAACGGTTGGATGATAGGTGGATTTGCCACCTTCACGAATGTGTCTGCTGCACAGTTTGGCGAGGGTAGCTTTGATAAGGGCTTTTTCTTCAGGGTTCCATTAGACAAGCTATTACCGGGAAATCAAAAAAACCTCTGGAATACTACTCTGCATAACCTGCAGCGGGATGGTGGACAGCGCCTTGAGGGTTTTGGGCAAACGTTATGGTACGAACTACGAGGCATGCGATATGATGCGCTTTACAATCACCGCAGTCGGATGGTGCCTTAATGAAAACACGGTGGTTTTGCATTTCTGCTGTTCTGATTTCAACTATTTTCCTCAATGCATGTGCGGTTAGTAGAGTTAGTTTTTATGTACCCCAGGTACAATTTCTGTCAAGTCTAATTTTTAATCGTGACACTGCACTAGAGGACGCTGCTTGGAACTTGTACTGGCTCGGTGAAGAGAGGCCTGTGCACGCAGTAAATGTATCCGGGCACATTTTATTTGCCAATGAAAGCGGCGATCTTATTCAATTTGATGGCTGGCAGGTAATTCGTTCGGACAATTTACTGCCGGGAGCCAGAATAGCGACAGTGCAGACTACAAATACCGGCCTACGATACATAGAAAATAGCCTCATAGTTTCCCAAGATGTTTGTGTAGACTGGAAAATGAATACAGGAAACTCAGCCGAGGCAGTAAAGGTGTACACACAAACTTGTGATAGTGAAGGTGATTCATACATTAATGAGATTCATTTAAACGAACTAGATGAGCTTACAAAGCTAATTTTCAAGATACACCCAGAGTATCCATCTTTAATTTTGCAATTAAATATTTCCCCAGTGTGAAATTGAATTAATCTAGATTAAATTTTTCTGGCAGTTTGTATATCTATCAAAAAAAGGTCTAAAGTTTATAGCTTATTTCAAGCATTTATTTCTAAAGACTTAAAATAATAATGCATTTTTTTCAATGAAAAAGATTTTATATATTCAATACACTGATCCCTTTCTCTGGCCGGTTGTTGTGCATGGCTCTAATATTTTAGCCTCAAAGGGGTATAAAGTTTTGTTTTTAGGTGTCCAGAGTGCTCCTGATATCTCTAAAAGAATAGATATGGCATTGAATGATAATGTCACTATAAAGCTTTTGTGGTATCTCAACCCGGGAGTTCGTCAAAAGATACAGTATGTTTTTTTCAACTTTTGGGTATTCATGCATTTTATATTTTGGAGGCCGCATGTCATTTATGCTTCAGAAAAATTGGTATGCCCTGTTGCTTATGTCATCAAAACTTTAAGCAAAAAAACTAAATTGATTTATTTCGAGCCTATATATCTTGGAGAGGGCGTTCAAATTAAGCCAGAATTTGTAAGAGTATCAAGGCAAAAGCTTGCTAGAATTGCCGATCTTTGTTTGGTTCCAAATGAGGCGCGACTGGTAAAGTTTATAGAAGATGTGGGTGACCATGAAAACACTATTTTTGCTCATAATTTTCCACGGTATCAGGAATTTAAGAGCATTTCGTTTAGAGAAAATCCTGAAACGGGAAGATTAAAATTATTTTGTTTTGGTTTTTTGGGCCCAGATAAATTACCCCTTCAGTTATTTGAGGCCCTGGAAGAATTAAAGGATAAGGTTGAATTGGTAATCGCTGGGATTGATCGATACAGGGATCCTGGTGGAGGAAAAAATCATAGCGAAATAATCAAAAATGAAATAGAGAAACGCAAACTCGAAAAGAATGTGAGATACGTGGGACTGATTAAAGATAGAGACGATCTTTTGCAACAATGCTCAAAAGCTGAAATTGGGTTGGCTTTTACCGGTAAGGCTATAGTTAAAAATGTGAAATCAAAATTCACTACAGAGGGAGATGTGAAAATGCCTGAGCTTAGTATGGCTGGAACATCACAGCGCCCGTTTGAATATATGGGTTTAGGTTTAGTTCCATTAGTAAGTGACCTCAAAGAATGGGAAGAGTTTTTTGTTAAAGATGGCTATGCGTTTAGTTGTAATCCTGAGAGTAGCGATAGTATTAGAGAGACTCTTCTTTATCTATATGGAAATAGGGATTTATTGTTTGAAAAAGGGAAGAAGAATAAAGAAAAAATTTTCTCTGATTGGAATTACAATAATGAGTTCAAAAAAATTCAAAAGTATATTGAAAATTGATGTTATGGATGTATGCTATATGAGAGAGTAATGCGGGCGAATAAAGATATGAATAGAGTAGGTTATGTTGTTGAGATTAATAGCTGTAGAGTTTGTGGTTCCGATAATTTAGTATCAGTTTTATCTTTAGGAGACCAATTTCCTAACGATTTCATTACAGATGATCTTGAGCTCAACTTGAGCGATAGAGTTCCGCTTGATCTTCTAATTTGTGCTGAAAAAAATTGCGGCTTACTACAACTAAAGCATACTTACTCAAGGGATGATCTATATAAAAATTATTGGTTCCGATCAAGTGTAAATGAAACCATGAAGAAGGCTCTTGAGGACATTACGGATGATATAGAAAAAAAAATAGCACTTAAAGAGAACGATATTGTTCTTGATATAGGTTGCAATGACGGTACGCTATTAAAATCTTATCAGAAAAATCAGATTCAGCTAGTAGGTTTTGAGCCTTCTAATCTTTATAAGGAAGCAGTCTCAGAAGATACAAACATTATTAACGATTTTTTTTCATTTGAAGCATTTGAAAAAATATATTCTAAAGAAAAATGCATGGTGATAACTTCGATTGCAATGTTTTATGATTTAGAGGATCCCAATAAATTTGTAAATGATGTCGCTCAGTGTATGGATGAACAAGGAATATGGATTATACAAATGGCCTATCTTGAGCCGATGATACAGCTAAATGGATTTGATAATGTAGTACATGAGCATTTGGAATACTATTCCTTATTCTCTCTCGTTAATTTGTTATCAAGGCATGATCTTGAAGTTTTTGATGTCCAGATGAATGATGTTTATGGCGGAAGTTTCCGCATTTACATTAAACATAAGAAAAACCAAAAAATGATTACTCAGCCGAGTGTGGCAGAACTGAAATCCAAAGAAGAGCAATATGGTTTTACTAACGTTCAAACGTATATTGACTTTGCAGCTAGAGTTGAGGAAATTAAAAATACTATAATTAAATTTATTAATGATGAAAATGATAAAGGTAAGTTAATTTATGGGTATGGTGCCTCAACGAAGGGAAATACTACATTGCAATTTTTTGGTATTGATAAAAATATGATAAGTAAGATTGCAGATAGAGACACGTTTAAATTCGGCAAGAGAACAGTAGGAACAAATTTAGAAATAATTTCTGAGGAACAGGCCAGAAAGGATCGACCTGATTATTTTCTTATTTTGCCTTGGCATTTAACTGATTATTTTATTGAAAGAGAGAGGGAGTATATTTTGGGAGGTGGAAAATTTATTGTTCCAATGCCAAACCCGAGAGTGATATCCAAAGATTCAATTATAGATATAGAAAACTGAACTAACTAGGAATAGATTGAGATGAAAATAGAAGAGCTTTCTCCCACATGTAATTTAGATACTATCAGAGATGGGCGTGGTGGAATTTTTACATTTTATCCAGAAGATCCAATTGTTGAAATGAATTTCAATATTGTTAAAACGGGCAAGATTAGAGGTAATCATCACCATCCAGAATTTGACGAATATTACATCCTAACCTCTGGAGAAGGAGTTTTGATTTATAAAGATGAAGAAACATCTAAGGATGAATTCATATTCATGTCACGTGGGACATGCACGAGAACGCCAAAAGGAGTCAGGCATGTTTTTTTCGCGATATCAGAGTGCACCCTAGTTGTATGTTTGACAAAAAAATGGGATGACTGCGAAGTTCCTATCGTACACGAAAATTTAGGTATGGGGTCGGGAGATCACGGAGACCCAGACTCACCATTTTATAAATCTAAGGGTTAGTAGTACCCCAATGACTCAGAGATTTGGTTTGTTAGGATGCTCCAAGATAGCCGAAAAAAGTTTTTTTCCGGTTATGAAATCCTCAGAACTTGCTCGACCAGTTTTTGTTGGCAGCCGTTCATCCTCAAAAAGTAAAGCTTGGTCGGAAAAGTATAATTGTGAGCATTTTGGGAATTATGACGATGTCATAAATAGCGATGTTGACGCTATTTATATTTCCTTACCAATTGGGTTGCATGAAGAATGGAGCATTAAGTCTCTAAAGGCAGGGAAGCATGTACTATGTGAAAAATCTGCTACTACATCTTATCACTCAGCGTTGAAAATGGTTAGAGCGGCTAAAGAGAACAACAAAAGAATTTTAGAGGGATTCTCATTTAGATATCACCCACAACACCAAAAAGTTAAAGAATTAATAGAAAAAGAGCTTGGGGAAGTGCGAAATTTCCAAGGCATTTATGGCTTTCCTCCGCCTTCTGAGGATGATATTCGGTGGCAGAAAGAATTGGGTGGGGGAGTTTTAAACGATGTTACATGCTACCCGATTTATGCTAGCAGGTTAGTTTTTGGGAAAGAGCCGATAAGTGTATTGTCTCATCTGGAGTTTGATGAAAATTACAAGGTCGACAAGTCAGCGGACATGATTCTACGATACGAAAACGGAAAAAATGCATTCATATCGTCTGGCTTTAATAATTATTATCAGTCTAAATATAGTGTCTGGGGTAGTATGGCAAAAATTTCTACGAAAAGAGCCTATGCAGTGCCCCCTCATTACGAGACGAGCGTATTTCTTCATCAGGATGACCAGGTATTTGAAACAGTAATTGATCCCATAGATCAATTTAAGATCATGTTTGATATTTTTTGTAATGTTATAACAAAAAAAATAGAAAACCCTTATGACTTTGAGAAGGATCTTCTTGATCAGGCGAAGTTAATGGAAGCGATCAGGGTCTCAAATGAAGAAAAAAGACTGATCAGTCTTTCAGATATTCAATAACAAGAATTGTTTCATCTTTTGCGTTTTTTAGCTCATGGAAGTGTAGATAGTTCAGGCGAGCATTATCTGTAGGCTGGCTGGAGACGTCGCTACTTTATCGTCGGGCACAGAAACTGGATCATACCCCCAGTTTGCCCTAATAAAAGGAATACCATGACTCTCAGAGGAAAATTTATCCTCTTTTCTATCTCCTATATAAACAATCTTATTGTGCTTAAATTTATGTTTCACTATTATCCTTTCAAGAAGTTCTGTCTTTGATTTGGCGGGTGGAGAAAAGGAATCTAAGGCATAAATGCCCTCAAAAAAATTGTTCCATTCAAGTAAATTAAGAATTTTTTTTGTTGGATTAATTCTTTTGTTTGTAGCGATGTGCATTTTAATTCCGCTATGTTTGAGGCCTAAAAGTAACTTATCGATACCATGGTAAACCCTGGTATCTTTATAACCTTTGCTATCGTAATGGACCTTAAACGCCCTCTCGAGAGGCCGCAAAACAGCTTCATCTTGAGTTCCTGTTAATAATTGGAGCATTTCCATCAGCGGGGGCCCGAAGAGATCCGAAGTGAACGGTTTCACTGGGCGTAGCCCAAATTCACTAAAAACGGTACGAAAACTCGCTACAATGCTATCGGAGGAGTCAATTAGAGTTCCATCAAGATCAAAAATTACGTTCGAGTACAACATTTTGCCTGCATTCTATAGCTGCTAAAGTCATTTGGTTAGGTTTTGTGTGTGGAGTAATTTACTTTATTTTCTTATTTTACGCATATGGTCACACGTGAGCACAGAGTAATTAGAGCGAATCTAAATATAGATTTCAGCGAGGTTTTTTTGTTAATGATAATTTCGGCCAGAGTGATAGGTAATATTAAAAAAAATCAATGTCTATAAGTATTTTTTTAATCAACGAACACAAGACATGAAAGTATTAGTTACAGGAGCATCAGGATTTGTTGGTAGGAGGCTCTACAGGTTTTTGGTAAAAAAAAATATCTCTGTTCGTGTTGTTTTAAGGGAAAAAGATATTGCTTTTGAGGAAGCAGTATTTTGTGATTTTGAAAAAGAGGCGCTTTCCTTTGAAGTGTTCCGCGATGTAGAGACTGTTTTTCACCTTGCCGGTTGTACACATGATATAAATAGTAAGCGTAATATTGATATTTACAAAAAAATTAATACGGAAGCAACTGTAAAAATTGCAGAAATGGCTGCTGCAAATAAAGTCAAGAATTTTATTTTTGTTAGTAGCGTAAAGGCTGGAGGAAGTCCAGCCCAAGGAAAGATAATTTCTGAAACTGACCAGAGAGATCCTGAGGGTATTTATGGTGTGACAAAAAGGGATGCAGAACTGAAGCTGCTAGATATGGGCTCTCAATCAAAAATGCATATATCTATCGTTCGCTCAACCCTAGTTTATGGGCCTGGCTTAAGGGGCAATCTTCTGCAAATGTATAAGGCAATTGAAAAAGGATTTTTTCCTCCTTTGCCTTTTATCAATAATTCTCGATCTTTGATTCATGTCGATGATTTAGTCAGAGCCTTGTGGTTAGTAGCTTTGGATGAGAGGTCAAGGAATCAGATATATATAGCAACAGATGGAAAGTCATATTCGTCAAGAGAAATTTATGAATCTATATGCCATTCTTTAGGTAAGCCTATTCCGAAGTGGCACATTCCATATGTTATGTTTCTAATCCCTTCTTTATTCAGTAGAAATCTAAGGTATAAGGTCAAAAAATTATTTCAGGACTCCAATTACTCTTCAAAAAAACTAGAGTCACTTGGATTTAAGGCTGAGCATTCCTTTAGAGGAACAATATAAGGATATTTAGTTCTTGAATTTGCGCTTAAGGGTAGGCACGTTGCCAGTGTTATCAAGTCAAAAAAACTCTATAATATTTGGTTGGTGATAAAATGCCGTTGATTTTTCAATAGGGCGTTAAGATTAGTAATGATCAGATCAGAAAAAAGGAAGTTTAGGCCACTATTTTTCAGCCTGATGGCCAATTCTATTGCCAGTCGTTTGGTAGTGCTTTCTCGCAGAACCAAGCGGACTGTTATGGTGATTTCTGATGCTGGAGTTATACCAGGATGTCTGGCATTTTCATTGTGGTTGGTAGCGCCTGCATCGGCTGTATGGTGGTCCTTATGGCCGTGGTTGACATCTGTCGGCGTAGCGCTTTTTTGCCTTGTACATTATGGATTGTATCGTTCCGTGGTTCGCTTCATGGGATTGGAGTTGGTCATTGCTGCTTTCAAGATCGCTGTGATTACCACGGTAGCTGTAGTCATTAGCATCTTTTTAATTAGTTCAAGTCTTGTTGCCCTAAAGACTGGCACTATCTTTGGTTTGTCGACCTTGCTTTATCTTGCAGGAAGCCGGTTCTCCGCAAGGCTGTTTCTTCAAAGACGCTCAGTCACTGGGGATCGTGTAGTCATCTATGGGGCAGGATCTTTTGGGGCACATCTCAGCTCGGCAATATCAGGAGGCGGAAAGTTCATTCCGGTAGCCTTTGTTGACGATAATCACGCTCTTCAGGGAACTGTTGTGGATGGTTTGGAGATTTATTCGCCCAGCTTTCTTCCAGAATTGGTCTCAAGCTTAGGTGTTTCTCGAGTACTTTTAGCACTTCCATCTGTATCCCGCCGACGCCGTCGAGAAATTATTGATGGTCTCGAAGGACTTCAGATCCACGTACAGACTATGCCAGATATTAGTGATTTAATTTCCGGAGCGGCTCAGGTAACGGAGATCGCTGAGGTAAATGCGGCGGATTTATTGGATCGGGACGCGGTTCCGCCAGATAAAAAATTACTGGTTGCGGGGATCCATGAAAAATCAGTAATGGTTACCGGTGCGGGTGGATCAATAGGTTCTGAGCTTTGTCGTCAAATCGTTCGTCTAGGCCCACGAAGATTGGTCACATTTGACTGTTCTGAGGCGGCCTTGTACACGATTGACCGAATACTTAAGGAGATAATTGAGCAGAACGATTTTGATGTTGAGGTTGTTTCCTTGATTGGGTCTGTTGATAGCAAGAGCCGTATGCTTGATGTGCTGCAAGCCTATGATATTGAGACCGTCTACCATGCAGCGGCTTACAAACATGTTACTTTGGTAGAGAGTAATATGCTTGAAGGGATCCAGAACAACGTTTTTGGGACCTTGTATGCAGCACAAGCGGCTATGGTGAGTGGTGTCGAGTCGTTTGTACTTATATCTACAGATAAAGCTGTCTCGCCTACGAATGTAATGGGCGCGTCAAAGAGACTATCAGAGCTCGTGCTGCAAGGCTTAAATACTTGTGATACCCGTACAGTTTTCTCGATGGTGAGATTTGGTAACGTGCTGGGTTCCTCGGGATCTGTAATACCCTTGTTTCGGCAGCAGATTCGTGATGGTGGTCCGGTCACGGTAACTCATCCAAACGTGGATAGGTATTTCATGACAATACCCGAAGCCGCCGAACTAGTTCTTCAGGCTGGATCAATGGCCAAGGGCGGTGATGTATTTGTGCTGGATATGGGCAAGCCAGTGAGGATTGTGGATTTAGCTAAAAAAATGATTCATCTTATGGGAAGAACTGTTAAAGATCAGTCGGAGCCTGATGGTGACGTGGAGATCAAATACATAGGGCTGCAACCGGGCGAGAAACTCCACGAGCAGCTTCTGATTGGTAGAAACGTGGGAGGGACTGCCCACAAGAGGATTCTACGCGCCCAAGAAGATTTCATTGAATGGGATATTTTTAAACCATTGTTAGATCAGCTATCGGAGGCGTGTGACAAGGCTGATTGCAAGAGGGCTCAGAAGCTTCTAATAAAGGGTGTCAAGGGGTATTCAACGGACAACAGTCAACTAGAAGATTTAGTTTGGCGTGAAAATGGCATAAGGAATCGTGAGCCTGGCCGGGTATCACATAAAGTCACTGGGAACGTTACAGCACTTAATATCAGCCCAAAAGCCTCGAAGCGAGGGAATACTTGAGATGATCATCTTTTGGTGGGCGATGCTGGGTTTGAACCAGCGACCTCTCGCGTGTGAGGCGAGCGCTCTCCCGCTGAGCTACGCGCCCCGGAGCGCGCGCATTTAAGGCGGCGGCCCCCGGTGTGTCAAGGAAGGGGCCAAATGGCGCGGCGATTGCTATGATGGGTCCGGTTTCATCGCTTCGTGACGGGGATTGGGCGGATGAGCGCCCTGCGATCATCGCTGCTGGTTCTGTGTGTGGCCGGATCGTTTGCCGGCAACGCGCATGCGCGCGACGTGGCGTTGGGCTATCGCATTTACTATGGCGGTTTCGAGGTCATGGGCCTCGGCGTCGATCTCGCGCTGAGCCCATCCCGATACGCGTTGCAAATGAAGTTCCATACGCTGGGGCTGATCGGGCGCATGTTTCCGTGGAAAATGCGCGCCTATTCGCGGGGGCGGATGGTCGGCGCTAATGTCAGGCCGCTGGCGGCGGGCCAGCGCAATGCATGGCGCGGACGCGAACGCTGGGTGGATATCCGGTTCGACGACGGCCGCCCGGTGGTCACCGATGCGCGCCCGAAATCCGAGGGAACCGACGCGCCGGGAAAGGATCTGCGCGGCACCGTGGACCTGGCCAGCGCGATCCTGGTGATCGCGCGGGCCACCGACAGGGACCGCGCCTGCGCCGGGCGGGTGAAAGTGTTCGACGGAAGACGCCGCTACGATCTGGTGCTGGAAAAGCTCGGCGAGGAAAAGCTTCGCAAGAACGGCTATTCCATCTATCAGGGGCCGACCGTGACCTGCCGCGCGGAAATGGACCGTCTCGGCGGGTTCAAGCGCCGCAAATCCTACGGCGGATGGGGGCGCGCCGACCGCGCCGCGCGGGTCTGGCTGGGCCGTGTGATGGATCGTGTGCCGAGGGTGCCGGTGCGGATCGAGATCGACACAAGATGGGGCGCCGTGATCGCGCATCTCGCCCGGGTTAACGAACGGTAAGCATTAACGCCTGGTTTACCCGCGTAACGCATTTTGAGGGGCCGTGGGCGATTCCGTCGCCAACACGGGTGAAACATCGAGCGAACATCTCGCTTGGCCTTGCCGATCGCTTTATGGCATGGTCCGGCGCTGATCGAGAAAGGGGAACGACCGGAACGCTATGAAGACCCGGAAGTCCGCCGCTATCATAGTCGCCGCGGGCCTTGGCACGCGGATGAAGTCCGATCTGCCCAAGGTCCTGCACCCGGTCGCGGGCCGCGCCATGGTGCGCCACCTGATGGCGCGCCTCGACGAGGTCGCGATCGATCGCACGATAGTCGTGATCGGCCGTGAAGGCCACGCCGTGGCCGAGGCGGTCGCGCCGACACCCACCGTGATCCAGGATCCGCCGCTCGGCACCGCCCATGCGGTGCTGGCCGCGCGCCAGTTCCTGACCGGTTTCGACGGCGATGTGCTGATCCTGTTCGGCGACACGCCGCTGCTCACCACCGCGACGATCGAAAAAATGCTGGAGACCCGGCGCGGCGCGGATGATCCCGCGATCGTGGTGCTGGGATTCCGACCCGACGACCCGGCCGAATATGGCAGGCTTGTCACCGGTCCCGACGGCGGGCTGGAGGCGATCGTCGAATATCGCGACGCGAGCGACGATCAACGCGCGATCCCGGTTTGCAACGCCGGCATCATGGCGGTAGACGGCAAGCATCTCGTGAGCTTGCTCGACGCCGTCGGCGACGACAACGCCAAGGGCGAATATTACCTCACCGACATC
>CAYXIJ010000038.1:0-13067 GCA_964465375.1 uncultured Gammaproteobacteria bacterium | reverse complement strand
CTTCAAGTGTTCCACCAAAGTCTGACTCAACACGTGTTTTGCTTCGCAGGCTCTGTGTTGGCGTATAGCCGTCGAGCCAAATATATTCCAATTTACTTTTCATGAGCTACTTTGCTCCTCCTCAATTTGTTATGACAGTTCTTTCGTAAGCCGTTTGGTTCGTTTAATTCAGTCGGTAGTCGAATACATCTGTTAGTTTTATGTTAGATATACAAAATACCCCTGAAGCAAACAAAGTTAGTTATTTTTTCCCGCTGCTTATCCGCTCTAGCATATTGTTTTAGCGAGACAAAAACCACGGGTCCCAGACGATCCGCTCAGAAGCGCCTAGCCCTAGGTTAGATTATGCACCAAAAAGGTGCCAAATGTGGAGCCCCAATAAGGTTGAATAAACTGCAAAAGTGGCCCTCACGAATTGAGCGCACAAATCTGTTGGCTGCACCAAGCTATACTTGCTCCTGACCACTCAAACAAAGTAGGAGCGTCACGAATTATGGCACTAATGGATAAGGTTGTTTCGCTTGCCAAACGGCGGGGGTTCGTCTTTCCCTCCAGCGAAATCTATGGAGGACTTAACGGTGCGTGGGACTATGGGCCTCTTGGCACAGAATTAAAACGCAATATCAAAAAGGCCTGGTGGGAAGACATGATTTTAAGTCATGATGAGACTGTCACCCTGCCATCTGCTCCGTCTAGTTTTGCCATGGTTGGACTTGACTCAGCCATCTTGATGAACCCGAAGGTATGGGAAGCTAGTGGTCACGTTGGCGGCTTCCATGACCCAATGGTGGATTGCCGAGAGACTAAGGGGCGTTACAGAGCTGATCAGCTGGTGGTTTTTCAGCTGATTGTGGGAGGTGATCATCCCCCAGATGCAAGCTTCGAAAATCTCTTTTTTGCATCTCCTGGTGAAGCTGGAAAAACCCCTGACGCTGAACTATTGATACCTCACAAAAAACGCATCAAGGCAATAAGGAAAAAGCTGGGAACAGATTCAGAATTTCAGATCAAGCCACTCGAGGATGCGCTGACAAAAGATGCGCTGCGTGTAAAAGTTTTTGCCCCGGGTGCCAGCAAGCCCGGGACGCTTACAGCACCCCGCTCTTTCGAGTTAATGCTAAAAACCAAGGTTGGGGCCCTAGAAGATAAATCCAGTGTTGCTTATCTTCGGCCCGAGACCGCACAAGGCATATTTGTCAACTTCAAAAACGTCTGCGACACCGCGCGAGTTAAGCTTCCTTTTGGAATCGGGCAAATAGGTAAAGCCTTCCGAAACGAAATTAATCCACGCAATTTTACTTTTCGCAGTCGAGAGTTTGAGCAAATGGAGATTGAGTTCTTTTGTAAACCAAGCGACTCTGGCCAGTGGTACAAATACTGGTGTAATCGCCGGCTGCAATGGTATCTCGATTTGGGTATCAATTCTTCTAAGCTCCACCTGCGCGAACATGGTTCCAGCGAACTTGCCCATTATGCTACAGGGTGTGCGGATATAGAATATTCTTTTCCCTTTGGAATCAGTGAGTTAGAGGGAATCGCAAATCGTACTGATTTTGATTTAGGTCAACACATGAAGGCAAGCGGTAAGGACTTACGCTACTTCGATGACGCTGAATCTGACAAAGAAAAGCGCCGCTATTTACCCCATGTAGTAGAGCCTTCGGCAGGCGTTGATCGTGCTACCTTGGCGTTTCTCTGTGACGCGTATGTTGAAGATGAAGTGGGAGGTGAACAACGAATTGTTATGAAGTTGGCCCCCAGAATCGCGCCAATCAAGGCAGCTGTCTTTCCGCTTGTTAAAAAGGATGGCATGCCAGAAAAGGCTATGGCTATTTACCGCTCTCTCTCGAAAAATTTTAATTCATTCTATGACGAGAAAGGTGCCATTGGTCGTCGGTACCGGCGTCAAGATGAGGCCGGCACGCCTTTTTGCATCACCGTAGACGGTGATACGGTTTCAGACAATACAGTTACTGTTAGGGACCGAGATACCTGCAAGCAATTGCGCTTACCAACAAAAGAATTAGTCACATATATAAACAGTCAATTAGCGTAACAAACTTTATATGCAAATAGGTTGAACTATGGAAAACATGTCCTGGACAAGCTGTCAGAAATCCGTGCCTTTCGGTAGGCAATGTTAAAAGTGTTATAGGCAAAACAGCTAATGCGAAACTTTTGTCAGTCGTTGGGTTCGGTGATATTCACCCTGTATCTTTTTCTATCGTTGCCCGTTTATGCGGTTATTTCATTGCTCACCGCCCCCCTTCCTCATCGTGTCACCTATATCGTGGGACGACATTGGGTAAAGACCGTACTGTTTTTGCTGAAAACGCTTTGTTCATTGGATTATGTCGTAGAAGGCCAACAACATCTGCCTAAAAAAAATACAGTGGTTTTGCTTAAGCATTCCTCTACCTTTGAAGGTTTAGCTCAGGTGCTTATCTTTCCAAGGCAAACTTGGGTAATAAAAAAAGAGTTAATGTGGGCTCCTTTTTTAGGTTGGGCCCTCCCGCTCTACAAACCTATTGCTATTAACCGCCGTGCCGGAAGAACAGCAATGGAACAGGTTATAGAAAAGGGCCAACAGCGGCTCAACGAAGGTTTGTGGGTCATGATTTTTCCGGAAGGCACCCGTGTCGCCAGCGGAGAAAGCAAGCGCTATGGTTTGGGTGGTGCCTTTCTCGCAGCTGCAGCTGGCCGTCCAATTGTGCCTGTTGCGCATAACGCTGGTAAATTTTGGCCTAGGCGTAGTTGGATAAAGCAACCCGGCACCATAACGATCCGCATTGGCCCCCCCATCAGCACTGAAGGTCTATCGCCGCAGGATATTACAGATCAAGTTAGGGAGTGGATCGAAAGCGCCGTAAAAAAAATCAATGCTCCAATGGGGGCGGGCGACGCCAATCACAAACCTCACACCCCAACTTAGACGTCAAGATTCGCGACCGCTAGGGCATTACTTTCTATAAACTCCCTGCGGTCCTCAACGCTTTCTCCCATAAGGGTGGAAAACACCTCGTCTGCTGCTGCTGCGTGCGGTATTTGTACCTGCATCAGTCGCCTGCTATCAGGGTTCACGGTGGTTTCCCATAACTGATCTGGATTCATTTCCCCAAGGCCCTTATAGCGCTGGATGCTTTGTCCCTGTTTCGCTTGGTCCATCAACCAGTCAATTGCCTCGGGAAAGCTTGAGACTTCCTTGGTCTCCTTGCCCCTACTAACCCGGGCACCCGGCTCGATTAAGTCTTTCAGTTCTGCCCCTATTTCAGCGATGCGTCTGTATTCCGGCGACGCGAAGAATCCCCGGTGAATCAACTTGGAACTGGTTACCCCATGGTGTTCCCTTTCTACCAAAACAGTCGGCTCAGGTTTATCCTCCTTCTGAAAACGGACCGTATAGCGAGGTCCCGCACCATTTAATACCTTAAGCCTCTCCTCTAACTGGTTGCACCACTCTTGAAAGCGTTTGAGATTTGTCAGCGATTTTTTCTTTATCTCCGGAAGCCACATCATGGCTCTGAGCACGTTGCCATCATAGCGGCGCCCCCATCTTTCGGTAATAACATTAATCTCAGCATACCGACTGGCGAGGCTTTCCAGTGCTTTTTCCTGAATTGGCGGTGCATCTGGCCCCACAAACAATTGGGCCTTGTCCATCGCGCTCGCCAACAAAAGCTCATTTAGCTCTTCGTCATCTTTGACGTACTGCTCCTGTTTACCCCGCTTTAATCTATAGAGAGGTGGCTGGGCAATGTATACATGTCCGCCCTCTATCAATTCCGGCATCGTTCGATAGAAGAAGGTCAAAAGTAGAGTCCGAATATGTGAGCCGTCAACGTCCGCGTCCGTCATGATGATAATCCGGTGATATCGCAGCTTGTCTAGCTCAATGTCCCCCTTGATTCCGCAGCCAAGCGCGGTGATCAGTGTAATCACTTCTTGAGATTGAAGCATCTTGTCTAGTCGGGCTTTTTCAACATTGAGTATTTTCCCTTTCAACGGCAGGATAGCTTGTGTTCGACGGTCTCTCCCCTGTTTGGCCGAACCTCCTGCGGAGTCTCCTTCTACGAGGAAAAGTTCAGAAAGGGCAGGGTCTTTCTCCTGACAGTCGGCCAGCTTTCCTGGCAGACCGGATCCATCCAAGGCACCTTTGCGGCGGGTCATTTCCCTTGCCTTGCGGGCGGCTTCCCGTGCCCGCGCCGCTTCAATAATCTTGCCTGCTATTACCTTTGCTTCATTGGGGTGTTCCAGCAAAAAATCCTCTAGTCGGGACCCAACAGCAGTCTCTACAGCCCCCTTAACTTCAGAGGAAACCAGCTTGTCTTTCGTCTGTGAGGAAAATTTTGGGTCTGGCAATTTTACGGACAGGACCGCGGTTAAGCCTTCCCGTGTATCATCGCCCGAGGTGCCAACCTTCTCCCGCTTGCCAATGCCTTCCCGCTCTATGTATCCATTGAGGGTGCGGGTTAGCGCGCCGCGGAAGCCTGCCAAGTGAGTTCCGCCATCTCGTTGGGGAATATTGTTCGTATAGCAAAGCGTGCTCTCCTGATAGCTATCATTCCACTGGAGCGCCAACTCAACCTGAACCTCGTCTCGAGACTCCTTGAAATAGACGATCGAAGAATGAATGGGGTTTTTGTTGCGGTTGAGGCGCTCAACAAAAGCCTTAATGCCTCCCTCGTACTTGAACGCATTCTTACGCCCGTCTCTCTCATCAGCCAAGCTAATGCACACCCCGGAATTAAGAAAAGACAGCTCTCTCAGTCGATTAGCTAGAATATCGTAATCGAATTCAATGTTAGAGAAGATCTTGGGGCTCGGTTTAAAACGAATGACTGTCCCCGTTTGGTCTGTTGAACCAACTTGGGCAATAGGCGCAGCGGGCTTACCCATATGATATATCTGTTGATGAGTAGCCCCAGAGCGGTGAATTGTTAGCTCCAAAACCTCCGACAGAGCATTAACCACCGATACGCCTACACCGTGAAGCCCCCCGGAAACCTTATAGGAATTATCATCAAACTTTCCCCCCGCATGCAAAACCGTCATTATTACTTCTGCGGCCGAGCGGCCCTCTTCCGGATGAATATCCACTGGCACCCCCCTACCGTCGTCCTCAATGGTGACCGACTCGTCCGAGTGGATTAAAACATTAATATTGGTACAGTGACCGGCCAAAGCTTCGTCAATGGAGTTATCAACCACCTCAAAAACCATATGGTGCAGGCCAGTGCCATCATCGGTGTCGCCGATGTACATGCCGGGGCGTTTTCTTACTGCTTCAAGTCCCTTTAAGACCTTGATATTCTTAGAAGTATACTCGTTTTGGCTCATTCAGAAGTTTATCCTTTTTCGTTCGTCCTATTGTACCACTCTGGTGATTTTTCCTTGTTCCACGTGAAACACTGGGGCCCCCTGGTCGGGTGGTAACATTGCTTCAGAGAGGCCCGTTAGAATTTGTTGCGCCGGCAAGGCATCAAGCACTCGCAGAAGGCGCCCTAGGGAACGCTCATCGAGCTCCGCCGCCGGATCATCTACCAATAAAATTCCAGCATTCCCGCAAGTGGCTACAAAAAGCTCTGTCTGTGCTAACACGAGAGCTGCTGCTAGTAACTTCTGCTGTCCCCGCGAAACCTCCTCCCGAACCCTCCTACCGTTCATGCGCAATACCAAGTCTGCTCGGTGGGGCCCGACCGATGTTGTGCGTATTGTGCAATCTTTGTCCCACGATGCTTCTAAGGCCTCCTTAAAGGAAGAGCCGCCTTCCCAGCCAGAACGATATTCGAGGTTTATGGCTGTATTAAGTAATTTGTGGCCTATTGGCTGTAGGAGCGACCCCATCTGAGCAACATAGCGGGAGCGAAGCTCATTCACTAGCTCCGCTGATTCGGTTAAGGTGGTGGTCCAAATATCTAGCATTTGCCGTGCCGTGCCCCTTTTAAGGGCGCTGTTCCGCTGGCCCAGTATTCGTCGGTATTTTCGCCAAGCCTCTAAATAGCCTTGTTCCACGTGAAACACACCCCAATCGAGAAAGCTTCGGCGCCTGCTTGGTGGTCCCTCTACAAGAGAGTGAATGTTGGGCTCTATAACGTGGACTGGTAGCCTTTGGGCCAAAGCCGCCATGCTTTTTGCCCTAGAGCCATCAATCCGGGGAGTTAAGCTTCCATCAGAAAACTGTAGGCTTAGTCGGTTCTTGATCCCTTCTGAGTCAACTGTTGTCCCAGAGACGGAAAATGATTGTTTTTCGTGCCTCGCTAGCCGTCTCGTCTGTCGTGTTCGAAAAGATCGCCCTCGTCCCAACAGATGAATTGCCTCTAGTAGGCTTGTTTTGCCCGCTCCATTCGATCCGAAAAGGTAGTTTCGTGTGGGGCCGAGGGCTAATTGGTCGTCCTCTAGGCACCTAAACGACTCTATACAAAGATTTTGCAGTGGCACTCTGGACAGCGTTTTGGGGGGCCTTAGAGCCGCATCGGCATTACTACATACCGAGTAGCCTTAGTACCCGGTGCTCGAATAAGGCAGCTTGAGTTTGCATCAGATAACCCCAGCTCGACTTGATCCTCTTCCACAGCACCTAGGGCATCTAGTAAATAGTTAACGTTGAAGCCGATTTCCATCTTTTCGCCACCATACTGTACCTCTAAGGCCTCCTCGGCCTCTTCTTGTTCGGGATTATTTGCCTCTATTGTTATTTTGTTCTCATCTAGGTCTAGACGGACGCCGCGATACTTTTCGTTGGAGAGAATGGCGGCTCTTTGTAGGGCTTGTCTTAAAAGACCTCGATCCGCTGTAACTACGTGGTGGCAGTCTTTCGGCAAAACCCGATCATATTCGGGAAATCGTCCGTCGATGAGTTTAGAGGTGAAACGGATGTTATTTATTTGGGCCCTAATGTGGTTTGAGCCCAGGCTTAATTCTAGGTCGCCTTCGTCATCAAGGAGCCTCTCTAGTTCCATAACGCCCTTTCGCGGCAGGATGACTTGCTCATTAAGGTCCGTTGCTTCTTTTAGTGCAACTTCAGATAGCGCCAGACGGTGCCCGTCTGTTGCTATCGCTCTAAATGTTTGGTTGGTTGTTTCAAGGCAAAGCCCGTTAAGATAATACCTTACATCTTGTTGGGCCATTGCAAAATGAGTTTTTTGAAGTAGTCTTTTTAGGTCCTTTCGAGGAACCCTGATGGTTTGTTGTGCTGCAACTTCATCTACCACCGGAAAATCGGTTGCTTTTAGGGTTGCTAGTGTAAATCGGCTCCTTCCTGCTCTAACGGTTACTTTTTCGTTGGTTTGGTTTATGTGTATGTCGGCACCATCGGGAAGAGCACGACAAATATCGTAGAGTTTGCGGCCCGGAACAGTGGTTTCTCCTGGGGTTTCTGTTTCAACTTTTGTTTCGGCAACTAGTTCGACCTCTAGGTCGGTTGCAGTAATGCTTAGTGTTTCGTTGGTGAGGGTTAGTAAAATATTATTTAGTATGGGCATGTTTTGCTTGCGTTCCACCACACCAATAACCGCCTGAAGAGATTTTAATAAAAGTTCCTGTGGTATTTTGAGGTTCATATTTTATTTACCTAATTATATTATTATTAATACTATTAATTAGTTATTACTATAATAATCAACAAAAAAACTGCGGATAAACATTAAAAATCATTAAAAAACAAATACTTATGTGTTTAATAAACCCCTTAATAATGGGTGGTATTGTTGTGCAAGAGGTGTGAAAAAATAAGGATAATATTTTTATACACAACATTTACACACTACCCGCTCAGTACCCTTAATAGGTTTGCATAATCTTCCGCTACTCGGGTCTCGGTTTCACCAAGAAACTTAATACGGCGACACGCATGCAATACAGTAGTATGGTCTCTACCACCAAACGCATCACCTATTTCGGGCAGGCTGTGGGTAGTAAGTTCCTTTGCAAGAGCCATAGCAATTTGCCTCGGGCGCGTAATAGACCGGCTTCGGCGCTTAGTAAGAAGATCAGCTACACGAATCTTAAAGTATTCCGCTACAGTTTTTTGGATGTTCTCTATAGTAACAAGTTTCTCCTGAAGGGCGAGGAGATCTCTTAGCGCATCCTTTGTGAACTGAAGTGTTATGGGTTGCCCGGTAAACCTTGAGTTTGCCATTACCCTTCTTAGGGCCCCCTCAAGCTCACGAACGTTAGAGCGAATCCGCTGGGCTATAAAAAAAGCCACCTCTTCAGGTAACTGGCAATGCTCTACTGCCGCCTTACTCATAAGGATAGCAACGCTCGTTTCCAGTTCGGGGGGCTCAATAGCAACCGTAAGGCCCCAACCAAATCTTGATTTTAGACGCTCCTCAAGCCCCACCACCTCTTTTGGATACCGGTCACAGGTAAGTACAATCTGGCGCTGACCCTCAAGCAAGGTGTTAAACGTATGAAAAAACTCTTCTTGAGAGCGCTCCTTTCCAGCAAAGAACTGAATGTCATCGATAAGAAGAGCATCAAGGGTACGGTATGTTTTTTTAAAGGCAGAGATTTTGTTGTGCTGTAACCCGCGCACCATATCGCTAACAAAGCGCTCTGAGTGTATATAGGCAACCCTTGCGGTGGGGTTAGATTGAAGAATCACATTACCAATAGCTTGCATAAGGTGTGTTTTTCCAAGACCGACACCACCGTATATAAAAAGAGGGTTATATGCGTGGCCGGGATTGGTTCCTACTTGAACGGCAGCAGCTCTAGCAAGCTGGTTGCTTTTACCTTCCACAAATTGATCAAACGTAAAGAGCGAATTAAGGCGACTACCAATAACCTTGGGCTCGGAGGAACCCAGCCTGGGCGAGGACGAAGGCAGGTTTTCTACTACAGGAAGGCTGTGTCGGGACCCAACCTCAAGGACAACCGAGGCTCTTCCAGAATCTGAGCTTAGCCTTACTTCCTCAGAAATTAAATCCAAACAGTGTTGCTTAACCCAATCAACCACAAAACGATTCGGTGCCAAGAGAGTAAGCACGCTACCCTCCTCAATGGCCTGCAATGGCCGGATCCACGTGTTGAACTGCTGCTCAGAAAGCTCTGCTTTAAGCGCTCGAGCGCACTGCGGCCAAAGGGACGGGTGTACCGCTGGGTTCTCTGTCACTACACTTCTTTATTAGTTTTATCGAATTGGGGGCGGGCCCCCAGGGTTGCCCTTCAGTCTATACGGGACCGAGAAAGTTATCCACAGTTTAAGCTCACACATGTCTATTGACAGAGTGTGTGCTCCCGCGTAGAGTCCGGCAATTCTCTCGGATAAGCACATCTCCTTGTTTTGCCTAGTACTTTTAGCACCGGGCGGCAGCCAAAAACCAGTTAGTAATGAAAAGAACATTCCAACCAAGCAACCTGCGGCGCAAACGAAATCATGGGTTTAGAGCCCGCATGGCCACCAAGGGCGGCCGCAAAGTCATTCAGCGCCGGCGAGCAAAGGGACGGGCCCGACTCGCACCCTAAGGGCGTGGGGCCGGAGTAAGTAAATCGGTGCCCGCATCCGATGATTTCGGCCACCACCTGCGCCTAACGCGCTCAAAGGATTTCACCCGCTTATTTCGCGGGTCATCGCGATGCGCTGATAGATTTTTTACGGTGTTAGGGAAAGAAAACGACTCCAATGCACCCCGGCTAGGACTTGCTGTTTCAAAGCGAGTAGCTTCTAAAGCCGTGGTTCGAAATCGCCTTAAGCGGCTGGCCCGAGAAGCCTTTCGCTGCCAAAATGGTTTGCCGGACTGGGATTTTGTTGTGATAGCTCGCCCAGCGGCCGTGGCCGAAGAAAACAACATGCTGAAAAGAAGCCTAGAAAAACACTTTCGGCAATTAACGCAGAAGGCAGACGAAAAACGAAATGGATAACCCTAGATTATTTTTGTGGCTGGGACTGTTTGCTTTCATGTGGCTAACTTACAGAGCATGGGTTACCGACTATCAGCCAATAGTCCCAGAGGAGCAGGTCAGTGGTTCGGAACAAGAGCTGCCAGAAATTTTAGTAGAGGGCCTCGAGCTCGCGCCCGATCTCTCGGCAGTTTTGTCACGCGACAACCCCCCCCAACAATCGTTATCTGCTCCGGTCCGCATTCGTACCGATGTATTGGATGTAACTATAAATGAACAAGGCGGCGATCTAGTCCGTGTTGATTTGTCTGATTACCCAGTAGACAAAGATGTGCCAGATGTGCCAATGCGTTTATTGGATTTTGTTGATGCTGAGCGGTGGGTTTTTCAGAGCGGCCTTAGAACAGCTGAGGAGGATATAGAGCCCAATCACCTCGCTGTGTTTCAGAGCGCGAGGCCGGAATATGTGCTTGGTTTGGATGAGGAAGAACTTCAGGTCAGCTTAAGCTGGGAGGAAGAGGGTCTGCTGGGAGCAGAGAAAGTTTATACATTTCGAAGAGGGCAGTATGGCATTGAGCTTAAAGTATTGCTCGAAAATCGATCTGATGTTATTTGGCGGGGCGCTGCCTATGCGCAAATGGTGCGTCGAAACATCCCCCTTGAACGCTCATTTACTGATGTTGATTCATATTCTTTTAGAGGGCCAGTGCTGTCCGATGGGAATGGATATGAGAAGCTAGATGTTGATGATTTGGCTGAGACCCCGTTAGTGCAATCTAATATGGGTGGTTGGCTGGCTGGCATCCAACATCATTTTGTTGCAGCTATTGTCCCGCCACCGGACGAGCAGATAAATTACCAAGCTTCCGTACGCGGATCAGATTATGTAATAACAGCGCTTAGTGGTGTTAAGGAAGTTCCTCCAGGCAGCGAACTAGAGTTTGTGTTTCAGCTTTTCGTGGGACCAAAACTTCAAAATCAGCTGGCGGCGACCGGAAACAAACTGGAACAAACAGTCGACTACGGTAAATTAACGCTTTTATCACAACCTCTTTTCTGGCTTCTTTCCAAGGCACACTCTTATGTAGGCAACTGGGGGCTTGCCATCATCCTCGTTACCCTGCTCATAAAGCTAGCATTCTATAAGCTGACCGCGGCGAGCGGCCGGTCTATGGCCAAACTTCGTCAGCTGCAGCCCCGCATGAAAGCACTCCAGGAGCAGTACAAAGACAACCGGGAAGAACTTACCCGCAAGACCATGGAGATGTACAAAAGAGAAAAGGTAAATCCGGCAGCGGGCTGTCTACCCATACTGATACAAATGCCTTTTTTCTTTGCCTTCTATTGGGTACTGATTGAAAGCGTAGAGATGAGGCAGGCACCATTTATGTTATGGATAGATGATCTGTCTGCAAGAGACCCGTTTTTTATACTTCCTGTTCTAAATGGCGCCGCGATGTTTTTTCAGCAAAAGCTCAACCCATCTCCAGCGACGGATCCTATGCAAGCAAAGGTTTTGCAGTTCATGCCGGTCGCGTTCTCAGTAATGTTTGCTTTTTTCCCCGCGGGCCTGGTGCTTTATTGGCTAACCAATGCTGTTTTATCCATTGCGCAGCAGTGGCGCATCAACAAACTTGTGGCGGCCCAATAAACAGGCGGGGCGATTAAGCTTTGCACAATGCACAGCAGGACACTATCGCCGCACTGGCCACTCCGAGTGGCCTGGGTGGCATAGCGATTATTCGTATTTCGGGACCAGAGGCCCTTGCCATTGGGCAGCGAATAGGCGGAATTTCACCGGAGCCGCGGCAAGCCCACACATGCGTATTTCGGGATGATGAGGGCCAGCGAATTGATCAGGGCCTTATGCTTTTTTTCCCACACCCAAGGTCTTTCACCGGAGAGGACGTGATTGAACTGCACGGGCATGGCGGAGCGGTCGTGAGCAACTGGTTACTTACAAGCGCCTACAGGATGGGTGCTCGGGCGGCGGAGCGCGGTGAGTTTAGCTTGCGCGCCTTTCTTAACGAGAAGATTGATTTAGCGCAGGCGGAGGCGATAGCCGATCTTGTGAACAGCGGGTCGAGACAGGCAGCGCGTGCAGCCCTGCGCTCACTAGATGGGCGGTTTTCAGCGTCCGTCTATGAGCTTCAAAAAGAACTTACTGCAGTGAGAGTACAAATAGAGGCGTCACTTGATTTTCCGGACGAGGAGTTGGAACTGGAGAGCAAAAGAAGACTTGTGCACCAACTGAAAGATCTGAAAGCACAATCAAAATCGCTGTTAGCGGAGACGCGGGAGGGAAGGGCACTAAGAGACGGGCTGAGTGTAGTGATCGTTGGCCCGCCTAACGCAGGGAAGTCAAGTTTGCTCAACAGGCTCTCCGGACACGATTCGGCAATCGTTACGGATATTCCCGGCACGACGCGCGATGTATTGCATGAACATTTATCTTTGGATGGCCTGCCGGTCAGTGTTGCGGATACTGCGGGACTGAGAAAATCAAACGATCCCGTGGAAGCCGAAGGGTCGCGCCGGGCACACCAGGAACTCAGGCGAGCAGATTGTGTGCTGTGGGTAACAGACATCCAGTCCAACATTAAACAGGATTACGCCAAAGCCCGTCGTGAACTTGGGGACGCCGCCGTTTGGGTGTTGCTTCGCAACAAGGTAGACCTTGTGGAAAATGCGGCCGGCATTTTCAGTTACGAAGGCGTCAAGTGTTTTCGCATTTCAGCACTGACCGGCGAAGGCGTGCCGCTCCTGGTCGAGCACCTTAAGGAAACAGCTGGTTACGCAGGTAACTCTGCTGGGGCTTTCAGTGCTCGCTCTAGACATGTTGAAGGGCTTACGCGAGCACAAGATCATATCGGGAACGCGGTAGACCAACTGGTTTGTGCCCAGGCACTAGAGCTTTCAGCTGAAGAACTGAAGCTCGCTCAAAGCGCACTCGGCGCTGTTACGGGCGAATTGACTAGCGATGATTTATTGGGAGAAATTTTCTCTAGCTTTTGTATTGGCAAGTAGGCAGTGTATCTTCTGAGGGGCATATATGATCGAAGCGGAGGCGCTAATGGGAAAGTATGGAATTTCTGCGGCGACTTTGATTTTGTGCGCTGCAAGTTCTTCCGGGGCGGTCGCGCAGCATGGCATGTTGGGCGGTACGCCAATGACCTTTTTTGTTACCAGTGAGCCGATCGGGGACGGTGGTAATCTCGGCGGGT
>CAYXIJ010000037.1:0-14861 GCA_964465375.1 uncultured Gammaproteobacteria bacterium | reverse complement strand
CCCCTGACCTTTCGCTCCGGAGGCGAACGCTCTATCCAGCTGAGCTACGGGCGCAACCTTTCTCAATCTGATGTGCGCGTCGCACGTGGTGGGTTGCCGCTCCATTGCACTCCGCTGTCTACACGGTTTTTCTTAACCTCTCCATCTGCGTCCACATAAAATTCATACCGGACGACTTTCCATTGCAACCCCCCATCAAATAGCAGACTAGCTCCCATTAAAAATGCGAAAGCTGGAGATAAGCTAACCTCGGATAGATCCACGCTCAGGGTCTCCCTAGGGCATGTAGATAGTCTTAATCTCTGGGCGGGCGGGGCCGTGCTTCATTTACACGAAGCGCGCGCCCATCAAGATCTTGTCCATTAAGCTGGCTAACAGCTGCTTCACCTTCACTCTGATTTGGCATCTCAACAAAACCAAATCCTCTGGACCGACCCGTATCACGATCTCGAAGGATCTTGGCTGACGTCACTTCTCCATGCTCGGCGAAAGCATCCCTTAACACTTCTTCGCTAAGCGTATAAGACAAATTTCCAACATAAATATTCATTAAAAAACTCTCACGCCGTTTATCAATTGTAGTGCACCGACCAACGGTGTTAAATCGAGCACTAGTCCGACCGGCGCTTTTACTGTTCTACGTAGGTAACAAGGTACCCACTACTATTTCAGCCAATCGTTTCCAAGGCATCGCCTAGCAGCGATAACGCCACTCTACGGGCCGCCGCCATGGTGGTCAATCCCCCACGTGCCATTCTATTGCGTCTTTTCTGCCACAGCTAGGGCCCGGCAGCGCCAAGAAATAACCAGCAAAATACATAAAGAAGCCAACCAGACGAAAAATCCGGCCCTTAGCGTAAGGGCTGGCAACGGAAATCCTGACTCCGCTGCAATCTCGCGCGCAGCAAAACTTGTGAGGGCAAGTACTAATCCGAAACCCGACACTACTCCAGCGAATCCAAAGAAGCGCCCAGCAAAAGCTACAACTCCAACAACAAACAGCGGATTGGCATACCAAGCTAGCAACTTAACTCCGATCCCTTGCCAGCCGACTTTTAAAACGTCCCAGCCAGTGAGTACACCCGCTCCCTCGACTGCCAAGGCTGGCAATGCAAGAGAGACTGCCCAAGTAAACACAACCAGAGCCACTGCTAACCACCTCAGTTGAGTTGGGTAGCCCCTAATCATTCGGTTCCTGAGAGATTGAAACCTATGACACGCAAGGCCTCTTGCAGCTGATTATCGTCGCGTACCAGATCAAAATTGCTATTTTCACTGTAACGGGCCCTTACAGGTCCTGCAAAAACCAAAATGTCAGGCTTAATGCCAGTACCATTAATAATGCTCCCTGACGGAGTGAAGTACCGTGACGTTGTGATTTTAATTGCCCGCCCGTTAGTTAAAGGTATAACGGTTTGGACTGAACCTTTGCCGTAGGTTCTTTCCCCTACTAAGCGCGCGCGCTTATGGTCCTTAAGTGCCCCAGCCACAATCTCGGATGCTGACGCCGAACCGCCATTTACCAATACAACCAATGCTGCTCCCCCCAGGATATCTCCTCGAGTTGCAAGTTCTTCAAAGCGGCCATCCCTAGCCCGTCCATTACCACGAACAATGAGCCCTTCATTTAAAAAGGCATCGGCCACCTTTACTGCGGCGCTAAATACACCTCCGACATTATCACGTAAGTCTAAGACAACCCCCAGCAAATTTGGTTTTGAGAGCTCTATGAGGCGATCAGCTGCGCGTTCAAGCTCTGAAGCGGTGCTGTCAGAGAAACCAGTCAATTTAATGTAGCCATAACCATCACCCAAGTATTCTGAATAAACAGTTGTCGCCTGAATGTTGGTGCGTATCAATGAGAAACGTAGCGTTCCTGTCTCTTCCTTGCGGCGCACGTCAATCGTTACAGCCGTACCCGAGACACCGCGAAGGCGCTCGACCGTCTCTTCCAAATTCTCGCCATCTACAGCCATGCCGTCCACTGAGAGCACTACATCGAGCGGGAGAATTCCTGCACGTTGTGCTGGAGTTCCCTCCAGTGGTGGCGCAACCACTGTAACTTGACCGCCTTCGAGAGAAACATTCAATCCCACACCCGTATAACTACCAGCTGAATTTCGCTGGATTTCTGCATATTCTTCTACCGTAAGATAGTGTGAATATTCATCTAGCTCTGAAAGTATCCCTCGGATAGCTCCCGCAATAAGTACATCATCTGCGACGGGGTCAACAAATTCGTGGCGTACCCGCTCTATAGCTTCAGTCACGGTCCGCATTTCTTCGATAGCCTCAAATCTATCCTCCGAAAATGAGGTCCTGTGTTGGGAAAAAAAAGTGCTTACAAAAAATATAATTGCCCCCATAGCCGCGCCTATCAGCAAACCAAAAATATTTCTTAAATTTGAAAACATCTTTCTTCTAGAAAGCCCAGTTACCTAATATGTCCACCTTAGCACAGGCTAAAAATGCATATACTTAAGAGCCCCTTCACACAGATTTCCCTTTAACGTTCACTCTGTCTCGCCTTAATCCAAAAATGAGGATCAACGGGTTCACCATTTTGGCGGATCTCAAAGTAGAGTGCTGGTTGATCTTGCCCCCCCGACTGTCCCGTAAGGGCAATTGTTTCGCCGGAACTGACTCGCGCCCCTAGCTCAGTTAAAATCGTCTCGTTATGGCCATAAAGACTCATGTAGTCCCCGCCGTGATCAACAATGACTAACAAGCCTAGTCCAGGCAACCAGTCTGCATATACCACTTGCCCGTAGTACACAGAACTTACTGGCGCCCCAAGTGGGGCTTGTAGTAAAACACCATTCCATTTTAGATCTCCACCTGCGCGAGGCTGACCATAATCCCGTAGTAGTGAGCCCGTTACGGGCCAACCCAAGGATCCTTTTGTGTTCGAAAAGGAAGGCTCTTCGCTTTCAGAAAAAACCTCTAGGCGATCTTGTATGTCTTTAACTAACTCGCTCAGCCGCTGCGCTTCTTCTTGAAGCCGGTCAATTTGCCCACTGGAACGCCGAATCGCTTCATCCATACGAGCAAGCATAAGTGCCCGCTCCCCCCTTGCATTCTCAAGTCTTTTAAGCTCCCCTTCCTGAGCTTGCTCTAGTTCCTGTAAGGCTAAAGCTGTTTTATCAGTATCACTAAGAAGCTGAGCCAAAATGTCGACATTTTTGATAACAGAATTTACGCGCGTACTAAAGGTTGTGTTGAGATAATCGTAATACACCAACATGCGGCCGAGCCTGGACGGACTTTCCTGGCTAAAAAGCAGTTTAAGCCTTTCCTGACGTCCTAACAGGTAAGTGACTCGAATCTGTTCCGCCAACTGGTCACGCTCCTGATCTAATCGATCCTTGGCTGCTTGAACTTCCTTGGACAAGCCCTCCTTTCGTGCAGCCGCAGTGGCTTTTTGCGCGCGCAACCCACTTAGCCGCCTAGATGTATTAGAAATTTCAATTTCTACCGAGCGCAAACGTCGATAGCCTTCTTCGCGGTCTTCCTCCTGCTGTGCAACGCGGTCCTCAAGCTCTTGGAGCTCCCTAAGCACCCCCTGCAACGCCTGCCCTTCTTCAGTCTGCCCCCAGGCTACCAGTGCTACCCAGCCTTGTGTACCGATCAAAAAAATTAAGGTAAGCCGTTGAATCATTGTGTGTACAAACACCCCCCGAAGAAACAGTTTATTCACTAAGTACACCGAGGGAAATGGACTGGCTGCTATAATGCCGCGCCGCAACTAAAACAATATCATCACTATGGGCCAATTGGCCGAATTCGCTGGAAATCATCCCTACCTCATTCTCGGCCTGTTTGGAACCTGGGGCGCCGTAATGTTCTATGAATTGAGGCTGAAAGCCCAGGGAATTACACAGGTCTCTGCAACTGATGCGGTAAAATTAATCAATAAAGGCGCAATAATTGTTGACGTAAGGAACGCTGATGCTTATGAGGCTGGGCATATCGTTAATGCTCGAAACATTCCGATGGCGGGGCTTCCAGACAAGCTGCTCAAACACAAAAAGAAGGTACTTTTAACGGTCTGTGATACTGGGGTAACCTCTGGCAAGGCCGTGCATCTTCTGCGTAAAACAGGCTGTGAGAAAGTTTTTAGCCTTAAAGATGGGATCAGAGGCTGGCAAGGAGAAAATTACCCTCTCGTAAAATGAATGCACCCAAGAAAAGTACTGAAGACATCGTGATCTACACGTCCTTAAATTGTGGTTATTGCGTGGCTGCGAAAAGTCTTTTACGAACTAAGGGTGCGGACTTCACAGAAATTAACGTTTTTTTAGACTCAGCGCTCCGTCAAGAAATGATTGACCGCAGCGCAAAACGGACAGTGCCCCAAGTTTTTATAGGCGAGCGACATATCGGTGGCTTTGAAGACTTAAGGGAACTGGATAGAAGTGGTGAACTAGATAGCCTTTTAGCGGCTTGTGGCACACACCCTCCAAGCCATGAAAAGCAACCATATGACGATTAAACCTCCAAACACGCCTCATGAGAACACAGGCAAGCAACTTGTGTTGCAAAAGATATATGTCAAAGATATCTCTTTTGAGTCTCCCCTCACCCCAGATATTTTTTCAAAAACCATAGCACCCCAAACCCAACTCAACATTAAGTCCAGCGCAAAGGAAGTCGCCCCTGACTTGCATGAGGTTGTCTTAACTCTGACAGTTGAGGCAAAAGACAAGGATCAGACGTTGTTTTTAATAGAATTACAGCAAGCTGGGATCTTCTTGATTCAAGGCTACAAAACTGACGAATGTCGTACTTTGGTGGGGAGCTATTGCCCCGGGGCCCTTTATCCCTTCGCGCGCGAGGCTGTAGCTACCATGGTATCTAAGGGCGGATTTCCACAGCTCCTGCTCCAACCGATCAACTTCGATGCCCTATACGCCCAAGCCTTAAAACAGCAAACCTCTGATGACAGCAATGTGGGTGGGCAATCATTAGCAGGTACGTTTGGGGAACCTCATTAATACCAAAAGCCGAATCGCGGTGCTTGGCTCTGGCTCTTGGGGAACCGCCCTAGCCATTCAGCTTGCTCGCGCGGGTAGAGACACAGTGATGTGGGGCATAGAAACGCATGAGATTAAGAAAATGTCCCAACAACGCTCTAACACAACGTATCTACCGGGCGTAGATTTTCCTGAAACACTTAGTGTCACCACCGAGCTCGGAGACGCGGTTACTGACTCTGAAGACGTACTCGTTGCGGTCCCAAGCCATGCGTTCCGAGAAACCTTAGAGCGTCTTTATGCATCCCAGATACCAGTGAAATCCCTTGTATGGGCCACTAAAGGACTAGAACCTGAGACAGGGCTACTACCACACCAAGTAGCTGAGCAAGTTATGTCGACACAGGCTCTTACAGCGGTACTTTCTGGTCCGACATTTGCTGCTGAGGTCGGAGCGCAATTACCCAGCGCTGTAACGATCGCCTCAAAAGATGAAGCTTATGCATTGCGCTTAGCAAAATTGATTGCTACTGATACTTTTCGCGCATACCCATCCACCGACATGGTCGGAGTTGAGGTTGGGGGTGGAACCAAAAATGTTTTAGCCATTGGCGCTGGAATCTCGGACGGACTTGGCTTCGGAGCCAACGCCCGCGCCTTACTGATTACGCGAGGCCTTATTGAAATGATACGTCTGGGAGTCTCTTTGGGCGCCCAAAAGGATACCTTCATGGGCCTTTCTGGCGCAGGCGACCTCGTGCTGACGTGCACCGACGATCAATCACGAAATCGTCGATTCGGCCTTGCGCTTGCTCGAGGAATCACGGCTGAAAAAGCACTAAGCGAGAGCGGGCAGGTCGTGGAAGGTTACTATGCCGCAAAGTCAGCCCATCTAGTCGCAGCACGACAAGAAATTGATATGCCTATCATAGAACAAATTTACAGGGTCATATACGAAGGAGTGAGTCCGGAGAAGGCAGTTACTAACCTGATGCGCCGCCCAATGGCGAAAGAGTAGTCCGGGCCACTAGGAAATCGAGCGGTCCCCTTTGAACTCTCCCTGTCGCCACGCCTCATAAAGTACCACTGCGGCACAATTTGACACGTTGAGGCTTCGGTTTCCAGGTCTCATCGGTATGCGGAGAATCGCCGACTCCGGAAACAATGCCAAAACTTTTTTCGGTAATCCCCGTGTTTCGGGGCCCAATACAAAAGCGTCTCCTGTAAGAAAATTTGACTGAAAAAGTGAACCGGTTCCTTTTGTGCTCAGTGCGTAAATCCGCTGAGGCTTAATATGTGCAACACACGCTGTAAGCGTTTTGTGTTCTAACACATTCGTTAGTTCATGGTAGTCGAGCCCAGCGCGCCTAAGGCTTGCTTCATCCATCTGAAATCCTAGGGGGTGAATAAGATGTAGCGTCGCACCTACATTGGCGCAAAGCCGGATTACGCTCCCAGTGTTGGGAGGAATTTCAGGCTCATATAAAATTAGATGGAACACATCTAGGAGTATGACAGTTAATCCGCCTTATAATTGGCTCAGGATAATGCCGGGTCTTGCAAAAAACATGGATAATTCTCTAAAACTCGACTTCTGCGACCTCAGCCTTAACTCGCCCATCGTGCTTCTATCAGGCTGCGTGGGCTTTGGAGAGGAATATACTCGAATCGAGGGCTTCTCCAACCGAGAGGTCGGCGCTGTTGTGCTGAAAGGCACTACATTAAATCCGCGCTTGGGCAATCCTCCCCATCGGGTTTGGGAAACACCGGCTGGCATGCTTAATGCGATTGGCCTACAAAATCCTGGCGTGAAAGTTGTTGTCCAAGAAATTTTACCTCAGTTGGATTTCTCTGAAACGCGATTCATTGCCAACATCTGTGGGTCTACCGTTGCTGAGTATGCTGAGGTAACCCAACATTTCGATGATTCGCCCATTGACGCTATGGAAATTAATATTTCGTGTCCTAATGTAAGGGAAGGCGGCGTCGCGTTTGGAAATGATCCAAAGATGTCAGCCCGAGTTGTTGATGCCTGCCGAAAAGCGACAAAAAAACCACTAATCACAAAGTTGTCTCCTAATCAGACAGACATCGCTGCTAATGCGCGCGCCTGCATCGAATCTGGCAGTGACGGCCTGTCCGTGATCAACACCATCATGGGTATGGCTATAGAGGTCGATACCAGGCAGCCCATTATTGGAAATGTTCAGGGAGGGCTGTCTGGACCTGCGATCCGTCCCATTGCGTTACTTAAAGTACATCAGGTTTATCAGGTAGCCGGGCCTCTAGGAATACCGATTATTGGGCAGGGAGGAATAGAAACGGCCCACGATGCCATTGAATTTCTAATTGCGGGTGCTACAACGGTGGGTTTGGGCACGGCCCTATTTTGGGATCCTACGGCTGCACAAAAAATAAATACTGGAATTTCTGCCTACCTTGAGAAACATCGCATAAAAAACATAGAACAGTTAATAGGAACGCTGGATACTGACAGAAAAGATGATTTGCAACTAAGCGGCTGACACAAGCTTATCGCATGTGAAGCTCAACCACATCTCCATCTACTAAGGGATGTTCTGGCCCTACCTGCTGCCCGTCAAAGACGCTCTTGCCCCATGCACGCGCATACCTCAACGAGCCTGCTATGTCCTTGTGCACTAGACGCGCTACATCAAGTACTGTCGAGCCGCGCTTCACAGTAAATGGCCTGTCCATCTCAGGGACTTTTCCTGGTGTCTTGGTGTAGACACGAACAATTTCAAGCCCCCGAAACAGTAATGGCCCAATCTCATTTAGCCCTGCACCGCTTTTGCTTGAGGCAGCAAGAAGGGGAAAACGATTGCCTAAAAATTCTCTAAGCAAATTTTCATCTTCGGCGCCCTGATCTAGATCTATCTTGTTAGCCACAAGTAGGGTCGGAAGATAGATCCGAAATGGATCCGAAATGTCCGAATTTGTATCAATGGGAACTCGCTCATCCAGATCTAGCCCTGGCCAGTGCTCTGTCAAGGCAATTTTCTTCTCCTCTAGCCGCCTGCATATCATACCCACGTGCTCTGTACATGCTGGGTCAGATATGTCCACCACAAGCAGTGCCCCTTGTGCAGGTTGCAGCGCATTTACGAACCAACCTTCCATGTAGTCGGCCGCAATTGGCGGAAGATCAATTAGCTGAAACTGAATATCTTCAAACGCGAGCATGCCAGGCATGGGTTTTTGGGTAGTGTGGCCATGGGAGCCTATTTCGGCTCGCGACCCTGTTAAATGCCTATGTAAACTCGATTTACCAGAATTTGGTGGACCAATTATGGCCAGTTGGGCCGCTCCTTCCGGGCGGACCGTGTGCGCTGGCCCTGATCGCGCTGCTCCCTTCTTCGGGCCTGTGAGTTGTTCTGCGAGCTGCTTGATCCGGCTCTTAATATCCCTTTGTAGATGTTCTGTCCCTTTGTGTTTAGGAATAGTGCGCAGCATCTCTTTAAGGCAAACTAGACGTTCTCCGTCCTCTTTTGCTTCTCGGAAGGCCTGTTCGGCTTTTTTGTATTCTGGGCTGAGGTTAGCTGGCATCGTTATGAGATTATGCACCAAAGAACAAGCCAAGCCCTCTGTCATCCGGCTTGGGTTCGCTACACACTTAAATTGCTCTATCGATAACCCGGTCTTTCGCGGTATTGTCCGGCAATGAGCATTCATCCCTCCGCCGTTGTCTCAAAAGAAGCGATCATTTCACCCAAGGCCGAGATTGGACCTTTTTGTGTTATTTCTGGGAATGCCCAAATTGGAGCCCACACAACCCTAGATTCTAATGTGAGAGTGGGCAGCCCCCGCGGAGAAGTCATCATTGGCGAATACAATCACCTACAGGCAGGAGCGGCCCTTGGTGGCCCGCCCCAGGATCTCGCGCACGATGATAGTTCTAGTAAGCTCGTGGTCGGTGACCACAATCGCTTTGGAGAATGCGCTACCGTTAGTCTTGGGAGCAGTACTGGGAGTGGGGTTACACAAGTTGGCAACCATTGCTTCCTAATGGCCTATGCCCATGTGGGCCATGATTGCTTAATAGGAGACGAGGTCGTAATTACTAACCTTGCTCAGCTTGCGGGCCACGTTACTGTTGAGAGAAAAGTGGTCGTAAGCGGCATGGTGGGCTGCACGCAGTTTGTTCGACTTGGAGAGCTCTCTTTTCTCACTGCGGGTACGCTGGTTAACAAAGATGTCGCGCCTTATTCCATCGCGGATGGGCGGTGGGCATCCTTGCGCGCGGTGAACCGCGTAGGGCTACAGCGTGCTGGATTAGACGCCAACGAAATAAGAAATATAAGTCGCGCATTGCGAATTCTTATGAACAACTCTTTCACAATGGAAGAAGTGACAAAAAAAATTGTTGACGAATGCTTACCATCCCCGAGTGTTGATCATTTAATGAACTTCGTTCGAGCATCCGAAAAAGGTATCTTAAGAGGATGAAAAATTTGCGCGCAGCGGTCATAGGAGCGGGATATTTAGGTAGATTCCATGCCCAAAAATATCAAATGCTCAAAAATGTGACCCTTGTAGGAGTCTGTGATCTAAATTCCACCATTGGTCAATCAGTTGCCCAAGAGTGTGCAACGGAATTTTTTTCCGACCACACACTGCTCGCAAACAAAGTGGATGCAGTGACCATTTCGGCAAACACATCAGCACATTTCGAGCTTGCGCGCTTTTTCCTTGAGCGCGGTATCCATGTGCTGCTGGAGAAACCTATGACGGCAACCAGCAAAGAGGGGGCCAGTCTTACTAAGCTAGCCGACGATAGTGATCTAAAGTTGCAGGTAGGGCATGTTGAGAGGTTTAATCCCGCGCTGCTTGCAGCCAAAAAACGCTTAAGCGATGTGCAATTTATCGAGTGCCATCGACTTGCGCCTTTTAAGGTTCGAGGTACAGAGGTGAACGTTGTGCTCGATCTTATGATTCATGATCTGGATGTAATTTTATCCCTCGTGAGTGGAAAACCAACAAATGTATCAGCCGTAGGTATTCGTGTGCTTACAGATGACATAGACATTGCTAACGCTAGAATTGAGTTTGATACTGGCGCTGTTGCTAATGTTACCTCTTCCCGGGTTTCGCAGAGCACGCAGAGAAAATTTCGTGTTTTTCAGCACAAGCAGTATCTTTCAATTGATTTTGAGGCCGGAGATTTAAGCCTTATCACTTACGACAATAGTGCAAAAGCAGACGAAGACACACTAAAAAATGAACATTGGAGTCTTGAGAAGGAAGATGCGCTGCTCGCGGAGGTTCGCTCATTCACCGAATCAATTTTAGAAAACCGCCCTTGCCAGGTTCCTGGGCTGGAAGGTGTATTGGCATTAGAGCTAGCCGAAACCATAATGAAAACAATCGAACACTCAAGCGCATCATAACTCCAACACATCCCAAAAAATTTACCAAAAATAAAATTATGTTTCTGCTACCGGCGTTGTATCTCTTATTAAGTTAGGCTTCGACACCTAGTAAGGCTCTTCCAATCCGTGCTCTTTTATTTTTCGCGTCAGCGTGTTGCGCCCCCACCCCAAAAGCTTTGCTGCCTCCAGTCTCTTGCCACGCGCCTGGCGCAAGGCCACAAGAATCAACGCTCGCTCGAACGCGGGCAACGCCTCCGATAATAGCGGGGAAGCCTCATCAGAAACTAGCCGGCCCTCTGCCCATTCAGTTAGTTTGTCAGTCCAATCTGTAGATAGACTACCCAAAGCTGGTCCAGAAAGATCGTGGTGAATATCTCGAGCTATTACTTCCTTTCCTGCTGCCTTAACAGTAATGCGCCGGCACATGTTTACGAGCTCACGGACATTCCCCGGCCAGTCATAGTTCACAAGGACCTCCAAGGCCTCCTGACTAAGCCCCTTTGGTTCTACGCCTGATTCGCTAGCAGCTTGGTCCATATAGAATGTTACGAGGTCAGGTATATCTTCCCTCCGCGCCCGCAGTGGAGGAACTTCAATTGCCATAACGTTGAGTCGGTGAAAAAGATCTGCCCGAAAATGTCCCCGCCTTACCTCTTGATCTAGCTTTTGATTGGTGGCCGCAATTACTCTCACATCAACTCGTACTGGCCTCTGTCCGCCAACTCGGAAAAACTCGCTCTCTGCAAGCACACGCAATAAGCGTGTCTGGAGATCTACAGACATGTCACCAATTTCATCTAGAAAAAGAGTTCCCCCGTCAGCTTGCTCAAAGCGACCTATCCTTTGCTCGTCCGCCCCGGTGAAAGAACCCTTCTCGTGACCAAACAGCTCTGGTTCTAGCAAATCCTGGGCAATCGCAGAAGTGTTAAGCGCAACAAAGGGCCTCGCGGCTCTAGGAGAATTCTGATGCAGGGCGCGTGCAACAAGCTCCTTTCCGGTCCCAGATTCACCCGTAATTAACACATTCATGCTAGAACGCGACAGTCGGCCAATGGCACGAAAAACTTCCTGCATGGACTGTGCGTGCCCGATCATCCCGGGCACAGCAGCAGGTTGTTGGATGTTTCTTTTCCCTCGTGTTCTTTGGTGCGCAGCGTCTGTGACAAGCTTAATAGCATCATCCACATCAAACGGTTTTGGGAGATATTCGAACGCCCCACCCTTGTACGCTGCCACAGTACTATCAAGATCTGAGTGGGCCGTGATAACAATCACTGGCAGACCCGGGTAGTTCGCAGTTACGCGATCCATAAGTTCAAGCCCACTCATTCCTGGCATGCGGATATCTGTTATCAGGACATCAGGCTTTTCAGCCTCTAAGGCCTCAAAAAGACCGGCGCCTGATTCAAAACATCGCGGTATCATGCGAGCTTGGCGCAGGGCCTGTTCCAACACCCAACGCACCGATTCATCATCATCAACTACCCAGACAGACAACGCCGAGGGAATCATGGCTTTGGTTTTCCTGGGGCGGAACGAATTGGTAAGCGCATTTGAAACAGGGTAAGTCCGGGCCGAGAATCAAACTCAATCAACCCTCCATTGCGGCTTACCAAGTCTTGGGCAATGGTCAGTCCAAGCCCGGTCCCAGTGTTCCGGCCAGTAACAAGCGGATAGAAAATCGTTTCTTTAATATCTTCTGGTATTCCTGGTCCGTTGTCCTCCACCTCAGCTGATAGTACCAAACGATGTTGCTCTCCAGCCATCGAATAATTGGAAAGAGCTCGGGTTCTGAAAGTCATCCGGCCCGACGCGTCGAGCGCCTGTAGGGCATTTTTGGCCAAATTGAGAAAAGCCTGAATTATCTGGCTACGATCAACCCATATTTTAGGAAGGCTTGGGTCATAGTCTCTTTCCAATTCAACACCCTCCGGTTTTTCTCCTTCGACGAGATTTGCCACATGCTCCGTTACTTGGTGCAGATTGATCATCTCTTTGTTCTGCTCGCCCCCTGCACGCAAAATTCCGTCGACTAAAGTCGCGAGTCGATCCGCCTCCTCAATAATTACACGCGTGTATGCCTTAAGTTCTGCTGCGGGTAATTGGCGCTCTAATAGCTGCGCTGCACCACGAAGCCCACCTAGGGGATTCTTAATCTCGTGGGCTAATTGGCTAACAATCCGTCGACTTATCCGCCGCTGCGAAATGAGCTCTGCTTCTTTCCGCGCTTGCCGGTCCGATTGTCTATCGAAAAGCTCTAACAGCACACAGCCACTTTTCTGATCAATCGGAGCAACCCGGCAGTCCAACACAAGATCGCGTCCAGAGATCTTAACAACAAGCTCCTGGCCGCCATATGTCGCCCCAGTATTGGCTGCCCTTTGACATAATCCCTCTAGCTCTTCGGAAGAAAGCACCAGATCCGCTATAGATCGGCCAACCGTTTGACGCTCACTCAGTCCTAGTAGGCTCTCTGCAGCCGCATTTACGTACAAGATCTTAAAATTCTCATTAACTAACAAAACGGCAGTTGTCATCGTCCGCAGAATTTTGTTAGCCGTTAAGCTATTTTTGGGATTGTGTCCCACTAAAAGACCTGTTCGGTGTGCTGTTCCAAAACAATTCCTGCTGTAACGGCTAGAGCCTCGGATGCCGATTCGGGCCCATCGATCCGGGCCGCAATTTTTTGACACCCCAGCACGACTACACTACAGACTTGCAAAAGGAGCTTCCCAATATGTCCCACAGCCAGACAGGCTAATTCACAAGCTCCTGCAACCAGATAGGGCTTCACGTGCCTAGCCCAGACTCAAAACCACCGACCCCGACCTCAAAAAACTAGTAAGCCCCCCTGAAGTTCGCCAAACCATTTTACTTTGGGTAGGCGCTAGATTATCTACAGGCTGTAGTACATAGAGAACTCCACTGGATGTGTGGTCATTCTAAGCCTCGTCACATCCGCGGATTTGAGTTCGATATAAGCATCTATGCAGTCACTTGTGAACACGTCACCAGCTGTTAAAAACTCCCTGTCAGCATCCAAGGAATTAAGCGCTTCTTCAAAAGAAAAAGCCACAGTAGGCAGTGAGCGCTCATTTTCCTCCGCCAATGCAAACAGATCGTCGTCAGTCGCATCTCCGGGGTGTATCTTATTTTGTATACCATCCAACCCCGCCATAAGCATCGCTGAAAAACCAAAGTAAGGATTCATCGTTGAATCTGGGAAGCGAACCTCAATACGGCGTGCCTTGGAATTAGCAACAAAAGGAATACGTATAGAAGCGGAACGATTGCGGGCTGAATACGCTAGAAAAGTTGGCGCCTCAAATCCAGGCACAAGCCGTTTGTAGCTATTGGTAGAGGCATTAGTAAATGCGTTTATTGCTTTAGCGTGCTTTAAAATACCACCTATATAAAACAATGCTGTCTCCGACAACCCACTGTATCCATCACCACTAAATAAGTTCTTTCCATCTTTCATCAATGACTGATGAACGTGTGCGCCGTTCCCGTTGTCATTCACCAAGGGTTTGGGCATAAACGTAGCGGTTTTCCCATATGAATGTGCGACATTCATGACTACATATTTGAGTATTTGGACAGCATCACCTTTTTTCACAAGGCTATCGAAGCCCACACCAATTTCGGCCTGACCCGCAGTTGCAACCTCATGGTGGTGTACTTCGGTCTTAAGACCCATTTCCTCTAGCGCTAAACACATGCCAGAACGAATATCATGCATTGAATCAACTGGTGGAACTGGGAAATAACCACCCTTTACGCCTGGGCGATGACCGATATTGCCGCCCTCATATTTCTTTCCTGAGTGCCATGCCGCTTCCATAGATTCAACAGCGTAAAAGGCCCCCTGCATACTATCGTCCCAGCGAACGTCGTCGAAAACAAAAAACTCATTTTCCGGTCCGAAGTAGGCATTGTCAGCTATCCCACTAGACCGCATATATGCCTCTGCGCGTTTTGCTGTGGAGCGCGGGCAGCGCTCATATCCCTCCATAGTCAAGGGCTCTACTACATCACAGCGCAAATTAAGTGTTGTTTCCTCCGCAAAAACATCCAAAACCGCCGTCGGTGTGTCAGGCATTAGAATCATGTCCGATTCATTAATGCCCTTCCATCCATTAATAGAGGAACCATCAAACATTTTCCCTTCTTCAAAAAACGCCTTATCGATAACATGGCTTGGAACTGTGACATGCTGTTCCTTCCCGCGCGTATCAGTGAAACGCAGGTCTATGAACTTAACGTTCTTTTCCTTGATTGCTTTGAGAATGTCCGCAGACGACATGGCTTTCCTCCATCGGCAACCGTTATCTAGAGAACTTTTTTCAACTTCTAATGATTAGAAAACGCCTACCTTTTTTGGTCTAAACGACACTAATGCTATACCCCAGACTCCTTGGTGGTTTTGACAATTGATGCAGCAACCTTATAAGGATCTGCGTTAGATGCCGGTCTGCGATCTTCTAACCGTCCTTTC
>CAYXIJ010000036.1:0-16992 GCA_964465375.1 uncultured Gammaproteobacteria bacterium | reverse complement strand
ATCCGTCATTCTGACGGCCTGCACGGCATGCCACGGTATCGATGAGTATGCCTATTATGCTATGGGCAGGGATGGATGGTTGGAGCTGATCGAGAAGATGAAAATAACCCCAAGTGGGGTAGTAGAGGGGGCGGTCATTTCCGACAAAGACAGGGAAATTCTCCTCAACTGGCTTGTTTCCGAATTCGGTCCGGATTCGACTCCATTCCCGCGCGGATAAATCCCCCGGGCACTCACCTAGCCAGGGACCGGGGCCCCGACCCTACAAATTAAACGTGTCCATACCTCCGACCGCGATGGTTTTCAGGGTAAAAGCGTGTCAGTTTGCGTCGGGTGTCTTCTCAAAAAATGGTTTGCCGAAATCATCCTTGAGATCCAATAGGAACTTGTTATTTTCTTGGCAGATGTACTCGGCTAACTCCTGCCCTTCAGACCATTTGATGTCCCAGGCTACAGTCCATGGTTCTCTATACGCCCCAGGATCGATAATCGTCGTCTCGTAGTGAAGTGTGTTTCGGTCGGGCCGGGTAATGCGTTCAATGGTGTGAAGCTGGTCCGTGTGCATATGTCCACCGTAGTCCAACCAAGTTTTTTCGTTGTAGCCGACTGTGTCGATGATCAGTGTATTACCCTCCCATCGACCGACAGAGTGACCAAAGTAAGTTGGATTGAGCGCATCACGTTCGGGGTGCGAGCGACCATCCATATGGATCTCACGCCAGACATGCGCGCCTCCCTCAAAGATCACGATGATACGGTCATGCTGTTGAAGGAACTCTGCAGGATATGGCGTACCGAAAGCCCTGGGGCCACCTGGCGGTAGACAAAACCCTTCCGGGTCATAGGCCACATTAGTGGAGGCATTGTACTCGTGCATCGCCTTGGTCCACCCCAGAAACGGAACCTCAGCATCCTGTCCCCCGACGATGTGTTCCGAGAAGTACCTAATCCATGGCAGGCGCCAGACGCCGTCACCACCAAGATCTACAGTGCCATCTGCAAGACGGGGCGTGGGAGGTGCCTCTTTCGCAGCCTCAGTGCTCTGCTGGGCAGTGGCAGTGATTTTCACGAAGGAGAAAAGCACCATTATGGTTGCTATAGTAAATATTCTGCTCATTGCTGGGGTGGTTCCGCCAGGTTTGGGTCGATTTGATTGGTCCCATTAAAAAGCTGGACACCGTTAGAGAGCACGATCGAGCGCGCGTTCCCCTTGAGGAGGCTGCCATCTCTGGCACGAGAGCCCGTTACACTAACAACGTTCCCAACCCGGAGGGAATTACGGGTCCAGCCGCGGCGCATGAGACCGTTGGGGCTACCGAGCTCCAAGGCCCAGTTTTCGTACTCGCCATTCTCTTTTTCTACGTCAATATAGAAGAAAGTATGAGGATTCATCCACTCCACCTTGGTCACGGTACCAGTCAGTTCTATCGGGCTGTCTGCGTCAAACTCTGCGGCAAAAGAATGGTGCGCGAGGACAGGTACCGAGTGCGCGCCAATGACTGCCAGCGTTACGAGAAACTTCGTTTTCATTAGTTGTTCTCCGTTTTCATTGGCCGAGGCGACTAGTTGAGTACCAACAGAAACGTTCCGCTTTCGTCACCGTGGCGGTATGTGCCTGAGTACCTGCGGTTTGTCCAGGAGCCCAGATTCTTAAGGTTTCCGGTGGCAACATAGTGTCCATACGTACCGTCACGAAATGGCATATCTGCTTCGATTGTAAGTGTCCAGGTCGATACATCCAGCTTCGCCTGCTTGATTTCAACGGCATTCGGTCCCGGGTTGATGGTACCGATGATCTCGTTTCCAACCCAATCAAGAAGCAATAGAATGCGGTTACGGTCAGACTCGCTGGGCCCCCAGTAGCCGCTCCAGGATCCCTTGGCTGGATGTCCAACTTGAGAGAAAGTCGGGGCTGCCGTCGCTAGACATACGGACAGGCACAGGAGGCGGACGGTTCCTGCTCTCATTTAGAGCTCTTTTGGTGACGGCTGTGTGTGTTTATTGTGTTCTCCCTGTTCAGCCGCATAATGAGTATCCACAGCGTAATGTATACTAATTACCGAGAAGTCGAAAACTAGATGAACTGAATTTGCACTCGGAGGCTATCATGAGAACGAGGCTGAGATATGGAATTGGCTTATCAGTGCTCTTGGCAGCCGGCGTATCGGCACAGCAATCCGGCCAACCTGCCACTGACGTACTCGGCTCCGAAGACTTGTGGGGTAATCCTAGCTTTCTCGGTGGTGTCACCAACGGCGGTGCTCACGGAGGTAGTATCTGGTGACCCGGCGCGGGGGCGTTGGATCGCGTCCATGATCGTATTTTTATTCCGGGTCCAGGTAATGGACGTGTTGTAGGTTACCAGCTCAACGAGAACGGCCAACCCCAGGATTACACCGGCGACTACTTCCTTGGTCAGGCATCCGGCTATGGCCGACGAGTGTCTTCAGGGGATGTGAGGGCTGCAAGCCTGCCCTTCCCGGGAACGCCTACGGTGGACGAAGTCAATCAGCGGTTGTTCGTGCCTGATCGAACCGTGACCGCCTGGTCCGGCGGCGGCCGTATCATGGTCTACAATATTCATCCCGAGCGCATCAGAACCGGTGGCGAAGCCGTAGCCGTGATCGGTGCGCCCGATTTCGAATCACGCCGACTGGGTATCGGCCCTAACGTGATGTCCAGCGCTTCGCCCCTGGCGGACGGTGCGAATCAGCGACTTTTCGTCACAGATCGCGGCAACCAGCGGATCCTGGTGTTCGATATCTCACCGGGAAGATTCACCAGTAATCCCGATGCTGTGGCTGTAATTGGGCAGCCAGATTTTTATTCGCGTGATACAGGTACAGGCCCTAATCACTTCAACGGCCCTGGTAGCGCAACCTTGGATAAATCCCATCAGCGATTATTCGTCAGCGATTCAGGAAACAATCGGATCCTGATATTTGACGTTCACCCCGATCGCTTCCAGAGTAATCCATCGGCGATCTATGTACTCGGCCAGCCGGACTTCGAAAGCCGTGATTCCACGCCGGCGTCTGATACACCTCAGATCAGGCCAGGCAGTCTGGTCTATGATGAAGCCAATGACCGACTACTAGTATCCGACTCTTCCAATAACCGCGTTCTGTCATTCGATGTCCATCCCGAGCGGATGACCCACTACCCAGCCGCGCTAGGTGTCGTCGGACAGCCGGATCTCACGACGGTGGAATCGGAACTCCTTACCTATGACCCAGCCTATGCTCAGTCGAAGACCGATCGACCCAGGATCTCATCCGGAAGTTTCGATCCGGACAATCAACTCCTGTATATCTCGGAAGGTTATTATTCGGGCAACCGGGTTGGTATTTTCGATGCGTCACCGAGGGCGATGGCTGAGGGCCGGAGCCTGATGGTGGATGTTATCGGTCATGTGGATGATAACGGCAACCCTTCTTATACACGGCGAAGTGCCAACGATCGTGTGGACGGCCGCACTCATTATCCACGCTCCGTGGCGCACGACCCGGTGGATCATCGATTGTTTACTATCGATCAATATAATCATCGTGTGCTGGTGTGGAGGCTCGATGCTTATAACCGCATCCTGGGCCGCGAAGCCGAAGTGGTTATCGGTCAGGAGGATTTCTACTCTGCTGTTATCTCTCCACCCACTTCGCGTACATTCCGGCTGCCTAGCGCGGTCGGCTACGACCCACGTCACAAGCTACTCTTCGTGGGAGACGGATGGTACAACCGCGTCATGGTATTCGACGCCGATCCGGAGCGGCTAAAAAATTTTCCGGAAGCTGTGGTTGTGCTTGGGCAGCCGGATTTCACGTCAGCAAACTCTGAAATGACTCAGCGTTCGACTAATTTTGATGTCGCAGTGGGTCGCCACGGCATCACGTCGGGCAATCCCCGAGCGATGGGTTTCGCTGTGGATTCCGAGGGTGAGCGCCTGTTTGTCTCCGATGGCCCCAACTACCGGGTCATGGTTTTTGATATCTCGCCGGATGCGCTTATCACCAATGCGCCAGCTATTGCTGTGCTTGGCAAATCAGACTTCACGTCGGGGCGGTCCGTACTCAATCAGCGGCGGTCATCCGGTGGCGATCCGTTTGCGCCACAGCCATTGGCAGCGTCTACCGGGCGTAGCGCTTTCTCCTCTATGCCAGGGGATCTCACTTTCGACCCCAATCACCAACGGCTGTTCGTCATCGATGGCCGTAGTCACCGGGTGTTGGTGTTTGACGCACATCCTGGCCGGCTTGAGAATGGTGCGTCAGCGATCGCAGTCATCGGTCAACCTGATTTCGATTCCACTGGGAGTGTTCGGCTCGACACGGAGTCAGTCAGTGAGCAGGAGGGTCGACGCCGGCTCAGATGGCCGGATGGTATCGCTTATGACTCAAAGAACGACCGGCTAGTTTTATCTGACAAGGGCAACGATCGGGTACTGTTCTTTGATGTGGCACCTAGCAAACTCGAAAATGGTATTGCGGCAAGTGCCGTGATTGGTCAGGAGGATTTCGTATCACGGGATCCAGGTCGTGGCCGTCAGGATGAGATGATGGATGTGCGTGGGATTGCATTCGACAGCGAGCATCAACGGCTATATGCAACAGACTCCTTCTGGGCACGAGTGATGGTGTTTGATCTAGCCCGCGCGACACGGAATTACAATATTCCCAGGGGTGGTGTGCGTTCGTATTCCACCATTGATGCTAGCACCCTGGAAACCCAGCCACTACTGAATGGGTACGCTGAGGTTACGGCCTCGGACACTTTGTCAGCCATGGCCGTTTATAGTCTAACGAATGTCCAGTTTGATGAACGAGCGTGGCGGGAGAACCGGGTGCTGGTGAGCGAAACTGCCATCGCGGCACCACCACTTGCTAACACAGCTCACGTATTTGTCCAATGGGATGCTCGCCAGGATACGATTATCATGATCGCTAATCCCGATAACGCTGTTGCGGAGCTCAACTTTACGGTGCGTGATTCCGGGGGCAATGAAGTGACCCTGCGGGGAACTCAGGGTTCGGCAAATGTTGGGGTGGGTGAGCAGATCACCATTTCTGCTGTGGAGTTACTGGGCAATCGTAGCGAAAGCTTTGTCACTCTCATGGTGCAAAGTTCGGTGCCGGTGGCTATTTCGGCCCTTGGTGTCATTCAGAATGGCCGGGATGAAGAGGTGCTTGTGGCTATGCCGGTATGGCACGGAGGATCAGGGGTGCCAGTACCTGAACCCGCCGTAGTGCCGAAGGTAATCCATGGCGGTGGCTACCAGACACAGTTGATTTTAGCCAATACTCGAGATGACACTTCTAGTGGAGAGATCATGATTTATTCGCCCTCGGGCGCCCCCGCACTGGAGGCGCCTGTGTCGTTCTCGATTTCCCCCAACGGCACCTTCATCTATCTACACGAGGGCGAATCATCGCTACCTAGAGCCGGTTACGCGATAGTGACCTTTGCCCGGGGCGTTACTTCGGTTGCTTCTTTGGTGACCCTTACAGACGGTGATGTAACAATCTCGGCATCTAGGACCGACACAGCGAGAGAGGCTCGTCAGAGCTGGGTTCCCGTCAACACCCAACCGACTACCATTCGCCATGGACGCGTACAGCACGAGGTCAGCGTGACCAACAACAACCCCGTGCCGGCATCCTTGCGGTTCATCCTGTATGGACCTGGTGGCCATGAGACTGATCGCCGCGAACTCATTCTCCCCAACGAACAGCAGCAGGATTTCACCATCGCGGAACTTTTTGGCCGCACGCAGTTCACTGGCACACTACGTATCGCCAGTGAGCCAGCCGTGCACATCAGCGCGGAACAGCGAACACAAAATTTACGCGACGAGCCCATTGCCATGCAAATTCCTTTAATCACGGAGCCGACGGGTTACGTGTTGCCCCATTTTATCGACGGCAAAGGTTATGCCACAGAGCTATTTTTGGTGAATACGAGCACTGCTGGTATCGAGGGTGAACTCACTACCTTTGCTCCGGATGGATCGGACTTGAGCCTACCGTTGCGTTAATAGAGAGCGCCGTTGATCATCCGATCGTGACTCAGAGATTATCCGAAGAACAGGCTTTAGTGGTATTTACTTCTCCAGATACCCTCTGGTTATATTTTTGTAGATGGCTAATTGGTAGTTAGAGCTGAAAAGAAGGGATGTTACTGAAGAAATTATTTATACAATCACCCGCTGCCTTGGTTTTGGGTGCAGTTGCGATTTCTTTGGGTGTTTTGGGTAAAATTTGAGCCTAGCGGTTTTGATGGCAATATTGCATACAGCTATACAATTAAGGCGATTGAGAGCTAAGTCGGGGTGTGTGGATGAATAACAAGTACCGGTTTATAGTCATTGTCCTCTTTCTGGTTTCTCCGCTCAGTGGGTATGCATATGACTGCGAGGTCTCGTCGTTCGAGCAATTTGCCGTGGACTCTCGGTATGGTGTGACACTTACGAGCGCTGAGTTCGTGGATGAGACCGGCGGTTACTGTCGCCTCGAAGGTGTAATTACCAACGATGATGGCCAGAGTCAGATCAGGTTTCAATTCCGTTTTCCGGATACTGCAGCCTGGAATGGCCGTTTCCTCGTTAGCGGCAATGGCGGCACTGCGGGCTTATTTCAAGGCGAAAATCGTGTGCAGGCTGCGTTGGAGCTAGGGTTTGCAACAGGGCAGACTGACACAGGTCACACCAGAAATGGTCCGGAAAACTGGATCATGAAAGAGCTTGAGTCTGGTGTCATCGTTCCCAATTACGTGGCGATCGATAACTTCGCGTATCGATCTATTCATTTAACGACCGTCGTCGGCAAACAATTCGTAGACGCATTCTATGCGCGTGCGCCGGAGTATTCCTACTATTTGGGATGCTCTACCGGCGGGCGCCAGGGTTTGAAGGCGATGCAGCGTTACCCTAATGACTTTGATGGAATTGTGGCTGGAGCGCCTGTCTTTTCTTTGACGCGGTTAAATATGTCGCAGCTCTGGGCTGCTCAACGGGTTGCCGAACTGGATGTCGCAGGAGAATCTCTCGTGCGAGATCAGCTGGACCTAATAAAGAGCAGCTCTGTAGGCATGTGCGATGCGCTTGATGGGGTTGCGGATCGTATTATTGATAACCCTCTGCAATGCGCTTTTGACCCAGCTGCAATCCAGTGCTCCGCGTCGGAGTCTCCGCCACAGTGCCTTACTGATCGACAAGTTCAGTTCGTTCGCTCGATTTACGACGGTCCGGTAACTGCGTCAGGCGAACAGATCTATCCCGGCCGGGTTCGTGGAAGCGAAGGAAGTGGGGGCATGGGAGGTATGGGGGGTTGGATGGACCTGCTTCCGTCGTCTACATGTGCCCGCTGCGATCTCGTTGCTCGTGCTTGGTATCAAGACCCGGATCGCAACGTGCTGGAGGAGTTCAGTATCGACAATCCCGAGGACGTTGCGGCTGCCGACTCCTCCTACTACTCCGGGGTAACCCGCGCCGACAACCCCGATGTAACACCCTTCATCCAAAATGGCGGCAAGGCGATTCTCTATCATGGCTTGAGCGACCCAGGTGTGACGCCGGTGACTACAATCGAGATCTACGAGGCGATGGAAGACACAGTCTCACGTAAGCGAGGCGAGTCGGACTTCAGGGACCATCTGCGATTGTTCTTAGCACCCGGTATGGGCCATTGCCAAGGTGGTGACGGCCCGAGTGAATATCTCCAACCGGCACTGGAGGCGATCGATGCGTGGGTATCCGACGGCACGCCGCCGGATTCGATTGTGGTGAGCCACAATCAGCGTAGTTTGTCGCGCCCCTGGTGTCCGTACCCCCAGGTCGCGAGATTAAGAGAGTCGACCCTCAATCCAAACGATGCTGCAAACTTTCGGTGTGTCAATCCGTCTGAATGAGCCTAGGCGCTAATATGGTATGTGACCGCAATCAAGTGCGAACTCTTCATAGGTTACCTCAATGAACCTTTCGGTTGGCAGTGTGCTGGTGGCAAAGACACTGCTAGGTTATCTACCCCTGGCATAGTTTCGGTAGGCGCTGCAATTTCTCGACGAGGACGGAAGGAGGATTTACTGCACGTTCGATCCCGATGGGCAGAGGATCGATGTCTTGCGAACCCTCTCACTGCCCACGAGAAGGTACAAGGCGGGTCGTGGTGGAGTAAGCTAAAGTGCCCGACTGAAAGCCCAAGCGCCTGAAACGTGGACTTCCGAAATCTCAGTCGCTACCCCATTACCTTCAACCGTGAAAACGTACCCGAAACCACCACCGTCCTCTAAAAAAGAAGTCTCCGACTTCGGAATAAGTCGTCGCTTGGCGCCGTTATTTTTTTGAAAAAACAGCTCACTATTTTCTAGCATGACCTCAATAGTGATGAAATTCTGCAGGTACATACCGTTGTAGGTACCCACGTATTTGGCTAGGACTTCCGGAGCAACCTCCACTGCCGTCTCATCCCTTTCCATAACTTGGGAGCTCCAGCCACCTTCTTCCCCTCCGTAAGCTTCACTGCAGACAGTCTCAAGCAATACTTCGTCAGCCGCGAATCTCATCTCGATGAAAGCATGTAGTGTCGACTCCAGCGCACCCGGATCCTCATAGGTAACATCAATCTGCATGTGCCCAAAATTCGAGCGATGATAGCGCTCTGTAATGCGCAGGTGTTCAGTATGCGAGATTCCACGCCCCAGCCAGGTCTTATCATTGTAACCATTGCTCTCGACCACCAGCGTATCTCCTTCCCAGTGTGCAACAGAATAGCCTAACCAAGTAGGGAGTGGATCCGGCTCGAGTTTGCGGCCGTCCATGAAGATCTGACGATAGGTTCCATCGTTATAGAGCATCGCAATCATGTTTGGGTATTGCAGAATTCTTCGTAGCCCATACGAGTTACTAGAAGTGGTGAGATTTTCTGGCCCAGCCGGAAGGCACCTAAAACGAGGTCCATCCACAAAATAAGTTTTCTCTCGCTCATCGATTAATGTGCGCACCCATGGCTGGAGGTTGCTCCGATCTCTCAAATCACTCCTTACTTGTTCTGGGCGCCACAATCCCGTCAAATCGGGATGACCATCCGCAGCGCGTGGCGCGGGCACAGAAAGGTCTGGCTCGCCGTCAGCCGCTCGAGGGATATCTGGCGTAGGTAGCATCAACCACTGTGCTGCCAACGGAGTGGTTAAGGCTAGTAAGATCAAAGCTGTGAGTCGTCGTTTCATATTGCCTCCTCAGAAGGGGCCCATAATTGACTGATTTGCAGTCCCTGTCTACGTTATTATTATGTGAATGTCCCACATTTAGCACCTAGGGAGTTTGTCATGAGATCTATATTCTCAGTTTTCGTCGGAGTGGCGACGCTACTAGTGTCCATATCCGCCGCCTCTCACCACTCATTTGCCGCCGTGTTTGATATCAACCGGCCCATCGAACTCACCGGAACAGTCACGCGACTCCACTGGACGAATCCCCACGCCTGGATCTATATCGACGTCGAAGATGCTAGTGGTAACTTGCAAAGCTGGTCAATTGAGCTGCTAGGCATTAACACGTTGCTCAAGCAGGGTTGGACGCCTGGCATACTGGAGCCAGGTGATACTGTTCAAGCAGAAGGGTTTGGCGCAAGAGACGGTAGTACCTCTATAAACGGGAGTGTGGTTACTATGGTTGAAACCGGTGAAAAACTCTGGGTGAGTGCGTCGCAAGAAGACTACTAAGTAACTGAGAGCAACTTTCCGTGCTTACTGAATTTTTTTATTTCTATATAGACTGTTAGCTCTATAGGGCTAGGAGTTATATTGACAATAGGTAGTCGCTCATTCTCTTACGCATTAACTCATCTGGGAGTCGTCCATAGCCACCACGCATATTATCGATGACATGGCGAACCTGTCGCGTCTCCGTCACGATACCCGTCACTGCTGGATTCGATAGGATAAATTTCAACGAGTACTGAGCCCAACTCTCGCAGTCGAACTCAGATGCCCATTCCGGTAGCGGCTTGCCGGCCACGATTGGAAAGATACCGCCATCGTTTGTAGCCTTAAATGCTTCAACTATAAGGACCGCTATACCAAGATCTGCCGCCAACGGTAGCGTGCTCTCGGCGGCAAGCGGATGGTGGATCGAGTAACCAGTCATGATAAAGTCCGGCCGCTCGGCCTTCATGAATCTTTCCATATCCACGTAATCGAGATTTCTTGTCAGACTGACGCCGATATAGCGTACCCGTCCCCCTTCTTTCCAGTCTTTAAGCGTTGCCCAGTGCTCATCTAGTGTCCGCATATTGTGAATTAGTAGTAGATCTATAGGTCGTTTTTTTAAGTTCGCAACGGTTCTCTCAAGATGCTCGATACCTGCTTCTTTACCATTTACTGTTATTTTCCCGGATAAAAATAACTCGTCCTGCAGGTTCATCTCTGTAAGGAGGTCACCGACGATCGGAACATTGGGCCGGAAGAAGGCAGGCGTATCCAAATATCTACCACCCTGATTGATCATGGCTTGAAGGAGGGCTTTAGGGAGTTCCTTGCCTTCCGGGGGGATATTGATGAAAGCATCGGGCGCACCTAGCCCGATGACAGGAAGGAGTTCGCCGGTACTTGGAATCGGGCGTGCCATCATCATTTCCTGAGCAGTTAATCCGAGAGGAAAGGAAGCTGCTACTGATACAGCAGTGCTACGTGATAGAAACTCTCTTCTATTCATCTCGCCATACTTTGACATAGTAAACTCCCCGTTAGTATTCGTTAGTCAAGTAAATCAATCAACCTCAATCCTTGCTCTCGTATGATCTGGCTGCAGATCATAACGAACACGTTTGCCCTCTTTATCTAGAATCGTCAGAGATTGCTGGAATATCCCTTGAGGCGGAGTGCCCGCTGTCACCGTTGCTTCTAAGATATAAAGCCGGTTGGCGTGTCTATAAATACCTGCATAGGTACGGGTTTGATCGGGGTTCGTGAGGAAAAGCTGATGCCCACCAATAAAGTCCACATGATGCCAAGCATCGTAGGTAACTTCGCCACCCCGTAGACGAAACTGCTGCGCCGCATAGGAGATTGCACCCATTTGGTCATAGAGCCAAAAATTGTGGGCTCCGGCAACATTAATTTCCTTTGCTAGTTGAAGGTAGATATTTTTGGCATCAGAGAAATCCACAACGGTTACTGAGTAGTGATTGTCGTTTTCTCGGGCCGTATAGATTGTCGAGGGAAATGTGCCACCATATTCTGAAGGGTAAGGGACTGTGTTAATTGTGGGTTTGCTCGGAAAGTTGGCTGAAAAAAATTGGTCGGGGAAGGCAATATTGATCCAGCTGGAAGTGCCATCAACCACCAGATTCGACTCGTTGATATTTATGTTAGTGATAAAGCAACCGTTATCGCCATCACGAGTTGGGGTGCACGTGACTGTTAGTTCGTCTCCATCTGCTATACCGTCCCATCCCTTTCTACTAAAACTAGCAGTTCCCCCGCCTTCTAATGCCCAGTCTTCGGTCTCACCAATTTCATTGTTAATACTCATGAATACCCAGACATGAGGATTCGCGAAATGGAATTCAGTTACGATACCTTGAACCTGAATCTCCTTTCCGATTTCGTAGTTGCCATGCGAGTGATGAGCGATAGCTTGCGAAATAAGGATCGTGATCGTGACAGGCAGGATTGACGCACTCAGAATTTTTTTCTTTGTGGGTATATATATGCGCATTAGCTCTTCAGTATACCAGCACGGTTTTCTGATGCTGACGGTATACTTAAGTATATTTTCTAAATCTTCGTAGACTGCAAAAAATGGTTCAACTTGTTGAGGCTGACATACGGACCCGGGAAGTTTTGAATTGGAAGGGTTTTCACCTTTGCCACTTCTCGTCATCCAGCTGCTCACAGAAAACACGAATAGCTTTGGATTTAAAGGGTATTTCCTGGGAATCTCATATCATCGATCTATCTAAAAAGAAGCACAATGAAGCTTGGTTTCTTGGTATTAATCCGCGTGGTCTTGTACCTGTGCTGATTCACGACGGAACCGTTCATATCGAAAGTAATGATATTTTGATGTATCTCGAGAAGTGCTTTCCTGACCCTCCGCTTATTCCGGAAGGCAGAAAAAAAGAAATATTCCAAAAGCTGGATAAAGAGAACGACCTGCATCACGATCTGCGGAATCTTTCTATGCGCTATGTTCTTCCACCCGAGAGTGCCGGCAAAACGCTAGAGGTGCTGGAGAATTATAGGAGCCTCGGATCCGGCACTGTCAGGGGAGAGGTGGACACATGGCGTGAAATCGAGTTTGATTATTGGCAGCGCTTCAATACGAACGGTGGCATTCCTGATGAGGCGATACGCGGATCGGCACAACGTTTCCGTCATGCGCTCAATGAATTAGAAGAAATTCTCGGAGAGCAGAATTTCTTATTTGACGACATGCTTTCGCTTCTGGATGTCGCCTGGTTTATCTATGTTCATCGCCTTCGGCTCGTATCCTATCCCATCGAGACACTGCATCCGAGGGTTGCCGCGTGGTTTGAGCGCTTGAAAAGCGAGCCAGCCTTTGCGAAGGAAGCAACCGTACCCAGTCATGTACAGGCACGATTGACTGAGCGCCGCACCCAAGAGTCTAAAGAAGGAAAATCTTTCGCCCAGGTGGTGGCCGATAATTAAGGCACAATAAATTGATGAATGCATTAGCAGCAACCGTCGCCCTCATAAGGGAGTGTTTCGTTCGGTCGTTGCTTTTCCGTCTAAACTCTTGCTCAGTCAGCGATGGTTATGCTGATTATTGTGTCACCCTGTTCGATAGCGTCAACGACATCCTCTCCTGTTGTGACTTTTCCAAACACAGTATGTTTGCCATCTAGGTGTGGCGTAGGCAAATGTGTAATGAAAAACTGACTACCGTTGGTATTCGGACCTGCATTGGCCATTGAGATAACGCAACGCTCATGTTTTAGTGGATTTCCATCACATTCATCAGCGAATCGATAGCCAGGGCCACCGCTCCCCGAACCGGTCGGATCACCACCTTGAATCATGAAATTCGGGATAACACGATGAAACAATACGCCGTCGTAGAAACCCTGATCCGCTAGGTATACGAAGTTGTTCACTGTTTGCGGTGCGTGCTGTGGATATAACTCAAGTTCAATGGTACCGCGATTGGTCGTAATCGAGACGGAATAGTTTTTCGTCTCGTCGATTTTCATTTCAGGCGGGGAATCCCATTGCTGCGCAGACATTCATAACTCCTAGATTTTTAATAATGTGGTGGAGATGGCGTCAATCAAGAAAGCCACAAAACCTATTAAAACATAAACAAACAGAATTTCTATACTCATAAGGTGTACGATAAGTAGGTGTGCCCTGAAACAAGATGCTGCTGTATAAAGTGATCATGCTCAACTTGTAACAGTAAACGCCACTATCGGAGGATTGTATGTCGCCGAAAACGCTTATAGTTACTTTTCTGCTGGGTGTGTGGGCGTTGCCACTCTGGGCTGCCGAGGCCGGAGATGAGGCACCTTCCTGGATTGGTAGTGATACTCGCGGCAACGTCGTCTCGTTTCCGGAGGTGACAAATGGAAAGCCAGCTGTCGTCGTGTTCTGGGCGACGTGGTGTCCCTATTGCAAAGCTTTCATGCCATACCTGAAAGATATCCAGAGTGACTATGCCGCAGATGGCGTAAAGATAGTCACTATCAATGCTAAAGAGCGAGGGATCGGCGATCCAGTCGCTTATCTAGGTAGCCTGGGGTTTCCGGTACTGGGTATTCTCGATGGCGATGAAATTGCAGGCGCATATGACATCCAGTTCATACCTGGTTTGATGGTTGTCGATGGTAGCGGCGTCGTTTCCTATCGGCGGTCGTCTACTGATTTGCCCCCAGGGCAGGCTCTCTCCGAATTCTGGGATGCGGAGGTGAGGGCGGCACTTGATCTCGCGTTAAAATGAAGATGAGAAGAATACTGGCCGTTCTTTCCGCGATCATATTGTCTACCGTGGGTTGTCACTTGGAATTGGCCCAAGACGGCGATGACAATTCCATGAGTTTTTTTATCACCAGTGAAAATATTGGTAGAGGGGGGGACTTGGGTGGGCTAGCCGGCGCCGACGCACATTGCCAGTCTTTGGCGGACGCCGCCGGAGCCGGGAATCGCAGCTGGCGGGCGTACCTCAGCACCTCGACAGTGAACGCCCGTGATCGTATTGGTCAGGGACCTTGGTACAACATTAAGGGTGAGCTCATTGCTCGAGACTTAACCGATCTTCATGACAACAACGACAACATCATGAGAGACAACTCATATGATGAGAGTGGCGGTAGGGTCCCCGGTATCGACGATGAAGGGACCATGCACGATATGCTGACGGGAACCCAGGCCGATGGCACGGTAGCCTTTTTTGATGGATCCCCTGGTATTGAGGAACAGCGGGCGGGTGATCCAGCAACTTGCAGAGACTGGAGCGGCGGTGGGGGGCGCGCGAGGGTGGGTCACTTCGACAGCCAACGCGGCAACCCAGGCACCTTGTGGAATTCAGCCCATTTTTCGCGGGGCTGTAGCCAGGAAGAAATAGAGATGAATGATGGTAGGGGTCTTTTTTATTGCTTCGCCAGCGACTAGGTGGGTAGTTAATGCGAGCTTTTTTGCGAGAGACGACAATATAATAAACCTCCTCAGGGTCTCTTTTAAAACTCAAGGCTCTACCGGATTGTTGTGACGAACTTAAAATCTAATCACTCGACCTGGGGGGATTATTTATGTTGAAAGTTAAGGTGCAATTATTGTTATGCATATCCCTTCTAGCGGCCTCATGCGGTGGTGGTGGTGGTGATAGCAGCGGTCCGATTGCTTCTACGCCTGGTCCCGCCTCACCAGTCTTTACCTCATCGGCATCGTTTAGCGCTGCGGAAAATCAAACGGCAATCGGTACCGTGACGGCTACAGATTCCGACAGCTCATCGCTTACTTATAGTGTCTCTGGTTCTGAGCTAGCCATGACATCGGCCGGTGTTCTGAGCTTTGTGTCTGCGCCTGATTATGAAACTAAGAACTCTTACACCGCAACAGTGACAGCCAGCGATGGGGTGCGCACTACAACACAGAATATCACGGTAACTGTAACGGATGATGCATCTGATAATAGGGGCTCTATCGTTAACGATCAGCTTTATTCTCCATTCACTAGATATATAGACGTAGGAAATTTAAGAATATTTTCAAGGCCTGAAGTTTCAAATGATTTTATAGAAACTGTTGCGTCTACATATGAGGCAATGCTCGTTAATACCAGTTCGATTGATATTACGATGCGCAATACATTTTTAAATACACTAAAAAATTATAGTGTCTACCAGCGTTTAGGTTATATCGGTGGCTCAAATTATCCTCCAGAAAGCGAATGCGATGCAGACCCATCTTGTATAAGTGCTACAGCAGGGGGCAGTTATTTGGATAACGTTGTTGATTATATTTGGGAGGTTCCAGGGGAAGCAGGTGCGGACACCCTCAATTCGGTTTTGGAGCACCTTCTGCATACTATTACGAGCGTAGGATTTAATCTGGCATTTCCATTCGAATGGGGGTTTGATCAGTCTTCCCCATTAGATGTTGCAACCCAGGAAGCTATAGATAAGGGTATTTACGATGTCTCTGGGTACTCGCACATACTACAGGTGGATGCCGCGCTATATAGAAAAATTACTGCACAGGAGTACGCTTATTGGCTTATTGTTGCGGAATGGGACCTCTTCGGTTTGGCAGGTTTGGTGGGGCACGAAGAATTCTCTATTGGCACACCTTCGGGGGTAGAGACTACTCTGCCGCTGGGTCACAAGCTTTATCAAGATACCGTAGCTAAGGTCCTCTCCGTACCCGATAAAGACGTTTTAACGTCATTATTTTTTTAGCTCATCAGACTTCAATTAATTCGAACTGTAACCTTTTGAGAAATACGAATGGTATATCTATATCCGTAGATGTGCCCCAAATATGCCCCCAGTCTAATTCTTAGCGGTTGGCTGTATTGTCGAATCCCCTGATCGGGCTGTTGGATCAAAATGGGCTGTCACTGCGTTAATTGATGCGTCCAGATCAGAGCGCATCGTTCGACTTCCGATACCTGTAGGTTTCCCCATTAACGATAAAGACCAAGATTCCGTCCTCAACAATAAACTCCTCGACGGCGATAACGACTCCTTCGTCATCGAAATAATTTACTCCGTAAACGCCATTATCTTGATACTTCCATGACAGTGCTTCTTCAGGCCCTATTTGCGCCCCCCCATAAGTGAATGATCCGGTACCATCCTCCAATAACACGATCTCTATGGGAAACTCTTCCGGGTCTATTTCAGTGTATACACCTGAGATGTCATCACTGGTTCCGCAGCCACTTAGTCCCAGTAGAAATAAAAAAAGCAACGAGCAGCGAGTCATTAATTTCATAAAGATTTTATATTTCAGTAGTTTATTATTTTTCTTCGGCTTCTCTGGACACCTTGAAAAGCCGTTCAACATAACGGGCAATGACATGAACTCTGCCTCTAACCCTATGGTTTTTAAAAGATTTCATACCAACCCCACCGCCGCATACCGTCAATAATACCGTCATCGGAGCAATGTGTTCCGGAAACACTACCGATGCTTCGTATTCGATTCCTCTAATTTAGTCACTCACATTCAATACCACCACGCTGAACTCCTGCGATACGGTCTCTATCCCGTCTGTAGCAGTCAGGGTGAGGTCGTAAATATTGTTGGTGTCGTAATCTGCGGGACTCTCGTAATCAGGGGTCGCGTTGAAACTCAGCCCACCATTGCTTGCCAAGGTAAAATCACTGGCATCGTTCCCTGGGGACTGGCTGCCCAAGGTCAAAGTGAGTGAATGGGCATCGGCATCAGAAGCCTCGAATGTATCGATTATTTGCCCTGCTGCTGTATTTTCATCAAACGATATGACATTCGGGACGTCAATCGACGGAGGTGAGTTGACCC
>CAYXIJ010000035.1:0-18136 GCA_964465375.1 uncultured Gammaproteobacteria bacterium | reverse complement strand
ATTCAATCAAGCGGATCCCGTAAATAGCACCGCTGGCGCCTGAGATCCCCACGATTAATCTTCGCATCTGAAATATCCTCTTATTTTCTGGCAGCTTGTTGGCGCGCCCGGAGAGATTCGAACTCCCGACCACCTGGTTCGAAGCCAGGTACTCTATCCAGCTGAGCTACGGGCGCAAAACCAAAATTCTCCTGAAGGCTATCGTAACCGAAACTAAAGCCCGTGCGTGGTATCAATGCTTTTTCTTGGTTCCAACCAATTTTAAAGTTACTGGATTACATCCATCAGAGCACAGGTCTGCACCTATGCAATACCAGAACTACCTCAGCCGACACCCATCAATTCACTGAGTTGAGCAGAGTACTGACCGAACTCCGGCGCATTGCGAATACCCAGACCCTCACGCGGGCGAGGTAGAGTAATAGGTATTTCCTCTACAATACGGCCAGGTCGCTCAGACATCACTAGCACTCGGTCTGCCAAAAAGACAGCCTCGGAGATACTGTGGGTAATAAAAACCACCGTCTTTTGGTGCAATCGCCAGATCCGCAGCAACTCGATATTCAACCGATCACGAGTCAGTGCGTCTAGAGCACCAAAAGGCTCATCCATGAGAAGGACAGGTGGATTGCGGATCAACGCCTGACCAATCGCAACCCGCTGCCGCATACCACCAGATAGTTCGTGGGGGTAAGACTTTTCGAAACCATTGAGCCCCAATGTTTTGATCATTGCAGCCACTTTCTCGCGAATCTCGTCATCTTGCAGTTTTTGCAGCTCCACCCCCAACCGCATGTTGCCTTCAACAGTGCGCCAGGACAGCAGATTGGTACTCTGAAAAACAATGCCGACATCGTCTTTCGGTTCCTTAGCGGGGTGCCCTAGAACGGTGACCGTGCCATCATTGTAAGGGATGAGCCCGCCAATGATTCGCAGCATGGTGCTCTTGCCACATCCACTGGGTCCCAGTACCGCCACGAATTCACGATCATGAATCTGGCAGTTGACGCCTTCAAGCGCTTTAATTTCTCCGTTTCTACCGAAACTCTTTCCAACTGCGTCAAGGGAAATTACTACCTCACCAGTCGGCTTAGCGCTGTCTATTTTCACTCAATCTCCCTTATCTTGAATAAGTTAAGTATTACTTTACCTATTGGCTGCACTCTAACATCTGGGCCATCTGGTTAGTGATACATTTAGATATTAGTTTTTTCGTCGACGTACTTTAGTGCTGCAGCAAAACACTGTAGAGGCGCACGACCAAAACCTGCCCCGATTTGTCCTACTCCTGCATTCCGATGTGCGATTCCCGTGCTAAACACGGGTTCTATGGAATGCCTAACCACAAGCTCCGTATCAATGCCCAATGGTATCCCACGAAAATTAAGCGCCGGAAGAGTGAACTCAGGATGCTCGACGGTGGTGATGGCATACATGCCTTCGGATATCTTAGTTGCTTCTTCGAATGTTCCACCAACATAGCGAGCCAGAGCCGGTGCTGCGGCCATGGCAAAGGCGCCAAAACCCATAGTCTCTATAATCTCACTGTCGCCAATGACGCTAGTGGCGTCTGTCAATTTAAATCCCTTGAAGTACTGCCCCTCAACTTCCGGAACCGGCGCAGTGAACCACTCCTCGCCTGCGCCGCTAATCTTGATGCCGAATCGTACACCGTTAGTACACATACAAGTCACAACCGTCGAATTAGAAACATCTTTAGCAGATTCCATTGTTGCCTTACATGCAGCCATTGCCAACGGGAGAAAAAAAATCTCGTTCTCTGCCAAAGTGCGCATCACAAGTATAATCTCCTCCGGAGAGTAGCTGCCGCCATATAAATGGGGAGCGACAATGCTTGCAAACAACGTAGATGCAGCCTTTTGACGACTATGTCCTTCGTCGCCCATGTGCAATGCTTGTCTTAGAATCGCAAATAGATCAATTCCACCCGATGCCCTCACTGCTGTGCCCAGAATCCGGGCGAACCCCCCTTCTATCCATCCTAGGCGTTCCAATGTTTGTGTATCATTTGACCCATAACGTAGTGCCTTGCCCCTGCCCTCATTCAATGCTGTCAATGCAACTGTGCCAGCAACCCGATTTTCAACCACGAGAACTGGTGTGCGCCGAGTGATCACGCCGGCGTACGTCGCAGCGACCTGATAATCGTTTGCCGATAGAAGATTGAGTGATCCGGACCTGCCTAGTAACTCCGCTTCTTGCAAATCTGTCACTAAACCCGTATGGACCAATGCTCCCAAAATCGAACCCTTTAGAACATCTGTCGCCTCATCCCACCCGCTCAATGGTGGGCCGGCATGCAAAACATCATATTTTCCAAGCTCAGGGAGAATCTCGCCTACCTGCTTAATATCGACTAGAAAGGGTTTCGACTCGAGTATGTGCTGGACAGCTAAAGCATTAGCATGATCCCGATTTAGGTTGCTGGGCGGTAAAATATTCATGCTAGAACGTTACGACATAACTCCGATAGATAGAAGGCGAAAATAGACTCTCTTTCTACGAAACATATACAATCCACCTACAACAACAAATGACGGTACATGCGTCCAGCTTATCCGATCACGGACGCGCATCGACATCGGAGGGAACAGCTAAATGTCACAGAATTTCCATGGAATCGTCCCTGCAGTAGCAACCCCATTTGATGAACGCTTTGCAATCGATGAGGCAACTCTTCAGGAACTCATCGAGTGGTATCTGGCGAATGGCGTTCATGGCATTTCCGTATGCGGCTCACAGGGAGAGTTCTTTTCTCTAAACTACGATGAGCAAATTAGCATCATCGAAACGACGGTACGAACTGTGGACGGACGTGTCCCAATCTACGCAGGTACTGGCGCAGTTACAACACAAGAATCAATCCAACTGACCAAAGCAGCGGAGAAAATCGGTGCTGATATTTCTCTAGTCATTACAACTTACTTCCTCAGTCCATCAGCAGACGAGCTAGTCATGCACTACGGGGAGATAACCAAATCCACCAAACTACCTGTGATGATTTATAACAATCCACCCCGCACTGGTGTCAATGTTACACCCACCATTTATCGACGGTGTCTCGAAGATGCTAATGTTGTCGGTATCAAAGACAGTAGCGGTGATATTACCCAAATTTGTGAATACATTGAGGCGGGTGCACGAAAAAAACTCCTATTCGCCGGTCGCGACACGGTGATTTTGTCTACCGTACTTCACGGCGGGTCGGGCGCTATATCGCCGGCCGCAAATGTATTCCCCGACCTTGTGGTTCGGCTTTATAATGCGATTCGTGATAATAATATCGAGGAGGCGGGGCGGCTCCACAATATCTTGCTACCGTTGCGGCAGGCTTGGGCACTAGGTTCATTCCCAGTTGTGATTAAAGAAGCGATGAGCTTAGTTGGGCGAAGCGCTGGACCAACACGGCCCCCAATACAAGCACTGGGACCGGACGCCAAAGCGAAGCTCTCGAAGGTTATCACTACAATACAGGCAGCGGATAAAGCTGCTCAGGACAACATTGCAGCATAAAGGTAAGCCCTGATGGTTTGGTTCGCACTTGGTACCTACTACGAAGCCTCAGAAAAAAAATCCGCTTTGGTGTTGGATGATGGCGTATATGACCTCGCTGAGGCATACCGCGTACTCCATCCTAAGGGATCTGGGAACAACACCTGGATTGCCGGTGGGACGGACGGGATTATGCGTGACTGGAGCAATACGGAGAATGAGGTACAAGCATTAGCAGAAGCAGCAGCAAAGTGGGAAGACACAGAAATATTAGCGCCGCTGGCGGATGAAAAAAAGAAACTCACCGCCCCGATCCAACCCGAGAGAATCTTCGGTGCTGCTGCTAACTACGTAGAGCACGCTAACGAAATGGGCACTGTCCTAGCAACCAAGGCTGAAAGCAATCCGTATGTCTTTTTGAAAGCAGACTCCAGTACTGTTGGTCCCGGGGACACCGTATATCTACCCAAGCAGTCCAAAATGGTGGATTGGGAAATTGAGCTTGCTGTGATAATCGGCCGCAAATGCCGTCATGTCGATGCGGAGTCGGCGCTCGACTATGTGGCGGGCTACTCTGTGATCAATGACATCACTGCAAGGGATCTTAATGTGCGTGCGGACTATCCCTTCAAATTCGATTGGTTTCAGGGAAAGAGCTTCGATACCTTTGCGCCCCTTGGTCCTTGGATCGTCCCCGCATCATGTATCAATGATCCCCAAGCATTAAGTCTAGTCTTGTCGATAAATGATGAGGTCATGCAGGATTCCTCTACCGATGAGATGATCTATACCGTGCGTGAGCAGATCGCCTACTTATCGAGCATCCTGACACTACGGCCGGGTGATGTACTGGCAACCGGTACGCCTACGGGCGTTGGTATGGCCCGTGGCATCTTCCTAAAACCAGGTGATGTGATCACTGCTTCGATTGAAAACATTGGCACTCTTAGCAATCCGGTTGCAGCGCAAACCTAGCCCTGACCTTATGTTGAGGGGCAAACGATCAATGAGCTATCAAAAGCCTAAAGATACAAGTACAAGAGGAAGCGCCCTGATCAGTGCTTTCTTCTTCCTGATCATTTTTACGTCCTTTAGCTCTACTATCACCCATGGGGCCGATGCAGTGAGCTTTAATCTATCATGGGTACCCCAAGGAAGCAGTGGTGGTGTACTCGTTGCAATTGAGAATGGTTACTACGAAGAAGTCAATCTCGAGGTTACTGCATTTCGTGGCTATGGCGGCAACCGCACGATCAACGAACTCGATCAAGGATTGTTTGATTTCGCCTATGGCAATCCCATCGGCATCATCCTCAACCGTGCCAATGGCGGCCACACTCGACTGATCGGCGTTATTAACGATGTCTGGCCGGCCGGGTTGTGCTATATCGAGCAGGAACGACAACCGCGTACCATCGAAGACCTCCAGGGTTTGACAGCTATTGGTGGAGCCTTTTCGCCAGTCCATGAGTTGGTGCCAATTTGGCTCGAAAAAAATGGTTTTCCGAGAGATCACATCAGCCTCGTTCGTGTTCAGCCCGATGTGATTGAGGCCTCACTCGCCCAGGGCCGCGCCGAACTAGCTGACTGCTGGCGCGGCAGTAATATGCCCTTAATGAAAAAGCAGGCAGCTTCTCTCGGCAAAACCGTCGGCTGGCTCGAATACCGCAAATTTAACCTAGATATTTACAGCAATGGCCTTGCTACCTCTGAGCAAATGATCACTGAACAGCCGGAGGTGGTGCGCCGGTTCGTCCAGGCCACGTACCGAGGCTATCAATTTTTGATTGACAACCCTGAAGAAGCAGCCGACATAGTATATGGCCGATACCCCCTGTTAGATCGTGACATCCTGCTAGGACAGATCGAGGACATCAATGAATTGATCATAGGCCCCGATTTGGCAGAGCGCGGACTCGGGTGGATTCAAGCTGATAAAATGGCGCGCACGGTGGAATTGGTTACTGAGGCTTATGGCGTTGGGGGCAGCGTGCAAACAGCTGATATTTTTACAAACCAGTTTCTAGAGACAGTCGACGAATTCTCTGGGGAGGATATTCGATAATGACTAAAATCAAACCCCGCAAACTGGGTCATCTTGTGCTCTGGGTACGAGACATTCATAAGTCCGTGGAGTTCTACACCGAGATTTTAGGACTCGAGGTATCTGACTGGATCGAAGAAAGCATGGTGTTTTTGCGGTGTAGCGAAGACCATCACGATCTAGCGCTAGCCCAAATTCCGAAAGATGCTGAACACTTTAATGATGTCCCAACTTACCCCCGACCTGGCGTGGAACACTTCTCCTATATGCTTGAGAATCTTGAAGAAATGGAGAACGCTACAAAGATGCTGCAGGAAAAAGGTGTGGAGATTGTTCGCGGTGTTGGAAAACATGGCCCTGGTGAGAATCTGTTCATCGTTTTTAAAGATCCTGATGGAAACAACGTAGAATTCTACGCAGACATGGTACAAATTACGGATAGCCACCCGTACACACCCAGCGTCTGGAAAAATACTATCGACGCCTTCGATCAGTGGCATTTTAAGAAGTTTGTAGTAACACCTCCGACTGATTGGGCGCCTGACTCCTAATGGATTTCGTACAACGACTACTCCAGCCTGCCATATTTCTCGTAGTCATCGGTGGTATATGGGAATTTGGGGTTCGGTACTTCGAGGTTCAGCCCTACCTGCTGCCACCAGTTAGTGATGTCATGCAGGCCGGTTGGTTTTCCCGCGGGGAACTCTGGCAACACGGTATTGTTACATTTTGGGAAATATTGATCGGGTTTGTAGTCGCGGTTGTCTGTGGCGTACTCGTCGCGGTCTGTGTCTTCTTTTCGGCAGTCGCACGACGGACCATTTATCCAATGGTCACAGCACTGCAAGGTCTCCCAAAGATTGCCCTCGCCCCGTTGATGATCGTATGGTTTGGCTACGGCATCATGTCCAAGCTCGTCATGACATTCTTGTTTGCCTTCTTTCCAATTGTGATTTCAACCCTAGGTGGTCTGTCCAGCACTCAAGATACTCTGCTCGAACACTTTCGTGCACTTCGTGCCTCACCATGGGCAACCTTTTGGCGACTGCGCGTTCCGGCCGCTCTTCCTAGCTTTATCGACGGCTGTAAAATAGCAATGCCATTGGCCGTCATCGGTGCAATCATCGGCGAGTTTGTCGGATCCGAGCAGGGTCTTGGCAATTTGATCTTGTTTGCCATGTCGGCTGGTCGCACCGATCTATTGTTTGCTACCCTTCTGGCTGTGACTGTTCTTTCGCTGATCCTATACTGGGCCATTGAGGCACTCGGTAAATTGGTGTGGTGGAGATCGCTGTAGGGTGTGTGTATCCCAGTCATTAAGTATTACAGGAGAAAAGAATGAGTAAACTCCGGCACATCGCTCTTTCGGTCAACGACCCCTGGGAAGCTGCTAAGTTCTACGAGAAAGCGTTTGACATGGAACGTGTGGGAGAAACTCGTTCAGAGTTAGCGGATGGAGTCTATCTCTCCGATGGTACTATCAATATGGCCCTTCTCAGGTATAAAACTGATGAAATGGCCGGAGAAGACCGCGGAAAGGATTACGTCGGGCTCCACCATATCGGTTTTTGGATCGATGACATAGATGAAACCCACAAACGCATTGAGAATGCAGGGGGTCACTACTTTATGGGCTCGGTTCCCGAAGGCGAAAATGTTTTCTACGAGGTCAAATACCGTGACCCCAATGGCATTATTTTTGATGTGACGGAAAACGGCTGGGGTGGTGCCGAAAAAGACAACACGCCGTCCAATGCAACTCGCGGAGATTAGTCTAGAAGTTTGGCGAATTGATGGACAGGAGGATACATTGACCCCTCACTCAATCCGACAAATATCCTGAAAGCTTGGACGCGGTAATCGCGACCAAACGCCACTAGGGTCACCATATCCAATGGAACAGATAAAATTAGACTTGATTGTAGTGCCTGAAAAAAACACTTGATCAACCATATCGTTGGAAAACCCGGATATCGGTCCACAATCAAGCCCTAAAGCGCGTGCCGCAATTATAAAATACGCACCCTGTAGAGAACTATTACGGAACGCCGTGACCTCAGCCAATCCCTCAGTCTCCTTGTACATTTTTATAATCTGCTCAACGTGTTCTGGAGGACATAATTTTGGCATCAATTCGTAGTATTGAATGTCAAATGCGAGAATTGCCGTAACAGGCGCAGCAATAATTTTCGCTTGATTCCCTTCCCGCGCACAATCGGCAAGTTTCTTTTTCGAATCTGGGGACGCGCAGAAGACAATACGTATCGGGTTTGAATTGAAACTAGTTGGACCCCACTTCATCAAATCATAAATAGCTTCCAATTTTTCATCAGGTACGTGGACATTCTGCCAAGCATTTTGCGTTCTCGCTTTACGGAATATAACGTCAAGGCAACTATTGCTTACCTGCATATCACGCCCCCTAGCTTTGACGACTAGCTCATTGCTGAATTGGATTGAGGTAACTCCACACGCGGAATTAATCTACCTCTACTTCAACGCCTCGAGCCACTCTACCAGAATCGGGATATCCTCAAGCTTTGGAGAGGGTGTCTGCCCACGTACATACTCCCAGATAGCCCTTAGATCCTCGTTGCTTAATTCTTTCTCAGAATACGGCAGCATGCGATTCCCTGGATACCTTGTCAGCGTGGAGAACGCCTCAAAGGGTAGCAGGGTTCCTGCCAGCGGATTTGATGTGGCCGAAGCCTTCCCATGACCCTGATTGTAATGGCATATGTCGCATTGGTACTTCAACCACAACTGGTAACCTTCTTCTTCACTCTGGGTCTGGGCAGAAAGCCGCAAACCGAGCGCAACACAAATCAGAGCTATTAATAAAACACCGGGGGGTTTCGTGTTGGTTAGTTTGTTTATCATAATCCTGTAACCCCCTAGCGACCCGAACAAAGCACATCTACCAGACAAGGCTCGCCACTTTCCACGACCGCCACTGCCTTCACCAGCGCCGCATGCAGATCATTAGGATCGGTCACTGGGCCTGTCGACCACATGCCCAAACCATCTGCGACCTTAGCAAAATCTATGGCCGGATTATCCATGGTGTTGCCAATCCTACTTGACTCCGCCGTACCTCGATTTCGTGCATTGGCCACTCGCTGAACGATCATGCGCTCTGCATGGTAGGCCCGGTTATTGTGCATAACATTTAACATCGGGATTTTGTGGTGTGCAGCTGTCCACAGAACACCTGGCGAAAACATCAGGTCACCATCTTTCTGCACATTAACAACAAAACGCCCATGTTCCTTATGAGCCAAGGCGGCACCCACTGCTGCAGGGGCACCATAGCCGATTCCAGCGGCACCTGAGGAACCGTGGAAATGATGATACTTGGTCATAGGCCAAAGGCGCTTACCCCAGCTACTTTGGAATCCATCGTTGGAAACCATGGCCCAATCTTTATTCTTCACTACCTGCCAAAGCTCGCCGTAGAGTCTCGACGTGGATACGGGGCTTGCATCCCAGCCGTGGCGAGCATTCTCAATATCTCGCCTGCGGGTGGCTAAATGTATCTCTTGCCAATGATCCTTCCGCTTCTCGAGAGTAGATCTGCTGATCTTGCCTTCCAAGCGCCTCACCTCCTCGATGAGTGCTGGCAGGGTTGCCTGAGCGTCACCTGCCACAGCCAAATCCGGAGCATAGTATCTCCCGAAATGCTGGAAATTCGTCTTCAAGAACAACTCTGCCGTACCCAAGGTAATGACCCTGGCGTCTTGCCGCGTCCTTCCGGGGTTTCCAACCTCTAGCCCAAGCACTACATCAGCCTGACCTATTGCACCAGAACCGACTGAGAGATGATGGATGTTAGGAAAATTCATGCGTCCCATACTATTGGAAACCCCAGCCTGCAAAAGCTCTGCTAACTCGACCAATAGGTCCGTACCCTCCTGATTATGCGCCATGCGGCCTGCCGTGATCACAGGTAACTCAGCTTCTACCAGCCACTGGGCAATTTCCTGAACAGCGTTGGCATCTGCGTGAGGCGCCGTCCTTTCCGGCCGCCGGTGAATCTGCGGCCGACGCACTGGCATCTCCTCCTCTTGTTGATCCGCATCAACCACGATCACAACCGGGCCCATGGGAGGCGTAGTAGCAATTTGATAAGCCCGCGCCATAGAGTCTGCAAAGTGGGTCAATGAATGACAAGTGTCATCCCACTTCGTGAAGTCACGTAGGATCTTCGGCATATCCTGTGCCGAGTGCCACCAGTTAGTACCACTGGGGGTCCGAGCACCAGCATCGATGTGGTTACCCGCGATGATGATCATGGGTGCCCGGTCACAAAAGGCGTTGTACACCGCCATAGGCGTATGAGCGAGCCCAACAGTACCGTGAGCAAGTATGCCCATCACCTTTTCGGAACCAGAGCCCTTAAAGTACCCATGGGCCATACAACAAGCAATCTCCTCATGATTGACGGTAAGGAGTTCAGGTCTGTTATTGCCCGCGTAGTTAACGATGGACTCCTGGATGCCACGAAAACTGGAGCCGGGATTCGTGGCAATGTAATCAATGTTCAGGCTCTTTATGACGTCAACCATGAAATCAGACGCCGGATTCTTGACGAAGTAGTGGTCTACCTGTTCTGCAGTATAGCCATCGAATTCTTGCGCTTCCTGCTCCTCGGTCGGCATCACAGGCCCTGATCCACCGGCAGCTACACCAGAGCCTTCCTGAGCCTGGACCTTGGAGGAGGGTTGGCCGAGTGACGCCGTAGCCAAACCAGTAGCAGTAGCGGCTGTCAGAAACTCGCGGCGACTGACACCAGACTGCGGATCTTTAGGTGTGGTATCAGATTTTTTTTTCCAGAATTTCATATTGTCCCCTTTCCTAGAGTTCGTTACCCACATTAATTTAGCCGGTTAGCTTGAAATCCACTTTTTCCGGTTCTTTCAGGATATCACCCGGTTCAATCTTAAGTATCTCCACTTCTTCTTCGCTGATCTCATAAAATTTTCCTAGACCACAAGAGGAGCCCTTATCAAAGCCCCCACCGAAACTGTAGATCACATCAACCCAATCAACATCACATAGCCTCCCAACAGATGCTCGGTACATAAAACGTTTTTGTCGGGCCAAACTCGGGCAAGCGCGAGGCAGATAGTTTCGATAAATCTTTCCACCACGCATGTAGAATAGGATGTTGTGCTCATCCACTACCGTCGTACGACGGATATCCCGAACAACAATGCAATTTTCGGGCGTTCTATCAATATCTCCATCTTGTGCAAAAGCGCTACCAACAGTGGCGAAACAAACCAACATGTAAAATAGTGGATGAGCGGTGGCCTGTTTCATTTCACACCCCAAACTTCCATTCGTGTGCACAATTAAAGTGTGTTGACTTTACGATCTGAGTCCAATTCTTACAAGCAGATCTCAATTTTTGTTTCGTTGAACTAAGGGTCTTGCGATGAGCACTCTTCTGCAAAGCAATATGCGGGATGCAAACTAGTACACGAGCCCTCCGCGCACCCTAAGAGACTGTCATGCCCAGATCCGTCATTACTGCATCATGAAAAGCAGGCCGCAGCGCTATGATCTTTTGATTATCCCTTCTTGGGTGCACACGATTGGTCAGTAATATCATAAACACATCATGCTTGGGATCGATCCATAGCGACGTGCCGGTAAATCCTGTGTGACCGAATGAAGACTCAGAAAAATAGTGACCACAAGAGCTTTCATCACTTGGCGTATCCCAGCCAAGCGCTCTGCCGCTACCGGATACGAGATTCGCACGGCACGTGAAGTACTTGATAGTTCCAGTGCTGAGTAAAGATTTATCGCTGCCATTTCTCCCGCTCAATAACATACGCGGAAATGGCGCAAGGCTTCGCGCAGTTGAAAAAACTCCTGCATGGGGTGCAACTCCACCCAGGCCGAAAGCATTCTCATCGTGAACCTCACCCTGCACGATACGTCCACGCCACTCATCTTCTTCGGTAGGAGCAATATTGTCAGAAAACCTCGGTCGAAAAGTAGTTTCGCTCATGCCAAGGGGTTCAAAAATACAGGTCTTTGCTAGGGTATCCAGCTGCCCTTTACCTATCCGTTCTAAAATCTCACCGAGAAGGATAAACCCAAGATCAGAATAGACAGTCTGGGTTCTGGGTGGATAATTCAGTGGCATTTCACAAATCGCCTGTAGATATTTCGTCTTGGTTTCATCCGGTGTCTTACCCTCGAACCGCTTGTACAAATCCGTCCACCACACCAACCCACCACAATGAGCTAACAAATCTTTAATGCGTACCTGATCTTTGTCGCCACCATGAAACTCAGCAATATAGTCCTTAACCGGCCCATCAAGATCCAACAGCCCACGTTCGTAATACAGCATCGCAAGGGTCGTTGTGACGAGTACCTTAGTCAGTGAGGCGAGATCGTAGATGGTCTCGGACGTCACTGGCGGAGCATCATCCTGATAGCTCAAATATCCAAGTCCACGATCCAGCAAGATTCGGTCATGCCGTCCCACAAGTACTGCGGCACCAGGCGTTGCGCCAGCCTTTATAAACTGCTTCACTACTATTGCTGCCTGGTCTAGGGCTTTGCCAGTTGGAACTTTTTGCTTTGCCATTTTTTTCCGGTCAATTTAATCCTCTCGAGTCATCAGTACGTGCTCGATATCTGCTTCAAGAAATTTTTTTCCGGTTGCTTTAAACCCGAGTTCCACATACAAGCTTTCTAAGTGAGCTTGTGCGTTCATAAGACAAGTCGTATAGCCACGCTCACGCGCTACAAAAACAAGAAATTCTGTCAACTTGTGACCGATACCCTGGCTACGGTAGGGCGCCCGAACTGCGATCCTCTCGAGTCTAGCGTGGCTATCTAAAAACCGAACCCTCCCCGCAGCTACAGGCTCGCTTCCGATCTCTCCAATAACATGGATAGCACTTGATTCTAGTTGGTCGCGCTCAATTTTGTATGGGATGCCTTGCTCACCGCAGAAAACGATTCCACGAACGACCATGGCTTTAGTTAGATCCTCTTCCGAAATCACTACCCGAAATGATACATTCATGCAGAGATTCTATCTTGAAATTTCTGAAACTCCATTTCCCTAGTAGTATCGAATTATGGATCTAAAGAAAATCAACAAAAACTCCAATGTGATGACGGCATTAGCTTCATTAGTCTGCTGGACTGCACCTTACCAAGCCGTGGCTGAACCACACTCGAAAGTGCTCCCAGCTAACCTTGCCACTAACACCACGCCCACACAACAACCGATCAATGCCTTTCAGTGGGGTGCTTCCATAAGAAGCCGGCTTGAAAGGAAACAGGACTTCAATTTTGATAACTCCTCGCAAGATTATGTGCTAACCAGGACACGGCTGCATGCAAGTTACGCCACTCCTAAGGGACACCGGGGTTATGTTGAACTGCAGGATACAAGAGTTGCCGGAGAGAGTTTGCGAGGCTATCCCCCGATAAATAGCAATACCAAAGCCAATGTGTTCGAGGATCATCTGGATATTCATCAAGCCAATTGGAACTGGAAACTAAAAAATATAAATCTCCTGATCGGCAGACAGAAATTTCAATTAGGCGACGGCCGTTTGGTTGCGTCACTCGAATGGGTCAATACGGCCAGAGTCCATGATGGCATTCGACTCACATGGGGTAGTTCTGAAAAAAGACAGGTGGATATGTTTCTAAGCCGGTTAGTTGCAATAGACCCAAAAAACGCTAATGACCAAACCAGGGCTGACAATCGATATTTAGATAGTAGCTTTCATGGTGTCTTTGTGACGGATAACGCTACCCTCAAAGATGGTCAGCTTCAGTATTGGCTTTACCACAGAAAGAACAGGCAATTTGGAGACAAGGTCAACACTGTCGGCATGCGTTTCATGAACGAAGATCTATGGTGGTGGCCCGACCTTCAGGCAGCCTATCAATTTGGAAATTTTGATAATAAGGAGCACTCAGCATGGATGATACATGGGGAAATCGGACGCAACTTCAAGCGCGGCAGCCTTAATCTCGCTTACAGTTTCGCATCCGGTGACTCCGATCCTAACGACATTCAACATGGCACTTTCGATAATCTCTACCCCTCGAACCACCCCTATTATGGCTATATGGACCTCTTCTCACTACAGAATGTCCAAAATCTTGAGCTCAGATATTCAAAGCAAGTCGGGAGGAGCACAAGAATACATCTCGGCTGGAATACATTCTGGCTTTCTGAGGAAGACACAGATGCTTGGTATCATGCTGGGCTCGCACCTGTCAGAGTTGCGACAAAAAATGTAAATCCCTACGTAGGAAAGGAAATTGATGTTGCCCTACAGGCACCACTATTTTCAGGACGGCTAACCTTGCTTACGGGTGTGAGCGCTTTCTTTGCTGGGTCCTACCTCAAGGACTTGGAGCTTAATAAGAATGCACTGTTCTATTATGTCAGCATAACTTACACAATCCATTAGAATCCAAATGGGGCGATAGCGACAAAACTAACAACCCACCTAATCGCAACAAGCTCACAATTCGGATAGTAGAAGCTCCTCTACAAGGTAAGTACTCACATCACGGATTTGCTCAATTGTCAGCTGGTTGCCAAAGGGAGGCATTTCATTTGCCCCTTCAGTCACGACCTGTATAACTGCCGTCAAATCCTGGGGCACCGTTAACGCGGCACCCGCACCATGCCCCCCCTGTCCATCCACTCCGTGACAGGGCAGACAAGCTTGCGCATAAAGCATTCGGCCCGCATTTACGTTACCAACGACACCGCGTCCACCACGCCCACTACTTCTCGTAGGTACTGGAGCATTGACTGGTCCCAATGTCCCATTCAGTGAAAAAAGCCATACGCTATCGCCTCGGGTAGAACCTGCGAATAAATTTCCCGCTGAATACACTGCAATGTACTGCTGCCCATCGTGCTCAAAAACACTAGGCGGGGCATTAACCCCGGCACCTGTTTGAAACTCCCATAACGGCATGCCACTTGCTGCATCAAAAGCCATAAAACGCCCATCGCTGCGACCTATGAACAAAAGACCACCAGCTGTCACTGCCGAGCCACTGTAACAGCGATCGGCCCATCGCTGATTCCATAAAACACGATTGGTATTCATGTCCATGGCGGCCAAAATACCCGTCGTCGACAACGAGGCAACACCCCCAAAACGTCCCTCCATGTAGCGCTCTCCTGCTTCCGGCATTTCGGTTGCATCAGGATTGGTCTCATAAAAAGACAGTCTCTCACTGGCACAAACATAAAGTGTTTGTGTTGGAGGAGCATACGAACTTGGCGGCCAATTGGCTCCACCCCGCTTACCCACTACTCGTTCCGTCCAAAAGGGAACGTAAACGTGCTCTTCATGAGTGAGTGTGTAACCTTCCGGCGGAACATCGATGGTTAAAGGACTGACAGGATCCCCGATAGGTATTGGCTGAGTCGCAGCCGTTGCCTGCCTATGATCCTGGGGAACGGGATGCTCATCAATTCCAATCAGTGGTTTTCCTGTTATCCGATCAAGAATATATACCCAGCCGTTTTTATTAACCTCGGCGACCGCTTTACGTAACTCTCCATCCAATTCCAAGTCAAAAAGCACCACCGGATTAGCGGAATCAAAATCCCACAAATCGTGGTGAATCTGCTGGTAATGCCAATTATATTTACCGGTTGCGACGTCAACCGCGACGATAGATGCAGAAAACAAATTATCCCCAGCGCGCACCGCGCCGTTAAAATCAGGTCCGGGATTGGCGGTCGAAAAATAAAGGAGACCTAAATCAGGGTCCACTGCTGGGGTTTGCCAGACCGTTGCACCACCGAAACGCCAAACTTCATTATCCTGTGGCCAACTATCATGCCCTAACTCACCAGGACCAGGCACCGTGTAAAAGGTCCACACCAGACTACCATCGTCGGCATCATAAGCCTTAACTCGGCCGCGTGTAGCGTACTCTGCTCCTGCAAAACCCGTAATCACTAATCCATCGTAATAAAGCGGTGCACTGGTAATACTGTAGCCTTCCTCCCAAGATTCAGCCTGAATAGACCAGACTACCTCACCATCCTGCTGATCCAGAGCAACAAGCCGGCCATCGAGCTGACCAAGATATACCTTTCCCTCGCCTAGCCCTACGCCTCGACTTGTCCAGCCACAGCAGATTGTTGAAATGTTCGGATCAAGCTCAGCTTTGTAAGTCCATAACTTCTCGCCTGTCTCAACACTTATGGCAAACACGTCATCTGCTCCGGTGACAATGTACAGCACGCCTGCGTAAACAATTGGCTGTGCCTCCCCTGAATATTTTGAACCAATACCCGAGCCATCTAAGTGTGTTCTCCATACTCCCTTCAGTTTGCCAACATTGTCGTGATTGATTTGAGTAAGAGGTGAATAACGCCGATTGTAAAGATCTCCTCCATTTGTTAGCCAATTACTAGTGGGTAATTTAGTTAGTTCGTTCTTTGAAAAAGCGGGTGCAGGCGTTATGGATACCTCCTGGGTCAATCCTACTAAGGGTAGAAGAAAAAACACCGCAAGAATGACTCTGGACCCAAGCATCATCCGTGGATTTCGAATAACAGAACACATACGCTTATTCATAGTTTGACTAGTTAAGTTGAGCATGTGATAAACGATAATGCTGTTCCAAGATATCGTCGCCGAAATCACCAGTGAGGCTGCGCCAAACCGAATGGATGTGATTTCCACCATCTTGAGTATTGTCATATTCAAAAACGAAATCAGTGCCCTGCAGTCGATAATAGTGCGGAGACCTTTCATTCAAGCTCCCCATCCAAGCAAAGCTAAGCTGATGAAGGTTGACGCCCTCAAGATAAGCCATTGAAATCTCTGGACGATATCGAGTGACAACCTCTTCTAAGATGCGCCTAACCAATTTCTGTTGGCTCTGACTCAGACTCGAGACCGAAATACCCTCTGGCCTTAAAGTGTTCTTCCAGTCATCCCAGGTATTCCGGTCTTTGTTCCTTGACCTTCCCATATCAAGGTTAGTGGAAAAAATATCTTGCGGTGCAACCGTAGAAAGAACAGCTTGAGCTCGCTGAGCTTGGCTCATTGAGCGAATTAATTGCCGTCCCAGATCTTCCTCTGCATGCAAAGGGCGGAAACCTGCCAACGGCCCCGTAATCGTCTCTGCCGGATCTGCCCCCAAGAAAGAAGGGGTGACTCGAACTCCATCTGGAGACACTGTAACGCTCAATGACACATGGTGTCCTTCAAAACGCCAAGCCCATGGTTCAACCATAGAAGGGCGGCCAAAAAAAGCAATCACGTAATGGTGAACCCCCCGCGGCAAACCTAAATCTTCCAGCGCAGCCAAAACCTGCTCAAGTTGCATGATGTGTACAACTTTGAGATAACCCGAAGCACTAAGAATCGATGTCAGCAAATCCTGAACCATGACCCGCTGCTCGGCTGACATCAGCTGCAACGGCAACCCTACTCGCTCTCTAGGCCAGTACACCCAGTCCCGTCTTGCCTCATCGTGGAGAGATAGGCTGAGAAGATCCTGTCTAGAGTAGCGCACTAGACTCTCAACTCGAGACGCTTCTCCGGAGATGCTTGACCAGAGTAAACTAGCCGCATTAGTCATATCCTCCCTTACCTGAGTGCGGTCGGGCTCAGGCATCTCAGGAACACCCTGCCCGAAACTCGTTATAAAGAAACAGAAGACACTGATACCCAAAATAGCTCGGCTCATTTCTAACCTCTCGCGCTCCCTAGAATGCTTCATTTGATCTTACACCCCCATTGGGGTTCGTGGGGTATATAAAATTGGAATCTACATAGAAAAAAAGGACAAAAAAATCAGGGACCCCATTGCCCAATAAGGTCTTGTCGATGTTTTGTGTGAGCAATCCAAGGTAAGCCAAATGGAGCCAGTTGCTGGCATTAATTTTATCCACAAAATCTGTGGATAACTTTGTGGATATCTCCTTTAAATCAAACCGCTTTTTAATTATCCCCCTAATCCTTGTTAGATTGATCAAAAAAACATCAGAAAAAACTTTTTTCTTATTTTTCAGATAATTATGAATTGATAGCTATTCAATATTGAAGCAATCTGGCCTAAGTAGCCCCCCATTAGCACCTTTTATTTAAAGTCCAGCTGCACTGTGAATATCGACCAGAAAAAAGCTTTCTATATTTTTTTCTATTAAGTCAGAGGTCTGCCTAACGGACCTCTTCTACTTTGCCAACATTATGGAGTCATCGAACCCACCCCAGGGAGAACAAACACCTCCCACCAAAGGATTCTCCAGATGTATTTCAGCCGAAAAATGTGATCAGGCGACCATGTATACCCACACCGAACCAGAGAATGAGTGATGCAGCGCCAACGAATTTGGCTGAGCATGACCCTTCAGTATCCTCAGTCCAATTCTTCATTTGGGGTGAAATTTTCCAAGAAAACCATAGGGCATTCAGTCCGGCACACAGGAGGAGCACCATTTTTACCTTGAACGCATAATTCACTGCATAGCGGTGAGGATCTCCCATAACAAAGAGAAACCCAGTGCACGCGTTGATAGCAAAGCCAACAAAAATCAGCGGC
>CAYXIJ010000034.1:0-18243 GCA_964465375.1 uncultured Gammaproteobacteria bacterium | reverse complement strand
ACACTCACACTATCGTGCCCGTTAGCAGGTGCTGGCTTATGGGTGGTTGGGTTTGCAGAAAAGCTATCCAAATCCTGTTTCCGTTTTTTGCGTGTGTGTCGAGTCATATGTTCTTAATAATTACCAGACTTTTTGTCGGTAGGCGCTGTTTTTTAAATTTATGACATAGATAGCGCAGTCTTCTAAGGATCGAACTGCATTGTTCTATAGTAGTTTTTAGGTTCGTGAAATCCTAATGGACAGCAAATAACCATATTATGAAGTGTTGCAAGCAAAAGGTGTTGTGTATTCCTCCGTATATTTTTCGATACCTGAAATGTATTACGTATCTTCTTCGGGGAAGTTCGTGGCCACCTTGGTCAATGCCCTATAATACTGGGAAATGTTTTAGCTAATGGTGAGGCAGTTTACTGGACAGTGCAAAGCTGCTTTTTTCAGTTGGACGAGTAAGGAATGGACAGCATGCAGGAAGTAGTGATTGTCGACGGAATACGTACCGCTATTGGTAAGTACGGGGGCGCTCTGGCAAGCATACGCCCAGACGATCTTTTAGCGATTACCTACAAAGAACTAATGGGGCGCAACGGCATTGAGCCGACACTACTGGAAGATGTTTATGCAGGATGCTCAAATCAGGCCGGCGAAGACAATCGAGATGTCGCCAGAATGTCGACTCTGCTAGCAGGTTTTCCGGTATCGGTGCCAGGGATAACTGTCAATCGACTTTGTGCTTCGGCACTGAGTGCTGTAAACGAGGCTGCCAAATCGATCATAGCCGGTGAAGGGGATGTGTATATTGGTAGTGGCGTGGAGAGCATGAGCCGAGCTCCTTGGAGTGTTTCCAAGCCAACCCATATCCCTTCAGTGCAGGCTCCAGTGATGCACGATACAACAGTAGGGTGGCGGTATAACAATCCCAGAATGGATGAGATGTACCCGATTATCAGCTTGGGAGAGACCGCGGAGGCCATTGCTGAGGAAATGAAGATCAGTCGCGAGGATCAAGATGCCTTTGCGTTGGAGAGCCAGAAGCGAGCCATTAATGCGGTCAACGCTGGCCGGTTCAAGGATGAGATCGTGCCAGTAGAAATACCCCAAAAACGGGGTGATGCATTGATTTTTGATGTGGACGAGCATCCTCGGTATCAGGCTGTGGACGGCACTTACGAGCTAGCGACTACTGCTGAGGAGTTGGCCAAACTACGCCCAGTATTTAAGAAGGGTGGTACCGTTACAGCGGGCAATTCTAGTGGCATTAATGATGGTGCAGCGTCCTTATTGCTCATGAGCCGGGATAAGGCCAGTGAGCTCAATGTTAAGCCCTTGGTGCGTTGGCTAGGTTCAGCAGCAGCTGGCGTTGATCCCGGTGTTATGGGTTACGGTCCCGTGCCTGCAACGGAAAAACTCTTACGGCGCCTAGGTCTTAATCTTCGTGATATTGGATTGATCGAGCTAAATGAAGCCTTCGCTGCCCAAACCTTAGGTTGCATGCGGAAGCTCGGTATGTCTCATGAGATTACAAACGTAAATGGGGGTGCTATTGCGCTGGGCCATCCTACCGGATGCTCCGGTTCGCGGATTCTGGTGACCTTGCTGCACGAAATGAAGCGGCGCGCCGACAGTGCGCCACGGCCCTTTTACGGGCTTGCCACGCTATGTGTCGGCGTGGGGATGGGGGTTAGTACGATTGTTGAGTGGATCGGTGACTAACCACCGTTTTTAGGGGCCATAAACAAAGTGCTTGTGAAAGTATGTTCGCCACGGAAAAAGTGCTGATCTTGACCGTTTTTATATGTTGGGGCAGCATGGTAGCGAACCCTTACATTTAAAATTAAATCGGAGACCTTCCATGCGTATAGATGTTCACGGCCATGTGAGTACCCCTGCTCAGCTTGGAGCCTATCGGTCAGTTCTTTTAGCTTCAAGAGGTTCCCATGGCAGGGGAATGGTGGATCGTCAACTCGATGGTGAAAAAATCAAGGCATTTTTTGATGCGGGGGGCGCTGGTGGGCCGGCTAGCGGAAAAAGTCACCTTCAACACATGGATGATCTTGGAACGGACGTCCAGTTAATTTCGCCTCGTCCGTTTCAGCTTATGCATAGCGAGAAGCCAGCAAAGATTGTCCAGTGGTGGGCTGAAGTCAACAACAATGTGATCTATACCCAAACCCAGGTCTATCCAGAACGGTTTGTTGGCATTGCTGGGCTGCCCCAGGTTGCCGGTGAATCTGTTGAACTCGCTTGCACTGAACTGGAGCGTTGCGTGAAGGAACTCAAATTTAGGGGAGCTTTAGTCAATCCGGATCCATATGAAAATGGTCCTGAAGAGCCGCCTCCTATGTACGATCGCTACTGGTACCCGTTGTATGAAAAATTCGTCGAGTTGGGAGTAGTTATGTATATCCACAGTTGTAGCTCCAGATCGGAGCGAGCACCGTACTCCATGAATTTTGTTGCAGAGGAAACTATTGCGGTCCTGAATTTGGTCAATAGTCCCGTGTTTCAGGATTTTCCTGATCTAAAGGTGGTGGTTTCCCACGGCGGCGGCGCAGTTCCTTATCAGGTTGGTCGCTTTGAGGCTGGAAGTGTACGACGAGATGCTAATAATCGTTTCACCAAGCGTATGAGAAATATCTACTACGATACCTGTCTGTATTCAAAAGAGGCGATCGAGCTTTTGGTGAAGGTGGTTGGCTCTGATCGATGCCTGTTTGGTTCAGAATGTCCGGGCACTGGAACTTCCATTGATCCGGATGACGGACACCAATTTGACGATGTTGCAAGTTATATTCTTGACATTGAGTGGCTGAACCAGGATGAGAAGGAACAGATTCTGTATAAAAATGCTTTGGAGCTATTTGGTTTGACCGTTAAGCCGAGGCTGTAGTTTTGCTCACCATTTGAGCTCATTTTTTTTGTTCTAATAGCATAGCTAGGGGTCTTCCATCGCTATATATTTAGGTGGCGTAATCCTGAAAATAACAAATAAAACTGGGCCCCTTAATAAGAAATGATCACTCTTTATACTGCTGGTACCCCCAACGGCCGCAAAATTTCAATCATGCTGGAAGAGATAGAACTCGACTATGCAGTTGTAGCTTTAAATCTACGTGAGTCCGAGCAGCGGGAAAACTGGTTTCTAGAAATTAATCCGAACGGCCGAATACCAGCAATCGTAGATCACAGTAACGATGATCTAAGTGTCTTCGAATCCGGTGCTATTCTTATTTATCTAGCCGAGAGGACAACCAAAATGATACCCAGCGATGAGAAGGGGCGTTCTACAGTTATTCAGTGGCTAATGTTTCAGATGGGAGGCGTTGGGCCCATGCAGGGCCAAGCCAATGTGTTCTACCGTTATGCCCCGGAGAAAATTGATTATGCAATTGGACGTTATCAGCGCGAGGTACGCCGTCTCTACGAAGTACTTAATGCCCAGTTAGAAGAACATGAATACTTGGCTGGAGAGTATTCCATCGCCGATATTGCCAGCTATCCATGGGTGCATGGACATGCTTGGTCGGGTGTCAGCATCGAAGGGCTCGGATGTTTGGAAAGCTGGTTGCTGCGTGTTGGAAAACGGCCGGCAGTTAAGCGCGGCATGGAAATTCCGGAGCCACCTAAATCTCTTACCAAAAAGGAGCACATCCAGTCAGGACGCGGAATATTGGTTTAGTTGGATTTAATTTTCCTTTAGAAAAAAAGCTACGATGCACTTTGCAAGCAATTTAAGCGATATAAAGTGGGGTACGTAAGGTTAGGATTATGATTTATGGTGGTACTGGTTTCTGGGACAGCTGTAGGTACAATCGAGAGAGGAAAAAACATGCCAGAATCGAAGAAGAATATTCCGATGGAAGAAGTCGCAGGTAATGGGCTATTACATCGTCGCGTTTTTCTGAGTCAGGGAGCAGCCCTGATTAGTGCAGGCAGTTTTAATTGGTTAGCAGTGCGCCCAGCGTCAGCCCAGACAGCGGCTGATATTTCTCCCTGGATGAAGGTGCCCGGGGCAGGGATGAGCGGCTACGGTAGTCGGGCCACACATGAGGACCACATTCAGCGGAATCCCATATCGGCGCCTGGAACCACGGGCAGCGGGGGTTCTCGTACGCCTTTACAGAGCCTAGAGGGGATGATTACACCCAGCGCTCTTCACTTTGAACGGCACCACAGTGGGATTCCGGACATAAACCCAGATGATCATCGCTTGTTGATACATGGGATGGTAGACCGGCCGTTAATTTTTACCATGGATGCACTTTCGCGTTATCCCATGGTCTCGCGCATTCACTTCATTGAGTGTTCTGGGAATAGCCGCGTAGGTTTTAATGCCGAACCCGCGCCCGGTTCCTGCGGGGATCTCCATGGACTCGTTTCATGCAGTGAGTGGACCGGTGTGCCGTTGGCTATTTTGTTAGAGGAGGCGGGGATTGATCCCAGGGCGCAATGGGTGCTCGCTGAGGGGGCCGATGCGGCGGTCATGTCTAGGAGTGTGCCCATGGAAAAGATTATGGACGATGCATTGCTCGCGCTTTATCAAAATGGTGAACGTTTGCGTCCAGACAATGGGTACCCTGTTCGGCTTTTTCTGCCAGGATACGAGGGCAACATCAGCGTGAAATGGTTGCGGCGAATCAAAGCCACGGCTGTGCCTACTATGACTAGGGATGAGACCTCTAAGTACACTGATCTGCGACCGGACGGCAAATCCCTTATTTTCACTTTTCCAATGGAGGTGAAGTCGGTAATTACCTCTCCGTCACCAGGGCTATCAATGGGTGGGCCTGGATTGTATGAGATTTCCGGATTGGCTTGGTCCGGATCAGGAAAGATCATTGCCGTAGAAGTGTCAGCAGATGGCGGGCAGAGTTGGGCCCGCGCTGCTTTATCTGAACCGGTTCTTTCCAAGGCTATGACCAGGTTTCGTATGGCTTGGCGATGGAACGGCGGGGATGCAGTCATAAAAAGTAGAGCCATTGATGAGTCCGGTGCTATACAGCCGAGTCGGGATCAGCTGCTTGCAGAGAAAGGCGCCAAGTTCAACTACCATTACAATGGAGTTCAATCTTGGCGCGTGGCATCAGATGGTGAGGTAACCAATGTTTATGGCTAAACTACCGGCAGCAACATTTGTGGGCCCCATTTTTTTTATACTAGGAAGCCAATGGGTGCCTGCCCAGAATGGACCAAATCTGGGTGTTTTAGCTACCTCCGAGGAGATCGCCGCGTGGGATATCAGTATTTCACCTGACGGCGATGGATTACCTGAGGGCTCGGGCACCGCCGGAAGGGGTGAGAGTATTTACATGGAAAAGTGCCTTGTATGTCATGGTCAGGAAGGTAGCGGACTTCTCAACGACAGGCTCGTGGGTGGTCACGGTACCTTGGGTGGATCAGCACCGATAAAAACAGTTGGTAGCTACTGGCCTTATGCCACCACGATTTTTGATTATGTTCGACGTGCTATGCCTTACCTGCAACCCCAAACCCTATCCAGCGAAGAAATTTATGCATTGACCGCCTACTTACTTTTCCTGAATGGCATCATTGGTGAGGATGAGACCATGAATGCCCAGACACTACCTAGGGTGAAAATGCCTAACCGGGACAATTTCATTTTGGCGTATCCAGGTGGAAGATAACTATGTCAAAGGAAAAAAAATGGACGCGCCGTAGTTTTATTGAATCTACTTTCGTCACTTCAGTTACAAGTCAGGCCGGGCTAGCTACAGTCTCGAGCGTTGTTCCAACGATGGGTCGCTCCCAAGAAGATTTGCCTGAACTGCCCGGTTTTGATCAGGCTCAGCGTTTGGATTTTATTTCTATGATTGATGAGATCATTCCTGCTGCAGACGGTATGCCCGCGGCAAGCGAGGTAGACATAGATCAGTATGTGGCCACGCTATTTACACAAGACCAAGGTTTGATTGAGGCATTTGAAAATAGCCTTGCTTTTCTCCACGAGAAAGCTATGGAACAGTATGAGCAGAGTTTTTCAAACCTCGATAGTGGTCGACGCATTGAGTTGTTGGAACAGCTCGAGGTCACCGATTCTGTTTCTTTTAGAAAGGTTCGTGGAGCGGTCTATGAGGGTTATTATACGCGCCCACAAATTTGGCACTTGGTGGGGTATCAGCCTCATCCGACTAACAGCGCAGGTCCTGTTATGGAGCCCTTTGATGAAAGCTCGTTAGAGCGTGTTCGTCGGTCACCGAAGTTGTATCGGGACGTTTAGCGATGCCAGTCGACAATCCTGATGTAGTCGTCATTGGTGCAGGAGCTGCGGGTGCCGCACTGACTTGGCGACTGTCAGAACACGGCGCCAAGGTAGTCTGTTTAGAACAAGGAGACTGGGTTGATCCGACAGACTACCCATCACAGTATTCAGATTTTGAGGCACAAATGCTCCGTGGAGGAGATTTTAGCCTGAGTCCTAATACTCGGCGTCGGCCCGAGGATTATCCGGTTTCAGTGACTGATAATGGTGGCTTTCGCCCCGGTATTTCGATGTTCAACGCTGTGGGCGGCACAACTATTCATTGGCAGGCACATTTTCCTCGCTTTCATCCATCAGATTTTCGGGTGAAATCGTTGGATGGAGTAGCTGACGATTGGCCCTTGACCTACCAGGATCTTGAGCCGTACTACAATTTAAACGATCAGATGATGGGGGTTTCTGGGTTGCATGGTGATCCTGCGAATCCGCCGAGGATCCCAAGAGCGACACCCCCGCTTCCCGTGGGCCGGTATGGTGACACCCTGATCAGGGGTTACGAAAAAATGGGTTGGCACTGGTGGGTAGCGGATCAGGCAATTATTTCCCGCGCGTACGATGGGCGTCCTCCTTGTCTGCTGCACGGTAAATGTATGTACGGTTGCCCCATTGGTTCCAAGGCATCTACAGATCGAACCTATTGGCCGAAGGCACTCGCAAATGGTGCCGTTCTCGAAACTTGGGCGCGCAGCAGGGAGATCATGGTTGATTCTCGGGGTAGGGTGAGCGGAGTTCTCTACCATGATCGAGATGGCAAACTGCAGGAGCAGCCAGGAAAAATTGTCGTGGTTTGTTGCAACGGTGTTGGTACGCCGCGCTTACTATTGAACTCAAAGTCTCGCTATTTCCCTGAAGGACTCGCCAATTCAAATGGCATGGTTGGCAGAAACTTTATGGTGCATCCGACGCGCTTTATGGAAGGGATCTTTAAAGAAACACTCGACGGACATATTGGGCCTTTTGGCGCACCACTTTATAGTCAGGAGTTTTATGAAACTGACCTGTCACGGGGTTTTGTGCGAGGCTACACCATGGTCAGCGGAAGAACATATGGCCCATTGGCTCATTCTCGCCGGATACCTTGGGGTGCCAGTCATCACTTAGAGATGGCACGACACTTCCCTCATACTGCTGGCATCGCCGCACTCTGTGAAGATTTGCCCGACAAGAACAATCGTATTGATCTCGACCCTGATCTCACGGACTCTCATGGAATACCGGCACCAAGGGTGACCTATACGCTTGGAGATAATACTGCCCGGATGCTAGAGCATGGAGCCGCTAGGGCGACTGAGGTGCTGAAAGCTGCTGGGGCTATTGAAGTTCACGATTCCCGGGGCAATGCCAACATGGCACATCTAATGGGAACAGCGCGTATGGGAACTGATCCCCAGCGATCTGTTGTTAATCCGGCAAACCGGGCCCATGATGTAGAGAACCTTTTTATCGTGGACGGGAGTTCATTTGTGACAAGTGCTGGCGTTAATCCAACCTCTACCATTGGCGCACTTGCTTTGCGGGCAGCTGACGGAATTTGGGAAAGGCGAAGTGAATGGAACTAGTGGGCTTTGGAGGTGTATCTGGTGGGTTTACTCCAATTGCTAGATACACCGCCTTGATCACTGATATTAGTTTTTTGCATCATGGATAGTGATCTTTAGGGTTAACAAGGAAAACAAGATTTTGTCAAAAGATAATCAAAGAATCAGTTACGTTAAACAAGCGGACATTACAGATCCGGAGATGATTGAGGAGTTGGAACGTTGTGCCAGAGAGGGAACCCCCCGCCCTGAAAGCCAGGCGATTCGGGCCCATGTGCCAGCTATCTTTAAAGGCTTTGCCAACAATTGGAAAAACTCATTTCGGGACGGTGTTTTAGATACAGCGGTAAAGGAGTTGTGTCGCGTCTATGTGTCTAGGTCTGTTAAATGCGAGTATTGCGGAAACCAGCGTTCTGTTAAAGCAGCAGCGCAGGGGTTGGCCGAAGATGATTACATGGATCTTCTCAACTTTGAGAAATCCAGCAACTATGATGAACGCCAGAAGGCGGCGCTAGGGTATACGGAGGCCATCACTTGGGATCTAGAGACCAGCGACGATCTTTGGGCTCGACTACACAAGCATTTCTCAGAGCCAGAGCTGGTGGAGCTGGGTTATTTCATCGCACTAACCATGGGACAGCAACGATGGCTGAGAACGTTAAACATTGAGCACCACGAGGTTATGTCTGGCACATCAGCCAGCATGGCGCCAGGTTTTGAGGACGCAAATTCTTTGAAAGCGTCTAAAGCCTCACCTGAGTATTGGGCAAATAAAGAGAAAAAAAGTTCCATTGCCTGAGGCAATTATTTTTTTCTAAATTTCTTTCAGGCCCCCCCGATTTGGTCAGCCGCTCATCAAGTTAGGTGCGCAATGTTATTATAGAGGCATGATTTGCACATTTCGGAACCTGACAGCCCCAGGACCAACTCCGGTACCGTACTGAAGTGCAAACGGTCCTTCGGTATGCGTACCGTCTTCTATATCAATCATTACTGTGCCGTTTAACGTGATAAATAATCGTGGTCCCTCTGCAATGATCTCATAGGTATTCCATTGTCCCCCTGCATTAATGGTACTCAAGGGCGGGGCAAAATCTACAATACCCCCTGTGCGGTAAGTGGGATCGGGTCTTTTGTCAAAGATATTGACCTCGTAAGAATTTTCAGGTGTAACTTCGTTCGGATTTGAGCAACGAATAAAAATACCGCTGTTTGCATCCGGATCTATCCAAAATTCCAATTTCAGATGAAAGTCTCCATATGATGATTCACTTATGAGGAATCCTGCCCCGCTGTCCGCGAAAAAGGTGCCTTCGTCAAGGCGCCAGTTCGCATCCCCGAGCTGTTTCCACCCATCAAAGCTGCTGCCATCAAAAAGCGTTGTCCAGTCTTCTCCTGAGGCTTGCTCAGTTGCGTCTTGGGTGCATCCTGAGATGCCCATTATGGCTAAGGTAATAATTAGAGCTGATACGTGTTTCATAATGGACCTCCCGAGCCGGTGTAGTTATGGATTATTGTCCGGCAGAACCTTATAAAATTTCATGAGTTGGTTTGTCAAATACACGTAGATCTGCCCAAACTAAATATCACGATTATTTTCGTTAAATACCAGTCATTGCGTTGCTATTCTATCCAGATCTAGAATGAGTCAAACTTGGTTACCGTTTTTTTCGGGGACTTCGGTAGAATTGTTATAAAAAAAGAAGTCCCCTTCGGGAAATAAAATTTTCTGGTAGACCTAAACCATTATTAATCAGTAATGAACATGAAAGAAAATAATGCGGATGCAAATATTCCCATTCTGGATTTAGGTCCCTATCTGGATGGAGATATTCATGCTCTTGATGTGTTGGTCGTTAGGCTCCGCGAAATTCAGGAGAACATTGGATTCTATGTGGTAATTAACCATGGAGTTCCGAAACCAGTGTTGGACTGTGCTTTTACCCAGCTTGAAGAATTTTTCTCGCTTCCTCTAGAGGAGAAACTGCAGTTAAGAATCAATGAAAAGTCGGTAGGCTATATTCCCTCACAATCAACTGTCTATGTGACATCAGTTGTGCATGAAAACACGCAACCGGATCTCAATGAGACCATCACAATTGCACGGGAGAGGCTTCCGAATGATCCTGCTATTCTCGCGGGCAGCCGATTTGTAGGGCCAAACCAATGGCCAGGGGGCCTCCCCGATTTTCGGCCCACAATGATCGCTTACCAAGAAGCTATGTCGGTTTTAGGTTATGCGATGCTTCCCTTGTATGCGCGTGCCCTGGATCTTCCGGCCGATTATTTTTCAAATTTTTTTACAGAACCCATGTGGTGGACGCGCAATACATACTATCCAGCCGTTGAGCCTAAGGAGAACCAGTTTGGCATTTCTCCCCACTGTGATCATGGTTTCATCACCATGTTGCCCATGTCGGGAGTGCCTGGTCTGCAGGTACTGGGACCCAATAGGGACTGGGTCTCCGCCGAACCAGTTCAGGACGGAATCATCGTTAATACCGGGGAGTTTCTTCATCGTTGGTCTAATGGTCGGTTTTTGGCTACTCCTCATCGGGTGGTTGTACCTAACAAGCCTCGTTATTCTATGGCCATGTTTTTCAATCCCAACGCGGACACTTTGGCTGAACCTTTGGAGAGCTGCGTTTCAGTTGATCATCCTCGCGCCTTCGAGCCGGTTACAATGATTGACTATATGAGTTGGTATATTGACAGTAATTACAAGCGCTATGCCGGCGGACGGCAAACATAAGAGGAATTAGGAAATGGGCAAGCATGATAATCGTATTAGCAGGCGAGATTTTTTGGAATTGGGCGCTACTGCAGGGGCGGTGGCTACCGGTGTTGGATGGTCCGGGGCGGTTATGGGGCAGCAGATGCCGCACCCACACGAAAATAGTTTAGATTTTTTAGACAGGACTGAGTACATCCACAACATGGAAGTGCTGAACGTGTTTCAGTCTGGACAGGCGCGGGGCGGTAAGATGCAAATGATGGTCCAAGGGGATCGACGCCTGATTTTTCAAGGGGCTTGGCGCCCAGGCAGCCCGAGCTTGGTTATTGATGTCAGTAATCCTATGCAACCGACTATCGTTAATGATCGTGAATGGTATAGCGGCGACCAGAGTGACGTTGATCGATATTGTCAGTTTCAATTGGCCTACAACAGTGAGCACAGGCGCTGGATTCTAATGAACGGCTATGACGGTGATGCAGGTCTTAAGGGCGTACGATTTTTGGATGCCACTGATCCCACAAATATTCAGTTGTTATCGGAATGGAGTTGCGATCAGGGTGATCCGTCTCGTGCCCAGCAAGAAGGCTCTGGAACCCACCGTAATTTTTACGACGGGGGGCGGTATGCCTATCTCGATACACAGCCCGATGACAGCTATGCCAACTTTGAAACGGGTCGCGGCAACGGAATTCAGATCCTTGATGTTTCCGATCCTTCTTCACCGCGGTTCGTGTCAAATTGGGCGGTGCCCGGTACCCACCAGAGTCAGGGAGATGATTATCGTATGTGGGAAGAGTGGGGTGACGGCAATTCTTTTACAAGCCTTCACGGCGGGTTTTACGTTCCGCGCAAGGTAGAGGATGGTGGGCAATATGGATACGGAAGCTGGGGTTCGTTTGGTTTACTGATTCATGATGTTTCTAATCCAGCTAGACCCCGATTAGTGGGCCGTTGGGATACTGAGTACCGCCCGGGCGGCGCTATTCCCTTTCATGCTACGGATGTGAGTAAATTGGACCGGGGCTTTGTTATTGTCAGCTCCGAGCCGCTACAGCCGGATTGTTTTGAGACTTGGCACGATAACTTTGTGGTTGATGTACGGGATCCGACAAGGCCTCAATGGCTGGCTACTTTACCTGTTCCCAAGCCACCAGCAGGGGCACCGTACACCGATTTTTGCAATAAGCGGGGCCGGTTTGGTCCGCACAACCCGCCCCATCAAAAGGCACCGGGTAGGCCCGATCAAAATTTCTATGCGTTATGTTTTTTTAACGGTGGATTGCAATGCTATGACGTTACTTTCCCGGGTGAGCCGAGAATTGCCGCCTACTTTATCCCAGGGCAGGGTGGCACCATCGACAACTTCGGAAGCTATTTCCGGGATACGGACAATGTATTTGTGGAATGGGACCGTAGACTGATTTGGGCGGCGTGCAATAGCGGGCTTTATCTCCTGTCGACGCCCATGTTAGGAGAGCCGATACTCGATCCCATGCCTGTAGCAGAGTGGTCATTGCCTAACCTCAACCGGGGCCATGGTTAACATCGGATAAGGTTTGTCCTGAGTAGTCGAGTAGTGACCAAAAGATGGTGGTGAGGGGTGGACTTGAACCACCGACCTGCGGGTTATGAATCCGCCGCTCTAACCACCTGAGCTACCCCACCACGATGAAAATGATTATAAGCTAAACCATAGCTAGGGCGTCGTTTTGCTAGACGGATGAGGTTTGACTACCTTGATTCTTGAGTATCAGCATGCGTTTTATAAAAGCTCTAAAAAACGAAATGTCGGAGTAGTGTGGCGGCATCATGTCGGTATATTAGGTACGCTGACGCGCATTACGTCGGCGCTCTCCCTCGGTTAGCAACTTCTTGCGCAGACGAATACTTGCCGGGGTTATCTCTACAAGCTCGTCGTCATCAATAAACTCCAGTGCCTGCTCCAGCGAAAAACGTAGTGGTGGTGTCAGAACTATATTCTCATCCGACCCAGCAGCACGAATATTGGTCAGCTGCTTGCCCTTGGTCGGATTTACGGGCAGATCGTTATTGCGTTTGTTGACGCCGACGATCATGCCTTCATAGACAGCCTCTCCATGGCCTATCAATAGGTTGCCGCGTTCCTGTAGGTTGAATAGAGAGTAAGCGAGGGCTTTTCCGTTCACGACGGATACCATCACGCCGTTATTGCGTTGGCCAATTTCTTCCGGGGCCCGATCATCGTAGCGGTCGAACACATGGTGGATCAGGCCCGTGCCAGCTGTTGCCGTCAGGTATTCAGTACGAAAACCAATGAGACCGCGCGTCGGGATTCGATAGTCGAGCCGTACCCGGCCGCGTCCGTCGGGCAGCATCGACACGAGTTCGCCTTTGCGTTCTGCCAGACGGTTCATGACGGCGCCTTGATAGTCCTCACCGAAATCGACTGTCAGCTGTTCCCATGGCTCATAGGTTTTGCCGTTGATCTCGCGCTCGATAACCTCTGGCCGCGAGACAGCGAGCTCGTATTGTTCGCGACGCATTGTCTCGATCAATACCGACAGGTGCAGTTCACCACGCCCAGAAACGCGAAACTTATCCGGATCCGCCGTGTTCTCAGCGCGCAACGCGACGTTGTGCTTGAGTTCTTGATCGAGACGTTCCCGTATCTGGCGGCTGGTCAGGTACTTGCCCTCGTGGCCCGCAAACGGCGATTTATTGACCTGAAAGGTCATGCTGATCGTCGGTTCGTCGATTTGCAGGGTGGGGAGCGCTTCAGGATGTTCGCGCGCGCAAATGGTGTCAGAAATCCTGAGGTCCTCAATACCACTGAACATCACGATATCGCCAGCGCCAGCGGCATCGATTTTGTTTCGTTGCAGCCCCTCGAAGCCATAGAGTTCAAGCAGTTTTCCGTTGCGTGTCGACCCTCCGGGACTGACAATCACTATCGAATCATCGGTATTGGCGTTGCCACGCGTAATTCTCCCGATACCGAGCACGCCTACGTAGGGGTCATAATCGAGACTGGATACCTGTAGTTGCAGAGGGCCGTGAGCATCGACGTTGGGCGCAGGCACGTGCGAGATGATTGCTTCGAGTAACGGTTGGGCGTCGCCGCTGCACACATTTGGTTTCGTGCCGGCATAACCTTCGAGTGCTGATGCATAGATCACAGGAAAGTCAAGTTGTTCATCGGTTGCACCCAATTTATCAAACAACTCGAACGTCTGATCCAGGACCCAGTCGGGCCGTGCGCCGTTACGATCAATCTTATTAATGACGACGATGGGTACGAAACTGCGCGCGAATGCTTTCTGCGTAACGAATCGTGTCTGCGGCATGGGGCCCTCGACAGCATCAACGAGCAATAATACGCTGTCCACCATAGAGAGTATTCGCTCTACTTCACCGCCAAAATCCGCGTGTCCCGGCGTATCGACTATATTTATTCGCCAGTCACGCCAGGTGATCGCTGTGTTTTTCGAGAGGATCGTGATCCCGCGTTCACGCTCTAGTTCGTTCGAATCCATAGCCCGTTCGGGAAGTGTGGTGCGCTTTCCCAGTGTGCCCGTTTGTTGAAGTAATTTATCGACTAATGTCGTTTTACCATGATCAACGTGGGCGATGATGGCGATATTTCTGAGGCAATTTTGGGCAAACATGGTGGTTTGTATTAGAGGGTGGTAACAGAGAAGCGCAAAAAAACACTACGCCAAGATGTGGTGACAAGATTCTAGTCGAATTCGGTAGGTAAGGGGGGTGTACTAAAATTTCTTAAATTCAGTCACTAAAAAAACGACCGACGGTAAAATTTACCGTCGGTCGTTCTGACTGACGCGGTTCGTGTGCCCCGCGTAAATTTTTTACGGGATTACCCTCCGAAATTATATGTATATTGCACACCAACTCGACGTCCCCGTTCCCGGGAAACACCACTGGCATCGAAGTCCGGTGCGGCTGTTTTACTGAAGACAGAAAGTGCACCACCGCGTATCAGGCGTCTGTCTGTGAGATCGCGTCCATAGATTGCCACCTCCCAGCTTCCGTCCACTGGCCTGATTGCGAAACGACCATCGATTCGTGCCTCTCCCTTAACAGTGTTAAGCGGATCTGGCGTCGTATTGTACTTACACTGGTAGATGCAATAGTCGTCATTCGTGATTATCATGGCGGCGATCGTGGCTTCTAGGCTTCCTCCTATGTTGAAGTGGTATTCCGGTTGCAGACCGATTGTCCAGTCCGGAGCAGCACCCAACTTCTCGCCTCCCATATCATAGAAACACGCCGGTTGTCCCGTTGTTGCGACAAAAAGCTTCTTGTCTTTGGGGTTACACGAGGGGCCCGGGTAGTACTTGTCATACATGGCCTCGTTGCTCGTTCCATTGAAGCCAAGCGTGAAGTTATCCGTTACTGCCCAGCGTCCATCGAACTCGAAGCCTTTGGTGTGGGCTTCGGCAGCGTTTTTGGTGATGAACTGCGAGGTATCAAACACGTAGACCGTTCTCTGAAGGTCGGTGTAGTCTACGCTATAAAACGCCATATTCAGTTGCAGCCTGTTGTTTAACAGCTGGCTCTTAAAGCCCAGCTCGATACCTTTCGCGTACTCAGGATTGTAGGTGAAAGGGTCCGGGCCGGTCCCAGCTAGGGCCGGTGACATCACAAAGCCACCCGCTTTCAAGGCTTCAGCGTGCCTGATATAGACCATAGTGTTATCTGAGGCATCCCACTCGAATGCCACTTCCGGTAGGAAGTCAGATGCATCAGCACTCTCCGACTGAACTTTTCCGGGAATTCGCGCTCTCACTCCGCCCGGGTAATAGGTGGTCATACCGGGGTACAAAAGGGCAGAGGTGGTTGTTAATGTGCCGTCTTTTTGGATGTCCTGATAGCGGCCACCAATGTTAATGCGCATCGAGTCGTTCAGATTCCATACGCCCCTGAAGAATAGGCCTGACCAGCTACCATCTTCCAGCAGTGTGCCGCCAGATGATCGGGCAATGGCAGTTTGTCCAGTAGCATCTTTTATCGCTAGATCGCCTAGCCAAGGAAGGACCCGCGGCAGATAGACGTCAATCGTCGTGACAAGTTCCGTGCTTTGATAGTACCAGCCCAATAGCCAGGAGAAAGCCTGATCCACCGGAGAGGAGATCGTGATTTCCTGGGCCACCTGGTCATAGGTCTCGAGGCGCTCATCTGTGAAGAACGCAATGGAGGTGCCATCCGGATCCAGCCAGTCATGTTTGTCGTAGCCCACCGTTGAAGTTGTAGAGACAATATCGTAGCCGTTTTTATTCCAGTTCATGCGGATCATCGCTACGTCTGACTGGTGCTCACGGTCTTCATCCAGGCCATATTCCGCCACCTTGTTCAAGCCCTCCGGCATGTTGTTTAGTGGTGGTGCTGCCGTAACTGGTGTCCAGCCTGCTCCGGGCGCATTACCTTGTTTTGCATCGAGCGCCCTTGCGACTGCCCAGGCGTCCAGTTGGCCACCGCGGCCCATCACACCATCCAGATTGTCATAATCTAGGCCGAGATATTGTTTTGTCATTGCGCAACCTGCTTTCCAGGCGGGCCCGACGAAGAAGGGTTGTGCAACGCTGGTGGCCAGGTTGTCGTCGCAACGGGTATATTCGTTCGGGGTGCCCAGCTGCCAGACATCGTTGCGCTCGAACTTCACTGTCATTTCGAAGTCATCCGATGGTGCCCAAACTGCGGTAGCACGAAAAGCGGAATTTTCCTTGGTGCCCCACTTCCGGCCCGTGATCTCGTGTGTGTAACCGGTATCGCCGAGTTCGTACCAACGACCGGCGACCCGAACGCCTAGGGTGTCAGTCAGCGGCCCGCCCATTGCAAACTCTGCGTTGTATTCCTCATCGTCACCAGCACCCACCATGACATAACCTTCAAAGGTATCTCCCGGCCTTCGGCTGATGTAATTCAAGACACCCGCGGTAGCACTTTGGCCGGCGAAGGTCGGCTGGGGCCCGCGCACGATCTCTACTCGCTCCAAATCAAAAAATGCGTTGTTGCTCATGTTGTCGCGTGCGTAATAAACGCCATCGTGGAATTGGGCGACCGCCTGCTCAAAGGCCTCGTTACTGGCCGAGGTACTTACACCCCGAACCGCGAGGCTTTGACCGACGATACTGTCATTTACGTAAAGGTTCGGTATGAAATTGGCCATATCGTCAATGTCCGAGAAGCCCATCTCAAGAATTGATTGGCCTGTTATTGCAGTTACCGAAATAGGAACGTCTTGCAAGCTTTCCTCGCGGCGCTGTGCTGTAACGACGATTTCCTCTAGTTGTGCCAGAGCAGAGTGGTTGACAATCCACGGCAATACTAGAAGTGTCGTAATGCTAACGAGTTTCTTCAGCATGATGTTTTCTCCTGATCTTATTTATGTGCACGCTGTTTCGCGCAGCTCAAATGCAATTCTTGGTTCGGTAGTATCCAAGAATAGTTAGTGATTTGCTAGTGTTTTAAGTATTAGTTGCAATTGGGCCGTGTCCCCCAAAAAATCCTAATTCCCGTCGGCGGGCATTACGTTTTTGTGTGGTAACCAGCGAGCAAGGTCGGCCTTCAGGGCACTGAAGGAGGAGTTTTCGGCCAGGTTGGTCCATTCATGCGGATCATTTGTGTGATCGTAGAGTTCTTCGGCACCGTTAGAGTAGCGGATGTAGCGATATCGATCAGTCCTAACCGCATGGTTGTTGCGCTGGTAAGTTGTGATCGCAGCATGATCCCAGGGCGCACCCGGGTTCTCGAGAAGCGGCCTCAGACTTGTTCCCTCAAGGTGCGGCGGAGCTGAAAGACTGGCCAATTCGACCAACGTTGGATAAACGTCCATCAGCGAAACTACCTGATCGGTGTGAGTTCCGGGCCTTGTGACACCTGGTGCGACGACGATGAGCGGTACGTGGGTCGATTCTTCCCAAAGTGAGAATTTACGCCAGCGTTTTTTTTCGCCCAGATGATAACCATGGTCTGTCAGCAGAATAACAATTGTTTCATCCGCGCGGTCACTGCGATCCAGTGCATCCATCAGCTGGCCTACCATGACATCAGCAAAACTAACGCTTGCAAGGTAGCCTTGTACAGCTGCTCGCCATGCGCCGGTGGTGCCAAGCACCCAGTCATGCATGTCCAGCTGCTGCAATCGCTCCGGCTGTTGATTGGCGGCTACATTCGGCAGATCATCCAGATCATTTTCAGTCACCGGTGGTAGCTCGATCGTATCCAGTGGATGCATATCAAAATATTTCTGGGGTACGTACCAGGGCAGGTGGGGGCGGAAAATACCCACTGCCATGAAGCGGGGCCGGGAACTTTGCGCCATGAGCTGTTGTTCTGCCCATGATACGACTTGCCCGTCGCCCATGGCCCAGTCTTCGGTAACGAGTCCTGACCAGTCGAAGCCCAGAAAACCGGGATTTTTATTAACCGGCCTGTTGAGATCAGGCACGGATACTTCGTCCGGTAATTGACGCTCCGCAGACGGATAGAAAGCGTCCCAGGCCGCGGTGTCGTTGTAACCAGCCAGTCCACTGTAGGACCAGGTATGGGCATGGAACAGTTTGCCAGCGCCGAGGGTCTGATAGCCCTGATCACGGAAATATCGGGGAAACGTTGGAATGCCCTGGAGTTCTTCGGCAACCCGCCAGTCATGTTCATTCGTATAAACACCCGTAGTAGAGGGACGTAAGCCC
>CAYXIJ010000033.1:0-19479 GCA_964465375.1 uncultured Gammaproteobacteria bacterium | reverse complement strand
CGCGGTTTGCCGTTAACCAGCAATCAATTTGAATCGGTCGAAGTGTGGGAAATGAAAATTTTTGAAGATGGATCACAAAGGCTTGAGGTCCAAGTTACATTTTATGATGAACACTCTTTGATTGAGCCAATTCATGCCGTTTATGCTTATAAGCCTGCAACGGTATTAATGGAGATTGGTTCCCGGATTCGCCAATGGGAATGTGAGACCAGCAGCAATTCTTATCTAACGGCTGATGGGGGGTCAAATTTTCTTCTTCCAGGTGAACCAGGATATAAGGATGCACGAGGTGTAACCTTGTTTCCTCATCTTCCGGGCCAGTCTCGGGATCCGGTTTATGAGACAGGCTTAGAAAATTAAAAGGTTGAGCTGCAAATTCTATATCGAGCGAGTAAGCACATGGGAAAAATTCTGGTCAGATTCTTGGTTACCGCAGGAGTGGGTTTTTGTTTGTTGCAGTTATCGCAAGCCCACCATTCCTTTATCGCGGTGGATCCTAACATCGAGCGTCTTATGACGGGCACTGTCACTCAGTGGTCATTCAATAATCCTCACTCGTGGTTGTATTTGGATGTCGAAAATGAGGATGGCACTACAACGTTGTGGAGTTTTGAGGGATCTGCTCCTATCTCTCTTCTCAGCAAAAGAATTACAGGTGATACCTTTCAGCCTGGTGATCGAATCACTTTTATGTATTGTCCGTTGAAAGATGGACGCCCTGGCGGACACCTCGGATGGGCGCAGTTAGGCGATGGTTCGTTTATAAATCCTAGTGATGGTGGGTGTGCTGGCGATGAGGAAACTATCGCTCGATGGAAGGGGTGGCTTGAGCAAGGTTTTATATCGAAAGCCGAGGCTGAAGCGGCGGGTGCTGCCCTTTAGGGGTTAGTTGCTCGGGCTCATCCATCCCTCAATGAGTGTCACCTGGTCCCAGTGCTCGGTGAATTTACCGTCCTCTACCCGAAAAGCTTCGAATGCAAATGCTTCGTAGGTATTAGCAGGATTATCTGGGTCTGGCAGGGTGCCTCGGTATATTGCGGTTACTAGATCGTCTTCTGCCATAAGAATTATGGGATTGCGGAGCTGAATGCCGCCGAGCTCAACAAGGCTAATACCACGTTGCTGAGCTTCATCAATGGCTTCCAGCCAGGCTTGTCGGCCCGATGCACCGGTGATCTCATTCATCCGCAGAAAGCGAGGATTGTGCTGGATATAGTTGTTGGAAAGGAAACGTTCTGCGCGCTCCTTCCGAGTGCCCGTAAATTCAAAAAAATCCAAAAGTAACTGTTTGTTCTGTTCAGATTCGTTTGGACTTACGCGCGATGAATTGTTTTCCGTTGTTTGCGAATGTGTCAGGTTGGGTATCCCCAACACAATTATTAATAGCGCTAAAGTTTTTTGACAAAGATTTTTCATCTTTTGCTCACTCCCAATGCTTCTTCTTATATGTGTTTAGAGTTGGGTAATCTTAATCTCAAAAAGAGATGGCCAATTCTTTACTGTGACAAACAAACGCCGCGCTTCCTGGTCGAATGCAATGCCGTTCATGACATCTTCACTCCCTCGAGAAGAGCGCGGGTATAGATCGCTGAGATCTACCCACCCGAGAATTTCCCCAGTCCGTGGCGAGATTCTCGCTATTCGATCTTCATGCCAGATATTGGCCCATATCTCACCGTCAACGTATTCAAGTTCGTTGAGTTGGGTGACCGGTAGATTGTTCTCTCTAACACTAATGCGTTTGACAACACTGAAAGTCTCTGGATCCAAAAAACGAACCGATGAAGAGCCATCACTGATGATCAGATGTCGGTTGTCGTTGGTTATACCCCAGCCCTCTCCGCTGAATCGAAATGTATTAACTACATCGAAGGTTTCGAGGTCATAAACAAATCCGATGCGACTTCGCCAGGTCAGCTGATAGAGTTGTTCGTCGAAGACCGTAATTCCTTCGCCGAAATGGTTCTCGCTAAGTGCCAAAATTTTTTCGATACGGCCGCTCTCAAGCTGAACTCTTCTCAAGGAGGAATTACCGTATTGCCCGGTACTTTCGTATAGTTTTCCTTGATTGATGGTCAGGCCCTGAGTAAAAGCTGAGGGGTCGTGAGGATAAGTGGCAACTACTTCACCCTGCCACCGATCCGGATCCCGGGCCGAATTCAGTTGTGCCCAACCTATAAGTCCGAAAGCGAGAAGTAGAAGGGCTACAGCAATCAACTTTCGGATGTCAGGTAATGTAAACATCTAGCATCTCAAGGTATTCAGGAAATTAACCCTTGCAGGCAAGTTATTTTAAGGCCAGTTCCCGATGTGTTGAACGAGTACCGGCGTGTTTCGCGTTGCTGAATCAATGATAGCCTCCATCACGGCAATATTTTCGATTTTCTCTTCCCTTAAAAATGGATAATGGCCTTGGCTAGTAATTTCGTCTGCAAATGCTTCAAGATTGGCCCTTACAGTATCAATATTTTGGAATTCCTTTGCCCGAACTGGTTTGTCGGAAGTGCTTACTTTCAATTCGGTGATTCCGTCCTGCCCAGGGTGCGTATCGGACCGCGTCTCCACCCAAGCTTTTGATCCGAAGACGTGAAATCTAACGAATAGGGGTGTCGACATGATGGCATTTAGATAGGCAGTGAGGCCGCTCTCAAAGATCAGCTGAACAGAGATCACATCCCCCGAAACACGAGCGCCGAGTCGACTCGTGGATTGAGCAAAAACTTCTTTTATAGGCCCGAATAGATGGATAAAAATGTCGGTTAAATGGATGCCCATCGAACTTAGTACTGGAATGGGTGATTCATTGTTTGAATTGCGCCAGTTGTCGGACGCAATTCCCGATAAGATGTCGTGGCTAAAGTTGGCTTCAACGTGCATGATCGTGCCTAGTTCGCTGGCCTCTATTAGGCGTTTTATTTCTTGTATCGCAGGCTCGAATCGACGCATGTGTCCCACCCCCAGAATCACCTCAGCTGCCTCACAAGCCCGTATGGCACGTTCAGCGCCCTCGGCACTAAGCGCCAATGGCTTTTCTACAAACACATGCTTGCCGGCAGCCGCACAAAGGATGATTTGTTTTTCGTGCAGTGAATGGGGCGTCGCTAAAATCATTGCCTGCACGGTTTTATCTTCTAGTGCATCCTCTAACCTGGAGGAGACTCCTAGGTTTTTTCCCGCCGCTATTTCTTCCAGTGTTTCAGCGCGGAGATCAATAACCCTAGTGATGGTAATTTTCTTGCTCAAGCCGTGAATGCTGTCGAAAATGCGCCGGCCCCACCATCCGAGGCCAACGATAGCTGCGCAGACTGGCTTGTTAGTCACGTTGCAGGGGTGTCTATACTCTCGACGATGGAGATTTCTACCTCACCAGCCCCGTTCAATCGAAATTGTCTTGGGTTCTGATAGTCGGGGGATTCGTAGCATGCCCTAGCCTGTTCCAGTGAGGGGAATTCTATGATGACATAGCGCGCGAATTTCTCGGGCCCCTCTAGGGTTTGGTAATGCCCCCCGCGGGCCAAAATTTTCCCGCCGAACTTGGAAAATACTTCTGGCAGCGGATCAGTATATTTTTTGTATTCAACTGGATCGTTGATGTTTCCCCGTGCAATCCAATAGGCAGCCATGTCTTTTCTCCTAGGTTAAACGCTCGCTTAGAGGTGCAGTGCACCGAGCGACCGGTTGCTTTTTACGCAGCCTTCTGCTCTAAAATAGCGCTAAGAACTTTTTCAGAAGTTGCTGGCAGAGAGGTGATCCGGACACCGACCGCGTCGTAGATTGCGTTCATAATCGCCGCTGCGGTGGGTACCGCCGTGGGCTCACCGGCACCTTTTGCTCCGAAGGGTCCTGTAGGATCATAGTTATCAACCATCTCCACTTCGAGCTCGGGCATATCTAAACTGGTTGGCATAATGTAGTTAGTCAAATTTGGATTCACCTGTTTGCCATCCTTGAATAGGATCTCCTCCTGCAGTGCGAAGCCAATACCCATCGAAATACCGCCCTGAATTTGACCTTCCACCAGCATTGGGTTGATAGGAGTACCGCAATCGTGGGTGGCGACAATGCGTAGGACTTCTACTTCTCCAGTTTCATCATCCACTTCCACATCGGCAATTTGGGTTGCGTAAACGTAAGTGCTGAATGGTTTCCCCTGGCCTGTTTCTGGGTCCATTTCCACCGTGGGCGGGTTGTAGGAACCACTTCCGATAGCGGGACGGCCGATTACGATTTCACTATGGTGGGCTACTTCTCCGATCGTTTTGTATTGTTGCGGAAATCCTATTACCTGAATTTTCCTGTCGCGAGCTTCAAGCTGTTCCGGCTTGACACTAAGCATTGGTGCAGCAGCCTCGAAAAGGATCTCCCGGGCCTGTTCAGCCGCTTTGATGATTGCATTTCCCGTGACGTAGGTTGTCCGGCTCGCGATCGCCCCAGTGTCCATCGGTGTCGCATCGGTATCTGCGGAAACAACATGCACATCGTCAGTGGCTATCCCTAGTGTTTCCGCAGCTATCTGGCCTAAAACGGTAAGCGCTCCCTGGCCGGTCTCCACGGTGCCTGTTAGAAGAGTGGCCGTACCATCAGTATTTACCTTGACGGTGGCGGCGCTGGGATTCGCCGCGACCGTAAATCCGATTGGGTACCACATGCAGGCCATGCCACGACCCCGTTTTTTCATTTTGTCGACTCCTTCCAGCCAAAACGTTCAGCAGCCTGCTGCAAAGATTCCTTGATTGCCACGCTCTGCAGGAGTTGTCCGGTCGGGCTTACGGAGCCCTCGTTGAACGCATTGCGAAGTCTCATTTCCAATGGATCAATTCCGAGTGCGTGAGCCATATCATCCATGTGGGATTCATAAGCAAAGCACACCTGGGGCGCTCCGAATCCTCGCATGGCACCGGTAGTGGTCTTATTGGTATAGACAGCGTGGGCTTCTACAAGCAGGTTTGCAATATTGTAGGGTCCCGCCGCAAGGATTCCTCCCTTCCCTAGGGTGGTGGATGTCCAAGAGCAGTAAGAACCCCCGTCGAGTATTAGCCGTATTTTGCGGCCAAGAATTTGACCATCTTTTTTAACGCCAGTCGTGTAATCCATGACAAAAGGATGTCTGGTTGTTGAGGAAATAAATTCATCCCCGCGCGTAAAGGTTCCCTTAACTGGCCGCCCTGTTTTTTTCGAAAGCATGGCCAGAATGGGTTCAGTCGTAATCTCATTTTTGCCACCGAAATTACCACCGACGATCGTTCCGATTAGGCGGATTTTGCTCATGGGCTTGCCCAGAGTTCGAGCCAGATCATCGCGCCCAAGGGTAATCCTGCCAAGACTGGAATATATAGTCACTCGACCGTTGGCGTCCCACATGGCTACAGATGAGTGGGGCTCTAGAGGCACATGTTCGACCATCTGGGTTTTAAATTGTTTGTGAAAGACCTGATCCGATTCTTTTAGGGCTTTTTCAACATCACCTTTTTTGATTGTTTTGCTTGCATAAATGTTGCTGTGCGGCGCGTGTACCTTGGGTGCATCATCCTTTATTGCTTCCAGTGGATCGAAAACGGTGGGCAGGGGTTTGTATTTGACTTTAATCTTGGCGAGTGCGTCGGAAGCCTGCTGTTCTGTTAGTGCTGCTACCGCAGCAATGCCGTCTCCTGCATGGCGAACGATTTCATTTGCTAGTACTGGCTGATCCTGCAAAGTTGGGCCAAATGAGTTAACTGGTATTTCATCACCGGTTAGAGTGGCCAGTACACCGGGCATAGCCTCCGCCTCGTTGGTATCAATGCTCAAGATTTTTGCGTGAGCATGTTCGCTACGCAAGATTTTGGCAAAGATCATGTGAGGAAAGGTCATATCATCAATGTATTGGGTTTGACCTAGGCCGTGTAGACGTCCATCCGGGCGGGTTGCACGCTGACCCACTGCAGGTGTACGCAAACGGATCTCTGACTCGGGGAGATCTAGCGGATAAACCACCGGCTTATCAATCGGCACCACCACTGGTTTGAGAGCCGGCTTAGCAGGAACTTTAAGATTATCCGGTGCAGTGGGATCTTCGGTTTCGCTATCTTTGACCTTGCTCTCGAGAACTTCCTTAGTCTTGGTTGCCATTTGCCTATCCTCTTTTCAACTTGCTTGAGCGACGATCAAGATTTAGCTTCCGCTGTGCCCATAATGCGGCCAGCATCCAAAATAGCTTCAATAATTTTCGTATAACCCGTACACCGACAAAGGTTTCCAGAGAGTGCGTCCTTCACCTCAAATACGGTGGGTTCCGGATTTTTATCCAGAAGGGCCTTTGCTGAGATGATCATCCCAGGTCCACAGAAGCCGCACTGCAGCGCCCCTAGTTCTTCGAATTTTTCTTGGAGAGGATGCAGTTGTTCCGAGCTTGCCAGCCCCTCTATGGTGGTTACTTCACGACCACTAGCTCTGCCCGCTAACATCAAGCAGGAATTTACAGAATTACCATCCACAATAACCGTACATGTGCCGCAGTCGCCCACATCGCATCCTAGTTTTGCGCCAGTGAGGTTCAAATGTTCCCTGAGTAGCTTTAGCAGCGTTGTCTCTGGTGGGACGTCAGCTGATCTTATTTCTCCATTCACCTTAAGTTTTACGATCATGATCGGGACCTCTGCTTATTGCTCGCTGGCGATTTCAACGGATCGCTTCAAAGCACGATACGTCAGTGTTTGAACCAAGTGGCGTCGGTAATTCGCGGAGGCGCGAAAATCATCAATGGGTTTGATTTCACTAGCGGCAATTTGTGCCGCTTCCAATAAGTTTTCTTCGTCTGGTTTTTTTCCGTCTAGGGAAGCTTCAGCCTTTCGAGCAAACATTGGTGTCGGCGCCACGGCACCCAATGCAATGCGTGGTTCAGCTACCGCCCCGTCATCGTTTAAGCGCAGTGCCGTGGCCACATTTACCAGAGCCAAAGCTTGGCCTTTGCGAAGACCGAATTTAATGAAATGCGATGGTTTTCTAAGGTTTTTCTTTGGGATCAATATTTCAGCAAGCAATTCGTGAGGTTCAAGTATTGTTTTCCTAGGCCCTACGAAAAATTCCTCTAGGGGAACGCTACGTTTACCGTCTGATCCAGCTATAGTCGCAATAGCGTCTAAGGCTAACAGGGAAGGTGCACTATCTGCGGAAGGTACGCAGGTCACTAAGTTGCCCCCGATGGTTCCGAGGTTTCTGGTTTGTACTGCACCTACGGTGTGGGATGCGGCTACTATTTCCGGCGTCATCCGGTTCACGATTGGGGATGCCATGAGTTCTGAAAAAGTCACCATACTACCAATTCTCAGACCTTCCTCTGTTTCTTCGATACCGCCAAATTCCGGCAACTGGGATATATCCACCAACAGATCAACATCGCCTGGGGCATGTTTTAGGTCTACGACCAAGTCTGTTCCACCAGCGAGTGCACGGGCACGGGAATCATTCTCGGCTAATAACGCCACTGCCTCCTCTGCTGAGGATGGAATAATGTAGTCTAAGGGTTTCAAGATTTTCCCATTAATTCAGGTAGTTAGCCTAAATGACCCATAATGATAGCATAGTACAAGGACGTTCTGCCGCGCTTATGTTCCTCTGTGGAACTCCTCATTCAGGGCGCTTCGGATTCTTGCAACGGAAGCTGGATCAGGCTCTTTTGTAAAACGACTAACCAAAAGTGCAACCGGAATATTCGCAACGAGCCCCCAGAATGACGGATCAAAACGGATGCCCGCCGGTAGCATGCTGCCGAGTAACGTCGGCCGGGTTGCGAGCGCGACAGTCAGCCCGGCGAGGATGCCGGACGTGATACCGGCCTTCGTAAACCAGACCCGCTTCATCGGCACGGTCACGGCGATGACGGCGGGCAGTAGCTGCGTGATCATAGAAGCCGTTACACCTATCATAAGGACGACGAGACCCCAGTTGCGGGTAGCCGCCAGCACGGTGATGGCGACAAGGAAGATGACGAATATGCGGCCGACAGTGATGTAGTGCCTGTCCGTCGCGTCCTTCTTGATGAAGCTCGCATAGAAATCTTTCGTCAACATCGCGGAGTTCGCGTTCGTATCGGCGTCGAGCGATGACATGCCGGCTGCTAGTCCGCCGGCGACGATAATGCCCGCGAACCAGGCGGGTGCGTATTCCGCAAGTAGACGCGGGAACGAAGAGTCAGCGCCCGTGCCACTGAGTTCAGGAAAGTACGTGTAAGCCGTGAAGCCGATGACCATGGCTGGAATATATAAAGCCATCAGATAAAAGCCGACGGTCAGGCCGATCCTCCTTGTCGTTTGCACGTCCTTCGCGGAGTAGAAGAACATGAAGCCGCGCGGCAGGATTGCCCAGTACAGCGCAATGCCGAATACGGGCCAGGTTGCCCACCACTGGGGCGTTGCAAGGCCCTGTGGCCCGGGCAGTGTCAGCATCGCCGGGTCCATGTCCCGAACTCTCGTAAACAGCGCCATCAGATCGCCATCGATGAGGTCCAGACACCAGAAGGCTGCTGCCCAGATCGCGACAAACATCCAGACGGCTTGAGCAACCGTCGTCCAGGTCACGCCGCGAATACCGCTCGACGTGACATAGATAACGACCATGGTGCCCATGATCGCGAGGGCGGCCCAGTAGGGGATGTGGTTCTCCGTGCCGGCGGACAGAAGTGTCGCCGGTCCGACGATGTTGGCGGTCATCAACGGAATGCAGCAAGAAAGTGTGTAGATTGCTATGAACGCTCTAAATTTTCCTTCTCCAAAATAATCGACGAGCATGTCGGCCGGAGTGATGTAGTTGAATTTTCGGCCGAGGCAGGTAATCCGCGAGCCGATGAAATAGATCATTCCCAGCGGCGTGAAGACCGTCCACAGTATGTTGGCCGCGAACGCCACGCCGTGGGAGTGGTAGAAGCCCATCGAGCCCGGAATCGCGAATGCGGTATGAAAACCACCTGCGATGCCGAGATAGAGAACAAGAAATCCAAAGCCCGGGCCGACCTTGAAGTAGTCGTCCATCCGAACCTTGCCGATTTTGGCCCAGCGTCCCGTGCCGACCCAGAGAATCAACATCGAGTAGGCAATGACAATAGCGATGGTGTAGTGCCACGATTCTGAAAACATCGGCTACTCTTCCTTTATCGCGGCATCGTCTGCAGCGATTTTTGTGCCGAAGGACCAGCAGCCGGCGAGCCAGACGATGCCCCAGCTGGTGCACCACACGTAGACTAATGGCATGCCGAGCACGGCTATTGGCTTGTTAACGGCCCAGGTCCCGATCCAGACCATAAGGAAGCAAATCAGGAACCATCCCAGGTAAAGTTTTTCCCAGAGAGTTTGAGGGATAAGATGAGACGAATTTGAAGCGGGTTTGTCAGCATTAATGTCAGTCATGGTGTTTATTTTAAGGCAAATTATTTTTTTTGTAAGTGTTTAGCTTGGGGGATGCAAGCGTCCCAGCCTATTTGTAGGATTCCTAACCAAGTGCCTGGGGCCATTCTACCACTAGCTATTTTTCTAAGCTCGTATGGGAATTGACGGGCGGCTCTGTGCGCCTGACAATACTAAGGAAAATCATGAAACACTCGGATAATAGCGATCACGGCTCAGAACTTGACCCCATCGAGATCAGAGTTAGGGCCTTAGAATCCTTGCTAGTTGAAAAAAAGCTGGTTGATCGTGCTGCTCTGGACGTCTTGGTGGACTACTTTGAGAATAAAGTGGGCCCCATGAACGGTGCCCAAGTAGTGGCACGCGCTTGGAAAGATCCGAACTATAAAGAACGCTTGCTGAAAGACGGTTCTGGTGCCATAGCAGAACTCGGATTCACGGGGTTTCAGGGGGAAGACCTGATTGTAGTTGAGAATACCCCTGCTGTGCACAACGTGGTTGTGTGTACCCTTTGTTCTTGCTATCCCTGGTCTGTGCTGGGACTACCGCCGGCTTGGTATAAGTCTAATGCCTACCGCGCTAGGGTCGTTATCGAGCCGCGTGAAGTATTAAAGGAGTTTGGCCTTGAGCTTCATGAGGATGTGGAGGTTAAGGTCTGGGACAGCACGTCAGAAATACGCTACTTAGTATTGCCTGAAGCCCCACAGGGTGCGGTAGATATGGGTGAAGACGAACTGGCAAAGGTCGTAACACGAAACTCAATGATAGGCACCGCTAAGGTTTTCCTGCAGACGATGGAGAAGGAATGATGAATGGCGTTCACGATATGGGCGGCATTCAGAACATGGGGCCTATTGAGTTGGAGGATAATGAGCCAGTATTTCATTATGAGTGGGAAGGTCGTGTGTTCGCGTTGAATATGGCAACTGGTCCACTGCGCCTCTGGAATCTGGATATGAAACGCCAGGCAACCGAGAGCATGCAACCGCCGGAACGATATCTTGGTGCTTCGTATTACGAGCGCTGGCTTGAGAGTCTGATCAAACTGTTCAAGGAGCGTGGCGTCATAACCGAGGAGGAGTTGGTAACTGGAAAGATTAAGCTAAAAGAAATTACTGAAATGCCATCGGCCGCCTCACCCGATGAGGTGCTAGCTTTAATGGGCAAGGGGCGCAGCGCAAGGGTTAAGACTAATATCAAGCCTCGATTTAAAGTCGGCGATAAGATCGTTACTCGCAACATCAATATTCCAACCCATACTAGATTACCCCGATACGTGCGTGGCAAGTGTGGCCGGATTGAGCGGGACCATGGAGTTTTCATTTTTCCCGACACACATTCACAGAATTGGGAGCAGTCGCCACAGCATGTTTACGTGGTGAGTTTTACGGCTCGTGAGTTATGGGGTCCTGACGCATCATTGCGGGACAAGGTACTTGTGGATCTGTGGGATAGCTATATGGATATCATTTGAAGATGACACAATCTGGGACTGAAGGCTCAGAAACTATTTCACAATTCACTGGAAAAAAAGGGGTACCTACTTTTTCAGCGCCTTGGCAGGCACAGGCTTTCAGTATGACTGTAAAGCTTTATGAAGGGGGGCACTTTGATTGGAAGGAATGGGCCAATCATTTAGGTGCGGAAATTGCCTTGGCAAAGAAATGCGGCCACCCTGATACTGAAGAAACTTATTACATTTGCTGGTTACGGGCCTTGGAACAGTTAGTGACAGAAAAGGGACTGACCTCGCAACTGGAACTCCAATCTCGTCGTGATGCCTGGGCACGAGCGGCTCGGGCAACGCCTCACGGCGAAGCAATTCATCTTAAAGTAGAAAGCCAGAAGTTAACAGATATTTGAAGAAGATAGAAGATAATAAAAGAAAATAGAAGAAATTAACTGATATTTTTGACAATAATAGGGGCTTGGGCAAAAAATCCGAGGTTTTAAAGTGAACCAGGGAAAAGCCCTGATTAATTATCCGGTTGCCTTTTTCAGAATGAAATTTCTTTAGTGATGCCCGGCCGTAGTAAGGCACCTTTGTCCCGTGGGGTGTGAATTCGCTGATGGGATTGGCTTGTGAAATTATCCGTAGTTAGAATTGCGCGCTCAGTTTGGATACTAACCTCGGTTCATTTATGTCACTACAGCAAAAATTTCTCTCGCTAGAGAGCCATTTGAAATCTTTGGTCGTTGGGCAGGATTTGCTCCTAAACCGAATGCTGGTAGCAGTACTTTGTGATGGTCACCTGCTTGTGGAGGGTGCACCGGGTCTTGCAAAGACCCGAGCCATCAAGGTACTTAGCTACAGTATTGAAGGTGACTATCATCGGGTCCAGTTTACGCCTGATCTCCTTCCTGCTGATCTGACTGGAACCGAGATATATAGACCTCAGGATGGAACATTTGTTTTTCGTAAGGGGCCTCTTTTCCATAACCTAATTCTTGCTGATGAGGTTAATCGGGCTCCTGCAAAGGTACAGTCAGCCTTATTGGAGGCGATGGGCGAGAGACAAATTACGGTGGGTTCGATCACTTATGAACTGCCACCGTTTTTTATGGTGATGGCCACACAGAATCCGATTGAGCAAGAGGGTACATATCCATTGCCGGAAGCTCAGCTGGACCGTTTTTTGCTTCAAGCTTTGGTGGATTACCCTGATCTTGAGGGTGAGCGCAGCATACTGGAACTTAATCGGGAGGAGGAGAAACAGGCGACTTCGGATGAAGAATTATTCCGACCTAAGCAGGTACTTGCACAACGTGAGGTAATGAGCGCACGTATGGAGGTTCTAGATATGCATTTGGCGGAACCGCTTCGGGAATACATTGTACAGGTGGTTCTTGCGACACGATCTGCGCAGCGTTACGGGGATGATCTTAAGGATTTCCTTCAGTACGGCGCCAGTCCACGGGCCACTCTCGCGCTCGATCGGTGCGCTCGGGCTCATGCCTGGTTGGCCGGCAGGGACTATGTTACTCCGGAAGATATTCAATCCATGGCTCACGATGTGTTGAGGCATCGAATTCTACTCAGTTTTGAAGCTGAAGCGGCTGGGCGTACGTCGGACGAGATCGTGGATACATTACTTGACCGAATAGGGGTGCCTTAATGGAAGCGATGCCCTCTTTAAATGTAGGTGCGATTAGTTCTCCGGCGCGTATAGAACTGGAGGAGATGATAGGCCTCAAGCGGGCAGGAGAGTCATTTGACTTGACGACAGTTCGGGCGCGGGCAATCTCTTCGGGTGGCCACCTGTCATCCTTCAAGGGCCGTGGGGTAGAGTTTGATGAGGCTCGGCCCTATGAACCAGGCGACGATCTGAGAACCATAGACTGGCGGGTAACAGCGCGCACCGGAAAACCATACACAAAAGTTTTTAGGGAAGAGCGGGATCGACCAGTACTCGTCTGGGCAGATATGCGGGAGCCGATGTTGTTTGCCACTCGGGGGGTCTATAAGGCAGTGCAGGCTGCTCGAACAGCCGCCCTTATTGCCTGGAGTACGGTGGCTCATTCGGATCGTTTTGGCGGACTAATTTTTTCAGAGACCGAGCACGTTGAACTGAGACCCAGGCTAGGTCGCAGAGCGGCATTACGTTTATTGAAAGTCCTGAGCCAGGAAAAAATCTGGAGTCGCGGGCAATCACGGGATGCAAAGCCTCAGCATACTGAGCACGCACTCGCCCGACTCATGCGTGTGGCCCGACCTGGAAGCCTAATTTTTTTGCTAAGTGATTTCCGTAATCTGAGTTTAGAATTTGAAACGCAGTTGCGTCAGCTAGCGCGGCATTGCGATCTTTTCTTGGTACATTTTTTCGACCCTGTTGAAAAAGACCTTCCTCCGCCTGGGCGGTATCGGGTGAATCTAGGTACTCGAACCATTGCAATCGATACGGACCCACTCTTAATCCGACAAGGCTACCAAAAACAGTTCGAGCAACGACAGAAAAAACTTTGCGACATTGCCCGTTCGGCGGGTATCCATTTTCTAGAATGTTCAACCGTGGACGATCCTAGGGAGCTATTAGCAGGGTGGTTTGAAAATAGATGAATCCGGCTCTGAATCCAAGTTTGCTTCCACTAAGAGATATCCATCTTCCCGGCGCGGTTCTTTGGTGGCCACCAGCGCCCGGCTGGTGGGTTCTGGCAGGCTTAGTCTTGGTCTTAATGGTAATAGGTTGGATTCGTTACCGCCGTGGTTGGCGTCATCGCGCTGCGCTGAAAGCTCTCAATGTAGTTATGGAACAGCTACATAACGGAGCTGATTGTGTGACTTGTGTACAGAGGGTATCTGAAATTCTGAGGCGTTTTGTTATGACCGTGTCAGCGGACTCAAAATCAGTTGCAGGTTTAACCGGTGATGAGTGGCTCCAATTTCTTGACGGTTGTTGGGATCAAACTTCCTTTGCCGGGGAAAATGGTCGATTGCTATTGAAATTACCATATTCTGACTCTTCCGCGGATCGAGCAGAGGTATTGGAGCTTAGTCAGCTATGTGTGGATTGGGTCAAGTCGCAGCCCCGAGGGAAATGATCTATGTGGCAGCTTGCTTGGTGGTGGATATTAATCTTTTTTCCGGTGCCATGGTTGGTAAGAATCTGGACATCGACAGATCTACTGGACGGTGATGCAGCACTCCGGGTGCCCGTCCCGGAAGAGTTTGAGAATCTTACGGGCCAACATACATCAAGGGATTTATCTTCCTGGCGATTAGGACTGTTATGGTTACTTTGGGCATTGGTGCTGGTTGCTGCGGCTCGACCGCAGTTTGTAGGGGAGGCTGTTGTGATGCCTATGAGTGGGCGTGATTTACTCATGGCAGTGGACCTTTCGGGCAGCATGGAGGAGCAAGATTTTCAATTAGCTGGACAGTGGGTAGACAGGCTAACGGCGACTAAAGCGGTGGCCCAGGAGTTTATTGAAAGGCGATTAGGGGACCGAATTGGTCTTATTCTCTTTGGGCGTGAAACATACTTGCAGACTCCTCTTACATTTGACCGTCCTACTGTGCAGACGCTGTTGGATGAGGCCGTCATCGGGCTAGCAGGGCAGGAAACTTCTATTGGAGATGCGATTGGGCTCGCTATAAGAACTCTGAGCGATGCGGGGGTTGAAGAGAACCGGCGAGTATTGATTTTACTCACTGATGGGGCTAATACCGCTGGTGCAGTAGAGCCACTTAAGGCCGCCCAACTTGCGGCTGAGCGTGGCATGGTTATTTACACTATTGGAATCGGCGCAGATGCTTTGACGGTCCGCTCGTTGTTTGGCGTCCGCCAGATCAATCCATCCGCTGATCTCGATGAGGATGCTCTCAGGGAGATCGCCATGCTGACCGGTGGCGCATACTTTCGCGCGAGAGACATCAGCGAGCTAGAACAAATTTATTCTGTGTTGGATCAACTCGAACCCGCCGCTTCAGACGAAGAAGGGTTTCGCCCCATTGAAGAGCTTTTCTTCTGGCCACTTGGTACAGCCGCATTATGTGCTTTGCTTTGGTTAGTATTTGGGGTGTTAAAAGCAAGAGGTTACTCAGCTCTGTTTTTAATGAACCAAGTGGCGGGAGAACGTCATGGATGAGTTTCATTTTATCAGACCATGGTGGCTTTTAGGGCTCCTCGCAGGAGCTTGGTTGATTTGGCAAATAACACATGGTGGTACTGCTCGTGGCCGCTGGCGGTCTTGGGTAGATGAGGCCCTACAACCATTTGTGTTAGAGGCATTTGAAAGCAACTTAAGGGAACGTCGTTGGCTACTTGCTGGCGCATTTACGGCTTGGACTTTAGCAATGCTAGCACTTGCCGGACCCACTTGGTCTCGACTCCCGATACCTACTTTTCGGTCTGAGGAGGCATTGGTAGTAGTAATGGATTTATCTCGATCAATGGATGCTGCTGATCTTGAACCCAGCCGGCTCTCAAGAGCAAAGCTCAAGCTCCTCAATCTTTTAGAGAGACGTTCGTCAGGACAAACTGCGTTGGTGGTTTTTTCGGCACACGCTTTTACCGTGACACCCCTCACTACAGACACGAGAGCTATCTCGTCATTGGCGACGAGTCTTTCGACCGATATTATGCCGAGCCGAGGCAGCTATCCGGAGGCCGGGCTCACCAAAGCTGGCCAGCTTTTGAGGCAGACGGGGTTGCTGGATGGTCAAATTCTTTTGGTTACAGATGCGGAGGTTTCTCCTGCCAGTTTGCGGGTGGCTAGGGAGTTGAATCAGGAAGGCTATTCGGTGAGCGTACTAGGTGTGGGTACTGTCGAGGGTGGGCCGATCAGTCAGCCTGGTGGCGGTTTTCTCACGGATAGAGTAGGGCAGGTCGTGGTTTCTCGGCTAGATGAGAAAAATCTCAGGAATTTAGCTTTGATCGGTGGTGGAAGCTTTGCCAGATTGAGTGCGGACGAACAGGATCTCGATTTGCTTTTTTCAAACAATCGTGTCTCTCAAGGGAGGGTGTTGTCAGGCGATAACACAGAGGAACAGTTTGAGACAGAAATCTGGCAAGATCAGGGTCTTTGGTTGGTGTTAGCGCTGTTGCCCTTTATTGCATTTACATTTCGCCGTGGGTGGCTTGCTCTTTTGTGGGTCTGGGTAGCCTTACCTTTGCCACAGGCTCAGGCTCTAGGTTGGGTGGACCTTTGGCAGCGACCCGATCAAAGGGGTTATCAGGCACTTCAATCCAAGGAGCCTGAACGAGCTGCGGCCCTTTTCAAAGATCCAGAATGGTTAGCCGCTGCACTTTACCGTGCCGGAGATTACCAGACTAGTGTTGATGTTTTAAAAGACATCAATACGGTAAATGGTCACTACAATCGGGGGAATGGACTCGCGAAGTCAGGTGACATAGAGGGGGCTATCGAGGCTTACAATCGTGCACTTGAGCTGGATCCAGCACATGAAGATGCGATGTTTAATCGGGATCTACTGCAACAGTCGCAGCCACCAGAAGAGCAACCAGCTGCCGATGATGAACAACAGCAAGGTGGTGCCTCAGGCCAGTCTCAGCAGTCTCAGAGTACATCCGATCAGTCTGACCAGAGTGAGCAAGCTCAGAATGGTGAAGATCAATCTGAACAAATGGATAGTCAGAATGAAGAAAGTGAGCAGGCCGGCGATCAGTCTGAGGTAGCAGAGCAGGGTGATGCGCAAGGCCAGCCAGTGCTCAGCCCCGATGATTTGGAAGAATGGGCTTCGGAACAGGCCGCAGAACAGTGGTTGAGGAGAATACCCCAAGATCCGGGGGGGCTTCTAAGAAGGAAATTTCTCTACCAATATCAAAGGCTCGGAATCGATCAGGATGGCAATTATGTGTGGCCTGGTGATGAGGCGCAGCCTTGGTGAATGGATCTTTTTTACTGCGGGCATTGGCATCAACCGCCATTACTTTTACGGTGTCGTTGGCTATCGGCCAAGATATTTTCCTGCAGGCCAGCATTGATCGTCCTAGCGTTCGGGAGAATGAATCCTTCAGTTTTGTTCTGCGTGCCTCGGGCGAGGTACGCGAAGAGCCAGATTTTACTGTTTTGGATTCCATGTTCGAAATTTTACAGCGTTCTCGCAATACGCAAATTCAAATGTCAGGGGGTCAGACGACACAGGTTACGGAGTGGTTATTGCAGTTGATGCCAAAGGGTGCAGGCAAGTTTGTGTTACCCCCGATTAATTTAGCCGGCGCACTGTCCAGTCCCATTGATATTGAGGTATTGCCTTCCCTAGCCGGGGATGTACCAGGAGATATATTCTTAGAGCTTGAAGCTTCTCCCTTGAGCCCCTACGTTCAGTCTCAGGTTATCTATAGTTTACGTTTGTTTCGTGGTGTTAGTACGGGGCGATCTACCCTAACGCCGCCAGCGGTAAATGGTGGCGAGGCACTTATCGAACGATTGGGCGGAGATCGTGAATATCAAGTTGTCCGTGATGGACGCAATTTTGTTGTTCTTGAGCGCCGCTACGCAATTTTTCCCCAATCTTCAGGTTTACTAACCATAGAGCCGGCTACCTTTGAAGCCGTTGTTATTGCTCCTTCAGGTTTTTCCAGCGTGCAACGGTTCCGAGCAGAGCCTTTGGAGCTAACCGTAAAGCCTGCAATTCAACCTCCTGCCGCGTTTCCTAATGCTTCTTGGTTGCCAGCTAGCAACGTGACTCTTTCCGAGCGATGGAGCCTTGGTACTGGAGAGTTCACCGCGGGTATTCCACAGACTCGTACCCTGGTTTTGGAAGCAGAAGGCTTATTAGAGACTCAACTCCCCGGGCTTCGTCTCGATCAGACCGATGGCATTAAGCAGTATGCAGATATGCCGGAGCTTAACCGAGAAACTGATGAAAAGGGACTCAAAGCAGTTCGGGTTGAGCGGCTTGCCGTCATTGCCCAGGCACCCGGAGAGCTTGAGCTGCCTGCGGTGGAAGTACCGTGGTGGAATGTGCAAGAACAAAGCTGGCATGTAGCCCGGCTTGAGGCCAGCACCCTATTAGTGGCACCTAATTCCGAGCAGGGGAATGTTGCGACAGCAACACCTGTCCTAAATGGCGAAGAAGAGAGGCCTACTTCTGGGTCTGCGGAACAGCTTTGGCAGGCTATTAGCGGAGGCATTGCAGCCATATGGTTCGCTACATTAGTCTTTTGGTGGCAGAGCCATAATCAAAAGAAACGCAAATATTTGCATTTTTCAAGCGAGGTGTCTGGATATGAGTCGAGTCGTAAAATTCTGCGTCGGCTCCGGCGGGCCTGCAATAATAATCATGCGGGTCGAGCAAGAGAGTTGCTTTTAGAGTGGGGAGGACTTCAATTCTCTCAATCGCCGCCAAAAAATTTGGGTACCTTGGCAAAAATGTTGCCTGAGGATGTGTCGCGTTTTGTTCGGGATCTGGAACGAAACCTCTATGGCCCGAGCGCTGGTAGCTGGGATGGGAGTGCATTAGCCATCGCGCTTAAGCAGCTGAGCTGGTTGTCCAGAAGTAGCAATGAAGCAAAAGATGAGGTACTCCAGCCCCTCTATCGGTAAAAGACCTTTTATCATCTACCAATGCCCAATATTTTCCATTGAGGACCATGGCTCTGTAGTAGGCAAGGGCTCACCTTTTTGCAGAAGTTCTACCGAAATATTGTCTGGAGAGCGGATAAAAGCCATATACCCATCACGTGGTGGTCGGTTGATCACCACGCCAGCGTCCATTAATTTTTGGCAAGTAGCATAAATATCGTCCACTTCATAGGCAACATGACCGAAATTCCGACCTTCATCATAAGGCTCAGGGTCCCAGTTATAGGTTAATTCCAGTGGGCATTCTTCCTGGCCTTCCGGGGCCACGAATATCAGGCTGAAGCGGCCCGCTTCATAGTCATCATGCCGCGTTTTCTTAAGCCCAAGCTTGTTGCAATAAAAATCTAAGGATTGTTCAAGATCGCTTACTCTGACCATGGTGTGAAGATATTTCATGATCTGGTTCCTGCAAAGTTACTTTAAAGCAAGGGGACTATACATCTCCATGATCCAAGGTTGTAAGTGCTGAACTGAGTTACTGAATTTGCGGTTTGATGCGGATGTTGATTCTGCGATTGTTTGCGCGGCCCTGCTCTGTTTCATTGTTTGCGATAGGCTGAGTCTGCCCATAGCCCATGGCACTGATCCGATGAGCCGGCAATGCAAATTGATTGGTCAAGTATTGAGCTACGGCTTCTGCACGGTTTCTGGACAGCACCATGTTAGATCTCGCACCACCTCGGGAGTCTGTATGGCCTTCTACGGTGACCTGTGATCGGGGAAAGATTTCAATGGCCTCACGAACTTTCTGTAGTAGTGGATCGTAAGTATCTCTTATATCGATTCTACCACTCTCAAAAGAGAGCCCTAGCAGGCGTAGAATGATGTCGTTGCCTTCCCGGGATACTCTAGCCTCTTGGGGGGTGAAAATTGTGTTTATTTTGACAAACTGGTCTTTCGTGCGGGCCTCGTCTTCAATGCGCTGAATTAACAATGAACGCTCTTGGTATAGAGTTCCCAGTTGTTCATCAAGATCACGAATTTCTTCCTACAAGCCGGTGTTGCGTTGCTGTTCATTTTTTTTTTCCGCCTGCATTTGCAGTTCGCGATCGTT
>CAYXIJ010000032.1:0-19836 GCA_964465375.1 uncultured Gammaproteobacteria bacterium | reverse complement strand
CGCAGGTATGGCATACAGCTAAACTACAGTTTTAGCGAGTAGAAAGAAGCTCGCACTGTATAGTTTTTGTCTGTTTATTAGGGGCTGCCCTCATGGGCCGCCCCTTTTTTTTGTTGTAGAATTGGGGAATGTTTGACTTAAGACATTCAGTCGCTTCCGTGTTTTGTTTTGTTTTGTGTGGTTTGGTGACCGTATTCGTTGGTCGAGCTTATCCTCAAGATTCAGATGCTGATTTATATGAGGCTGCTTGTGCTGCTTGCCATGGTTTTGATGGAAGCGGCAATTTACCTGCCCAGCTTGGTTTTGATGTCGAGGTACCTGATTTTACAGATTGCGATTTTGCCGCCAGGGAGCCGGATGCGGACTGGTATGCCGTCATCCACGATGGTGGGCCAGTTCGGGGATTCGACCGGATGATGCCCGCCTTTGGTCAGGCATTGACCGGTGAGCAGATTCAGCAGATCCTGGATCATGTACGGACACAGTGTACGGATAAGGATTGGCCTCCTGGGGAATTCAATCTGCCGCGATCGCTTTTCGTGGAGAAGGCTTATCCCGAAGATGAAGCAGTAATCACGACTACTGTCCAGGGAGAAGGGCAGGATAGCCTCACCCATGAGTTTCTTTGGGAGTATCGTTTCGGTGCGCGTAGCCAGGTTGAGGTCAGTTTGCCGATTCATATTGCGGAATTAAAAGGTACGGAGGGCCGCGAGAAGGGCTTTGGCGATCTGGAGCTGGGTCTCAAGCACAACCTCAAATACGACAAGCAGCGCGGTACTATCCTGAGCGTAGGTGGGGAGCTTATTTTGCCTTCAGGGGATGAGTCCCGAGGTTTTGGCAAGGGTACGGCCATTTTTGAGCCCTATATTGCCTGGGGAAAAATTCTACCCCGGGATTCATTTTTTCAGCTTCAGGGATTACTTGAATTTCCGACGGAAAGTGGTTTTGACAATGAGCTGGGATTGAAGGGCGTTTTTGGGCGGACCTGGACTACGGGCGGTCCTTTTGGTCGTGCGTGGACACCCATGCTTGGAGTGTTGGGGTCCAAGGATTTGGGGAGCGGCGGAAATACCCACTGGGACTTGGTGCCGCAGCTTCAGGTAACACTCAATACACGCCAGCATGTGACAGGTAGTTTTGGCCTCAGAGTTCCAGCATCGGATTCCTCCACACGCGAGACACAGTTTGTGTTCTATCTGCTTTGGGATTGGTTTGACGGAGGGGTGCTGGAAGGGTGGTAAGCAGGATACGCTTCATAGGGGTCGTTTTTTGTCTGGTCGGGCCTCTATCGTTATTGCAGGCTCAAGAGCAGACTTTTTTTCATACCTCCGATCAGTGTATCGCCTGTCACAGTGGCATGGTGGCGCAATCCGGGCAGGATATTTCTATCGGGTACACTTGGCGCGCCTCTATGATGGCGAACTCCGCGCGCGATCCCTATTGGCAGGCGGGGGTCCGCCGGGAGGTGATGGATCACCCTGGGGCGCAAGCCGCTATCGAGGATACCTGCTCGACCTGCCATATGCCTATGGCGCGGTTCCATGCTGCCAATTCTGGTACTGGGATGGGTACGGTTTTTGAAGACCTTAGCTCAGGAAACAACTTAGCCTTAGATGGCGTTTCTTGTGCTGTATGCCATCAGATTCGCAGTGACAATTTCGGGGATGAGTCGAGCTTTACAGGGGGTTTTGTTATTGATACTGATCAGGTATTAGGTGAGCGCCAAATCTTTGGTCCCCACTCCGTAGATATTGGCCGCCAGGCTGTGATGCAATCTGCGGGACAGTTCATCCCTACCGAGGGAAGCCACATGCAACAGTCAGAGCTTTGTGCAACCTGTCACACGCTTTTTACTGAGGCACTTAATGAAGCGGGAGAGGAAGTAGGATTGCTACCAGAGCAGGTTCCTTATCACGAGTGGCTGCAGAGCGAATACCGGAGTACACAGAGCTGCCAAAGCTGCCACATGCCGGAACTGGTCGAGGACGCGCCGATCAGTTCGGTGTTAGGTCAACCAAGGCCCGCGTTCTCCCAGCACATTTTTCGTGGCGGTAATGCGTTCATGCTCAGCCTTTTGAACAAGTATCGTGGAGAGCTGGGTGTTACCGCACTACCCCAGGAGCTTGAAGCGACAGTCCAAAGCACCGAAGCGTTTCTTTCTACTGAGACGGCGCGTGTTGCCATTGGTTCGGTCGAGATTTCAGGCGACGTGCTTGAGTTAGATGTGACTGTTCAAAGTTTGTCCGGGCATAAGTTGCCTACGGCTTATCCGTCCCGGCGGGCTTGGCTTTACGTTGGAGTTCATTCGCAGGACGGCGAAGCGATTTTTGAGTCGGGCCGGTTAAATCCTGATGGTTCTATCACGGGTAACGATAACGATGAAGATGGAACCTCCTTCGAGCCTCACTATACGATCATCGAGCGTGCTGACCAAGTTCAGATTTATGAATCCATCATAGTGGACCACCGAGACCAGGTTACAACGGGGCTGCTTTCGGGCGTAAGCTACATAAAAGACAATCGCCTGTTGCCAAGGGGCTTTGAAAAGGCAAGTGCATCCTGGGAAACTGCTGTACATGGCAATGCTTTGGAAGACAGCGATTTCATTGGCGGTGGTGATCAGGTTCACTACCGTATTGATTTGAGTGGTATTGATGATGTTGCCACGGTATCGGTTCAACTTATGTTTCAGACCATTGGTTATCGTTGGGCAGAAAATCTCAGGGCATATGATGCACCCGAGACCAACCGTTTTGTCGGTTACTATGAGGACAGTGCCGGTAATTCAGCGGTGACGCTGGCGAGTGATGCGGCAGTGATTGAGTAGGTTTTCGAGACGGAAATTTTCATGGACAATCTGGTTGCCGGGTTTGGATTGAATCAACCTTCCCCGAAAATCGTTTCACCACGGGTATATTTGCGCATCAATTCCGGCGTTTCACCTCCTTCCCATGCATTTACCTGATAGCCGACGGTCCTGAGAATCGGTGGACCTTCCGGGTGTTCGTCCGGATCCCAGTTTGGGCGCGCTACGGCGATAAAATCCGTGTCGCAGCGATCAGCATCGAACCGGCACAAGCAGTAGCCGTGCACATCGTTGTCTGCATAAGCAAGGTGGGGATTCGGTGCGGGGTCGGCAGCTGACAACGCTTGGGTTAAGTCGTTGGTCTTAACCATTTCCTCAGCTGCCCGTGCGCCTTTGCGCATAAAGAGATTCAGATTAGAGACAGACTCTTTCTCTCTATTGTTATTTTCACGCTCATACATGGCAAGATGAGAGAGTCCGAATCTGCGCAGCGTTCTCGCCAGAAAAGGTGCGCGGGCAAATGCTGAGATGGCAGCGCAGGTAAATTCCGGTATGACGTAATTGGGTGTTTCGGCATTGTAATTTTCGGCTACAAGTCCAGCGTAATGAGCGTGCCTGTCACCACTCAGGGAGACCACATTTGAAATCCTGTTTTCCTTAATAAATCGCATGAGTTCCTCGCGTTCATTCGGGAAGCCATCCCAGCTGTCTGTCCAAAGAAAACCAGATCCGGCCTCTGGATTCACCCGACCCGCATCAAAATAAAATCCCGTAATGGGTTCGGCATTGGCCCAGACTTTCCATGCGGCGCTGCTTTTGGTCATGACTTCTTTAAACCACCGCTTCTGCTGGGTACCCAGGAGTGATATAGCAGGATCGGTAGCGCGAGGGTTGTGAATTTCTTCACCATTCACTGTCACAGTTTCTGGCGGACTACCCTCATTGGCCTTACGCCCCTGCGAAAGTGTGTAGAGGGTCTCACCCTCGAACAAGCTGAACCCGGAAAATACATTGACGCGACTGCTTTCTGCCTCCAGGTTTGTTACCGAATATCCTGGGTTGGCGCTTGGGCCTCGGTAGGAGCGGTTATCTGTGATGACGAGATCCACATTGGCGCCCCATCGAATGGTTCTGTAACAGGTCTGGGATCGGATGGCAGCTAAATTGTTCTGCTCTTCAGATAAAAAACCTTCGCCGAAGTTCGTCATCGGTGCATAGGCGATGGATGAAGGCTTTCTGTAGTCTCTGGCTTCGTTAGGGACCCCCGGCACACTCAAGCTGCCCGTAAGGATTTGGGGCACGAACTCGAACCAGGCTTGAGTTGCCGCTGCCCGTTTTTCGGGGTTGGCACGGCCGTTTGTATAACTTTGCCATACATCATTTCCGTATTCATGGTCATCCCAAATGGCAACAAAGGGGTAAAGCGCACGGGCATCCTGCAAGTCGGGGTCTGTGAGGTAGGTTTTGTATATCTGTCGATGCCCAGATAGGTAGCTATCAAAATTTTCTGGAGCATTTTCCTGTGCATCTGAACTACTCCTCCCGCCACGCCCCGTACCACCAGCTTGCCCTGGTTCAACTGGTTCATCGGGATTTGCCGGTAAACCATAGACGTAATCCCCTACGTGCAGGATCAGGTCAATGCCACTATCTTTGTCCGCCATTTGATCGTCTTGGATTAATCGCCGGTAGGCCCCGTACCGGCTCGGTGGCCAACTTTGACAGGAGGCAAGGGCGATCATCACCGGTCGCTTGGCATCAGGGGGTGGAGCTGTCCAGGTGCGTCCCACCCGGCTGACCGCGCCATCAGGAGCAATAAACCGATAGTAATATGTGGTGTCTGGTTCCAGCTCATGGATCATGGCACGAATGGTGAAATCGCTTTCTGTTGTCGTGATCAAGGTCTGCTCAAGTAGCACCTCCTCGAATTTATTTGTCAGACTTATCTGCAACACCACTGGGGTTTTTTGTTCGTCAGGGAGTGGTTCTACCCGAGTCCACAATATGATGGCATTGGGTTGGGGGTCAGCTGAGGCCACGCCTTGGGGAAAAGCTACCCGATCAGAATCCAGGGGATCCACTGAGGCCGCGAACGTTTTCCGGGCGGCGGGAAGTGTGAAGTAACTGGCCAAAGCGCTGGCGGAGAATTTCAAGAAGTCACGGCGTCCGGTAGGCATTGTGCCACGCTGCCTCAAGCTGTATGAATTTCGAGTGGTTTATTTGATTGTGTTTGGCCAGCTACATGGTTCACGATCATATCTGGCACGATCGGGGATCGATTGAACAGGTGTCCAGCCAGCGCGTCAGAGATTGCTGAGAGCACAGCTGCCGCCGCAGCGCCCATAGTAGGCTCGCCGATACCTCGGACCCCGACCGGGTTTTGGGGATCAGCTTTATTTACAGCGTTCCATTCCGTTATCGGCGGGACATCCAGAAAGGTTGCAGGCTTGCTTTGGTAGAAGCCTGTGTTATTAGGCAAGCCATTTTGGGCATCGTAGATTTGCCGTTCAAAAAGCGCGAATCCCATTCCCCAGACAGCACCGCCTTTGATCTGCTGGGAAAGCCCATGGGGATGCAAAACTGTGCCGCAGTCCACTATGCCTACGTAGTCTAGGATATCTACCTTGCCAGTTTCCAGATCGACCTGAACGGCTGCGAAACCACACGAGAGCGCGGGTACGTCACCTTCTTTCAGCAGATTATCCTTGGCAACTCCTACCAGCCCGGTACCGGCAACGCCTGCGAGGGAAGTTTTTGTAATGTCATGGATATCTTCAGGTGCGTCCATGCCTGAGTACTTGCCACCCAACTCAATAGCTCGCTGGGCGGCTTGGGCGTAAGTGAGGTGGCGTTCCGGCTCATCACTTGCAAACACCTTGTGATCACCAATGTCGTAGTCTTCTGGCGAGCCGCCGAGGGCAATGGCAGCGATCTGTTTGAGTTTGTTAACTGCATCCACAGCTGCCACATAGTTGGCTCGGGTCATGGTATAGGAAGTGTTGCTGCCGTTTTGAGCAGATGCGTTCGGGAGGTGCTTTGTGTTAATACCGTGATGGACTAGGCAGTTTTTCCAATCGCATTTTAGGACTTCAGCCGCGGTTCTGGTTGTGGCGACATAAGAGTAGGTGCCCAAATTGCCTACGCCACTGTGCAGGTGCAACTTACCATCAGGGCTCAACACTATTAGGCCGTCGTAACCGCTGCGCCCGCCCGAGTGGTAAGCCTGGCCGATACCAAACCCGAGAACTTTGGACCCTTCGCGTTCGCCACTTTGTCGAATGCGGGTGTCCCAGTTGAATTGCTGAGCACCCTTGTCCAGTGCGTCGGCCATATAAGCACTGGTGACCGGTCCTTGCCGGGCCCCAATTTTTGCCTCGGAGTCAGGGGCATTGATTTTGCGTATGGCAAGCCGGCCCAATCCAAGTTGTCTGGCAGCTTTATCAATGATGGGCTCCACGGCTGCCGCAATTTGATTTTGTCCGGGTCCCCTCTGAGCGCCACGCGGTGTCGTATTAGTCAGCACAGAGATGCCGCGGTAACGCATGGCTAGCGGCTGGTAGATTATGGAAATTGCACTGGCGGCTGAGTTGGCATCAGGGAAGCCGCCAGTGGGCCCCGAATCCTGCACGATATAAAGGTCTACAGCCGTAATCCGGCCATCGCCGCGAAAGCCGATCTTAATGCGGCCCTGAAAACCGCCACGAGCTGAACCTATGAAGTATTCCTCATGTCGGCTGATCCGAAGCATGACGGGCCGCCCAATTTTTTTGGACATTAAGGCAGCAATACCCACAGTAGCAGATCCGCCAGATTTAGAGCCAAAGCCGCCACCACAATATTCATTAATAAAAACAATATCATTTACATCAATGCCAATCTGTCGGGCGATACCTCCCAGAGCTGCGGTATGGCTTTGACAGCCTGTGTGTATGTGGCACTTACCATTTCGCCAGTGCGCCATGGTTGTACGGGGTTCCATCGAGTGGTGGGAATTGCCCTGGGTTACAAAGGTTTCATCCAGGACCAGCTGTGCCTGGGCAAGGCCAGTATTGGTATCCCCAAAGGACCACTCCTGAGTGGGTTCCCCTGTTGGCAACTGGCCCTCTTCCGACTGGGCAAAATCCCCGGCGGTCCATTTAAGTTCACGGGGAGTGCCACCACCTCTACCGCGACCAATATTGGTGTCCCCCGAGCCCGCATTAGCTCCCCCCGGATAGAGACTTGTCAGCGGATCCAATGCAAACTCCAGCGGCTCGATGTCTAGATGGATTTGTTCGATTGCATCTTGTGCTGTTTGTTCGTCCACGGCTGCAATAGCCAGTATCGGGTCGCCCACGAACTTTGGTTCATTTGTAAGAACCGTACCCGAACCTTCATCGTCGGCGGTCAGGATCCCGATGACCCCCTCCATTTTTAGGGCTGTCGAGGTGTCAATGGCATTGATTCTGCCGTGGGGAAGGGGACTTGTGAGAAGTCGCGCGAACACCATCCCTTCAGCACGGAAGTCTTCGGCGTATTTCGCTTTTCCCGTCACTTTCCCCCTAAGATCAGGGGGCTCAAAATTCTTGCCGATTAGATCATAGGCCACTTCGTCTGACCCTCATTATTTTTTTACGAAGCTTTTGGTTCTGGATTTTCAAAAAACAGCCTTGATAATCGCCCAGCCACTTAGTTTGATTTGCCGAGCTTTTTCATGGAACACCGTACAACCTATTAGTGGGAGCCAGCTTTTTTATCTTCTGCTAGACCCTTCGGTTAGGCCAGATCAGAGAGCGCCAGAAGTGGGCGTTGTGGCTATTATCAAAACCTAGTCCTTCCTTGGGGGTCTTGAAGTTCCGCAGTATCAACTCGATGATAGGCTCGAAATCAATTTGAGCATCGTCATCCCAAGCGTACAGATCGTTCACCGTGATAAAGCGTGCCGTAGGGTACCATTTGTGCTTTTTGGCATACTCAGCATGTTGGCGCTGATATTCGTCCGGTACATAGTCCTCTCCGAACATTCTCACGTACATCTCTGGGTAGGTATAGTTGTAGTCTGGGTCAGCGAAAAAACGAAGCGACTGGTGATACTTGATAGCCCAAACAATTTCCTCATCCACGTGACCTTCAAGGAGCTCGGAACCCCAGTGCCCATGATCTGACCGTCGTATATACATTCCACTGTCATGTAAGGCACAGGCTACTACCACATTTTCCGGGTAACCGGCTTCGAGGGCCAAATTACCGCTCTGGAGCATATGGCTATTTTGTTTGATGCCCCCACCGGGTGCGTAATAAAAACGAAGTCTCAGGAAATCCTCAATCGTGGGTTTAGCAGGCATAGCCGGAGGAGCCAGAATTTCAGCACTTTGAGCCGCTGCTCCCATACCACCGGAAGCCTGAGCTAGTTGCAGACGTTTTTCGAGCTCTTCCTCGACAGCATCTGCTTTCTGAGAAAAGGTCATTCCCGGCGTAAATGTTGCCGCGGCTGCTAGTCCAGCATTGCGCATAAAGTCGCGTCTTTTTTTGCTAAGAATTTCCATACGTTATACCTCTACAGCTTCCAAGGTTTAATGTTTATATCCTCTCAGAGTCTACCATTTCAACTCAATTTGGATCAATTCGGGTTACCGATATTGCCAATGGGCAAGATCACATTGTTATTTCTGGAGTACTCTTCCCAAAGAGTGATCATGTTTTGTAGCCTTTCAGGCTGGAGAATTGCCATATCCACTATCTCGCGCGGATCCTCTTCGATATTGTAAAGTTGCCATGTATTTGAGCCATTCTTGCCATCTGCCCATAGCAATTTCCAATCTCCCTTCCTGATCGCCCGGTGTCCGAAAAGTTCCCAGCCAAGTGTTTCTTCTGGGCCATAGACACTCTTTTCTCGGCCTGTAAGCATGGGTAGCAGAGATCGGCCTGTCATGGCTCGTACTGGCCGCCCCTCATAGGTCGGGCCCGGCGGATGAATCTGTGCTAAATCAAGGAAGGTTGGTGCAAGATCCTGAATTCTCGCTACTTGTGTGTTGTAACTAGCGACGGATTTTATTTTGTCGTAAACCACGACCATGGGAACCCGTAGCCCCCCTTCTGTGAGGTATGCCTTGAACAGACGCAACGGAGCTGAGCTCACTTGGGCCCAGCCGGGACCAGGAAAGCTATAGGAATTCACTTTGCCCAGATTCTCGTAGCTTAGGTCGAAATTCGCAGGTACCCAGGTCGCATTGTCTAGCAGTTGCATGCGATCGTTGCCCTCGGCACCATTATCCGATAGCACGACGATCATGGTGTCATCATATTGGGATGTTTCTTTTAAATAGTTGATTACTCGACCTACATGGTAGTCCAGTCGCTCGATCATGGCTGAGTAGATCTCCATAGCACGGGCCGAGTATCGCCTCTCTTCAATGGTTAGATCTTCCCAGGGGGTCACGCGGGGTAATCGCGGAAATTCACCAATATCGGCTGGAACCAGTCCTGCGCTTTGCGCTGCCCGAAGGCGGCGTTGCCGGTAAACATCGTAGCCCTCGTCATAGATGCCAGCGTATAGATTTAAGTATTCATCTGGTACCTGTAGTGGCCAGTGTGGTGCCGAAAAACTGAGCCAAGCGAAGAAGGGAGAACCATCTGCCCGGTGCTCCTCTATGTTCTGGATGATCTTGTCCGCAAAGAAAGCAGAGGAATAGAAGTCATCTGGTAATGAGCTGACTTCCTCGCCTTCGTGTAGATAAATGGTCCTTGGGTAGATGTTTAGCATACGCTTTTTATCCGAGAAATGGCTCGCGCCTCCCTGCATCAGTGCAAAGGAGTGCTCGAACCCTCGCTCGTGGGGCCGCATACCCTGTCCCGCGCCAATGTGCCATTTCCCGGCCATGTAGGTGTGATAGCCGGCATCTCGCAGCAGGGTAGCTATGGTTACCGTGTCCTTGCTTAAATACCCTTCATACCCTGGCTGACCATGCTGATTGACAGCCAGGTGCTCTGCCATTGTGCCGAATCCAGTAAAGTGATTGTCCATTCCTGTTAGCAGCATGGCTCGTGCGGGAGAGCAAGTAGGTGCTGCATAGAAATTAGTCATCGCGACACCGGAGCGTGCTAGGGAATCTATATTTGGTGTTCGTATTTCGCTACCGAAGGCGCCAATGTCTGTGTAGCCTAGGTCGTCGGCCACGATAAGTAGGATATTTGGTCGCTCATCCCCGGCTTCGCTGGTGCTGTTAAGTATTTTGTCGAGCCCAGCCGGTTCGCTTAAGCAAGCCGCAAGCATAATGATGACCGCGCCCAGAATCACACTTTTTGTTGAGGTTCTCTGCTTGTGGGACCGCATCACCTTTCCTATAAAAAAATTCCAGCCTAGGAATGGATAGAATTATTCTTCTGGGTTTGCTGGGTCTATATAGGAACTCTCTAGCATGGCTGGGTCGTAGTAGGGTACATGCTGCTCCAGGTCATATTCGCACTCAGACGGGTAGAAAAACGTGTCTTCAGGTAGTCGGGTCCAGAAGGCATGGGAGATACGTGGCCACTTTAGGACTTCAGGGTCTACTGCCATGAGCAGCACCTCCAGCGTATTGCCATCTTCCCGCAGCGTGTAGCGCTCGAGAAACTGGAACTCGTCAGTTGTTACAAGGCTCTGGCCATGAGAAAGTCCGTTGGGAAATCCACTCGTTTCAATAATGATCGTATTGCCTTCCCGTCGGCCGACGGAAGTGCCTAGCATCCGCGTTGCATCCATTGCCGTCTTCCCGTCAAGATGCACCACGCGCTCGGCCGCATTGTGCTCGTAGTAGATCTCAAACCGGTCGGGGTGTTCCACGAGTCTCACTGCGGTATTCGATGCGAAGGAGGTGCGCGGCACGTTGTAGCCCTCGCAGAACACCTCCGGATCGTCCATGACGGTCAGACCATCGATGAGTTCTTCGCCGTAAGGGGTAAGCTCCACGCCCACGCTGTAGCCCCGGGACCGCTCCCAAAGACCTGTGATTGTTGCGCCGGGTCCCATTGCACTGCCACCCATATCCCCTCTCTGTGCAGACGCGGAGACTGCCACACCGAAGGAAATGACCATCAGTAGAACAGTTGCTGAAGTCGAAACTTTTTTTTTCATTACTTGTCTTTCCTCAATCTCCGTCGGCGCAGTGCTCATTGGGTTGTGTCATCCCACAGGACGCAGTCACCAGCCTCAAACTCACTGCCAGGCCGCCAGTCAAACACGTTGGTTACAACGATAGGGCCAGTAAACATGATGGGATCGCTAGCGGTTAGCGTGTAATTCAAGCGGCTCTCATCGGCGGTCATAGTAAAGCGTTCCACAAATTCCACCTTATCCGATTGTGGGGTGCCAGCTCGGTCAAAATAGGGCCAATCCACGTGGGTGGTTTTAACGATGAGCGCACCATTATCCCAATGTCCTGTCGAGTAGCCGATATGGGTTGAGGGCGTCCCAGCGGGTGGCTCTTTGGCAGCTAAATGAATGACGCGGTCTCCACCCCACCAGACAGAGCGCATCGTAATGGTTTCCTTGTTGTTCTCTACAAACTCAATGGAACCGGCGAACATGCGTTCCGGCATGCCTCTTGGTTTACAATCGAGGATGGGGTGGGAGACCGGATCATAGTTTTCCTTCAACCGGTGCGCTTTCGCCGTAAGCAGGTGATCATAACTATGCGCAGCGGCCCATTCGCTCGGCCGCATAGTGGCGCCCCACACACGAAAGATGTGATCGGCGGTTTCTTCTGCCACCTTCACCTTCGCGGACTCAACTTGTTGCTGGACCCGCTTAACCCGTTCAGTGGACCAAAGAAGCTTGCTACGCGTTCCCGCAAACTCCTGCCCGTTGGGTAAGAGCATATTTCGAAGGCCTAGGGAGTGGGGGTTGCGGAGTGAAACGAATCCAGCTGCCTTTACGTGGCCCCCCACAGGGAATAGGTCGGCAGTGATACCCCCGCTTTCGAGCTGGCTTGGAACACCCGTCTCCAATTCCCAGAAAGTCTCCTCCCCAGCATTATTTAGTGTTTTCAGTCTGAATCGCACATGGGGGCTTCGCCAGAACACTTCCGTAAGCTCGCCTTCAAGTACTACAAGGTCCTCAACATCGTAGAGGCTTGGGCTACCGACAGGCCCGTGATGGGCTGAGGCCGGGATGGCTAATGTGCACACAACGTAGCCTGCCCAAACGGCACCCATCATCGTTATGTTTCCTTTTGTGTACACTTCTTTTTAGCGAGCCGATCTTTTGAAACACTAAAGGACGATTATTGGCTTTGAGGTCCGGGGGGTGGTGCAACTTCAGCTGTACGCTGTTCTCTGGAGCGTAGCAACTGGCGTGTCGGACCTCCATTGATGGACACGTTTCGCATGGAAAACCGGTTGACATTAAAGGCACTTGGTCGGCCAAACATAACCAGACGGTCTCCAACTTCGATCTCACCCGGATAAAGGCCATAGGTTCTCGCCAACAAACCCGGAGCATGGCTCACTGCATCCCAGGTTTCGCCCTCAGGAATTGGACCATCAGTGATCCGGATACGGACCCGTATATGGGGATCGGTCCAGAAAAGCTTCTCCACTACACCACCAATCTCAAACATTTCAGCGGTACCAAACTCGGCAACCACGGAGTGATGTGCATGGATACTGATAGTGCTCAGGAATAGGCTGGTTAACGCTCCGCCCAACAACGTTTTCATTCTGAAATTCATAGTTAACTAGTTTCTCTGTTCCCCTGGATAAATACAAGAGTCTATGGACCCGTTCAGTATTGACCTAAACAGGTCAAAACATCGAGAGGACAGTTTCCGTTACGGCCATTCCTACTACCTTATATAATGCCTAGTGTGATTAATCTCGAATTACAAAGGGTCGGGTTGATTGGCACGCGTTTTTCCGAAGAATGGACTTAATGACTGAATGATCGCAACCGATTGCTTTTTTACAAGACATAGGATCAAACATGACTGAGGATTCTGCTTTTTGTACTCGTCTTAGGGCTTTGGATGTCTGTGCAGTTTCTGATGCTTTGGATGCTCTGGGACTTCCTGCATCGGTGGCCGGACTAAAACCGCTATCTGTGCAAAGGAAAATTGCGGGTGCTACCGTGACCGTGAAACTTGGTACTAATCCCCCAAGCGAGCACAAACGACATCTGGGTACAACCGCTATATTAGCTTGTCAGGTGGGAGATGTGATTGTGGTTGAACAGTCCACAGGCATTGATTGCGCCGGTTGGGGTGGGGTGTTGTGTGCCGGTGCGCAGTTGAAAGAAGTGAGTGGGGTTATCGTTGAAGGGCCCGCTAGGGACATAGATGAAGCACGGGAGTTGGATTTTCCAGTGTATGCGCGGTCAGCAACAGCTACTACCGCACGCGGCCGTATTTACGAGCAGGATTTCAATTGCACTATTCAGGTTGGTGATGTTGAGGTTAAGCCAGGCGACTATGTTATTGCTGATGGTAGCGCTGTAGCTTTTGTACCTAGGAATCGTGTAGAGGAAGTTTTGGCACGCGCGGAGCAGATTGCAGAGAGAGAGCGCCTCATGGTGCTTTCCTTAAAAAATGGGGAAGCTATTACGGAGGTTATGGGAAAGAATTATGAGACTATGCTGGAGGAGTCGAAATAGGTGGCGAATCTAGGATTGCAAGGTGATTTGGTAGTTTCATTGCCAGTTCGTGATCTAGAAAAATCTATCGTCTGGTATCAGGAAGCGTTGGGTTTTCAGGTGGTTCTTAAGCTGAAAAATCCCCTTTGGTGTGAACTCTCCACTGAGAATCGTTCGGTGCGAGTTGGTCTCGCTCAGGTACAGGAGGTTAGCTCGGGAGATACGACACCTATTTTCAGGGTAAAAGATTTGAAGGCTGCACAAACAGTCCTGGCTTCTTTGCATGTGGCAACGAGTGATATAGAAGTGGTCGCAAGCCAAGCGAAGCTTTTAACGTTCAATGATCTAGATGGTAACGCATTGATGCTGCAGGAACTCTTATAGAATATATACATTTTTTTCGGCAGTAGCGTGGTAGAGTGAAGTGGCGGCTTTCAGCTTATTTTGACGGACATAAAAGGATATAGCTTCCACAAAAAAATCTTGTGTGGTACAGGAGCTTATTCAAAGAAGGTGATGTAATGGCAGTACGAGCGGAGAAGCCCTTGGAGATTGAGGAAAATTTTAACCACCTGATCGATGGCAAACTGGAGGGCAGCAATTCTTCTTTCCCTGTCATCAATCCATCGACGGAAGGTATGTTTGCTAAATGCCCGGATGCCTCAAAGAAGCAGCTCGATCAAGCAGTGACCGCTGCAAAGGCAGCCTTTAACGGGTGGGCCAGTCACTCCTATAGCGAGCGTGCTGAAATGCTCCAGAGGTTTGGTAGCGCGATTGTAGAGCACACTGAATCTCTTTCGGAACTGCTGACACGGGAGCAAGGTAAGCCTCTGGTTCAAGCAAAATCTGAAATTCAGCGTGCTGCCGCTCAATATGACCGTATCACGCGGATCGAAGTATGTCCTGAAGTGATAGCAGATGATGACAGCCAGTGTATTGAGCTACGTTACAGGCCACTTGGCGTGGTGGGTGCCATCACTCCTTGGAATGTCCCGGTTATTCTGGCATCTGGGAAGATAGCTCAGGCCCTTTACACCGGTAACACCATGGTCTTGAAACCTTCGCCTTATACACCTCTTAGCACACTTAAGTTAGGCGAATTAGCGGCTGAGATTTTCCCAGCAGGTGTACTCAACATTATCGCAGGGGGAGATGAGCTTGGACTTTGGATAACTGAACATCCGGATATCGACAAGATTTCGTTTACTGGATCGGTGGCAACCGGAAAAAAAGTAATGGCGAGCGCCGCTAGTGGGCTTAAACGAGTTACGCTGGAGCTGGGGGGCAATGATGCAGCCATTGTCTTGGAGGACGTGAACCCCAAGAAGGTAGCACCCAAATTGTTTGCCGCAGCCTTCGTCAACAGTGGCCAGATTTGTGCAGCTATAAAGCGGGTATATGCTCACGAGAGCCTCTATGAGGAGCTTGCCGATGCAATTGCCGAAGAGGCTGAGAAAGTAAAATTCGGTGATGGCCTAGATCCCTCATCTGACTACGGACCGGTCAATAATAAAATGCAGTTCGAAAAGCTGGTGGATTTGATCGAAGATATAAAACAGTCGGGTGCAAAAATTCTAACGGGGGGCGATGTGCCTGATCGAGCGGGTTATTACATCAATCCAACTGTGGTAATTGATGTCGATGACGATGCTCGGATTGTTAAAGAAGAGCAATTTGGTCCTGTACTGCCGATTCTGAAGTTCAGTGATCTAGAGGAGGGCATTCGTCGCGCTAACGACACCCGGTTCGGGTTATCCGGCTCCGTTTGGACTAATGATCTGGCAAAAGGTGAAGAGATTGCTGCGCGCCTTCAGGTAGGAACTGCCCGGGTGAATCAACATCTGGGAATGTCACCAGACATTCCTTTTGGAGGAGCCAAGGAATCTGGGTTGGGTCGCGAATATTCTATAGTGGGCCTCAAGGGATACATGGAGCCGGAGATTGTCCATATCAACAAGGGTTCGATCGAATAGGTGATTTAGACAAGGTGCGTATTAGGGTTTTCCCCATTAGTTTCACAAAAATTTTTTTGATGAACTGCGATATTGTAAATTTCTGTGTGTTATTTGCGGTGGCTTCACTTGTTTCTGCTCAGCCAACAGACAGCAGTGTTTTGAAATCCGTGCGGGTGGTTCGAACCGACGTCGCACCCACGATTGATGGAGTGCTGGATGAAGAGATTTGGGAAAGAGCGGGGAAGGTAACGGATTTTTATGAGGTCTCTCCTGACGAGTACGATGAGGCGGCTGAGCTTACCGAAGTCTTCATTCTTTATGACAGCACCAACTTGTACATTGCGGCGAAGCTTTCACAGAGTCAACCTAATGAGATCACCGCACAAGTTCTGAGACAGGGCTCAGGTTTATGGGGAGATGATTATTTCGGCGTGATTCTGGATCCCTTCAACAATCGGCGGAACGGCTATCTTTTTCAGCTCAACCCTAACGGTGTACGGGCGGAAGCCCTGTATGAGAACACCACCCAGACGCAATTTGACTGGGTGGGCATATGGCAGGGCAAGGCAAGTATCCAAAAGGACGGCTGGATCGCAGAGATGTCGATTCCGTTTAGGACTTTATCCTTTGACCCCGAGAACGATACCTGGGGTATCAACTTTACCCGGCAAATAGCACGAACCCATGAACGAATCGGGTGGGTATCCAGAACGCGCGCACAAAACCCAGGTATTGCTGGCGTAGCGGTAGGGTTCGACGGTCTCGACCAAGGCCGTGGACTCGATATTCTTACCTCGCTCAGCGTACGCAATTCCAAGGAATATGTGGGCGGCAGCACTACGACCGAGAAGGAACCCTCGATGGATGTTTTCTACAAGTTTACACCGGCGCTCACAGGTGTAATGACCGTGAACACTGATTTTGCGGCCACCGAGATAGATGACCGCCAGGTTAACCTGACACGTTACAGCCTGTTTTTTCCTGAGAAGCGTGATTTTTTTCTTCAGGACGCGGATATTTTCGAATTTGGAGGTATTGGAGGTGGCCGTAACAATTTTGGTCGAGGTGGCAGTCAGCGGGGCCAGAATGGACGACCTTTCTTTTCCCGCAAGATCGGCTTGGGTGCATCTCGGGAGCCTGTGGATATTGATGTAGGTGCTAAATTGACCGGCCGCATAGGCCGTTGGAATGTGGGTTTCCTCGATGTTCAGCAGGACGCATCTGAAACCACGGACGCCGTCAACTTATTCGTCGGACGTGGCGTGGCGAACGTACTAGAGGAGTCTAGGGTTGGCTTTATCCTTACCGATGGTGATCCGCAATCAGGTCTTGACAATACGCTATTGGGCATCGATTTCCGCTATCTGAACACACGTCTTCCGAGTAGCCGGACGGCGGAGGGTAAGGTTTGGTATCAGCAAAGTGATACACCCGGGTTAGAAGGCAACGATACTGCCTTTGGTTTAAGTTTTAACCTAAATAGTCTCGATAAATTCGATGGTAGTTTTAGTTACGTTGAATTGGGGGAAAATTTTAACCCAGCGCTGGGATTTGTGAATCGTGCGGGGGTTCGAGACTATTCTGCTAATTTAAATTACACCCATAGACCACGCGGAAAGTTCTACAGGTCCTTGACTGGAGGCCTTTCTTTTAGTCGTGGCGAGCGACTGGTGGATGGCAGCATAGAAAGTGAATCTCTCGATCTGCGCCTAAACCTCTACGCTCCTACGGGCGATCGCATCAGTGCCACCTGTAGCACGGATAAGGAAGGATTGATTCGGCCCTTCACCATACTGCGTGGTCGAGACTCCGAGCCAGATGTGGTAATTCCTAAAGGATTGTATGAGTTCGACAAGTGCCGCATCGAGGGGAATACGGGCAATCAACGTAAACTCTCCGGACGCCTTACGTACGAGCGTGGAGATTTTTATGATGGAAAGCGCACTTCCATTCGACCTAGTATTGCCTGGCGTCCTTCTGAGCATTTTGGTCTGGAAATTCAGTACCAGTACAATGACATTGTTTTGCCTTACGGCGTATTTACCAGCCGATTGACTCGACTACGAAGTGATGTGGTTTTTTCGTCCACTCTTTCATGGGTAAATCTGCTGCAGTGGGATAACACCTCAGACGTACTGGGGATTAACAGTCGGCTACACTGGATCCCGCAAGCGGGCCGGGAAATTTACCTAGTACTCAATCAGAACCTGCAAGACTTTGATGAGGATGGCAGTTTTCATTCCCTTGACTCAGATTTAACCGCTAAACTCAACTATACGTTTCGGTTTTAATGAGATAGCGCGATCTTTTAAAAAAATTGGTGTGACTATCATTACTGACGGCTGGAAGGTTTGTTAAGGTAGGGTTCTTCATGAAGTAATTTTTAGGGTTCGCTTCCCGTAGTTCGCTATAGGGCGACCCGAATTGATTCGAGGGTCAATAGATGAGTATTCAAACTGCAACGATTTCATACCAATCAGATGTGACTTTTGAGGGTTATTTAGCTTGGAACGATGAGATTAAGACGCCCGTTCCCGGGGTACTCATTTCTCACGCCTGGGGTGGATTAGGTGAATTTGAGAAGGGTAAGGCACGCGAACTTGCAAAGCTGGGTTATGCTGGTTTTTGTTTAGATATGTATGGACAGGGCATGCGTGGCAGTAGTCCAGAAGAAAATACAAAGCTGATGCAGCCCCTTCTGGATGATCGTGTCATGTTACAGCGTCGAATGGAGCTCGCGCTTCAGACTATTCAGAGCCAGCCTATTGTGGATTCTGAACGAATTGCAGCAGTTGGGTATTGTTTCGGCGGTTTGTGTGTCTTGGATCTCGCCCGCAGTGGGGCTAGCTTGAGTGGTGTGGTGAGTTTTCATGGCTTATTTCATCCCCCAGAGCATACGCAGAGAAACAAGATTCAGACCAAAGTCCTTGCCCTGCATGGTTGGGATGACCCAATGGTGACTCCCGAACTAGCGGTTGCACTTGGCGCAGAGCTCAGTGAAGCAGAAGCAGATTGGCAGATTCATGCCTATGGGCATACTATGCACGCATTCACTAACCCGGCAGCACAGTCACCCGAGAGCGGAACCCAGTACGACGATGATGCGGACCGGCGTTCTTGGCAATCATTGTTGAATTTTCTGGAGGAAGTTTTTTAAAAAAACTTTGAATAGATCACTGGTTATCAGACAAAGCTAAGCCGGGGGTAGATTTAGGCCACGCGTGTTGGCTATGGCTTGGGCTTGCTCCATTGTTTCGGTTACCGTTTCAGTAACGTCTCGGGTGCGTGTGTTATTTCCCCCCTCTAGTTCCTTTAGCCTAATTTCAAAGGCGTTGAGCCTGATGATCATGGCATTGAGTTCATTGTCCGACATGGAATATTCGCCGGTGCTAGTCCGCCTGAGTTTGTTGCTAATGTAGGCTGCGACATAACGTCCAGACTCAACCAGAGCCTCCCCATCATTGAGTGCAGATGCGGCAGCAGCACGTAACATGTACAGGTTTAGGTTGGGCCTGATAACAAGCGCTCGATCCAGCATCCTCAGGGCATCAAAGGAATATGTGTCATCCCCAGCAACTTTGGTACGCCACTCAGCCCGTAGTTGAACCGTTTCGGGATACCATAGATCCGAAACGTTGCTTCGGGCCAATTCTTGTTCGAGCCCGACCAATGCGTTCCAATCTTGAGCAGCCCCCAGGGGCCAGCCCTTGACCACTGCGGCAGCAGATCCAGTTAAACCGGAGGCTATAGCCTGCGTTTCTTGGTCAACTTCGCCTCTTGCAAAGTCTGAAAGTCGGTGACTAATGAAAGCAAACCTGGCGTCCATTTTTCTGGGATCAATACGAATCGCAGCCCGAAGCGCATCTAGAGTTTTTTCTGTTTCTCCATTGTGAGCGAATGCTAATGCAGAGATCAGGGCTTGGTCAGAGGGGGTTGGCACCATGCTGGCTAATTGTCCTACTCTGGTCGTTCTTCCCTCTGCAAGTAACCTGGATGCGATGTATGAAAAATTTAGTTTTCTTCCCAGTTCTCGGTACACCCAACTGTCCGGGTTAAGCAGTGGGTCATAGGGCTCAAAGAGTGCAAAAAGTTGGCGTTCATCCAGACCATCAGCCAGGCTGCGGCTCCGGGTGGCCATGAGGTTGTCGTCGTCGGTGCTGAGGGGTGCTCCTTGTGCAAAATTTCTAAAACCATTCTCGTCAAGAGAAAGTGCTGCAATGAAATCATTGATACCGTTAAGGCCAATATAGCTATAGTGAAGCAAATCTTGTCTAAGTGGTTGGCCCGTACGGTCCAGTTCGAGTTCAAGATCTAGAGGAGTAGTTGACCCAACAATCAGTAATACGGTTGGATCTGTTTGATAAATGCGTGCGTATTCGAATGCATCTAATACCGTGGCTGCGAGACTGCGCAGAAGATTTTTATCTACAAGACGGGCATTCATCCACTGCACAAAAACTCCACCTTCGGTCAGGTGTTCTTTAGCCAGATGA
>CAYXIJ010000031.1:13413-20169 GCA_964465375.1 uncultured Gammaproteobacteria bacterium | reverse complement strand
TTAAGCGAAGAAGATCAAGGGGTCTGGAGAATGATGACCTACATCGATGGAGTAAGCAGAGACGCCATCGAAAACGCCGAACAGGCGAAACAAGTGGGCACCCTTCTAGCTCGATTCCATCACGCGGTTAGCGACCTAGACTACAATTTTAGGAACGCCCGGCTGGGTGTACATGACACAGCACGGCACATTGATACGTTGAAAAATGCTTTACTCGGCTACAAAAATCATCCGCATTTTGAAAAAATAAAAACTCTCTCAGAAGAAGTTTTAAATCTGGTAGATGAATTGCCGGCCCTTCCGGAACTCGCTGACCGGATTGTTCACGGAGATCCAAAAATTTCCAACGTTATCTTCGACTCAAAGACGGATGAGGCAATTTGTCTTATTGACTTAGATACCCTCACCCGAATGCCCGTGATCCTGGAGTTAGGAGATGCCATGAGGTCCTGGTGCAACCTGAGCACCGAAGATGACCTAAATTCAACTTTTTCTCTCAAAATTTTCAGGGCTGCCGTAGAGGGTTACGGACAATGTGTGCCGAATTTTTTGCATGAGAAGGAATGGCGGGCTATCCCGGACGCTACGCTTACCATTACAGTGGAACTCGCGGCCCGATTCTGCACAGACGCTTTAGTCGAAAACTATTTCCGCTGGAATCCCCATCGATTCCAGTCCTGTAGTGAGCATAACCAAGCCAGAACAAACGGCCAGCTATCGATGGCCCGAAGTATCTGGACACAATACCAGTCGATGCATGAAATTGTGGAAAAAACTTTCAGCGCATGATTGTTTTTATAAACTCATTCCTTGGTTTGTGACAGTATCGTGACAAACGTGAAGTCGATTGCATTAGCCTAATCTGCGGTAAACACTCAATTCAATTGGTAATGGGGTTAGGTCCTTGTTGGAAGATCTCGGTATTGTAGGAATTTCCTGGCAAAAAAACGGCAGTGAATCTTTAGATCGGTACACGCTTCCCAGGAATAAGGTAGCAAAACGCCTCCGTGCGTTAGCAAAAAGAGCTGAGTTAGCGGAACTTGCTTACCTTGCAACCTGCAATCGTGTTGAGGTTATTTTTGCCCATGCCGCTGGTACGCAAGCCCGGGACATCCGGCCTTTAGTCTATGAACTACTGACCGATGAAAAACCCCGCTCCGGAGAGGCAGAGCGCGCGCTGAGGGCCTGGGGTGGAGAAGGGGCAGTCGAGCATTTGTTTCTGGTTGCAGCTGGGCTTGATTCAGCCTGCCTGGGCGAAACAGAAATCGTCGGCCAGGTGCGGAGCAGTTCTGAACTTTCTGTAGAGATAGGCTTAAGTGGACCGAGACTTAGGCTTCTATTTGAAGAGTCACTAAAAATAGCGGGTCGCGTTCGAGGAGAGACCCAACTTGGTGAAGGGAGGATATCCCTGGCGGAACTAGCCGTGGATCATATTCGCGAACGTATAAGGCGAACCCCGGGACGAACTGCATTAATTGGAATTTCCCCTATGACCGAACGGGTTGCTCAATCTCTTGCCAGCACGAAAACACCGTTTATCATCATTAACCGGTCACTTGATAAAGCACAAATCTTAGCGGATCAGCTTGACTGCCTGTGCCTTCCACTCAACGAATTCTGTCGCAAGCCCCCAAAAATTGAAGCTGTGCTTTCGTGCACAGGTTCGTCACATACAATTATTAAGGAATCCACCCTAGAACGATTAGCCGCCCAAACAGAATCCGGGCAAGCACCGCTGCTCATTGACATGTCGGTACCCGCAGATATTGACCCCGTAGCGTGTACCAAGCTTACTCTTAAACGTATTGGGATGGACGAAATCACCAAGGAAGCACAGACCAATCGGTTGATGCGTTTAAATGAAACGCCACAGGCCCGGGAACTTGTTGATTATGCCCTGATCAGATTTCATGAAAAATTTGCGGAGCAGGTCTACGGAGAACTTTTTGGGGTTCTTCAGCAACGCTACCAACATACTGCAAAAGAGGGTGTCCAACGACTCCTTAAAAAAGAACTCAAAGACCTTGGACCTAAACAGCGTGAGGCTATCGAATCCTGGTCTCGGGTCCTTGCGCGACGATTCGCCCATATCCCGACACTGGGCTTGCGGGGCCTTCTTTACGAAGGACCCGAGGGATCGCTGGATGCATTTCTGGAAGGCCTTGATCCCAAGTTCGCCAGTGAACTCCGTTCAGCAGTAAATCGGGGGTTGCAGCAGCAAGAAGAGACTGGGTCATGAAGATACGAATAGGAACACGAGCGTCACATCTCGCACGCACTCAATCGGGTGCTGTTGCAGATTGGCTTGTCGACCAAGGGCATGAAACAGAATCAATAACGATCACTACGTCAGGAGATGTTTCAAATGCACCTTATTTTGGTTCAATCGGGTCACAGGGTGTTTTTGTAAGAGAAATTGAACAAGCTTTAATAAATAAAACAATTGATGTCGCTGTGCACTCCTACAAAGACCTGCCCACAAGCTCCATCAGTGAACTGCATGTGGTTGCTGTGCCTGTCCGAGCCGATCCCACAGACACACTTTTAATTCGCAGCGAACAAGCTGACCCTGATGAAGGTTTTCTGCCAATTCAAAAGAATGCTACCGTTGGAACTGCATCTGCCCGCCGGAAAATCTGGGTCAAACACATACGGCCCGACCTGAATGTTACTTCTCTGCGTGGAAACGTACCCACTCGAATCCAAAGACTGAGGGAAAACCACTACGATGCAATTCTGCTGGCAAGTGCAGGCATAGAGAGGCTGCAGTCGAGTCAGCTGACCGATGCACCTGAGCTGAATCTGGCTGATTTCACGTGTGTGCGGCTTGATCCTAATGTGTTCGTTCCCGCTCCTGCCCAAGGCGCGATAGCCTTGCAATGCCGTAGTGATGACGCGGAAATCGGGCGGATACTTGCACCACTTGATGAGCCCGTCACTCGAGGTGCGGTTGAAGCAGAACGTCGCTTACTTTCGCACGTAGAGGGGGGCTGTGAATTGGCCTTTGGTTCATTCTGTGAAAAAAAACAGAGCCAGAGTGAAATGGTCGCGATGATTGAAAAAAATGGACAAATACTGAAAAAAATGGCTCAGGGTACTGAACCGAGCGATCTTGCAGATGAGCTAGCAGATCTACTGGTAGGGGCTTGACTGGTGGATAAATTGAGCGAACGACGGATCTTAATTACCAGGGCGGAGGAAGATTGCGAGTCCTGGGCAGACCAACTGAGGCTACTGGGCGCAGTTCCGGTTATTTTTCCATGCATTGAGTGCGAACCAATTGTCGACAAAACGATTCCAAGGAGACTAGAGCAGGAAGTTCCCTGCGCTCATTGGCTTGTGTTCACCTCCAAGCGTGGTGTGGATTCATTTGCCGCACTTTACGAAAAACCTTTGCCGGAAAAACTTAAAATAGCTGCAGTCGGGCCCACTACAGCACAGGCTGCGGGAGAAAAGCTGGGCAGGGTAGATTTTATTAGTGAGAAAAGCACAGCAATATCACTTGGGAGAGAGCTAGGGAAAAAGATAAAGTCCCCGTGCCGGCTCATCATGGCGCTAGCTGAAAATGCAAGCAAAGCACTTGAGGGTGAATTAGATTCTGCAGGAAAAGAATGTATCCGGTTAGATTTATACAGAACAATCCCCAAAAAAAGACAGGGACATAGAAGGAAGGTATCCTCCCTGGGCGCAGACAGCATTTTTCTTGCGAGTCCTTCTGCGGTCACAGGACTTACCAATCAGGTTGAATTGGATGCCACGCCAAATGTCTTCACAATTGGCCCTTCAACCACGGCATCTGTTCTGGCAGCTGGGCTTACAGTAGCCGGAGAAGCAAAGCAAAGCAATTTACAAGGGCTCCTGGAGGCCTTCTCATGCGCAAACTAAAAACTACACTACCGGGTCGTGTCCGGCCAAGAAGACTACGCCAAACCCAATCCATAAGGGATCTAACTGCAGAGACTCACCTCGAGGCGAATCAGTTTATTCTCCCGCACTTCGTACTACCCACAAAAAAAGGGGAAGAACCTATTCCTTCGATGCCGGGTGTTTCACTGATGGGCATTGAAAACCTGCTTAGGCAAGTAGAATCGGATCTGGATCTTGGAATCTGCTCAGTACTTTTGTTCGGGCAGACGACGGAGGGTACAAAATCTCCCGAGGGCGAATCGGCGGCAGCCCCTGATGGGGCAGTACAACAGGCTGTGGAGAACCTAAAAAAAATGTTCGGGGATGACCTTACCGTTATAACAGACGTATGTCTTTGTTCCTATACTGATCACAGCCATTGCGGTCTGATCAAAGACAACCAGGTGGATAACGATAGCTCTTTGAGACCCCTTGTGGAAACTGCGCTGAGTCATGCCGATGCAGGAGCCGATGTAGTGGCTCCCTCGGATATGATGGATGGCCGAGTTGCTGCCATTCGCGATGGACTTGATGATAGTGGTTTTAAAAACGTAGCCATTCTGGCGTATTCCGCTAAATATGCCTCTGCCTACTACGGGCCGTTCCGAGATGCAGCCGACTCAGCCCCCACTTACGGCGACCGGCAAAGCTATCAGATGGATCCCCGAAATATTTTTGAGGCAATCAGAGAAACCGAGCTTGATGAGCAAGAGGGAGCCGACATGGTTATGGTAAAACCGGCCCTCGCATATCTTGATGTTATCTCGGCTGTTCGCAGTGCGACCATGTTGCCATTATCTGCTTACAACGTCTCTGGAGAATACGCGGCAGTAAAGGCGGCGGTCGAAAAAGGCTGGTTGGAAGAATCGAAAGTCGTGCGAGAAAACCTAATAGCGATTCGTCGTGCAGGCGCCGATCAGATCATCACGTATCACTGCAGAGATGCATTACAAAAAAAATGGCTCTAACCAGAAATAAATCCGAACAATGGTTCAAGCGCGCCGAGACCGTATTGCCTGGAGGCGTGAGTTCACCCGTGCGGGCATTTGGAGCCGTAGGTGGGACACCTCCTGTCATCCGGTGGGCCAAGGGAACTCAAGTAATAGACGAGAACGGTCACAAGTATCTAGATTTCGTCGGTTCCTGGGGCCCATTGATTCTAGGTCACGCACACCCAGCAGTAGTTGAAAGCATACAGCGAGCATCTGCCCAGGGTACCTCGTATGGTGCGCCTACGGGCATAGAAATCAAACTTGCTGAAGAAGTAGTAGATTCTTATCCCGGAATTGAGCAAGTACGCTTTGTTTCATCCGGTACGGAAGCCGTGATGAGCGCTGTGCGCCTGGCAAGGGGTGTAACCGGAAGGGATATTGTCGTCAAATTCTCCGGCTGCTATCACGGACATTCAGATGGCTTGCTAGTCGCAGCAGGCTCCGGGCTTACAACATTTGGAAAACCTTCTTCGGACGGTGTACCGGAGGATTTTGCCCGACTGACGATAGTATTACCGTTGGACGATACCGAGGCCCTTTTGAAACTTTTCAAAGAAAAGGGTGACTGCATTGCAGCGGTAATTATTGAACCCGTACCTGCTAACAACGGATTGCTATTGCAAAGACCACAATTTTTGGAGACGCTCCGTGCCCAATGTACGAAATACGAAGTGTTGCTTATATTTGATGAAGTTATCTCCGGCTTCAGGCTTGGCAGGGGTGGTGCAGCAGAACATTATGGTGTAATACCGGACCTCGCTACCTTTGGAAAAGTTATAGGAGGCGGCATGCCAGTTGGTGCCTTTGCGGGGCCAAAAGCAACTATGAAACATCTTGCACCAGCAGGTGGTGTCTATCAAGCAGGTACTTTATCCGGTAACCCAGTAGCCATGGCTGCGGGCTTAACCACATTGAGTTTATTAAAATCGGAGAATGGATGGCATGCCCTGGAACAACTCGGGTCGTATCTTGAGAACACACTCGGGCCCGTACTAGCCGAGAGTCCCATGCCAGCCAAGTTGTGCCGTCTCGGGTCTTTGTTTTGGATTGCTTGGCTCACAAACGATTTACCCCGCTCAGCTGAAGCCATAAACCCCAACGTCGGCAAAACATATAGTCCCATTTTCCATGAGTTATTAGCCCAGGGTGTAGCTTTAGCGCCCTCGGCCTATGAAGTAGGTTTTTTGTCCTTGGCACATACCCAGCAGGATATTAATCGCCTTGGCGAAACCCTAGCTATTGCACTAAAGAAAGTGTGTTAAACGAGAGGATTTCCCTATGATTGTTTGGCGCGACCCTAGCAAAGCATTGCAAATCGGTTTTCTAGTACTATTTTTGATCTCGGCGGCTCAGGTCTTCTGGTGGATCACCGACCATGCAGCCTACACGCGCGGAATAACAGACCGCTTGGTAGTTCTCTATGACTCCGACGCTCAAGTAGTTACTCGCTTTCTGGGCGAAACACCAACCATTGCGGAACTTGAGGCGCTACTGCCTCACCTAAAAATCGAATCCGGGATCGCGCGGGTAGAAGTCAGTGCTGTGGATGAAATTGAAGGGGAGGAGTCTTCCAGAATTAATCAGTATTTTTGGGAGGGTGGCTTTTTCCTTCTAGTTCTTCTCGGCGGCATTATCGTACTGACCCGAACAATTCGGCACGATGCGCAGCTACGAAAACGACAACAAAATTTTCTTGCTGCTGTATCCCATGAATTCAAAAGTCCATTGGCAAGTATGCAGCTCGCTGCAGAAACTCTCACGATGAGAATTGATGAACCGATAGCTCAACGGCTAGGCGGACGAATTCTTCAAGATGGCGCCCGACTCTTGCGGCTGATAGAAAATCTTCTTGATGCGA
>CAYXIJ010000031.1:0-13391 GCA_964465375.1 uncultured Gammaproteobacteria bacterium | reverse complement strand
GGAGGAAGGCCACCACTCATTTAAAATGGAGCCTGTTTTATTAGTTAACATTGTCAACGCCGGTATTGCTCAACTCGAGGAGTATGCCCAAACCCATAATATTCGTATCACACAGGAAATACCCGAGGAATTAACATTAGTTGCCGACAATACCGCCGTCGAAAGCGTGTTTCGAAATATTCTAGATAATGCCGTTAAAGCTTGTATCGCTGGGGAAGGGAAATCGATCACTATCACCGCGCGCGCCAAACACAATCATGTAGAAATAAAGGTGTCAGATGATGGTATCGGTTTTGTCCCTCAGGATTCGGCAATGATTTTTGAAAAATTTTACCGTTCTGGAGAAGAAATGCGGCGGGTCATGGCAGGCACAGGCCTAGGACTTTATATCGCGCGAGAATTGGTTAAATTGTCGGGTGGAAAAATTGAAGCTTTTAGCAAGGGAAAAGGCAAGGGTGCGACCCTTACCATTAATTGGCCCAGACCTAAAGCTGAGAGTAAGAAATCATGAGCGAGAGCCCTGCCCACATCCTGATTATCGATGATGAAACCCATTTGGCCAATGGAGTCAGCGAAAACCTACAAGCAGAGGGTTACAACACTGAAATTGCTTATGATGGACAAGAGGGACTTGAAAAAATAAATGCGTCCAATTTTGATTTAATTATATTGGACGTAATGATGCCTAAACTTGATGGTTTGCAGGTTTGCAAGCAAATACGCGACCAGGGCTTGCAAACACCGGTACTTTTCCTCACGGTCAAAGGAAACACCAGTGACCGCATACGTGGACTCGAAGCGGGTGGTGATGACTATCTTGCAAAACCATTTGAACTAAGAGAGCTTTTGTTGCGTGTAGCCGCCATTTTGCGCCGTACGGACTGGTATCGCGAACAGACAGAACATCTTATTTTTGGTGATAACGAAGTTAGCTTTCACAGCTATCATGCGCACGCCTGGGATGGCAGCAAGCATACGCTCACCCACAAGGAAGCAATGATTTTAAAAGTGTTGACGGAAAAGGCAGGTGACATGGTGCCGCGCGAAGACATTCTAGACAAGGTTTGGGGATACGAAGTTTTCCCCTCTACACGCACAATTGATAACTTTATCGTCCGTTTGCGAAAGCGTTTTGAAAAAAATCCCGAAGAACCACAATACTTTCACACAGTCCATGGGATTGGTTACCGCTTCACAATGGAGCCCGAGACTTTTAATGAGTAACCTGCTCACCCAAGCAATCGCACGGGAACCAGTCTCACGGCGTCCAATATGGATCATGCGCCAGGCCGGGCGCTATCTTCCTGAATACCGAAAACTTCGTACGCGTTACAGTTTCAAGGAATTATCGCGAAATCCAGAGCTAGCAACGACTGTAACACTGCAGCCCATTGAACGATTTCAATTAGATGCAGCAATCATTTTTGCTGACATCATGAGCCCTGTTCCAGCACTGGGGGTTAATTTCGAATTCAATCCAGGCCCTGAGGTCACTGAACCAATACGAACTCTAGCCGCGGTGGAAGCACTTCATGATCCGGATCCTGAGGAAGTGGCTCCTGAGGTCATTGCCGCACTTAAGCTCACGCAACAGGAACTGCCTAAGGAAACTGCGTTGCTCGGCTTCTGTGGTGCACCTTGGACACTCGCCGCATATCTTGTCGAGGGACGTGGCAAAAATGGGTTTCCCAAATTACGTGCACTAGCGAGGACAGAACCAAAAATTTTACATCTACTTTTGGAGCGTTTATCAAAACTTATGACACGCTATTTAGTTCGACAAGCTGAAGCGGGTGCCGACGCGGTGCAAATATTTGATTCCTGGGCAGGCTTGCTCTCACGATCCGACTGGGAACAGCTTGTTCGGCCCCACTTAGAGATCATGCTGGACACCGTGGGAAAAAGCGATGTACGGAGAATCCTTTTTCTTCAAAATGCGCCGCACTTGGTAGAAGCTTATGCAACCCTACCCACCGATGTCTTGGCTGTGGATTGGCGAGAAAATCTGACAAACCTACAGGCAAAATATGGCAACCGGATAGCGTTTCAAGGCAACATTGATCCTGCCATTTTAATTGGGGGAGCCGAACCAACCCGGACCGCAACTTTAGAGCTTTTGAGGCAAGTGAAAGCTACTGGTCACATCGTGAATCTAGGACACGGCATTCTACCGGACACCCCCATCGAAAGTGTTCAGACGCTGGTAGAGGTAGTCCACGATGAATCCTAACTGATGATTTCACTATGAATTACAAATAAGGAACACATAATGAGCGCATCAGATAACCCCAAAAAAAATTCTGGGGGCCATGTAGACCTCGGGGAACGAGGTACTGACAAGAACGGAGATTCAATCTCGTTGGATCGGCGACTGTTCATGAAATTTACCGCATTCGGTGCTTGTATAGACCCCATTCCCGCGATCAAAGCCCTAGAAAATTTAGGTGCCGATGGTGCGCTTTATCTTGACGTCAATGACCCACAAGGAATCGGCATCCTTATCATGAGTGAAGATCCAGATTACTTTGTTACCAGTCTTCGGAAAACACTCAACGAACCGCCATTTTCTAATATGTGCTGTAAAAGTGAGTTCGAAATGCTTGGAAGAACCTACTCTATTGGATATGAGACGGATCTGGTTGAAACGTTGTTTGCACGCCCACAACAAAGAATCACAAACCCAGATTTGCACTGGGCAGTATGGTACCCGTTGCGCCGAGCCAAAAATTTTGAAACATTGTCAGTAAGTCACAAGCGACGGATCCTGGCTGAACATGGTACTCTGGGCAAACGCTTTGGCTCTGCGGGCCTTGCTTCCGATATCCGTCTTGCCTGCCATGGCCTAGACAAAAATGACAACGATTTCATCGTAGGACTCTTGGGTAAAAACTTACACCCACTTTCTGCTGTAATTCAGGAAATGCGTGGCACCGAACAAACTTCCCAATATCTAGACAGTCTGGGGCCATTTTTTATTGGAAAGGTAGCATGGCAAAGCAAACAAGCTAAAACAAAGAAAATATGAGCCAGCAGAACCTTTTTGATGATAATGCAAATCAATATGACGCGCTCTTAATAGTTTCCTTTGGTGGACCCGAAGGCTTAGACGATGTCATTCCTTTCCTGGACAACGTATTACGTGGCCTAAAACTTCCCGAGCCCGCCAAGGCACGAATAGCAAAACGCTATGAAGAATTTGGCGGCATAAGTCCAATTAATATGCACACTCGAAAACTCATTGCGGCCCTACGAACTGAGTTGGATGCCCAGGGACCAGAACTGCCAATTTACTGGGGAAACCGCAACTGGCATCCATTGTTAACGGACACAATGAGGCAAATGACTGCTGACGGTGTTAAGCGCGCTATCACTTTCGTTACAAGCAATTTCAGCTCATATAGTGGTTGCCGCAAGTACCGAGAAGACCTCTACGAGGCCACGCACGGACTAAAAAACCCACCCCATATTGATAAGCTTCGGTTGGGCTACAACCATCCGAACTTCATTAAAGCCTTCTCCGAGTGTGTTCAAGATGCACTAAAAAAAATTCCTGAGAAGGGAAGAAAAAAATCACTAATTTTATTCACCGCTCACAGTCTTCCGGAGTCAATGGCTCATCAAACTAACTATCAAAAACAGTTAAAAGAATCCTGCCAGCTAATAGGTGATGCGCTGGGTCACCAACACTGGCGCTTAGTGTATCAAAGTAACAATGCCAACTATGGCAAAGAAGCATGGTTAGGTCCCGATGTGTGCGACGCGCTGACTGAGGCAAAAAAAGAAAACATCAGCGATGTGGTGGTGGCACCGATTGGATTTGTTTGTGATCACCTGGAAGTGTTGCTGGATCTAGATACTGATGCCAGACAGCACGCACAAGAAATTGATCTCAATATGATTCGCGCCTCCACAGTTGGAACACACCCTGACTTTGTCAGAATGATTCGTGATCTAATCTATGAACGCATGATGGAGAAACCTCTCCGTCCCGCATTAGGTCCCAGCGGACCAAGCCACGATTATTGTCCCGCCAATTGTTGTCTTTCGGGTCGATTGGAAGAACCAAAGCCGACGCTGTGTGAGACCCCCGTATGACACAAGCTGCAACCAAGATTCATAGCAGCGAAGTTGTCGTCATTGGGGCGGGCCTAGCTGGAATTAATGCTGCACTGAAACTCGAAGCTGCAGGATTAAAAATTTGTACGCTAGAGGCCCAAAACCGAGTGGGCGGACGCGTTCATTCCATGAGTCAACATGGGGGCAAACAAGAGGTGGGTGGGACATATATAGGTGCAGGTTATCGCCGTATCATCGATGCAGCAAAACAATATGGCGTAAAGTTAGTAGACGTAACGCCAATGTTAGAATTTTTTCGGGAACAAGAACTGGTGCTAAATGGAGAAATAATTCGTCAGTCCGAATGGCCTGATCACCCGAGTAATTCTTTCCCAACGAATGACAAAAACCTTTTTCCCTGGAATTACCACCGCGTGGTAGCGGAAAGAGAGAATCCTCTTTCAACCCCGGCCGACTGGCTTGATCCGAATTTTTCTGAATACGACATCTCCGTACATGAGTGGCTGAAACGTCTTGGCTTAAGTGAATCAGCTATTGCACTGGGATATGGAATCAACGTGAGTTATGGTAAAAATGCTCACGATGTCTCGACGTTGCTGTTATTTTTTAAGGCTGCCTTTTCAGTCACGCAAAGACCCTTCGCACCGTCAGGCTCCATAGGCTATACCACTCAAGAAGGAATGCAGAGGATTCCAGAAGCGATGGCTAACGCATTGAGGCAAGACATCCACTACAACAAAGAGGTGATCGGAATAGAGAGTACTCCTAGTGGATGCAAAGTAAGATGTAGCGACGGTTCAGTATATGCCACACACCGGGTAGTGTGTTCACTTCCCTTGGGTGTGTTGCGTAACATAAAATTGGATCCGCCTCTCTCAGAACTTCAGGCAAGGGCCTTACAAAGTATCGAGTCACAAGCCCTCACTCAACTCCACTTCGCTCACACATCCAAGTTTTGGGAAAAGGACGGTTTTGCGCCCAGCATGTTTACTGATGGGCCCGCTGGTATGGTATCGGCGGTCCGAAGTGGTGAAGACCCAACAGAGGTAACAGGCTTGTCAGCCTGGGTAATGGGACTTAAAGCTGAAAAACTGGATGCCCTACCGCCTAAAGAAGCTGGGCGCTTGGCTCTTCAAGCAATCGAGACTATTAGACCGGCATCGAAGGGAAAATTAGAGTTATTGGGAATAAATTCGTGGAGCACAGATCCTTTTGCCCAGGGCGCTTGGGCATATTTCAAGCCGGGCCAAATTACCCACTTGGCTCCAATCATGAGTAAGCCTCATGGGCTGATTCATTTCTGTGGTGAGCATTTAGCAGTAGCTAACCGGGGAATGGAAGGCGCAATGGAGTCTGGTGAGAGAGCTGCGCTGGAGATTGTAAATGCTTAAAGCGCAGACTAGGCAGTTGCGGTGATACCTCCATCTACAGTCAAGACCGCGCCGTTAATGTAGGAACCGGCGTCACTGGCAAGCAATAATGCCGGGCCAACGAGCTCTTCAAGTTCACCGATGCGTTGAGCCGGAATCTGCTGTAGATAAGTCTTGGCAGCAGACGTTGAAAGAAATTCTGCGTTTATCTCTGTTTCAAACCAGCCTGGTGCAATCGCATTCACACGAATCCCATTGTGGGCGAGCTCGACCGCTAATGATCTGGTGAGTTGAATGACGGCAGCCTTAGAAACACTATAACTTGAATAACCAAAAGCAGCCCGCAGTCCTAGAACCGATGCAATATTGATAATACTCCCTGAAAGATGTGCCTCAACCATACGGCTTGCCGCCTGCTGAGCCACATCCCAGGCCCCCAGATAATTGGTAGCCATATGCTGATCACGAGATTCGCTGGTAGTTTTTAAAAAACTTCTAGGCTCTGCAATACCTGCATTATTGATAATGACATCGCACACGCCAAGAGTCGCTTCAGCTTGATCAAAACCCTTTTGAACACTATCAGAGCTTGTCACATCCATCGGAATACTAATGGCTTTGGCACCGGTGTTTTTGAGCTCCTGCGCCAAGGATTCTAATCTCTCGGCACGCCGTGCCGTAAGCACTAAGGCAGCACCTGCAGAGGCAAGACCTCTTGCAAGACAGGTACCTATACCGCTTGAAGCCCCGGTGATAAGGGCAGTTTTGCCAGCTAGTGAAAAGTGATCTGCAGCCACCTTGAAATACTAACTCGGCCGAACAACTGCACTTGCAGCAAGATCAGCCCCGTCCTCGTAACCACCACGAACAGGCAATGGAACGCCCTTTAAAAGCTCATCTACTTCTTTTTGAGTTTCAAGTTCAGCAGCATCACGAATCATGTGCAGAGAGTAGTGGGGAGCAAATAGGTTAACGAAATCGACCATGTAAGCGCGAAGTACCCTGTCCCTAGGAAAACCAAGCCAAGTAGTAACTTCTGGAAAGAGTCCCTTAGCATCAATAGCTTTTAAGTCTTCCTCATCTTTTCGTTCGTAAGCCATAGAAGCAATAATGCCAACCCCCATACCCATCCGCACATAGGTTTTGATAATGTCCGCATCTCTTGCGGTAAACACTACGCGTGGCTCAAGCTCTTTGTCTCGAAAAGCTTTTTTAAAAGAAGATTCACCAGTGAGACTAAAAACATAAGTTACTAGCGGATATTGGGCGAGGGATTCTAGGTCCAACGGTTTTTTCTCCCCGGTAAGTTTGTGTCCCTTCGGTGCCAGTACAATTCGGTGCCAGTGATAAATCGGGAGAAGTGTTAGACCTGAAAATATCTCACGCGAACCGGTTGCTATAGCAAAATCAACTTGGTTAGCAGCTACCAGCTCAGCAATTTGCTCCGACGTGCCTTGATGAAGCTCCAAATTAACCTGAGGATAGCGCTCCCGAAACTGCTTGATCACCTCGGGTAAAACATAGCGTGCCTGCGTATGGGTGGTCGCAATAGAGAGCGTGCCTGCTTGCTCTCCTGTGAGATCACTCGCAAGGCTGGAAATATTTTCTACTTCCCGCAAAATTTTACGGGCCCGAGCCACAACTTCTTGCCCCGCAGGAGTGATTGCAGAAAGGCTCTTACCTTTCCGTGTAAAAAGCTGCACCCCCAACTCTGCCTCCAATTGCTTAAGTTGCTTGCTTATACCTGGCTGGCTGGTATAGAGCCGCTCCGCCGCGGACGTAATGTTTAATCCATTATCCACGATGCTGACGAAATACTTTAGCTGTTTTAGAGTCATGACTTGAAATAAGGGTTAGAGTAGGTACTTTCTATGTCATCGTCTTACGAAAAAGCCGCTCCTCGACAAGAGAGGCTAGCGGCCAATGGACCTATATAACCATTAGTTAGAAGGGCTGTCAACCAAAAGCCTCTGCCTGACTAGGTTTAGCGTACTAATATCTTTCTGACATAAGGCAAGAAAAACATATTATTGTGACCCTGTGGCTGAGCAAGTTATCGTGCCTTAACAGGGATGGGGTAAAGCTTCATGGAATATCTGCCAGTTTTCGCCCAGTTAAAAGGCCGATCCTGCCTAATAGTGGGAGGGGGTAGCGTGGCTGAGAGAAAAGTCGCCCAACTGCTGCTCGCCAGCGCTAAAATTACTGTATTGAGCAAAAATATGACTAAAAGGCTCAAAGAGCTCCATGGTGAAGGGAAAATCAAATACGAAGTTGGGCCCTTTTCCCGTGCGAATCTGGCTGAAAATTGGTTGGTAATCGCTGCTACTAATGACCAATCGTTAAACAAGGAAGTTGCAAAAGCAGCAGAGGCTGAAAAGCGACTTTGCAATGTTGTGGATGATCCAGAGCTGTGCTCCTTCATCATGCCGGCTATCGTTGACCGAGATCCAATCACGATCGCGGTTGGCAGTAACGGGCAATCACCGGTGATAAGCCGTTGGGTTAAAGGAATAATTGAATCTGCACTCCCGGCTCGCCTGGGGGTGTTTGGCCAACTTGCGGGACGCTGGCGCGGTCCAGTGCGTGAAGCTATTGAAGGTACTGAGCAGAGACGTCGGTTTTGGGAACACGTGATTGCCGGTCCTATACCGGAACAAATTTTTGCTGGGCAGGACTGTGTCAATGCTCTGGATGCCACACTCAAGCAATGGAAAGAGAAAACTGACAGTCACGCTGGTCAAGCGTACATTGTAGGTGCTGGTCCAGGTAGTCCAGACCTTATCACGCTGCGTGGCCGACAACTATTAAGTCAAGCCGAAGTTGTACTATATGACAGACTTGTCAGCACGGAAGTATTAGCGTACGCACGCCGTGATGCAGAATGTATCTCGGTCGGTAAAACACCAGAACAACCCTCAATAACCCAGAAACAGATTAATCGGCTTATGGTGCAACTGGTAAAAGAGGGAAAACGTGTCTGCCGACTTAAAGGGGGAGATCCTATGGTCTTTGGTCGCGCGGGTGAAGAACTTGATGCTTTAGCGAAAGCTGAGCTACCCTTTCAGATCGTCCCTGGTGTATCAGCTGTAGAAGGATGCGCGGCCTATGCGGGAATTCCCCTCACTCACAGAGACATAGCTCATTCTGTCATTTTAACGACGGGACAAACCCAAGACGGGATAGTCGATCTAAACGGATTTAACCCGGGTCAAACCCTAGCACTTTATATGGGCGTAGCAAAATATACGGCTGCTGAAAAACAGTTGATAGACAATGGACATAATCCTGATACTCCTGTGGTCATTGTAGAACGTGGAACAACTACCGAGCAGCGGGTAATCTCCACAGTGCTGAAAAGTCTGACAAAGGCAACCAAAAAATTTGAGATTAGTCCCCCTGCTTTGCTGCTAGTCGGAGAAACAACCCGGTATGCTGAACGTTACTCTTGGTTTGCATCTGAGCGCCTAGTGATTTTTCAAGACGAGGAAAAACCACCGCTAGCTCGTGTATGTTAAACAGGGAATGAGCTATATAAACCATGAACACGCGCTCTCAACATCAGTCATACACGCTTGCTGATATAGCAGACCGATTTGGCTGTCTGCTAAATGGTAGTCCAGATATTCTCGTGAACACGGTTGGGACACTTGAAAACGGAGCCCCCAATGCCATCAGTTTTTTGGCTAACCCTCTCTACCGAAAACAGCTCTCGGGGACACGCGCAGGGGCCGTAGTCATCAGCGCAGATGAGGCTGCTCGCTGCCCCGTACCCACCCTCGTTAGTGAAAATGCTTATGTAACCTATGCGCGCATCGCTGATTTCCTCTGCCCTCAGAACGCTCCACAACCTGGCGTGCATGCCACCGCTGTAGTAGCTGAAAGCTCCAAAATCCCAAAATCCTGCCAAATCGGAGCGAACGTGGTGGTTGGGGAAGGCAGTCATCTGGAAGATGGTGTTGTCATTGGGCCAGGCTGTCTGGTCGGAACAAATGTGAGAATCGGGAAAGGCAGTCGTCTGATCGGTCACGTAACCGTGCTCGATAACACGGTCATTGGAAAACGTGCCCTTATCCACCCAGGAGCCGTGCTGGGCTCAGATGGTTTTGGCTTTGCGCCGGATGATGGTCAATGGATCAAAGTGCCACAAATTGGAAATGTAGTTATCGGCGATGATGTGGAGATAGGCGCTAACACCACCATTGACCGTGGAACTATCGATGACACGATTATCAAAAATGGAGTCAAGCTAGACAACCAAATCCAGATTGCGCACAACGTTCAGGTTGGCGAACATACTGTTATTGCTGCTTTAACGGGCGTGGCAGGTAGTACGAAAATTGGCAAGTGCTGCATAATCGGGGGTAGTGTTGGAATCATCGGGCATTTAAATATCGAGGACGAGATCAAAATTAATGCCCGTAGTCTGATCACCAAGTCTTTGAAGGGTCCGGGCACTTACTCGGGAGGTCTTCCAGCAGAGGAGGTTTCTCGCTGGCGTAAACAGGTTGCTTCTTTTCGAAAGTTGTCAGAGAAAAAACGCTAACGGGATCAGTCGTCCGGCCCCGCTCCTCACGACCTTTGTGGGCCAGAAAAACTCGCCGATGGCACCCCAACACTAGCGGATTAAGTCTCTAGTGTAACTAAACCTTTTTTTAGGGTGGGGGCCAGATCATCAGGCCATCATCATCAATCAGACCCATTGCCCTGAGCTTCTCAACATTCTCGGCGCCCGCACGGCCAGGGGGTGACCCATGCGTATTAGCAGCCGGCAACATATTCTTTGCCTCAAATACGCCATTCGCAATATCGATCATATCGTTAAATCGCATCGATGATCGCATTGGGCCATCGTTGACCTGAACGGCCCGAAGCCAGAGAAGTGGGTGGTCCCTAAGGTGTGTGTGCCCGTGAAATTTTAAATGATCACCGACCGCAAATTCTGAGCCATCAAAACCGTGGGCTGTCATGATGGCAACTGGATGACTGATTAGTCGCCAGCTGTCACCCACGGCAAAGTCACCCTCCGAGCTAGTGATTTCAACGTCAACCATGACATGAGGATTGCCCCACCGGATCCGCTTGATTTCTCCCTCGGCGTATTTAGTTTCCTGGTCAAACCAGCCAAATTCTGTCTGCGTATTGTGATGAGCCTGAATAGCAAGAGGCATTATTAGGAATAAAAGTACCGCGACAAAAAACCTCATAAAAACCTCCCTAAAACTATACTCAAAACTCTATGTCAGACAATTCGACTCATTCGCCCTCATAACCGGTGAGGAACAAGCCTGCCCCCTCGAGGGAACAAGGTGCAGTGACAAGCTGCCTATCGGGCTGCTTATCCATGGAATAGTCGATTTCTATAGGTCGGGCCAGATAAACAGGATCAGTAACAGTCATTAGCACCTTCAATGTCAACCCATCCTCGCTCATGGAATATCTTTCGATTAAATGCTTTTGATCGCTAGAATCGATCCCAGCATGTGTTCCCCATCGATCCTGTGTGAAATTTGCGGTCTCAACTATAAGTTCCTTGCCCTCAAACCATCCTACGGAATGTCCGAGATGCGATGGCGGGCCAACTGGATGGTTCATATCAAGATGCACCACGCGAGGCTCATGCCTCAGCTCACCTGTTAGAACAACCGTCTTCTCATCCGGTCGGGTAATTTGAATGGGGTAAGGAAGAATCGTGAATCGGGGCGGACCCGGCTCCATGCAGTCAACCTGTGGATTCGTCCCTGGATCAAAATTATCAAATAAGGCCTGCCCGACCTCTGTCAACGGCAATCCCGGTGGTGGAGCATAAGTCGACCCAAAGCTTCTGGAACGCTTCCACAAACCGGTAAAGTCTTTAGACGGCAAGACGGCCGCTTTCCTTTCCCCCCCAAAGCCGTAATCGACACGGGTACCATCCGCTCTCTCGGCCCACGACATGCTCGTGAAGTACCGCTTGGGATTTCTGTCACTCGCCCCTTCCCAAGTGATTCTCTCACCAACTGTAAAAGTTTCAGGCGACCATCCCCGCTCCACCATCCCGGGCGGGTGCAAAAACTCTATGGTGTATTCAACAACTTGGCCGTCTTGGTTGGGAGCCATGATCCTAAGAAATACATGCGGCATCGACCAGTTGTACTCACTCACGACACCCGAATGGACTCGGATGTCCTCTCGATCAATATTGGAGTGAGAATGATGGGCCCACACCGGCAGCGCCAACCCGAGAGCTAACAAAGAAATCGCTAAGCACTTACCCTTTGCAAAATTAGCCAACCGCCACCACCTGGCAAAGAGCCATAACACATAATGACGATATTATAGCAGTAACAAGCGGTTACAGACAGATTGAGATGCCCATTTTTTCAGGGTCCCACCCTTAAAGCATGCCGAACCACACTCACAACAGGTGGCCTTGCATCACATACGGTAACGAGTCTCGAGGACTGCCGAACGTGGTTTTTTGCGCCCTAGCTCCATAAAACTATAGCGTCCTTTTTTAATTCCAGTGCGTCCTGATTTCTCCACGGTTCACTTCCTGACCACGCAGGTAAACTGACCGGATCCTGCGCGTGTTCGTGATATCGTCAAGCGGGTTTGCCTCAAGTACAACGAAATCCGCACTTTTGCCCGCCTCAATAGTCCCCATGTCAGCCAAACCCAATACCTCTGCAGAGTTACGGGTTGCAGCGACAAGCACCTGACCGGGCGTCATTCCGGCTAAAACCATATCTTCCATCTCGATATGGGCCTCCCAAGGAATGTTGCCGTCAGTACCGAATGCGATTCTCATCCCCTCCCCATTGAGTCTTTCCAAATTGCGGGCCTGAATACTAAAAGCGGCCTGGGCTTCCGGTTGATCAGTGTTACCCTCCTGTAGCGCCTCATAAGCCTCCTCTGGAATCGCTCCCGCCAACCAGCCTAAGTCGGCTCTCACTCCACGTTCTGGTAAATTCGGGATCAGCAGCAAGTCCGGACGTGCATTCACGAGCCCGACGAATTCATCATCGATGTCTCGGTCACGCACACCGTGAGCAAAAATATCAATACCCGCATGCAGCAGGCCCTTGCCGTCCTCAAGGTCAAAAATGTGAGCTGCAACCCGCAGGCCATGCTGGTGCGCCTCCTCGATAACTGCTCCATAGATTGCAGGGCTCAGCTGCTCGTACTGCCCGTCCCGATCATCCACCCAGATCTTAAGGAGGTCAACGCGACGGGCCGCCTCATCCCTCACTGCTTGCCGGGCTTCGGATTCACTCGTGACCCAGTGTACTACCCTGCGCCCTGGTTCAGGGCTAGTGATGCCCTGGCCAGCGGAACGGAACCGGGCTGCATCCGGGATTATCTCCTCACGTAGCCCCAACGGTGTATCCGGGCCATCAGACCCCATGCTCACCGCGGCACCGATGCCGAAGTAAGCCCGACGCTGCAGGTCATCTATAAGTGCGTCACGGGTTGTGCTCATGTGCGTGTGTGCATCCACGATCGCCGGAATGACCGTCATACCAGCTAAATTCACACGCTCGGCTCCGGTTGGAATAGAAACCTCGCCGGATAGGCCAGCTGAAACCACCCGACCATCATCAACCGTGAATGTAGCATTTTCGATGACCGAACCGTTTCCAACGATAAGCCTGGCCCCGTCGTAAACAACAACTGTTGTCGGCTCTTCAGGGGTTTGACTGCAAGCCGATAGCACGAGCAAACCAATCGTCAGTAAACCCATACTTCCATTGTTAAAGTGAGATCTGATTTTTGTCTGGTACATCAAACCCTCCACGGATATTCCGTTTTTTTTCTAGTTTTATGTGTCATCTATCAGTAGTTTACATAGCTCGAGATCAATTGCCGCCTGAGCCAATAGGCTAATAATCATAGTGACAAAAAAGCGATGGAGCGTAAAGCCCGGGTAACCGAGAAGGTAGAAAAAATTCTAATCGTGCCGGAACC
>CAYXIJ010000030.1:0-23275 GCA_964465375.1 uncultured Gammaproteobacteria bacterium | reverse complement strand
TTCATCATGCTTAGCCAAAACCTCTTCTGCAAAGAAATTATTTGTCTCACCGAGCTGGCCCCGCACCACAACACCCTGCCCTTCCCCGAATAGATCCGGAAGTACGCCGGTGTACTGTACTGGTATGGAATGCGCATAGTCTGTAACTACAAAATTTACGGTCATGCTCCCCGTGTCCCGAGCAATACTTCCGGGTACTACCATGCCGCCTAATCGAAAACTTCGTGAATCTGGAGCTTCACCCGCCTCTACCTGCGTTGGCGAAAAGAAAAATAAAAGATTTTCCTGAAAGGCCTTTAGCGCCAAACCTGCGGAAACAGCAACCCCAGAAAAAACTATGGCTATAAGAACCATCCGTTGTCGTCGCTTTGGCGTCATGAAGTTTTCCTAACTGTAGGCTGACGTTTGCTAAAGTTTTCCGAAATTTCCCCAAGTGCTTTCCGGCTCTTTCTGTAGAACCGGTATGTCCACCAAATATTAATAATTAGTATCACCAAAGTAATCCCGTACGCTGACCATACGTACGTTCCGTAGCCGCCCATTCTTAAAAATTCCATCATACCCTGCCCCGCTGCACAAATTCCTGCGCCCACCGGGATTTCTGTTCACGCACTAAAATCTCGCCCCGTAGTCGGACAAACAGCAACCATACAAAGAAAACCGAAAAACCTGCGATCATAACCAGCAACGGAACAAGCATATCCATCGTAATCGAAGGTCCATCCAACCGGGTGATCGTGGGGCCTTGATGCAGGGTGGTCCACCATTCGACCGAATAATGGATGATCGGGATGTTAATTACTCCAACTACAGCCAGTACAGCGCTAAGTCGATCAGCCTTGTCCCTGTCTTCGGTCACCCCGCGAAGCGCCAGATAGCCCATGTAAAGAAAGAACAGCACCAAAAAAAACACCAAACGAGCATCAGACCACTGCCAAAAAGTTCCCCACATGGGTTTTCCCCAGATCGCTCCTGTCACAAGGCCAAGAAAGGTGAAAGATGCGCCCAACGGGGCCGCGCTTACCGCAACAGCGTGCGCAAGCTTAATGCGCCATATAAAGCCAATTGCAGCGGCCATAGCCATCACTACATAGGCCATCATGCCGAGATACGCGCTCGGCACATGAACATAAATCATCCTGAAGCCATCCCCCTGGAGGTAGTCAGGAGGAGCAAGAACAAGCCCTCCATACGTCCCAGCCACGATCAGCGCAATGCTTAAGCAACCCAGCCACGGGCCTAGGGCGCTGGCCAATTGATAAAAATGCGGTGGAGAAGCTAATTTATGAAACCAACGTAAATTCATGAATTTTCTACTCTAATGAAACACGTACAGCGGCAGAGGTAGCTAACGGCCCCAATGCAATCGCCAGCGCCAACAATGCCCCTAACAAATAAAGTGGGCCGGCAGCCGACTCCCCTTGCACCGCGAGATCTGTGGCCCGAGTCCCAAAAATCAAAACAGGTCCGGTTAGGGGTAATACCAAGAGACCCACTATAGGCCCCCCGCGACGCAAATCAACCGTGAGCGCAGCCCCGATAGCCCCCAAAACGCTTAGTGTGGGCGTGGCTAGAATCAGCGCCAAAATAAGCGTTGTCAGCGTGTCAAGTGGCATATAGTAAGAAAGTGCTACTACTGGCGCTATTACCACCAAGGGTAAGCCCGTGATGAGCCAGTGGGCCAGTATTTTAGCTGCAATAACAATAGTTAGCGGAACCGGGCTCAGTACGAGCTGCTCCATACTGCCATCTTCTGCGTCATCGCGAAATAGGCCATCCAGAGCAAGTAAAGAGGCTAGTAGTGCCGAAATCCACAAAACGCCCGTACCAACCCGCTTAAGATCAGGGGCCTCCGGGGAGATCGCCAGAGGAAAAAGAGAGGCAACCATAAGAAAAAAGATCAATGGGTTACAGAGTTCACTCCAACGTCGTAGGGCGACCTTAAGATCCCTGGTTAAAACCTGGATGAAGCCTTTCATGCTTAAAGCTCGATATTGAACTGGTAGCTGCCTGAGAATGCCTGGGCCCGATGGGTTGCAATCACCGCGATACCCCCTTCCTGTAAATGCTCCCTTACCCATCCGCAAATGAGGTCAATCCCAGATTTATCGAGCCCGGCCAAAGGTTCGTCTAAAATCCACAGGGCTGCCGGTTGCAGACGCAATGCGCCGAGGCTGGCCCGAAGACGTTGTCCAGTAGACAAATGACGTACCGGGCAATCAGCCGCCCGGGATAGCTGGAGCTCCGCCAGTACTACATCGACCTGGCGGCGGCCTTCCCAAAGCTGACAGAAAAATTCCAGATTTTCCCTCGCCGTGAGTTCCCTTTTTAGCCCATTCAAATGGCCCTTAAAAACAAGGTCTCGTCGCTGTTCGGGCAAAAATCCATGAATATCTGTTTTGCCGAGCATGACACGCCCAGAGTCGGGTACCGCCAAGCCCGCCAGAACCCTTAGCAAGGATGTCTTTCCACAACCATTAGCACCGGTCACCAAGGCCATTTCGCCACACTCCAACCGGAAATTCAGATCTGTAAAAAGGCACCGATTACCCCTTGACACCTCAAGGGAGGAGCCCTCAAGGCCAGAACCTAAAGCTGGGGTCATTTTTTAGCAGATCCTTGAAAACTCATAATGTTTGGGATAGATAATTATATTAGAAAATTTATCAAAATAACCTTATATTTATTTGATTAATAACAATTAATAATTTTAAAAAATAAAAATTAGCTTTTCTCAAATTCCTTCGAATATTTACAAATTAAAAAAATCTTTTGAATGCCTTAAGGGGCTCCCGAGTCTCTGGCTCTAGACTAAACCTCTTCCATAAGCCCAAAATTAATCCGTCCGGCTCGTAACCTCAAGAAGGTGGTAGCCAAACTGTGTTTTTACGGGGCCCTGAACCTCATTGAGGTCTGCACTAAAGACCACTTCGTCAAATTCTTTTACCATCTGGCCTGGCCCGAATGAGCCAAGATCCCCGCCCCTGCTACCTGAGGGACACGTAGAATGCTCTCGGGCTAAATCGGAAAAATCCTCTCCATTAATAATTTTATCCTTGAGTTCACTACAGAATGACTCAGATTTAACCAGAATATGCCTCGCGGTAGCCTGGGTCATAAAAATACCTCCTGAATTCCTTCTATTGGACTTTGGTCATAGCAAGAATAAGCATATCCGAGAAATTCTATCGCGAATAGAGTCGCAACAAGAAACGTCGCTTGACTCTCGTGCGCGGATGTTAATAAGTTCGCTATACTGAATTGATCCGAACAAAACTAGAAGAAACTATTAATGAGCAAAGTCATCGGTATTCTAGCTGTCAGTGCCGTGATGTTAATCGCTAGCACTCCCGCGCTGAGCGAAACCCAGGTCGTGATTCTTGGCACGGGAACGCCCGTTCCCGACCATACGAGAGCTGGTGCCGGGGTCGCTATTGTCTACGAGAGTCAAGCTTATATTTTTGATGTCGGAGGCGGTGTCGTGCAGCGTGCGATCGAAGCAAGTTCGCGCCTGGGTATATCTGCGCTCTTTCCAACGAACATCCAGCACGTCTTCATTACACATCTTCACAGTGATCACATGCTCGACCTTGTCGAGCTAGTCTGGACGCTCTGGTGGCGGCGGACATCCCAGATCAGCGTCTGGGGTCCAGCCGGCCTCGAGGCTGCGGCCAAAGGTATGTACGAGATGATGAATGCGGATATCAAGATACGCTCAAGCTCGTCCCCCGGCTCGTCCCCCGTGGTTAATCCAGGGTTCTATCAGATTATTCCGACTGAGATTGAGGAAGGCACCATCTTCACCAATGGCAATATCACAATTGAAGCTTTCACTGTTCCGCATGGCAATATCAGTCCAGCTTTCGGTTATCGGATCACGACGCCCGACAAGGTTGTCGTGATCTCGGGAGACACATCCTACAGTGAAAAATTGGTCGAGATGGCTAAAGGAGCCGACGTTCTTGTGCATGAAGTCATCAGCAACGAAGGGGTCAGCGAGCTTTCCGAGGATTGGCAACTGTACCATTCCCGCTCGCATACAGTAACGAACGAACTTGCTCGCGTTGCTACTGAAGCAAGGCCTGATTTGCTAGTGCTGTATCATGCAATCTTTTACGGTGCACCAGTTGAGACTGTACTAACCGAGGTGCAGTCTCTCTACGATGGGGAAGTTGTTCTCGCTAACGATCTTGACGTGTTCTGACTTAATAACAAAAGGAAATAATCATGCGATTGATAATCAGAATTGCCGCGGTGAGCGGATTGGTATTTGGCGGAATCCTGGCGACGGCGCAAGACTCCTATACAGTGCCAACGGATGCACCTGCGAACATTAAACGTGCCATCGAATCAAGCGTGAGAACGGATGAGCAACGCGCGAGAGATCCGCACCGAAATCCGGCGGAGGTGTTGATGCTATCCGGTATCGAGGAAGGTGACTATGTTATCGAGTTCGCGGCATTCGGACACTACTATACAACTCTACTCGTCGACGCAGTCGGAACAGATGGCCATGTCGAAATGGTCGATATGCCGTGGACCGAGCGTTTCGGCGGTGAGCCGGGCCGAGCGTTCGCTGCCGCGCACGACAACGCCACATACACGCAAGTCCACTACAACGAAGCCGAATTACCTGATGGAGTCGATGCTGTCACGATGGTGCTCTTCTATCATGATTTGAGTCGCGAATCCTCTGAGGAAAGCGTTGATACCGCGGACATGAATGCGCGTGTATTTGCTTCGCTCAAACCTGGTGGGACGTATCTCATCATCGACCACAAAGCCGAGGACAATTCGGGCTGGCGCGACGCGATGACCCTCCACCGAATCGATGCGCAGGCAATTATTGACGAAGTCACGGCCTCCGGATTCGAGCTTGCGATCACCAGCGACTTACTTACCAACCCGAGCGATGGCCGCACGCTCAATATGCGTGATCCTTCGATACGCGGTGGCACAGACCGCGCCGTGCTCGTTTTCCGTAAGCCGATATAGATGTTCTTAAGTGACGCACAAAGGAGACCAAATGAATAGTACCAAGAGGCTAGTGTGGGCTGGATTGTGTGCATCGCTATCATTCGGTGTTGCAGCTCAAAGCGTGACACTGCCGAAGGAGCGACTGCTAAACAGAGCGGACATCGAGGCCGCCAACCCCTATGAGGGCATATACAGCAAACGCCTTTACACGGACACTGTCTGGATTACGATGGTGACGATAGGGGCTGGGAAAGCCTCGACGAGGCATAGCCACCCCGATGAGCAAACTATGCTGTTTCATACCGGTAGAGTGAGGGCATTCGTGGGAGAGAACGACTATGTGGTCGGACCGGACGATATATTGATTATCCCCTCCTACGTTCCACATTATTTCCAAGCCATCGAAGACGCGACTTGGACCGAGGTTCACGGACCCGGTTTCAATAACAGCCCAAAGTGGGAGAACTAACAAAGAACTACGCAACAATGGGCAATAATCAGCACCGATATTGCTTCCCTAATACCCTCTTGGTCGATAACCGAATTCTGGAGACCATTCTGCTTCGGCGCATACATCAAAAATAGGCGTCAATGGTTAAAGAGGCGTTCGTAACGGTTATTTACTTGCCAACCTCGTGTGTTTGGCGAAAATAAAAAACGGGAACGGGGGCATCCGATGATCTTTGAGCGCTTGCAGGTTACGTTTTTTATTTTTGCTACAAGTGTAGGCGTGCACGCCCAAGAGCTTTCCTCCGCGGCGCTAAAAATTCTCAATGCCTCCCCTTATGCAATTGCTGCAGATGAGGAACTTGAGAATTTCATGGAAATCACCGCCGAAGAGGCAATCTCCGAGCACTGCGCGAGCTGCCATGGGGCAAACCTCAGTGGAGAACCCGGGATTCCTGACCTTACGGATTTCGACTGGCTTTGGGGTATTACGGGCTTTGAAACCAACGATGTTGCGCCCGTTATGGCGATTCAACAAACACTACTCTACGGGATACGCAACCGTGACTGCCCCGAGGACCAGCAAAGTTATGGTGCTTGCTCAGATACCCGTTACTCTGAGATGCCAGGTTATGGGATCAATGGATTCAGCGAAAACCAGATTGCCGATCTCACGGAGTATATCGTGAGCATAAGTGGTGGTGAGGCGGACCAGGATGCGGCAGCACGAGCTAGAAATGATTCCCTTATCTGCGCTGAGTGTCACGGGGAAGATAGCTATGGGTATGTGCCGTATGGTGGCCCAAATCTGAGAGATAACATCTGGCTGTACGGCGATGACCGAAGTACGATTTCTGACGTAATTGCCAACGGAAGACTGGGGCAGTGCCCGCCATGGGCAGACAAACTGGATGCTGCCACAATCAAGTCATTGGCAGTTTATATCTGGAATAAATCGACAGGAAGATAGGGAAGGGTCGAATCGGCCTGACGGGCAATGAACAAACAAGAAGTATTCCCCTAAATTTTCCCTCACTCCGACTCTCTTCGAAATATTAGGCTGAGGTTATTTACCGGCATCTCCACTGTTTCTTCTAAATTAAAACCACAATCTCCGGCGGTACGTGCAACATCTTCAAGATAACGTAGGCCCCAGGCCGGATTTTGAGCCCGCAGAGAGGCATCAAATGCCTCGTTACTGGGTGCTATTTCGTAATCGGCTCTCTGATAGGGTCCATACAGGTAGAGTACGCATCCCGCCGCTAGGTGGTCTCTGGCATTCTCAAACAGGGCCTCTGTAGCTGCCCACGGGCTAATGTGCGTAAAGTTAATGCAAATCAGTGCATCTGAGTGCATGACCGGCCAGGGAAGATCCCTAACATCGAGCGACACCACATCCTTTATGTTGCCGAGATTCGACCGAAGCACTCTACTTTCAATTGACCTGCAGGCAGACGGATCAAAATCACTTGGCTGCCAGATTAAGTTAGGTAGTTTTTGTGCAAAATGAACAATATGCTGTCCGGTCCCGCTGGCTATTTCCAGAATTTTACCCCTGGCTGGCAATACGCGTCCGAGCACCTTCAAGATGGCACTCTTATTTCGCTCAGCAGCAGCACTATAGGCTAAGTCTGTCACCCTGCCTTACTCCGTAGAATACTGCGCCCCTGACTTAGGAAGCCTCATGCTTTTGTTGATCTTACCTTTAATCTAACAAGATGAAGGTCCAGCAACTTTAGTTAGCTTCGGCGGCCTCTAGGCGGTACCGATTAGATGAGGATAACGTGTAATTGCGTACAGGTGCATTGAATGTTTGCTCACCAATGATGGCGAGCGCGTCTGCCATTAACAATTTAGCCTCACTACTACTTGGCTTCAGTCGAACCACGTGTCGCACAAGTTTGGCTGCGCCAAGCGGGTCTCCATTCTCCATTGCAACTCTAGCTTTTTCCATCAATATTTCGACACCACCAACCAGCGAAGCCATTCGTTCGGCTTCCTTGATAGGCGCTTCACGGTGGAGACTTAATACATCACCATCAAACCAGCCAAGATCCTGAGCATATATATCACGGACTGTACCCTCAACACTCCCGTAGTAATCGGCAAGATAATCGAGCTCTGCCAGCTTTGGTGGCAAAGCAGCATAGGCAACCAACTCATCTGGAGTCATGAATTTTTTTGCACCTTCGATTGTTCGGTCGTGTACCCACTTCAGTGCATCCCGGTAATTTATTAATACCCCCAATCCGTTGCCGAGTATCGGGCTCGTATGACCACCGACTAGATGCATTGGGGTCTCGGCTATCATTTTATCCAAGCTCGTTATCCAGTTGCGGACGGAGCGCCGTGCGGTACCACGTAACGGGTAGACGTTCGGCCACGACTGATAGAAATTATCACCAGCAAAAACGACCTTCTCTTTAGGCAACCATACATACAGCTGGTCATCGGTCTCACCGGGCGCTGCTACCAGTTCAAGCTCTATGCCTGCCACGGAAAGAGCCTGCCGCTCTCCGGAAAATGTGTGCGTCGGTAGCACCACCTCCACTTGAGGTGATTGTTGTCGGTCAACAGAAATCCCGTCACGCATCATGTTTCCAGCTGGACGGGACGGGGGAATCGCTATACCGATACCAAGGCGTTGCTCCGCAGGCAGGTCGAATCCTTGCGTGTTTGACGGCCGAACACCGTCAGATAGTCCATTATTCGAAGTCCGCCGCATCTCTGACCCATAATTAGCTCTCGCCCAGATTTCGATGTTTTCCCCAAGACCCATGAACGCAGGAGTAGCTCCGAAATGATCACGATGTCCATGAGTAAAAATGATGACCTTAACCGGCTTATTGGTTATTTTTTGAAATTCGTCGATTACAGGTTCTGCGAAACGCGGTGCCTGACCAGGATCGATGATGATGACACCATCCTCACCGACTATCATGGTATTGGCCGACACCTGATAGCCGATAGCCGTGTACACATTTGTCGCGACCTCTACGATTCGAGGACTAAACATTTCCAAACGGCTGACCAATTTTTTGGTTGCTTCGCTCTGGGAAGTCTGAGCATGAGCGGAAAACGCAAAACCAGCCAATAATAAAAAAATAACTCTACGAGTAATAACTGCGGGGAGCTTTCTCATGGTTTTACCTAGTTCCAGTTAGACTTCAAATATTTTAGTTAACTTAAGGGCGAACTTAGCGCCAATTGGTTTCCCATTCAGCTAAAAGCTCAGATACCAATTCTGGGTATTGTGATGCGAGATCCTGAGTCTCTCCAGGGTCGGACATGATGTCATAGAGTTGCCACGATAGTGGTCCATCAACTCCAGGGACCCTTTCATTGGTAATCTTGTAATTGTCTTTTATCAGGGCACCTAATTCTCCCTGCACCCACCCCGCGGAATCTGTCGGTAAGCGAATAGTCTCAGCCTCACCATTAAGATAAGGCCAAGCGGAACGTCCAGCAATCCCCTCAATTTTCCTTCCCCTGTAATCTCCTGGCCCCGGATGTGTGGTACCTGCAATATCAAGAAAAGTAGGCAACACATCCATAATTGTCATAAAGCTTCCATCGATCGAGCCGCTAACGGCTAGGTCAGGAAAATGGATAAATGCCGCTGCCCTGAGCCCGCCTTCACTAATCCTTCCTTTGTATCCCTTCAAAGGCGCAGTGGCAGCTTCTGCAAAGCCCTGCCCATGATCTATGAAGGAATTCGGTTGACCCCAATTTCCAAAAGAATTATCAATAAAAGAAGGTATCTGAGGACCCATACCGGGCGTAGTTGGTCTTTGTCCGAACTCACCGGAAGAAGCACCATGGTCGGATGTAAACATAATAACTGTGTTCTCAAGCTGACCACTATCCCTTAAGTAAGAGACTAAGCGCCCTATGTTTGTGTCGAGATTTGAGACCATGGCAGCATAAATTTCCTGGGCACGAGAATACTTTACCTGCTCCTCCACAGAAAGCTCTTCCCAGGGCACGGCGGCTGGCTCAAAGTTTTCTAGGTTCAGTCCACCTGGTATGACCCCAAGTTGATTGGCACTATTGACCCTAAACGACCGGAGCACATCATAACCTTCGTCGTACTGACCAGCATAATGATCCAGTTCATTCTCTGGCACTTGAAGTGGCCAATGGGGTGTCGTGTACGGCAAATAGGCAAACCAAGGCCCCTGATCAACACCCGACTCTAGGAACTCCAACATCTTTTGTGTGTAGTAGTTAGTTGAGTAGAAATCATTGGGCATATCTTGATACTCAACTGGCTCCCCATCTGACTCATATAAACTATAGTCATCCCAGAAATTCTCTGCAAAATGACTAGCCGAGGCACCTAGCTGCACAAAAGAGCGGTCAAATCCGCGAGTTGCCGGCGTATACCCCTCTTCTATGCCCAAGTCCCACTTCCCGGCCATATAGGTGTGGTAACCAGCATCCTGAAGTAACTCCGGGAGAATAGCCCAATTTAAACTCAGGCGGTTTCTGCGCTCACGGCTCCCCTCAGCTGGCGGAAAGTACTCTAGTGCCCCGGAAACTCCTCTACCGGTCATCATCATGATTCTGGTTTGCTGGCACGCTCGGTCCGTATGAAAATTATTTAAACGGACTCCCGCAAATGCGAGTTCATCCAGATTGGGTGTTGAAATTTCACCCCCAAAAGCACCTATGTCTGTAAACCCAAGATCATCAGCAACAATGAATAGTATATTTGGCTGCTGGCTGCCGGGGGTGTCGCCCGAACAGCCAAGCAATATTCCGAAAAGAGCCCCCCCCAAAAGAATTACTCGAACCTTCATTTTTTTGGCCCCTCCAATACTCACTATAAAAGGAAAAAAATACGTTACCTTCATATTATCAGCCTAACCCGCAATCTACCGAAGCATGCATACAGATGCCTGCAAGCAGATCCATTCATATTACGCTCTGCGGAAATAATATCTCGAACTATATACTGTTACTCTTCTGTGCACTTTACTCTACAACAGAAAAAAGGAAGCTCATCATGAAAACTACTGTTTTCCTCGCTGCTGTGGCAATAGCTGTTTTTATTTCAGGGTTTTTGCTTGGTCAAAACTTTGGTTTCACTACCGCTGCGCACGCTCAAAATAATAAGGTTTTTGAGCTACGAACATATACAACAGCCGAAGGGAAGCTACCAAACCTCCTGACAAGATTCCGTGATCACACGATGACCCTCTTCGAAAAGCATGACATGACCAACGTTGGTTATTGGGTCCCGCAAGACTCACCGGACTCCGAAAACACCTTAATCTATCTTTTAGAGCACAGTAGTCGACAAGCGGCCCAGGAAAACTGGGCTAACTTTCTTGCTGATGCTGAGGTATTGCGCATAATGGCAGAATCGGAAGCAGCAGGAAGTATTATTAGTAGCATAGAGTCAGTGTTTGTCGAGCCGACTAGCTTCTCTCCAATAAGATAGCTCCAGGTCCACTACCCTTGCGTTAAACCAATAACCATTCGTGTAGCTATAAATGCCTTATGGAGATCAGGAGAAAGCCCTATACAATCAACTTATCAAAGGATACCGAAAGGCTACCTCGTGACATACTTGCCCTCTAAGGAAATTCACTCACCCTGAGCAAAATTGCCTGCTTGAATTCTTTCGAATATCTCCGTAGAAAGCACCTGAGCCTCCGCTACTTGAGCAGCATTCATGGACTCCTCTACCTCAGCTCTTTGCTCCATAGCATCTGAGTCGCCACCTGTCGCGGCGAGATTAAGCCAAGCATAGGCGCGTAGATTATCAATTGGTACACCCTTGCCCTGAGAATACATCCTGCCCAAATTTTTTTGTGCGACGACTGAACCTACCCCCGCAGCAAGTCGATACCAATTCACGGCTTGCGTATCGTCACTTGGAATGCCAAGCCCATTTTCATACATAAATCCGAGATTGTGCTGGGCCATCGCCTCACCTTGGGCAGCCGACAGACGAAATAGCGTTAGCGCCTCCATATAGTCACGAGCAATACCTGTACCATTTAAATATGCCATCCCCAAGTTATTCTGAGCAGATGCCTCGCCCTGTTCTGCGGCCAATCGATACCATCTAATCGCCTCGGTATCGTCTTCTGGGACACCCAAGCCTGCGCCATACATAAACCCTAAGTTATTCTGGGCAACGGCCTCTCCCTGTTCGGCCGCTAGACGGAATAGCCTTAGCGCCTCATTATGATCTACAGCTACTCCCTTTCCGCTTAAATACATCATGCCAAGATTGTTGTAGGCCAACTTCTGCCCACCCGCTTGTTCAATCGCTCGACGATACCACCGCACAGCCTCATCGGTATCAACTGATACCCCAAGGCCGTTTTCATACATGAATCCAAGATTGTTTTGGGCAAGCGTTTCCCCTTGATTGGCTGCGCTAAGAAAAAAACGCATCGCCTCCGCATAATCAACGGCAACCCCCCTGCCCTCAAGAAACATTAAGCCAAGGTTATTTTGTGCCCGCGCCTCACCTTGATTGGCCGCTGAACGGAAATGCTTAATTGCCTCATCATAATCAACCGGCACTCCATGGCCCTCTAAATACATAATCCCTAAGTTATTTTGAGCTCTGGCCTCACCAAGCCCTGCTAAGGGGCGCCACTCTCTCAGTGCAGTCGAATAGTCTCCTCTGTCATACGCATCAAGGCCGTTTTGATAGTCACCGCCACCACATCCGGCCACAAAAAACATAAAAACGACTAACATAAGGGAGGGCAGGCTCCGCTGGTCGAGTCGCATTTTCCAAGATTGTGGAGCTACCCAATTGTTCATTTCCTCATACCAATAAAATCAATGGGTTAGAAGATAATAGCACCTATATTATTACACACCGCTTAGCATTTTTTTCTACCAAATGCCCGGGGCCGGACTCGAACCGGCACGAGGTTACCCTCGAGGGATTTTCATACCACTACAGCTTTCGCGGCTGCAACCCGCAATGCAGGTGCATTTGTGGCCTGGACTTTCTCTTCACCATGCCGCAGTACGTACTACGGGTTAGGCGGGGGCCGTTAAGTCTCTACACTTTCCCTAGCCTCAACTAAGGATTAGCTCGGGATTGCCACCTCCTTAACGAGCTGAGGTTTCCCCGAATTTGACCCCATTCACACAAAGTGTTTCCAACTTGAGTGCTCAAAAATTTTAAGTCCCTTGCGTCTACCAGTTCCGCCACCCGGGCTCCTGGTATGCCTATTCTATCTAGAAAATGAGCTAACTGGGCAAACAGATGTTAATTCCCTCTCATAGCCACCAATAAACGTAAAGAAAAAACTTTTAATAAATTAAAATACTTATTAAAATCAAATAATTATAAAATATTTCAGAGGTAAATAATCCAATATTCAGCACCCCTGGACCAACTATATGAAGCGATCCATGCCTAAAAAAGACCAGCTTCTTTTTTTAGCGGTTTTCTAAATTCCATAGAAGGGGCGTCACTTTTAGGCAAGCAGGAAAGACTAGTTATCAAAAATCCTGCCACTCATAGATGCAATTATAAGGCCCTTCCAATTCAACACCCGGGGTCCAAGCCCTGCTTCTTTCTAAAAGTATAAGGGGTTGAGTAAAAACAACCGGATCAGTAACTTCTATTAAATAATTAAGGTTATTTCCATTTTCTGACAACCAAAAACGCTCAAGGTAGCGCACCTGGTTCGACTGGGGTATCCCTAATTCGGAGTAAAAAGGCCAATCAATGCCTGTCGTTTCTACTACTAACGTATCCCCTTCCCAGTGCCCCATGGAATAGCCGGTGGGAGATGGCTCAGGCGGCTGGGCTGGCGGAGCACCCATATAGATATATCTTTCCATATTGTACTCCTCCGAGCGGATGCGAATTTGGTCACCCTGGTCAGTAATATCCATGGGTACCGGCTCGAAGTTAACGTCCGGCATGCCCTGCCGGCAAACAAGCTCGAGATTATCTTCAAGCGGATCGTAGCTCTCAGCCAACTCTTGGCCACGTTCCGTAAAAAACTCCATGGCTCGAAGAAGCTCTTCTTCTGGCTCTGGGCGACTACCCCCCCACACACGAAAAATACCGTTTGCGGTTTGCTCTGCTTTTTCAATCTGGGACGTCGTTGGACGTCGTAGGCTACTAGGAACGAGCTCCGATGAATAAATTGGACCAGAAACAGGCAAACCAGCACCACTGCCTCCAGCCACGAATTCCTGGCCATTAGGAAATAACATATGAACTACACCGAGGCCCTGAGAGTTCCGCCTAGAGACATATCCAGCGACTTTTACCGAACCCATAAAATCACCAGCAACCATACCCCGTCTTTCCCAATTACGTGGACCCCCACTAAATTCAATTTCCCAAGTCTCCTCACCCCTACTATCATTTTCGATTTTCATTTTTCCTCGCACGTGCGGGTTGTGCCAAAACACTTCGGTAATTTCACCCTCGAGCTGAATCAATTCTTCCGTCCGATACAGTGACCCATTAGTTACTGATCCATGGTGTGCGCTTATGCTGCTAGTCAAAAATATAGAAATTAAAATCATCGACGCTTTCTTTGTTTTCATAATCCTAGTCTCACACTAATTAATGGAGGCGCGGACCGGAATCGAACCGGTGTACGCGGCTTTGCAGGCCGCTGCATCACCACTCTGCCACCGCGCCAGAACTTTTCACCAAGGGCGAATTCTTACAATCTATCACAGGCGTATCTTTAAATTCGCAAAGATTATCTTAAGATAAGAACGAAGGATGCTGCATTTAATATAAAAAATACCCAGTGAGCTGATAGCCAATGAAGATAAAGCCTGAGCCCATCAACGCGATATTTGCTGTATATGCATGTTTGATAAAGCTCTGAGTTGGCCTCCAAAAATTAAAGGCAGCTAGAATTACACTGAGCGCGAGCAATTGACCTACTTCAACGCCAAGATTAAATGAAAGCATATTTGGGATTAGCCCATCTTCCGAAATAGCAAGGTCTTGAAGTTTTGTTGCCAACCCAAAACCGTGAAAAAACCCGAACACAAGTACTGCCCCCTTGGTATTGACCCTGAGTCCCATCTGACTGAAGCCACCAACATTCTCAAAAGCCTTGTAGACTATAGAAAGGCCAATAATGGCATCAACAATGTAAGAATTGACATGCAAGCCGCCAAGTACACCCAAAAGTAAGGTAATGCTATGCCCAACAGCAAACAAGGTTACGTAAACCGCAACGTCTCTCAATCGATAAAGAAAGAAAATAACGCCCGCAAGAAACAAAAGATGATCGTATCCTGTGACCATATGTTTCGCGCCTAAATAAACAAATGCGCCAACCTGGGTTCCTACATTACTTAAAAGAAATGCCTGATCGGGGCCGGTAATACCGTGCGCAAACAAAGACACGCCAAATAGTGCAGAGAGCAAACCAAGAAAGCCTACAAAGAGCTGCTTCATAATAGAGCCTAATAAATTTTAGTGATTACATACATTATAAAAATGTATTGTATCTTCTATTTACTGCAGGTGAATTTTTTTTTGACCTCAGCTGGTCCATGCGAGAAGGACCGAAGCAAATCAGTCATATAAACTTAAGATTATTAGTCGAGAAACCCCTAAAAGCATGACCCTGGACCCAAATACTAACCGCTACCTTCCTCCCGATAAGGGTCAACCTGATCATGCTGCCCTCTCTCGTCAGCATGGCTATGCCAATCAACCAAAAGATATTGATTGGCTCAAAAAGAATATTCCGTGCCAAGCGGCCTGTCCAGCTAAAACACGCGTACCAAATTACTTAAAGGAAATTCATGCTGGGAATTATGATAAAGCATACCTCCTTAATTTAGTCGATAATATTTTTCCATCAGTTCTTGGCCGAGTCTGCTCTAGGCCCTGCGAACCGGCCTGCCGGCACGGCCGCGAAGGCCTCGGCCAATCAGTGGCTATTTGTCTCTCGAAACGTGCTGCGAGCGACTTCGGGTCACAACAACCGATTGCGCTCACGCCGTTATTTGACCCCTCCGGAAAAGAAGTAGCAATCATTGGGGCTGGGCCTGCTGGGCTAACGACGGCGCGGGAATTGGCACTTTTTGGTCACAAGGTTACTATTTTTGAGAAATGCCCTGAGCCAGGGGGTTTTATGAATCAAGGGATTCCCGAGTTTCGCCTTCCCCGCGCAGCTCTCCATAAAGAAATTGAACAAATTAAAAAATTAGGGGTAGAAATTCGATGCAACCAACCCATCGGCGCTAACCATTCGATTCAAAGCATGCTGAATAATCACGATGCCGTAGTTATTGCGGCAGGCACCACGAAACTCAATCAGATCGAGAATTTAGATCATAAAATGGAAAGCATCCAGGATGGCCTGATTTTTCTTCAGAAATTTAACATGTCCGAGCTAAGCACCCCTTTAGGGCATCATGTTGCTGTAATTGGCGGAGGTTTTACTGCGTTAGACTGTGCCCGCGCCGCAGTCCGACTAGGCTCCACCCCTACGGTCTACTACCAAGGAACGCGCAAACAAATGTCAATATCAAATGATGAGCTTAAGGCACTCAAGGATGAAGGGATAAAACTAAAAACACTTATAAAGCCTATCAGCTATCAAAAAATTAATTTAAATGGGGCTACAAAAATACATATTATTTTTAGTTTTTACGAAGAACCCAACGCAAATCAAAGTTATTGCCACAAAGAAGTTCTTGAAAGGGAAACTGAGGTGATAGTAGATACGGTCATTGCGGCTAACGGTGAACGAAGAGATACCACCTGGATGGATAACGATCTCAAACAATACCTCCCAAATGAATGCACTGACTCAAATAGTGAGACGACTAACCAAACTACCCATCCAAGTTTATTTTTAGCTGGGGACTATTCAATTGGTGCCTCAAGCCTAATAGATGCTATAGGGCACGCAAAAAACTGTGCCCGCAAGTTAGACGAGTACCTCATGGACAAAATACGCTTAATGGAAGTAGCTCATATTGCATCGGTCTATGAAACTGGCAGAACACCATCCATGAATGTGATCGAACGCCAGTCGGTCAGAGAGACTCCCGTTGAAGGCCGGACGCGCCGAAAAGAAGTTGAATTAGGGTACAGCAGCCCGGAGGCCAATGTTGAGTCTACACGCTGCTATTTATGTCACTACAAGTTCGAAATTGACAATGATGCATGCATTTACTGCGACAAATGCCTAGACGTAAAACCTCATGAAGATTGCATCGTACCAATTGATGCGCTGAATGCTGACCAAAACGGGCTTATTTCAGGATACACAAGGGCAGAAAATCCAACACGGGGCCGGTACAAGCTTCTTTACATTGATCAGAATGAATGTACCCGGTGTGGCAGGTGTGAGAAAGTTTGCCCTGTTGACTGCATCTCAATCCAAAAGGTTACTTGGGACACCAGACACACCTGTGATCTCAAAAAAACTTAAAGCAAAGAGCGAGTAATACCTAGGCTGTGACTAATCATATACACCAATTCTTACTGTTGCCTTCAGCCATCACTCTACCCAAATCCCTTGCGGCATCTCCGTTTAAACAGCACAATTAACTCTATGATAAAAAAGAACACATTTCTCTCCACCTCCCTTTTAGCTGGTATTTTCTTTTGTTGGGTATCAGGCGAAATTTTTGCACAAACCACCCTTAGAATTTCACACCAGTGGCCCGGTGGAACAGGTGATGTTCGAGACGAAATGTTTCGCATCATAGCCAGAGAAATCGAAGCAGCTGAAGTTGGTATCGTCGTCCGTATCTATCCTGCGCAGTCTCTCTTTAAGGCTGGTGATCAGTGGTCTGCATTAATTAGAGGACGCCTAGATATTACTGGCTTGCCATTAGATTATGCGAGTGGGAGGCACCCACAATTCAATGCCACGCTTATGCCGGGATTGGTGAAGAGCCACGACCACGCTAGACGGCTAAACAGCTCACCCTTTATGAACTCAATAAGAGAGATTATCGAGGATGAGGGCTTAATTGTGCTTGCGGATGCTTGGTTATCCGGTGGTTTTGTGAGCACGGAGAACTGTATTCTTTGGCCAAGCGATATACAAGGACTAGTTACTCGTGGAGCGGGCCCAGCCTTTGAAAGAATGCTGGCTGGTGCTGGAGCCTCGATTGCCTCAATGCCCAGTTCCGAAATTTATACCGCCATGCAAACTGGTGTGCTAGATGCTGCCAATACAAGCTCAGCAAGTCTTGTAACCTTCCGCCTCTATGAGCATGCTCAATGCCTGACCGCACCGGGAGAGCATGCATTATGGTTTATGTACCAACCCGTCCTCATGGCGCAGCAAAGCTGGAATAAACTACAACCCCAACAGCAATCGGCATTGAGGCGCGCATCAAAACTAGCGGAAGACTATTTTTTCCAAGAAGCCAAAAAACTTGATGCTGAAATGGAAAAAGTCTACCTAGATGCCGGTGTACAGGTTGTTCATATGAGTGCCGAACAAGCACAAGCATGGAAAGAGATTGCTGCGGAAAGTTCTTACCGGGTGTTTGCCGAAGAGGTGCCTGGCGGAACCGAGCTGATCGACCAGGCTCTCGCAATAGACTAAGGGTATATGAACCCGCTCCTACGAAGTGTCAACTGGCTTTCCCAGGCCTGTGGTGCAATCGCCGTACTCTGCCTTGGAGCGGCCTGTGTGGTCGTGTGCGAAATGGTTCTCATTCGTTATCTAATCGGAGCCTCTACTATCTGGCAAACCGAATTTGTTACCTTTTCAGTTATAGCTTCTACTGTCATGGGAAGTCCTTATGTTTTGTTAAAAGGCGGGCATGTAAATGTTGATCTGATACCCCACTATCTGCCGCCAAGAGGAAAACACCTTCTTCACATCCTCTCATCCACAATTGCGCTGGCTGCTTGCGGTATCTTAGCTTGGAGTAGTTGGGTGTACTTCCATGAAGCTTGGACAAAAAACTGGGCAACAGAATCTGTCTGGGCACCCCCTCTATGGATACCCCTTCTTCCTTTGGTAATCGGGTTTGCTGTGCTCACCCTTCAGTATCTAGTGAATATTCTCTCTTTTGCCGCAGGCAGCAAGCTTGATGCTGATACTCAAGATACAGTGAGAAAATAAATGAGTCCGCTTGAAATCGGTGTTTTGATCGGACTTGTTACCGTATTGGTTCTTGGGAGTGGAATTCCTGTAGCATTTGGCCTTACAGCAGTTGCCCTATTTTTTTTAGCCATCTTTGAAGGCCCTGACAGCCTAATTTTCACTGGTGAACTATTTTTCTCTGGGCTTTCAAACTTTACGCTAGTTTCAATTCCTATGTTTATTGCGATGGGCGCAGCTGTAGCCTCTTCTCCAGCTGGTAGTGATCTTTACGGAGCCCTAGATCGCTGGCTTACGCGAGTACCTGGTGGTCTCGCCATTTCAAACATTGGAGCCTGTTCGATTTTTGCTGCTCTCAGTGGTTCCTCACCAGCTACTTGCGCAGCAATTGGAAAAATGGGCATTCCAGAAATGCGCAAGCATGGCTATCCAGAAGAGCTCGCAACCGGCTCAATAGCCGCCGGAGGTACTTTAGGGATCTTAATTCCACCCAGTGTCACGATGATCATCTACGGAATTTCAACCGGCACTTCAATCGGACGACTATTTATCGCCGGCGTTCTTCCTGGATTGATGCTCACGCTACTTTTCATTAGCTGGTCAATGTACTACTCCCTACGGAGCGGTACTTTTGCCAAAGGCTTACAGCGCCACTTTAGCTTAAGAGAAAAAATTGAACAGATACCCCGTGTGCTACCTTTTTTGCTGATCATAGCGGGAATCCTCTACGCACTATATGGCGGCGTTGCAACTCCCTCTGAGGCCGCTGGTGTTGGCGCAATGCTTTGTTTTGTGTTGGTGGCGGTTATTTATGGAATGAGAAAGCCTAAACAAATCTGGGGTATTCTCAGCACCAGCACCCGGGAAAGCGTTATGATCATGATGATCATCGGGGCAGCTGAGTTACTAAGCTATACGCTTTCGACTCTCTTCATTACCCAATCCATTGCTGAATGGATTACTACACTTGGGGTAAATCGTTGGCTACTATTAGCTATCATTAATGCCTTTCTCCTTGTGGCCGGATTTTTTCTCCCCCCTGTCGCAGTCATATTGATGACTGCTCCTATCTTGCTCCCGATCATCCTTCAGGCTGGATTTGATCCCTATTGGTTTGCAGTAGTACTAACAATCAATATGGAGATTGGGCTCATTACACCACCGGTGGGGCTCAATCTATACGTAATCAATGGAATAGTGCCCGACGTAGGACTACCGCAAATACTCAGGGGAACCTTTCCCTTTGTCTTATTAATGCTACTTTCAATTCTATTGCTATGCGTGTTTCCTGAAATCGCAACCTGGCTTCCAGAGCGCCTCATGGGTACTAGCGGATAGCAAGACTTGCGCCAAAACCTTATGAGACCAGGGACCCAAAGCCAAAAGATAATAACTTGCTTGGCGCTCCTATTTTTATTGGGTGGCCGTCTTGGCTATGCAGAATCAGTTACTGTGGCCGTATCTTCAAATTTTTTGGTTGCTTTTTATGACCTGAAGGATTCCTTTGAGCTAAGTAGGCCCCATGAAGTAGTTTTAGTTACCGGATCGACTGGCCAGCTCTATGCACAAATCATCAACGGAGCACCATTTGATACTTTTTTGTCGGCTGACCAAAAGACAGCAACATTATTGGTCGAATCCGGCTTCGCGGATCCTAGCTCACAGTTTACCTACGCTCGCGGACAACTGGTGCTATGGAAAAATAATCTGGATGTCAGAGCATCAGCGACACTAAAGGAACTTAAGGAAGGTCATTTTCGGTATCTATCCATTGCAAATCCGCGCATTGCCCCCTATGGGCTTGCTGCGCAACAAACCCTAACTGCCTTGGGAAGCTGGTCTCAATTACAAGAACGCATTGTGCTAGCTGAAAATATAAGCCAAGCTTTTACGTGGGCTCAGACGGGTAACGCTGATCTTGGGCTTGTGGCTCTCTCTCAAGCCCTAAGTTACAAAACTCACGGAAATTTTATTGTTATACCCTCTGCCCTGTATGACCCTATTCTCCAAGATGCTATCTTGTTAATGCGCGGAGCTAGCAATCCAGCCGCAATCGCCTTTTATAAGTACCTGCGCTCTGAAGATGCCTCTGACATTATTGAAAAACACGGTTACCTGAAAGACTAACCAGCCACTTAATCTAACCTGAACCGCCTAGAAACCTCAAAATCACAGTCATAGCGAAATAATTCAAATTCAGGGGTATATCTCCACTCCAAGGTCCCAGTGAAAGATTCTGACAAATACTCAGGATCGGTCAGCGTAACTTCAATCATTAACCTCGTTCTATCCTCGCTAAGCTGGTACCTCTCAATTAAATGCTTCTGGGACCCAGAAGGCACACCAGTACCATTTCCAATCCGGTGATCCGAAAAATGTGTGGTATCGACAACTAAAATATCACCCTCCCACCAGCCTATGGAATGCCCTTGCGTACTGCGTTCTTGCTCGGCTGGATGGCCTCGCCCATCCAGGTACACAATACGTTCCGCGTCAAAAAACTCATTATGAAAAACTACACGATCCTCCATCAGCTCTATCTCGGTTACATAAAGACCAGTGGAAATGATATGTGGGGATGAAGGAGCTACACACATTGCTGCTGGCGCATCTTCATAAAAATTATATGCCTCCTTTGCTTCTAATCCCATTGCGGTCAGCGGGATCTGATTGAAATCCCTACGAAAAGGCTCCAGACTCGGGCCGAATCCCTTCCAGGTCCCCTCAAGAGTAGTAGCCACCGCAATAACTTGAGGATCACCCGAAGTTTGAGAAAGAATATTTCCGTTTTCTTTTTCTAGAGAAATGAGCAAAGCGTAGTTCCTACCAGTATCTCTTTCCGGGTGAGCCCTGATAGACACAACATCTCCTGCCATTAAGGAATCAGAGGTCCAACCACTTCTTCTCATTATCGGGGTTGCGCCAGTTTCAATTTCCCAGATGATTTGTCCATTCAAAGAATTAGGATCCTCGACATCAATATAGACGTGAGGGTTACGCCAACTATACTCAACCACTGTACCGACAAAGGCGATCACCCTGCTCGTATCAAATCCAGCCTCGCTATGATGCGCAAAAGCCGGAGACGCTAAAAAAAACATGGGCACTATAATAACTGCGCCCTGCCATTTATTCAGATATCCCATTCTTTGAGTCAGGATCCCGGGTTAACTCGATGGCTACTCAACAAACGTGGTATGAACAGGTCCCATTCCGCGAATCTCAACAATGACTTCACCTTCCTTGGCGCCGTCAAAATGTACCCCACCCGCCGGGTGCTTCATATAACTACCCGGCCCAAGCGGAATAGTATTATCCGGATCAAAATCATCACCTGTACCGGTATACCAAACACCTGATATCACCGTAACAAAACGGTCTTGGTCGTGATGATGTGGACGTGAAAAAGCGCCCGGAGGAAATTTATTCCTTTGAATGTATAGCCCATCTGACTGCGGATCGCCCGCCAATACTGCATACGATGTTCCGCTCTCTCGCTGAACCCAATCCAATTCACTCGGCGTAATCCTCACGAACCCTTCATCGATCTCAGCTGATATTAGTAAAGGAAAAAGAAGTAATCCAAATGTTTTTATAATGTTTTTTTTCACAATACGTACACCACTAAATACTTGATCTGTTAATGCTATTAAAAAATACCATAGTCAATAATGTCGGAATAATAACCACTAACGTTAAGTGTAATTACAACCGGAAACTCATTGTAATTTAACCAATACCACCCATGCTCTCCCTCAAAGGGAGCAACGAGTGACCCGTTACCGCCAACACCTTCCTGCTGCTCTTGATACCGTACCCAGTAGTCACTGTCACCAGGCTCATGTCCGTGAAAGTCAACATATATATCACCGCGATCAACCTCCCAGGAGTAAAGAATCATCTTTCCCTGCGCGAGCACTGTCTTTATTTCTGTTTCCTCGAATGGACCAATTGGAATTTGTAGCGATTCACTTTGAAAGACTGCTGTTTCGCTCTGGTAGACATTCGGATTTGGTAGCGGTACAGGATCTCCGAAATCAGGAATTTCCACATTGCGGTATTCCTCATTACCACCCACAATATCCACGATTTCGATTGTCCTTACCGGATTACTGAGCGCATTCAGCCCCAATAACTCCCCCGCTCCAGTTGGATCAAGCCCGTATTCTGCCGGTAGCACAACTATAAATAGCAAAACAATAGCTAAAACAACAGACGCCAAGATCCCAAGCCACAATTTCCTAGGAGAGATATTGCTAATTTCTGTAGGTACTGACCCTGTCATAATAAATATCCTTAAAGCATTCTTAAACACTATGCCTTTTGACTAGCGCCCAAAACACCAGACGCTCACTGTGGTTAATAGATTATCGCCCAATACTTCTTAGCACGCTGCAGACTATAACTATAAATATAAAGATAGGCTATTATGGCCTAACTCGCTCACCAGAGGCCAAAATCATGAAAAAATGGATGTCACTATTTATTATTCCAGTGGGGCTATTTATTTTTTATGAAATTGCTAGCACCCAAACATCACCTACCCGTGAAGAACGGCTTTCTGTGCAAGAAAACGCCCCGCTACTCAGGCAAGGGACGGGGGTCGTGCCGAATACTCCGGAGTTTCTTGAGCAATTTCCAACAACCGAGCGTGACCAACTTGTCAATAGTATCGACTCTTTTAATGACCTACTGGAAAATTGGCAACGTCGCGCCAAAACCGGCAGCCTCATGCGCAGTTATGAAGTGCAGGAAATCGCCGTATTCGAGCCCGGAGAACCGAAATTTGAACCGCAATCAGG
>CAYXIJ010000029.1:0-23826 GCA_964465375.1 uncultured Gammaproteobacteria bacterium | reverse complement strand
TTCAGCGCCGATGGTAGTGTGGGGTCTCCCCATGTGAGAGTAGGTCACCGCCAGGCTTTATTGACTAAACCCCCGGCCCTAATAAGCCGGGGGTTTTTTGTTGGCGTTGTGCTTAATAGCCGGCGAGCTCTAAATAGCCGCTTCCATCTATTGGTTGAAGTTGCCGTTCACCAATTACACGGATAGCGCCTTCCCAATAGCGAACTGTCAAGTTTAATTCTTGTTGTAAGAGGTAAGGCTCGATTTCTAGGACAAGATCCTCATCAGGCACTTCTAGCTTCCAGGCTACTGGGTATGTTCTCGCTGAATTCGGACTCTTCCAGTGATCTAGTGCGGTGAGCAATACAGCATCGGCGCTCAATGAGCGGTGATTTCCTGTCGCATCAACGATTGAACCTCCACTATAGGGACTGGCCGAGCCATCTCTGTGGCGTAGTCTGTAATACATAAGTTCAGTGTTGTCGGAAAGCTGCACGGAAAACCAGTCCCAACCCTCAAGATCATCGCTTAGGGTGTTCGTGCCCCACTCTCGGTCCATCCATGTGAATCCATTGACCATCTCTTTGTTTGATCCCACTTGGACAAATCCAGCGGTTTGCAGGCGAGTCATAGAGTAATAATAAGAAGCGTTTCCAGTGCCCGGCCCTTTTCGATCCATTCCCCTGTCACCATTGGCAATGGGGGGCTTGCTGCTCATTAAAGTTAAATCTAACTTTGCGTTTTCGTTGCCAGCTTTTAGACGGATGGGAAAAAATTCAGCATCCACTGATGTCGCTGACCAATCCTCTACCCAAACGCGAAAGGGCACACGCTGGTTTCCAGCAAGTCCGATTGCTTCCCGGGAAAGTCTCTCATCTGCGAAAAATTTATTTCCTTGTGTGTCGGTCAGAGCAAAGTGTGCCATCCAAGCTTGACTGGCTCTCCAAGCCGATGTCCCTTCAGCCTCGTCTGCTTTAAGCGCATACCTGAAAAAAGCGAGCTCAAATCCATAATGTCTCGCGCGGGCGCCCTCGAGATTTCCTGTGAAGTACCACCACTCCGTCCGATATTCAGGATGACTGCCATGGTCCCGTGGAAACTGAAATTTCTTAGGATAAAAAACTCGTGCGTATCCATTGTTGCCTGTTGCTTCGCTTAGAAAGCGGGTGGCGGGCAGTCTTGCGGCATCGTTCGGGACAAGCTCTACCTGCTCCGTGCAGGCGCATATGATAACCAACGCTATTGTGATCCACGCACGGGTCAACAGACTATTCCTCCCGAAGGTGAGTTATTATGTTTAGACGTCCCGCGCGGACTGCGGGATATAGGCCGGCTAAAAGTGCGGTAACCACTGCAAGTGCCAGACCCAGTAACATAGGTTTCGCTTGCGTTACAAAATCCATACTCCAGCCGAAGGACCTTTCATTGATTACAAACACAAGTAGCGCTGCCAGTACAGTACCTAGGGGTATAGCAATCAAGCCTGCAGCGAGCCCAAGTAGCCCCGTTTGTACAAATCCGAGCATGCTTACCTGACGTGGGCTAGCCCCCAGTGCCCGAAGAGTCGCTATTTCCCGAGTCCGTTCTAGTTGCAGCGATGTAAGTGCGTTCAGTATGCCGAGAAATGCAACCAGCGAAGCAAGGATTCTAAGTACCTCTGTAATTTGAAAAGTACGATCGAAGATAGTTAGGGAGCGTGTTTTTATAGTCCCGTTTGAAAGGAGCCTAAATCTTGTTTCACTGCCCATTATCGATTCAACTGCGGGCTGTATGTTGCGATTCAGTGCAGATGCTGCAAAGTAGATACCAACACCGGTGAGACCACTGTCTTCCCAGTAGCGCCGATAGGTGTCTAAAGAAATTGTTACGGAGCCACCGTCAGTGTAGTAATCACGAATTACGCCTAGAATCGAGAATGTTTGTATGCCGTTAGGCGTAGGAAGATTCAGTAAATCACCTTTGGTCACTGCTCGTCGAAAAGCGAAAGGCTCGGACACCAATACGCCTTGTTGTGACTCCAACATTGAAATAGCCTCTTCAGCGTTACCGGTCACAAAGCTTAAGCCCCAACCATTTGGTCCGGGCGACATAGCCCTCAAATTGAGTTCACCATCCGGAGTTTGCAGACGCCTAAGGCGACTCAAACTCAATCCCTCAACGCTGGGGAGATCCTGTATGGCAAGCAACCGGGCCTCGGTAAACGGCCCACGTTCTTCTACCTGGACATCGGACTGCAAATAAAGATCTGCTATAAGCGTGTCATCCAGCCAATTTACTAAACTTGCGCGAAAGCTAGCGATCATTATGCCAATACCAATCACTGTGGCTATAGCAACCGTGAGTGCTGCTATAGCCACACCGGTGCGACTAAGCGAAGACGTAACACCCCGGACTGCTAGGGAGCCACTAATGCCGAAGAATTTTTCCACAAATGGTTCGGCAAATTTCATCAAGCCCACAGTTGCGAGCGGGGTTAATAGGGCGCCGGTTACCAGAACGAAAAAAAGTCCTACGAACGCTACGATCAAGTTTTCTGGACCCAGAAGGAGAACCATTGAAGCAATTGTTGCGGCAGGAAGTGCTACTAGTGCGGCAAGCAGGCCCTTTTCTTTTGCACCTCGTTCTAGCGCCGCTCTGCTCATGGCGACTGTGGGGATTGTATTTGCAGCTGTCATGGCGGGGGCAAGAGCTGCTAGTAGTGTCGCTCCTAAGCCGAGCAACGCCCCCTTCCAGTAAATACCTATAGCAGGGGAAATAGCCGTTACGTAAGAGCCAAAATAAAGGTCACCAAGCGTTCGCAGCACAAGTTCGACAAGTCTTTGTCCAAGTTGATGGCCAAGCGCTAATCCAGCCAGCGTTGCAATCAAACCAAGTACGGTTGCTTCTCGAAAAACATTTAACAGCAGCTCGCGGCGTTGCACGCCTAGGGCTCTCAGTACACCAATGGTCGGACGACGTTGCACGATGGAAAAAGACATCGTGGCATAAATTAAAAAGACTCCCACCATTAGTGCTAGCAAGCTAAGTGCTGTCAAGTTGATTCTGAACGCGCGACTCAGTTCATTAAAAGCCGCATTGCCACTTGTTGCGGTCAGAAGAGTTGTGCCCGCCGGTTTAAGTAATTGTAGATTTTCGGCTTCCGTGGGTGTGAGAACTAGGTCAATGCGACTAATGAATCCTTCCAAATTAAGTAACTCTTGGCTGGTTGAGATGTCTGCTAAGATTAGTCCGCTACTACCGTTTGGATCTAGGCCCATGCCTTTAAGTGTTCCAGCCACTATTACGCGAGCCATTTTGCCTTTTGCAATTACGTTGAGTGTCGAGCCATTTTCTAACCTCAATTCATTAGCCAAGCTTTCAGGAACAATTACGCTGGCTGGCTCTACCATTAAAGCGGCAGGACTAGCGCTTTCACCGGGGATCGACCTTGTTGTGCCGCGAAAAAGCGTTTCCTTAAGTGGATCAACGCCCAGAAGCGTAAACCTGCGTCTAGGCTGGGAGGCAAGCCGTAACTCCTCATCAATAACAGGAGCTGCATTTGGAATGATTCCCCGAGTGCGCAAATCATAGTAGATGGATTCAGGGAGCATGCCCCCAGCATTTACAAGTTGGTGTGTTGTTCGGCCAAGGACTAATTGGGAAGACCATTCAAAGGCTCGACGTGCACTATCATTTGCAAGGGAAACGCCCACATATACTGCAACACCAAGAGCTATCCCCATAATGGCGAGAATGAGTTGCCAGGGATGGCGAAAATAAAAGCGCTGCGCTGCTGTTGATAGTAGGTTATTCAAATTTTGATATCCTTTAAGCAACCATTACGAATAGTTAAAACTCGATCAGCATGGCCCACCATTTCGTGGCTATGGGTAGCCATTACCAGTGTAGCCTTGCGTTGGCGGCACGCGTCATTTAAAAGTTCCAATACATTCGTAGCTGTTTCCAGATCCAAATTACCGGTGGGTTCATCTGCAAGAACAATTGCAGGCTCGTGAACTAGCGCTCGCGCTATGGCAACCCTCTGTTGTTCACCGCCCGACAATTCCTCCGGAAAGCGTTTTTCAAAATCGGTGAGGAAAAGTTCCTCGAGTAACGCTTTGGTACGCAATATGGAGTCTTTCTTGGAGAGGCCATTTAATGCTAGTGGGAGGCGGATATTTTCTGCCACGGTTAGAGTCGGAATGAGGTTGAAAAACTGAAAAACAAATCCTAGATGAACCCGTCGTAACTGAGAGAGATTACGCTCATCCAATGTAGCTAGAGATTGACCTAAAACCAGCACTTTGCCGGAATCGGGCCGGTCAAGCCCACCGATGAGATTAAGTAGCGTTGATTTTCCGGAGCCACTTCGGCCGACAATTACCACAAACTCTCCTCTCTTTGCATGGAAATTTGCTTCTTCTATTACTGAGGTTTTTCCGTACGCCTTACAAACTTGCAGTAGGTGAATGGGGGGGGTATCGATGTCCATAAAAAGGGATGGTCTCTGTCAATCACATGTTATTGTTGATTATAAAGTGCCTTTCTGTTTTCTTTCGCCCACGATTTCCCATTTAAGTTTCCGAGCCACCTGAAGCAAGCTAGCATCTGGCCGAACCACTACTGGCGTTCCTACCACCGAAAGAAGAGGAAAATCGTGACTAGAATTTCCATAAGCAATGATATCTGCTATTTTAAATTTAAGTTCGTGAGCGAGCTGTAGTGTTAAGTCTAATTTTGTGCGATTGAAGGGATGAATTTTGACTGGACGGGCTAAAAAAAAATCGTTTTTTTGGCTGCAAACTGTAGCATAGACTTGTTTAACGCCGAGATGATCGGCAAGGGCATGCGCAAGAAAATTAAGGGTACCTGACACCAAGACGACAGTATCTCCTCGCTCAAGGTGCTGCTTGAGTCTTTGTACAGCTGGTTTGTACAAGCAAAAAATTAATTGTTCGGCGACAAAAATATCAGCAAGCATTTCTACCTGCTTGACGTGCAAGCCGGCTAGGTAAGCTTTATTTTTTTTGATACTGCAAATTCCCGTAGGTAGGTGGCGAAACAAAAACATGAGATAGGAGAAGATTTGTTTTGGCCCCTGTTTTCCGCAGCGTATAAGGTAACACCAAAACATTCTCTCAGAGCTACCTTGAACCAGAGTTCCGTCTATATCAAAAATGGCAAGACTCATTTTTTTGAAAGTTTCTAAAATATTTTTTTCTTATTGCAAATGCACTCTGCCACTACTGGCACAGCTCTCACAATGCATAAGAATACTGACAAATACACGAAAAAATAGGTGAGATCGGTCCAGAGTGAGCCGATGCTATTCCACAGCTCAGGGAGGATGACTGTGAACGATGGGAGTGTTACAAGGCAGCAGAAAGCGCAGGTTTTTACGATGGCATAAAGGACGCGTATTAATCGACCTGCTACCAGAAATTGGCCCAGTGATGATCGCATCAGCGCAAAAGGGGGAATATTTCTCGAGGCCGATAGATTCGTACGAATGGTATCAACTAACACGGCACGAATTATGATCGTAAGAGGTACCCAGATAGGCACTAGTTCGATGTCTGCAACTACAACCCACATTGTGAGCTCTACAATTCTATCGCTGGCGATGTCAAAGTGGGCCCCAAAAAGACTAACTTCATTCCGTGCACGGGCAATGTGGCCGTCAAGCGCATCGCATACGAAAATAAGAATCACTAGAAAAAAACTCCCGAGCTGCCAGATGCTAGGTGCTTGATAAACTAGCCACACAACCACTAGAAGTATCACAAGTCTCGTTAGGGTGATGAGATTGGCCATGGATTTATTATATGCTCCATGGTTGGACATATCTTACTGTTTTAAAAAGAAAACCTTAGGGTAAGGCCAAACGCAGTGTACACTTCATGATAAATTTGTTGTCAAGGACCAGCCGTGAAGTTTTATGATTTTCCTTTTGCGCCTAGCCCGAGGAAGGTAGGAATTTTTATTGCTGAGAAAGGTTTAAATATCCCTACGATATCAATCAACCTACGTAAGGGAGATCAGTCTAGCGAAATGTTTCGGGCTGTGAATCCCCGTGGTACGGTACCGGCACTGGAGCTCGATGATGGCACATGTCTCACAGAAAGCCTTGCAATTTGTCATTACTTGGAGCAGCTTCAGCCTGAGCCGAATCTTTTGGGTGTCAACGCCAAAGAACAGGCCTTAGTTCTGATGTGGCACGACATTGCTACGCTGGACGGTTATCTAGGGATTGCTGAAGCGATTCGGAATTCTTCAGAGCTTTTCAAACATCGGGGATTGCCTGGGCCAGTGCGCTATGAGCAGATTCCTGAGCTTGTAGAGAGAGGCCTCCGTCGTGCTCAGGTATTTTTTAGTGATCTTGAAGTGAGATTAACAAAAAGTCCTTATGTAGCCGGTGACAGGTTCACTTATGCTGATATTGCTGCTTATGTTTATGTTGATTGGGCGGCTAGAGGTATAGACATTAATCCGACTGAGGGACGTGGTGCTCTAGCGCGCTGGAGCGAACAAATCTCTCTCCGGCCAAGCCTTGACAAGGCGACTTAGGTAGTTCCTATGGAAAATAATATTTCTTTTTTTCCTGTTTTCTTCAGTACGCTAAAAGTCATTTTTCTGTTTCCGCAATCGTGTTTGTTATGTTGGAGTTAGGGCTTAAATTCACCATTGCCTACCTGATAGGTTCTGTGTTGGGTAGCTCGGTTATGGGTTGGTTCCGAGGTGGGGTAGATATTCGGAAGATGGGTAGTGGTAATCCGGGTGGCACGAATGCTTTGCGAACCCAAGGGAAGTGGTTTGCTTTGGGCGTGATGGTGATCGATGTAGGTAAGGGCATAGCCCCGGTCATTTTATTACCAACACTAGTGATGTTCGGAATCGAGCTAGATCCGGGCTTGAGCCGAGAATTATTAATTTATGCAGTGGGCTTTGCTGTCGTGTTAGGCCATGTTTACCCTATATGGTTTGATTTTAGAGGCGGAAAAGGTGGTGCTACAGCAATTGGGGTGGTGTGCATTCTCGTTCCCTGGCTAGCGATAGCTATTATGATCCTCTGGCTTGGGATCATTGGACTGACCGGCTACGTTGGTCTTGCTACAGTCAGTGGGGTTGCAGCGGCCGCTGTTTACCTCGGTATGACCAGGCTCCCGGAAGACTATCCGATTTTTATATTCGTTTTATCTCTGGCTACACTAATTATCTTTGCCCATCGAGGTAATATTTGCCGGATGTGGAATGGAACCGAGCCCCGTTTCAGCTGGCGCCGGTCAGGTAAACGTACCGAAGGAAACTTGTGACCCGCACAGTCTCCATGCGGTCCCTTAGTCAGGAGGAGATTTTAGATGGGCTCAGGGTTTCTACTAGGCCCCGGGTTTCTTTAGAGATCTACGGAGAGGTAGCATCTACAAACCAACATTTGTTGGATGCGTCTGGTTCAGAGCCAGGCAATCTTTCCGTCTGTTTAGCAGAATCCCAGAGCGCTGGCCGTGGGCGCAGAGGTAAGGTTTGGTATTCACCGCTATACGCTGGCCTTTATTTGTCTGCAGGGTGGCAATTTCATCAGATTCCATCGGGCTTGACAGCACTCACACTTGCGGTGGGTGTGATTATACGACGAGTCATTCAGGCTGAAGCTGATCTTCACGTTAAGCTGAAGTGGCCCAATGACTTGATATGGGAGGGCAGGAAGCTTGGTGGCATTCTCGTTGAGGCCAAGAAAACTCAAGACAGTCCTTGTTACGTTGTTGTTGGTATCGGCCTAAATGTTGCATTGCCCAAATTGGGATCCGGAGAGTCCCCTAAGTGGCGAGCCGGTGCGGTGGATCTTTATGAGGCTGTAGCAGGCAATTTACCTTCGCGGGCTGCGTTGGTATCCGCATTGATTGAGGCGCTTTTAAAGCTTTTGGAGAATTATGGGGACACTGGGTTTTTGCCTTACCATGGGGAGTTTATGGAAGCAGATTTTCTTAAGGGCCGAGTGGTCGAATTGGAGGATTCCAAGGGCTCAGTGTTTGGGAGAGCTGTTAGGGTGGAGCCAGACGGCTTCTTATTACTGGAAACGGCCCGCGGTATGCATAGGGTGAGCACTGGCGATATCAGTGTAAGAAACCTGTTATGAATGTTGTCATCGATGTGGGCAACTCTCGAATCAACTGGGCGAGCGTCGAACAGGGGGTGTTGATAGGTGTGGGCAATGCGCTGCATGTTGATTCATTGGATCAGGTTTTCGAAACATTGGCTCATACGCTACCGAAGCATGTGGAGCGGATCATGGTCAGTAATGTGGCGGGAGAAGCATTTGCTAGGCGGCTTTTGAAGCTTTCTACCGATTGTTGGTCTTGTGAGCCTGAGTTCGTGGAGCCTGTAGCGATGCAGTGCGGAGTGCGCTCTGCCTATGGGCATCCAGAGCAAATTGGATCAGACAGATGGGTAAATGTTATTGCGGCCCACAATGTAACCACAGGTCCTGCTTGTGTGATCGATGCCGGTACCTCGGTTACTTTTGATGCGGTGGATGAAGGCGGGCAGCATCTTGGAGGACTTATTTTTCCTGGACTTCGAATGATGATTTCTGCGCTAGATACCAAAACGAGTGACATTAGCGTCACTGAAACGCCGACTAGGTTGCCGCAGGGCATCAGTATGCTCGGGAAAAGCACCGACGAATCTGTTGGCCACGGTGCGATGTTGGCACTGGCTACAGGCCTCAACCGCGCCATTCAGCTGGTAGCGGGAGAACTGAAAGCGGACCCAAAGGTATTTCTTACGGGCGGTGATGCGGAATTATTTTTGCCGTTGCTAGAGAAAGATGTGGATCATCGGAAAAACTTAATCCTTGAGGGATTAGCATTTATGATTTCAGCAGGCTAACTAACATTTCGTCATGTTGGATTCATTTTTTTGTTAACAAAAAATTTTTGGAATTCTTAGAAATTTTCACGAAAAATTTTCTTAGAATTCAGAATTCTAGCACTACCCTTGGTTATCACTCAGCGTGCAGTTGTACGGCTTGATCTTCTCCCCCGGTACCCACTCCCAGTGCATCATCGGGAGAGTCACGGGCTCAGTAAGGGTGTTTGGGTCAACCACCGTCGCTACCCAGTCCAAGCGGTTTTCATCCTCACTCAGAGTAAAGCGTTCCACAATCTCCACCGCCTCGCTCTGGGGTGTGCCTAGGTCATCGAGATAGGGATAGTTAATATTCTCGGTTCTTACGACCAATGTACGTCCCTCCCAACGCCCGACCGAGTAGCCTAACGAAGTCGCCAGTGGATTCTTCTCGTTGCTACTGATTCCCATATGGATGGTTCGGACGTTATCCCACTCTTCAAGACGTATGATGATGTCGTCGTCTTGTTGGAGAAATTCTATCGGGAAAGGACTCAACATTGCTTCCGGCATTCCAGCTGGTTCGCACCGCAGCGCGATATCGTCCGTTGGTTGATTCCAACTCTCTTTCGCTGCGCGGGCGATATCCGTCAAGGGAAGGTTTATCCCACCCCCGGTCCGGCTAGTATTAGTCCAGACACGATGAATACCGTTCGCCTGACGAATCGCCAACGCAATTTGCTCATTACTCGCGATTGGACGAATCGGCTCCGTGTTTTCCTCCAGCAAGCCAAATGCCCTTGCTCGATCACGCGACATCACTAGTTTTTGGCCGCTTGCAGAAGTTGTCAAAATAGCAAATAGAGAGTTTTTGTCACGGTTCGATGGGAGACCGAGGACCGCGACGCTGTCACCGATATTGAACGAATCCGAATTAATACCAGCGCGTTCCATATAATTAACCGAAAGGCCCTCTATTTCCCAGAGCTCTTCCTGACCGCTCTCGCTCACACTACTAACAGTGAAAAGAATATGTGGATTCCGCCAAAGTGCCGACCTAACGGTACCCCGTACCTCCACAAGCTTGCTGTCATCGTAGGTAAAAAGCGCGTGGTGAGCGAAGGTGACGACAGGTAAAACTAACAGCGAAAATGTGACAACTACAAATCTCATAGCTCCTCCGCAGATTTCTTATTATCAAATTACTAGTTGTTTGTGCGAGTACGTTGCACCATCAATTTAGCGACAGTCCATAGCATAATTAAAAGCTCACGTCCGGTAAGTTTTCATATCGGTCCCTGAGCTTAATTTGGCGAGAATCATCGGGCATACGTTGCCCTTTAATGAAGACGTCTTGCGGATAAGACATCAACTCCAATGGATCCCCGTTCCAGACTACTACGTCAGCATCTTTGCCAGGCTCAAGCGAGCCATAGCTTTCTTCCAAACCCCAAATTTTTGCGGGATTGATGGTCAACGCTCGAAGCGCTTCTTCCCAAGATAGTCCATGAGCAACAGCTAGTCCGGCAAGCTGACGCACGATTTCCGGATTGCTCGGATGGGGATTGCTCACATTGGAAAACGCGATCAATACTCCAGCAGCATGTAGCCTGGCCGCATTGCTGTATGTTGCATTGAACCCCGAGAATTCCATGCCAACATTTATGCCCGGATTGAGTACCACCGGTATTTGAGCATCAGCAAGTTCGTTAGCCATAAGCCAGGCTTCTTGGCCGTCGCGCACTACAATATTAAGACCATGCTGTTCCTTCAGCTCAATCAGATAGCGCATGTCTGAAGCTCGGTTAGCAGCAACGCTGATAATTACATCACCTTTAGCGGCAGGTACCAGTGCTTCAAGATCCATACGGTTTAGACTGTAGTCTCTGGTCTGGCCGCGCTCATATCTTGAGCGATTGCGATCGAAATGTAACGCATCCTGGATTGCTTCAGTAATTTTAAGTGCTGCGGCGTCTCGGGCTCCACCAGCAATTTGAGCACCCCTTGCGCCGAAATCTGCAAACAGAGCTACTCGGGGAGTTACGATCATATCGGGTTCCTCTCCCAAATGGATAATGGCCCCATAGCCGGCAAAAAGATCGTGCGTTGCAAGGGGCGCGGAGATAGCACGCGTAATTCCATGCAAACGAACTATTGGAATGATTATTGCTCTAGGATTAAGCCCGTAACGAATATCGAAGGCCGCTCCATACCCGGATTCTGACGCCCCGTAGTCCTGGTCGCCGATGCCGTTTCCAGGTGCTGAACCATCTGCAAGAGCAAGCTGGGTGTACGAATTCATCAGTCCCGGGGTCACAGGTTGACCATCCGCATCGATGACCTCCGCATCCTCGGGTACTACAAGGTCTTCGCCAACTGCTGTGATGGTGTTCCCTTCAATGAGAATTGTGGCTCTTTCTAAAGTGCCGGCTGATCCCATGGTATAGACCTTACCGTTGGTGATCGCAATGTTTTGTGCGTTGGCCTCTATGAGTAACGTGATTATGGCAACCGGTATTAAGATTAAAAGAAGGTTTTTCTTGAAGGTGCTCATTGATGGTCTCCTCGTTCGACAATACCCAACTCATAATCGGATTGGGGTTGCTTTGAAGAATCGTATCGATCATAGATATGGGCACCATCGATGAATACATGTTCGGCTAGCGCATAGACGCTGAAAGGATCGGTTGTCCAAATAACCACATCGGCCTGTTTGTCGACTTCCAGTGATCCTACTTTGTCATCGATCCGCATCGCTCTCGCGGGGTTGCTGGTAATCCAGCGTATGGCTTCCGCCCTACTGATATTTAAGCCAATCCGGTTGCCAGCCGCCATCGCTTTTGCAATTTCCTGGTTCATGCGTTGCATGACCGCCTCTGAATCTGAGTGTGCAATTGCGCATGCACCAGCCTTTTCGACCAACGCGATGTTTTCCAGCACGCCATCCAGTGCCTCAAGCTTGTAGCCCCACCAATCTGACCACATCACCGCACAGACATCGTTTTCAGCAAGCAGGTCGGCTACTTTGTACGCCTCGATGGTGTGATGAAAGGCTGTGATTTTAAAGCCCATTTCTTTGGCCAAATCCATCATCACGGCTAGTTCATCGGCCCGGTAGCAGTGGTTGTTAACGAAAATATCATCATCAAGTACGGCGGCAAGCGTATCCATTCCCAGATCGCGGGTTGGAGGCCGTACATCTTCTCCATCTTCTATTTTTATAAGATAGTCCTCCCAGCTTCTTTTATATTCAGCAGCCTCAATGAAAGCTTGGCGGTAGCCTGCGACGTTTGCCATCCGGGTGGCAGGGGCACTTCCCATCCCACCGTAGGCACGCTTTGGATTCTCGCCGCACGCCATCTTCAGTCCATATGGTGCGTCCGGGAATTTCATTCCCTGCATGGTTCTGGCTGGCACATTCTTGATAATGATGCTGCGTCCACCGATTAGGTTCCCGGAACCAGGTAGAACCTGCATGGTAGTGACACCCCCCGCAAGTGCTCGCGCGAAACCGGGATGCTGGGGCCACAGAGAGTGCTCCACCCAAAGGCGAGCTTGGATCGGCCCCGTCATCTCATTGCCATCAGACAAGGATGGATGCTGGCGGCTGGAAACACCCACGTGGGTATGAATATCGATTATGCCGGGAGTTACCCACTTGTCAGTTCCGTCGAAGACCCGCACTCCTTCAGGGACTTGGGTGCTTGCACCTATCGCCGTAATTTTCCCGCCTTCCATCAGCAGCGTTCCGTTGTCAATCTGCCTGCCTGCGCCGTCTAGTATCGTAGCGTTCGTAATGGCTACTGGCTCCGAGGTTAGCGCCTTATAGGTGCTAGGGTAGTAGTTTTTCTTGTATGGCAGAAGAGTCTGCCCGTCACCTTGTGCCTGTATCGACAGAGGCATAAGCAGCAGGCCGGTGACAGACAATAATTTGCTGACTGTGTTGATTTGGGTGGTATGTGTGTACATGTAATTTCCCCCCTTTTTTATTATTTTAAAGAAGTATATTGCGTCTTATCTCATGCCACGCAGTTTTTGTCATCTTGAGCGATCATTTGCGAACTTGACCAAGCCGCTATAATCCCCCTTAGTAGCCGGCGTAGCTCAGTTGGCAGAGCAGGGGTTTTGTAAACCTCAGGTCCGCGGTTCGAATCCGTGCGCCGGCACCATAACTTGCAGGGCCATTAGGATCTTTGCCTTGGCCCCAGTAAGGGACCGCAGCATTAACCGGATTGGCACTTTCAGCATTGGTTACGGTAGTCTACCTTAGCCGCTTTTGGTTTTGCGGTTCAGTAGTTTTGAGGGGAATAACACTATGTTTATATACGCTAACTCCAAAAACAGGCCTTTCCACTATGGCCAGTTTCCTTTGGAGATGTTGCCTCGCGATGAAACCGTTATTTCTACAGAGATTGCCAGACCGCCACTTTCACAGCCTATCAAAAAGCCGGCCGAGAGCCTTTTAGCGCTGTCAGTCAATCGCTACTTAAGAATTTTTAGCCGGATTGCGGAAGGAGAGCCGGCAAGGGCTCGAGCCCCGGTACCTGATGATCTTCAACGCAGAGCTACTGATATAAAGGGGCTGGTCTATTTCCTGGACGCGGCTCAGGTGGGAATCTGTCGAATTCCAGCAAATGCCTGGTTACAGGGCGCTGAAAAAAGTACCCACGATTATGCCATCGTTTTTCTGGTAGAAGATGGCAGGGTTCCGGAGGAAGATAATTTAGCCTATGAGTGGGTAACACCCGCGGTGCGGGCTGCAACGGATATGCGCGTTGCGGAAATTACTGCTGTTACGGCTGGTCATATTCGTCAAATGGGTTGGTCGGCCCGTCCGCACATCTCAGGGGAAGAATGTCTCGATGCCAAGCGTTTGGCAATTTTGGCGGGACTTGGAATTAGAGAAGGCAAATCCATCGTAAATCCATACATTGAGCATTTCTCCATTGGCGTTATTGCCACGGATTATGAGCTCGCATTGGAGCAACCATTAGCGAAGAGTGCCTTAAAGGCCAAGGGTCTGCGGTACTGGTGGGGACAAAATGGCGCGCGCTCTGGTCGTGAGCGAAACCGTAAAGCTAAGCGTCCTTCCGACTATTCAAGCTATCCAATGGAGCAAGTCAAACGCGTCGATCGGCCGACAACGCTGATCCTCGATGACGAAGTACCGAGGGTGCCCAAGCGAGCTGCTTTTTTTGAGCGGGCCCTGCAAGGTGATCTGGGTGCGAAAGCTTCCGTCGAACGCACGCGCTTTTCATTCAAGCATCCTACTTCGCAAAGTTTGCTGCAAGTGATTCGGTCCCTAGTTCCCCATCAGAGTGGTGATGTGGCTGAAGGGATAGACCAGAGTCGCTACAGTGACCCGGTTGCCAATGCACGCGCCATCAAGTCGTTATCCTATTTTTTGGGTTCGGATCTTACCGGGATCTGTGAGGTACCGCGTTATGCATGGCATTCACACAAAGGAGATGGCCGTCCGATCGAGATGTATCACCGCTACGCGGTAGTCATGCTGATCGACCAGGGCTTTGACACCATGGAAGGGGCTAGCGGTGATGATTGGATTTCGGGCACTCAATCCATGCGCGGTTATCTCCGTGGTGCGGAGATAGCAGGGGTAATGGCAGAGATGTTACGCGGTCTCGGTTTCTCGTCGCGTTCACAAACTAATGCAGACAGCGACGTTCTTCATATTCCTTTGATTTTGTGGGCTGGTTTGGGTGAGTTAAGCCGCATAGGGGAGCTCGTGTTGAATCCTTTTGTGGGTCCACGCTTCAAGTCCGTAGTGATGACAACAGATTTGCCGTTGGAGGTGGATAGGCCAATCGATTTTGGTCTGCAGACTTTCTGTAATGGATGCTGGAAGTGTGCCCGGGAATGTCCTTGCGATGCGATCCCTTGGGGTGACTCCGTAATGTTTAATGGTTACGAGATGTGGAAGATCGATGCGGAGCGCTGTACACGTTATCGGTTAACCAATTCCAAGGGTTCTGCCTGTGGCCGGTGTATGAAAACCTGTCCGCTCAACAAAGTGGTAGATCTTGATGGTCCTTTGCTAACTAGGATAGGAAGTTGGCTCGGCGTAAACGCCATGTGGCTTAAGCCGCTTATGGTGCCTTTTGCTGCGTGGTTTGATGACAAGATCGGCATGGGAAAGAGAAATCCTGCCAAGAAGTGGTGGTTTGACCATGAGATAGTTAATGGGGTTGTCACTATACCCAAGGCTACAAATCAGAGAGATATTAATCCGAACCACCGGCCCGACCCGAAAAAGCAGAAGATTGCTTACTACCATGCAAATATGATGCCGCCACCCGATGTTTCGGGCCCCGTTGTCGTGGACCGAAAAACAGCACTATCAGCAAAGGAACTTCTAGAGACTCCAGAGGAAGCGCGTCAAAGGGTGGCCCGTGGTGAAGGACCGCCAGCACACTATGTTCCAACACCGGTTGTCGGTGTTGGGGTCAGCGAAGAGGAGCGGGTCGCGAGCCCCTACACGACATCGGAAAATTTCGAAAAAAAATAGGTCAATCCTCTGCGCCCGCAGGTTTCACCACAGAGCTTATTACCATTTGTTTCGCCTTCATCATGCCGATGGCTGCTGCGCCCACGAGAAGTGGCACGGCAAAAATTCTGAAGCTGTCCGCCATTGACATGCCGCCAGCCACCAGCACACCGGCGATATAAGGACCTAATATAGCCCCAGTCCTTCCGGCACCAATAGCCCAGCCGACACCGGTATTCCGAATTAGCGTGGGGTACACTTGGGCCGCTGCTGCATAGATGCCGATGAAGCCGCCTTCCATAAAGAAGCCAATGAAACAGATAGCTAGCAAGATTGCTACCGAGGTCTGTAGGTTGCCGAACAGCACCATGATCAAGGTTGCTAAGATAAACCAAGCTATGATTACCCGTTTCAATCCGATTCGATCCGCCAGAAAGCCCAGCGTTACTATTCCAAAAAATGCACCGACATTGAGTACTGCGCTGGAGTAAATTGCAAACTCTAAAGTCAGGCCTGTATTAGCAGCTAACTGAGGTATCCAGCTCAGCAGGAAATAGAGCGTACCAAAGGCCATGCAGAATCCAACCCAGAGCAGCACCGTGGTGTTGCGATATTCCTTGGAGAAAAGGGCAGCAACCCCAGTGCGATTAACTTGTACTGACTTGGCAATGGGTGGCAGCTCAGCAATCTGGGGGTGCCCCATTTTTCTCAGAATTTTATTAAGTTTTTCCAGAGACCCTTTCGGTTGTTTCTGGAGAAGAAACTCAGGGGATTCTGGCAGGAAAATCGCAACGAGAGGAATACTGAGGACAGTCAGAAGGCCGGCGAGGATGAATACTGAGTTCCAGCCAAACACCGGAATCAATTTTGCCCCGATAAGGCCTAATACTGCAGCTCCAACCGGATAGCCTGCCTGCACGAAAGTCACGGCCAGGTTTCGCGTTCGCTTCGGCGAGAACTCAGCCGCCATCGTGGCCATGCTAGCCACCATCCCCCCAACGCCTAGCCCAGTTACGAAGCGAAGCACAATAAGCTGCGGGACCACTTTGGCCAATGGTGTACACAGCATGCCGACGGCAATCACAGCCATGCATATTATTATCAGCCTACGGCGACCCCAAACATCTGCCTTGGGTGCAATCAATATGGCGCCCAAGGCCATGCCGACTAGCGCTGCACTGAATACAGCTCCCAGGGTTTGGGGATTGATTTGCCATTCTCTAGCAAGTACGGGCGCAGCCAGAGAGATTGCCAGTACGTCCATGCCATCCAGCATGTTGAGAAAAAAACATAGGCAGATGACAAGGTACTGAAGGGGGGTCCACCGGTACTCGTCGATCACATAACGGACATCCAAATCTATCTCCCTGGATTTTATTCTTTAGATTATAGGCAGTAATGAGCAGCGATGGACAAACGAAAAATGCAGCTGGTTTTCCTAAAAGAACTTTTTAAGTGTTTTAGCCAGCCCCCCTTTTTTTAGTTGAGCCGCCATCGTGGCCATGATTGCACTATCCCCACCCAAAGACCAGCCACCGTCTACTGGAATCACGGCGCCATTTATATAGGAGGCAAGGGGGGACGCTAGCCACAATGCTGCCTGTGCGATGTCTTCTACCGTGCCCATTCTGCCAAGTGGCACACTACTTGTTACAGCCTGTTTTGCATTGGCTGTAGGGGCCAAGCGCCGCATTCCCTCTGTTTTATCAATCGGTCCGGGAATGATTGAGTTCACCCGAATGCCTAATCCCCCCCATTCCATCGCAAGCACTCTGGTAAGCATGTCAACACCGGCTTTTGCCGCACAAACGTGAATCTGTCCCTGCATTGGATTGATGGCTTGCGGCGCAGAAATATTTATAACTGAGGCACCGGATTTAGAAAGAAATTGAAAACCAATTTTTAAGACGTTAAAGGAGCCAAGTAAATCGATGTCTACTACCGCTTTAAAACCGTTAGGCGACAAGTCGTGTGCTAGCGCTGGAAAATTTCCGGCGGCACCTGAGATTAGAACATCAATCTTTCCACAGTGTTCATGAGTTTTTGTGAATGCATTTGATACCGCATCCACATCTCTCACGTCTGCAGCAGAACCGAAAGCATCGCTCCCATCTTTTTTCAGTAATGCTACAGCAGCTTCCACTTTTTCTTCGGAACGACTCATTACTGCAACTTTAGCGCCAGCTTGAGCAAACCCTCGAGCGATACCCAAATTGATACCACTTGTTCCACCAGCGACAAAAACTGTTTTATTTTCGTAATTAATTTCTTTGTTCATAGTGGCTGAGGTCCTCGTTTCTCGAAGTATTTTTTGCTTTAGAAAATTTGGCTAAGGGTACTTTGATTCGAATTTCGAGATAGTTAACATGCTAATATTACAGCTGGCGTGGGTCTATTCACAGGGGGCCGATGATGAAGTTTGGTCTTGCAGGCATATTATTTGTGAGCAGCGCTTTGATTTTAGCCTGCACTACGCAACCCCAGTTACCGCAGCTTGTGGAGTCGGATTCAGCGGATTCGGCCGAGCTAATTGATCCTCAACTTTTGAGTGAAATTCGGGTGACCGCAAAGGCTGTGGCTTTGAGTCCACCAATGGATTCAGATGTGGTTTGCCGAAGAATTACCCCTACTGGTTCTCATCTTTCAAAGCGGCGTTGCGATACGAGATCGTCTCTGCGTCGCCAGAGAGAAGAGGCTCAGGAGTGGTTACGTAGCGATGGCTTGGATGGTTCGGTCAGTGGGGTTTTTTCCGTCCCGACTCGGTAGAAAACTCGATACTTTAATTTTGGTCTTTGGAGCTTTCGGCTTCGGCTTCGGCTTCGGCTAGTGCAGTACGCAGTTTTTGTTTAGTTTTTGTGCGTTTGGCTGACTTTGTTTTCTCGTGTACCGCACTTTTGCCAAGTAGTGGAGAGCGTGCTACTGGGTTTCTAATTTTGGTACCCATGGCTGCAAGTTTTCCCAAGCCTCATTGGAGGTAAATTTGGCTCATATCTTATGATTTTGTCAAGGAAAATAACGCGTGTAGTTTTGTAGTATGTTCCCCTGCCGTAACCTACCTTTAAGAGTGCAGCAGTTCACCTTAAGATCAGTTAAGATCAATGGGCATTTAGGATGATAATTACCATAGGCTATAAATTATGAAAATCATACTAACCAGTTTTTTCTCTTTAGTTCTTGCGCTCAACATTAGTCTTGGGCTTGCTAACCCAGAAATGGGTGAAATGGCACCGAGCTTTCATCTGCAAGATCAGAATAACCAGTGGCACGAGCTTGAGGATTATCGAGGGAAGTGGCTTGTGCTTTATTTTTATCCGAAGGCAGATACACCTGGATGCACTACGGAGGCTTGCGAGTTCAGGGATAATATTTTTGCCTTTGAAGATATTGGTGCCGCCATCATAGGTGTGAGCGTTGATGACGTGGTTTCGCAGAAGGAGTTTTCTGACAAATACCATTTGCCGTTCCCGTTATTGTCAGATGCGAAGCAGGAAGTTGCGGGAAGCTATGGAGTGTTGAGAACTTTTTTTGGTCGCACTGTGGCTAGTCGACAAACATTTCTGGTTGGGCCGAATGGCCGTGTTGCAAGGCATTATAAAGATGTTGATCCAGCTAGCCACACCAAGCAGGTACTCGCTGATTTAAAGACCTTGATGACTTTAGAGTAGGTTTCGTAACAATCTGGCTAATGCGTTGTACAAATTTTTTAGTTAATCAGCGATAGCGGGTAGGGAGCCTGCCTCAAATTAGGTTGAAAACTGTGAAGTGTCAGCGCTTCTCGGGTGAGCGCTCTATGGGCCGTGAAGTTTGTCTAGATCTTTTCCACTCGGATTCTGATACATGTTGAGATCAAATTCAGTTGCGATCGAAAGGAGATGGTCAAATATATCCGCTTGTATGTCTTCATAAACAAGCCAGTCCGTAACGTTTGTGAAGGCATAGATCTCTAGCGGTAGTCCCTCTGGGGTAGGCTGCAATTGACGTACCAGAAGTGTCATGTTCTGGTGGATACTAGGATGATTTTTTAGGTATTTGTAGACGTAGGCTCTGAACGTGCCCATATTTGTCAGTCGTCTAAAATTTACTTCTTCCGATGCGCCGTTAAGGGTTGCGTTGTGGTCGGCTATTTCTTCCTGTTTTTTGGCTATGTAGTCCTTAATTAGCGAGAATCGCTTGAATTTTTCTGCTTCTTTTTCGCTGAGAAAACGTATCGAGCTAACATCAATCGCTAGATATCTTTTGATTCTCCGTCCACCAGATTGATCCATGCCACGCCAGTTTTTGAACGATTCAGTGATCAACTTATGAGTTGGGATTGTCGAGATTGTTTTGTCCCAGTTCTGAACTTTTACCGTATGCAGGTCAATATCAATGACATCACCATCTGCGTTGGCCTGAGGCATTTCTAACCAGTCACCCACGCGAACCATATCCAAACTGGTTAGTTGCACGCTAGCAACCAGCGAAAGGATAGTATCTTTGAAAACAAGCAAAAGGATAGCCGTCATGGCCCCGATCCCGCTTAGTAATAGAGCAGGGCTACGCTCCATCAGTACCGCTAGAACTAGAACAGCTGTCAAGATGAAAATGACTATCTTTGCTACTTGGAGATACCCTTTGATGGGGCGCTCACTTGATACGGGGTATTGCTCATAGATTGTATTTGCGGCGGAAAGAAGCGCGCTGAATGCAAGGGCAACCAACAAAATGGCATAGGCTGACACTACATTCTGACCTAATGTGACTGATTTTTCCGGGAGACCCTGAATTAATGGCAGGCCAAAATAGAAGATGAGTGCGGGAACCACTTGGGCTACGCGTGCGAATACGCCCTGGTCCGCTAGAGCATCATCCCACATCTGATTTGTTCGGCTGCTGAGCCGGTGAACCATTCGGACTAATTGGCGCTTGGTTAAGATGTCGGCAAGCAGCGCAATTGCGACTAGAGCTATCAAGCTCAGGCTGGTTATAACCCAATCAGGAAACGATTCAATCATTGAGAGTAAATTATCCATTCAGATATCCGAAATGATTGGATTGGTCAGAGTACCAATTCCGTCAATATCCACCTCTACTACGTCGCCCGCTTTCATCCAGACTGGTGGGTTCCGCGCTGCACCAACACCACCGGGTGTACCACTAACAATGACATCACCAGGCTCGAGCGGCGCCCACAGGGAACAGTATTCGATAAGTTGGGGTACGCTGAAGCATAGATCATTGACGGGGGCATCCTGCATAATCTGACCATTCAATCGTGTTTGTAGATGAAACAGATTCGGGTCGGGCTGTTCATCACTGGTCAGTAGCCACGGCCCAAATCCGCCGCTGTGATAGAAATTTTTACCGGGTGTGAATTGATGGGTGTGGCGCTGAAAGTCCCGTATGCTACCGTCATTGTAACAACTGTACCCGGCTACATAATTTAGTGCGTCATTTGCCGTTATTCGCCGGGCTCGTTGTCCAATGATTATGGCGAGTTCACCCTCATAGTCGAAGTGGCTAGATTCTTTAGGCAGAATCATTGGCTCTTTATGGCCTACTGCTGAGTCAGCGAAACGAGTGAATAGAACCGGGTACTCGGGTGGTTGCCTACCCATTTCTTTAATATGTGCCATATAGTTAGACCCTACACAAATTATTTTTGAAGGGTCGGGTATGACGGGCAGAAAATGTACATCGGATTCTGAGCAGTCAGGCTCTAGTCCTTCCATGTCCCTGAGTAGGTTCATTTTTCCCGCAAGTAGGATATGGCGGAGGCTTGTGAATTTGCCTTTGAGACGCAATCCAGCATTTATTATTCCGCCAGTCTTCATAATACCGAAGCTTTCCCGGTCTTTTTGCTTGAAGCTAATTAGGCGCATATTTTTTTCTGTAATTTGAAAAGAATCTGGATTCCTTGTTTGATAGGAAAAAAGTTGTGCCCAAAGAGCTCCAAGTTGCAATAAAAATCAAACAAAATAAAACTCAAAAATGTGCACGGTCATTCCCGTCTATCTTATTTCACATTACCTAATTCGTGATCAAATTCTTTGTTGAGTGCTTCGATTTCGATTCTGAGACCAGTGCCTCAAGGGCCTCATCAAGAGGTATTATTTTCTGTCCATCTTCACCTAGGCGACGAACCGATACCGTTTGATTGTCAATTTCACGCTTTCCTACTGCAACGATAACCGGTACCTTGGCTACACTATGTTCTCGGACTTTATAGTTGATCTTTTCATTTCTCAGATCGACTTTTGCACGAAGTCCGAGGTTTAACATCCTGCCAAGAATTTTCGATGCATACTGATTCGCATCCGAAGTAATGGTTGCAATGACAATTTGCACTGGAGCTAACCAGAAAGGCAAATTACCTGCATAGTGCTCTAATAGAATGCCAATGAAGCGCTCTAGGGAACCTAGTATCGCTCGATGCAGCAAAACGGGGGTATGTCGGTTTCCATCCTCCCCGATGTAAGTTGCACCAAGTCTAATTGGCATGTTTAGGTCAACCTGCAGAGTGCCACATTGCCATTCCCGGCCAATGGAATCCAGGAGAACAAATTCAATTTTTGGTCCATAAAAGGCACCCTCGCCCGGGTTGTAACTATATTCAAGGGACAGCGCTTCCATGGCTGATTTCAGTGCATTTTCTGCCCGATCCCAACTCGCGTCATCACCCACTCTCCGCTGTGGGCGGTCAGCGAATTTAATGATGATGTCCTCAAAGCCTAGTTCTTTGTAAATTCCTAGCAATAAGTGACAGACTTTTCCGGTTTCTTCTTTGATTTGGTCTTCCGTACAGAAAATGTGTGAATCATCTTGGGTAAAAGCTCTAACTCGCAACAGGCCGTGCAGAGACCCCGATGGTTCGTTGCGGTGCAGTTTGCCAAATTCTGAGAATCGTAGCGGTAGGTCACGATAGCTTCGAAGCGCACTCTTGAAAATCTGCACATGCCCGGGGCAGTTCATAGGCTTAATTGCCAGTATGCGGTCATCTTCTGTCTGGCTGGTAAACATGTTTTCCCCAAACGTTTCCCAATGGCCTGAGGTTTCCCATAGTGACCTATCGACAAGCTCTGGGGTGCTAACTTCATTGTACTGTTCTTGCTGACGGGAGCGGACGTAGGCAACTAGCGTTTGAAATAAAGTCCACCCATTCGGGTGCCAAAAAGTTGCACCTAGTGCTTCATCTTGAAAGTGAAATAGGTTCATTTGCCGACCAATTCGGCGGTGATCTCGACGCTCTGCTTCCTCTAGTTTTTGGAGGTAAGCCTTAAGTTGCTTCTGATTGGCCCATGCTGTGCCGTAAATTCTTTGCAGCATTTCCCTTTTTGAGTCCCCTCTCCAGTAGGCCCCGGCCAGTTTAGTGAGTTTAAATGCATTACCTAGGCGTCCTGTCGATGGTAAATGTGGGCCTCTGCATAGATCTATAAAATTCCCTTGCCTATACAGTGTAATTTCTTCCTTGTCTGGTATTGCTTGGATAATTTCTGCTTTGTAGTGCTCACCTTCAGCCTGAAAGAATTGCACGGCATCGTTCCGACGCCAACATTCACGTGTAATTTTTTCGTCTCGCACTACAATTTCTTGCATCCTAGATTCGATTTCCCCTAAATCATCAGGAGTGAAAGGTTCCGCCCGAGCGAAATCGTAGTAAAAGCCGTTTTTGATAGCCGGTCCAATAGTCACCTGGGTTTCGGGGTATAGTTCCTTAACAGCCTCAGCCATCACATGGGCGGCATCATGCCTGAGTATGTCCAGTCCCTCTTCAGAATCTCTTGTAACGATCTCAATATCGACGTTCCTGTCTATCACGACCGTGAGATCTTTAAGCGAACCCCCGATTCTAACTGCAACAGCATCCTTTGCTAGCTTGGGACCTATAGATTCAGCCACCTTCAGCCCGCTCACGGAGTCCGGAAATTCCCTAGTGGATTTGTCTGGTAGTGTGATTATTGGCATAAGTTTTCTCGTTTCACGATTACATTGTACGCTAGGAAGTGAGGCTCGCACCCCTTCCTTGCACGGGTAATGGGCTTAATAGGTGTCATGGGTTTAGATCAGACGTCAGGCAGCAGCATGCTTATGATGGAAGGTAGTCAAAAAAACCAGTTGGACGATTGGTGGCTTAGTTCATGGTTCCCTAGGCGCCATTTTCGTGCCCATTTTTGCCCTTTCTGTTGACACCCCTAAACCTAGATCAGACAATAGGCGGCTTGGATCGGCGGAGGGGTACCCAAGCGGTCAACGGGGGCAGACTGTAAATCTGCTGGCTATGCCTTCGTAGGTTCGAATCCTACCCCCTCCACCAATGAGGCGGCGGGGGAAGGCGGAAGGATGGAGAAGGCGGGTGTAGTTCAAGGGTAGAACCTCAGCCTTCCAAGCTGATGATGGCGGTTCGAATCCGCTCACCCGCTCCATTGGGTACTGGTGGGTGGTCGGAATGGGTGGGCGTGAATTGCGGAGGGATGAGATTTCCCGCCCACATAGCTCAGTGGTAGAGCACTTCCTTGGTAAGGAAGAGGTCACCGGTTCAA
>CAYXIJ010000028.1:241-25529 GCA_964465375.1 uncultured Gammaproteobacteria bacterium | reverse complement strand
TGGGAACCACTACTAATTTTTATTCTGCCGGTCGAAAAACCGTGGGAGCCGAATCAAGCCAAGTGTCGGTAGGGGGTGCTGAAACAAAGGAAATAATTGCGGCCTACGAACTTCCGCCTGAACTGCGATCCAGCGTTCATACCACGGTTGTCTCTCCCAATGGAAACTTTGTTTATATCGTTGGCGCTCTTTCGAGCGATGATGCGAGGATGGACGGGCTTAACGCGGTAGCCTCACTTGTCAAAATTGACGCCCTGACTCTCCAGCCTATCAAGCAAATGACAATCGGGGGTCGGATGCACCACGGACAGATATTTCAAGATCGCTATTTGCTAATTGATACTTTTGCCCGCGAAGAGACCGGCCTCGACGTGTTTCTCTTTGATCCAGAAACTGATGAAATCATCGGAGGCATTCGGGGAGAGGATTTGGGCGGCAACACTTATACCTCGTACACGGATAATGAATATATTTATATCCTCATGGAGCCCGTCGGGTACGGCCCAATGGCGCTTTCCGGCTTTATTGGTGCGGTCAATCTTAGTCGTGGCGTACTGACAACCCTGAGACCGTACTGGGTTGTGCAGATCGACCCAGCTACCTGGGAAGTTGTTAAAGAATACCCGTACCCGGGTTACCGGGGCGATTGGATCTTAATAGACAATCAGAGTGAAAATATTTACGTTCCGGCCGCAGGATCATCGAGTCTGACAAAGATCAACCTGGGAACCGGCGCTATTGAATGGCACCGAGCTACAGGCATTGGTCCCTACGGAGCAACATTCAATGCGGATCAATCGGAAATATGGGTTGCGGATAAAGGTGAGGCCAATGAGTTTTTTGGCCGAACCGTTACGGTTTTCGATACTGGTGACGGGAGGCATCTTGACACCCTGTTCTCCGGATACGTGGTTGATCACATCCTGCTAGCGCCCAATGGTAAAGAAATATGGGCTACTGCAAATGGCGATGGGCAGATATTCGTTTTTGATGCCCAGACCCGACAACAGACACATGTGATTGACATGCCCAAATGGGGTGACCCTCATGGTTTAGTTTGGGTGCACTACAACGAGGACGGTGTTGCACGAGTGGTGCGTGACCAAGGTGGATTCCATGGGGGAGTTAATCCATTCACAGGAAGATCCATGGATTACTAAAAGAATATCTCAAAATCAAAAAATATTAGATTTTCAACACGCCAATATATTGTTTAACATTTTTTCTCATGATTAATAATGAGTAATATGGGCACACAATAACCTTATCCTTCTTTATCCTTTATACTGACAGTCGATGCATCTGCTTTCAAACTGCATAAACTAAAGCTACATTTTTTATAGTTACGCCCAAAATGCCTAAAAAATTAATTTTTCTTTCTGCATTCTTTCTAAGTCTGCCCTTGCTTGCTCATCATAATTATCGCCTACGCTTTGATAATGCACGGGAAGTTTCCATGGAGGGCACAGTTACCGGTTTCGAATGGAAAAATCCCCACCTTGAAATTTTTTTGGATGTTGAGAATGATCAAGGGAAAACTGAAAACTGGATATTACCTACCGCTGCCCCCAGAGTTGCGCAAAATAATGGTCTTGACTCAGAAACTATTGTCGCCGGTGATGAAATAACCGTCTTAGGGTGGTTAGCGCGTGATGGATCAAATGCAATGCGTGCACGAAAATTAACGCTCAAAGATGGACGTTCCTTTAACCTAACGCCCGTGGGTATGGGTAGAGGTATGGGTAGAGGTATGGGGGGGCGGACCCAAGCCAACTAGCCACCTGCTGCGAGTTTAGAAAGCGATACTCACAGGAGTCTACATATCAACTCCGCCCCAGATAGCTTCCGCCGTCTTAACAACTAGCTCAAGCTTACATTTCTGTTGGTCCTCTGAAAGCATATTGCCTTCTTCTGTTGAGGCAAAGCCACATTGCGGAGCAATTCCAAGTTGATCAATATCAACAAACTGTGAAGCCTCTTCAAATCGAACTTTCATAGCATCAAGTGATTCAAGTGCTCCGTCCTTTGTGGTGATAAATCCTGCCATAACGCGTTTTTTTCCCTTCGGTAGCAATCTCAAAGGATGAAGACTCCCGGCCCGCTCACTGTCATACTCCATGAAATAAACATCTACATCAGTTTGGTTAAAAACAGCATCCGCTGCTAAATCGTAAGCGCCCTCAACTGCCCACGTGGATCTAAAGTTACCCCGACAAAGATGCATGCCGATGACCATGTCATCGGGTCGATCCACGATAGCATCGTGCAGTACTTTTGCGTATTGGGTAATAAGCCAGTCTGGGTCAAATCCCTCTGCTTTCTTGCGTTCTCGTTGGCCTGGGTCGCAAAGATAGGCAAAGAAGATGTCGTCCATTTGCAAATAACGGCAACCAGCCTCATAAAACGCTTTGACGGCTTTTGCGTAAGCTTTGCTCAAGTCTGAAAATAATACCTCTACGTCTCTATACTCCGGAGGAGCAATATCTTCATTCGCTACCCGAAAATGACCACAACTCGGCCCAGGAATCGAAATCTTTGGCTGAACACTGGAAACGGACGCAAGATAACGAAAATGATCCAGCATAGGATGATTATCTGGAAAATCGATACGCTCCGTAATGGTTGGATGTATCGGGGGGATCTGAACTCCATGAAACTGAACACCTTCTTCGCGTTCAACCAACTCCATTCCCGTTAATGCGCCCATAAAATCAAAATGCCAAAACCATCGCCGATACTCCCCGTCTGTCACAGCCAGAAGGCCCAAACTCTCCTGTAATTCGACGGCGTCCCTTATAGCCTCATCCTCGATGGAGCGTAGCTCGTCGGTCGTGGTAAACCCGTCAGGACCCACCGAAGTGGCGTTATAGCGCTTCCGGGCATCGTGAACAACTTGCGGTCTCAGTAAGCTCCCCACATGATCTGCCCTGTAAGGGGCATTACACGACACATTAGATTTCAAATGTTTTTTTAACTTACTCATATGGCTCTGCAATTCCTCATTTCTTTACTCAGCGCTCGCGAGTATCTCGCTTAGTCCCTGCGGATCCGTAAGCATCGCTAAATGACTAGTATCCATTACGTGGGCATCAAATTTTGAATCGCCTTGGGCGGAGGCTAAGAATGCATCTAGCGACGGTTCCGGAAAACCTGAACAACGTATGTAGGTATGAGGGATACCCGAAGGACGCTCAATCAACGCTGTCGATGGCTGAACAAAGGTTCTGAATGGTTGCGGGACCAGACGCGGGTTCACAAATTCACGTACAGCCGGCTCATCCACGCCAAAAACTTCTAACGGAATGATCGGCGGAATGTCTTTTTCCTGATCTACAAAACCCTGAAACACTCCCGCGGCAGCCGGTTCAACACAATCTATCACCGCCTGACCCTTTTCCGGCATAAATGCATCAAGGTAAACCATAGAAGCAACATCCTCCTGAATCTTTTCGAGTACACCTGAAATGACCATACCACCATAACTCCAACCAACGAGAACGATGTTGCTCAGTCCTTCCAAATGTATATTTGCGACTACATCCTCTACATGCATAAGAAGATCAGGTTGCTGAGAGACAAGGTGCCTTCTCTCTCCGAGTCCTGTCAGAGTTGGAGTTGTTACTGTATGCCCTATCGCACGAAGAACATCTGCAACCTGGCGCCACACCCAGCCCCCATGCCATGCACCATGAACTAGTACATAATTTCGAGCATTTGATTTTTTCATTACACGCCTTCTCCTTATTCGCCTTCAGTTTATCAGGTAGGCATTTAAACAGACCGGATTACTCATTGATTTTTTAATGCCTCATGTACGGCACGGGCAACTTCAACAACGTTCGGGGTATCGGAGTGAATGCAAATGGTTTCAGCTCGTACCGGTATATCTACACCCCCAATAGTTTGCGTCAACCCGTCCTTTCTGGCACGCAAACATCGTGATGCTGCATCTGTAGGGTCAACTGCATTGTGTTCCCGGGTAATAATTAAGCTCCCATCATTGTCGTATAAAAGGTCTGCATAGAACTCCGATACAAACTCAAGCCCTCGATCCGTATAAATTTTTTCATGCAAAGTGCCAGCTAATCCAAAAACAGGGACTTTAAAATATGTACCAACATCTGCAACTGCATGAGCAATGTGTTCCTGTTTTGCTGCCATTCCATAAAGCGCTCCGTGCGGCTTTAGATGGCTTAATCTCATATCAGCCATATCCAAAAAACCCTTCAGTGCCCCCACTTGATAAGTAATGATGTTCGCCATTTCCTCGCGATCAATCTTCATCTCGCGCCGACCAAATCCCGCAAGATCAGGCAATGAAAAATGAGCCCCCACTTTTACGCGACTATTCTTTGCTAGCTCTACAGTATTGCGCATATGATTGGGGTCTGACCCATGAAAACCGCATGCTACATTGGCCTCAGTAATAAATGGCATGACAGCCTTATCATCCCCTAAGCGATAAAGGCCAAAACTTTCTCCCATATCACAGTTGATCCTTGTAGCCATTCTCGTTGCCATCTAGGTCAAATTTTTACGAAAATAAATTACATCAAAAACATTGGCTAAAAATTAAGTCAATTCCTATGTTCCGATGAAATGCTTGTAAAGTGGAGCGGGAAACGGGACTCGAACCCGCGACCCCAACCTTGGCAAGGTTGTGCTCTACCAGCTGAGCTATTCCCGCACCATATTTCAATCAATACCTTACACGGCTAGCTTATAATATTCCTCAGCGCAAAGCCGAGCTACCGCTATATTAGATTCGATTGCAAATTTTGGGCATTTAATGTCAATTTGCCCTTTAGTGATACCAATCCTAGCTGATCTAAATGATTCTTTCAGTCTTAATTTAAATGCTTAGTCCCCACTTAGAAGCCAAAATAACCGTGTATTTTTTTGTAAAATTTTTTCCCAGCCTTAAGTTTTTTTGTATATACGCGTGCTAAGTTGATCTTTTTCAATATATAATGGGGTTGTTAACCATTCTTGGCCACTGCATAAACTAATAATAATTTTTTTATATATGCGTTTAGTGTGGTCTATATCATTAAGGAGATATCGTGGGTAGGAAGTTGTATGTTGGAAATTTGCCTTACAGTGCAGGTGAACAGGATCTTTCGGATAAGTTTGGAGAATTTGGAACTGTTGAGTCGGCAAATGTTATTTCGGATCGGAACACTGGTCGAAGCAAAGGCTTTGGCTTTGTTGAGATGGCAAGTGACGCGGAGGCTCAAGCCGCAATTGACGGTCTTAATGGAACCGATTATGAAGGCAGGCCAATGAAGGTCAATGAAGCTAGGCCACGGGAAAACAAAAGATCTGGTGGTTATGGCGGTGGCCGAGATAATTACGGTGATGGCGGTGGAGGCAATCGCTGGTAGGCATTTAGGGTTGTAAATTAACTTTCCTTATTTCCCCTAAATAAATTCCCTTTCTGTTGGTAGCGCAGGCCGTCTTTTCGGCCACGGGATGTCTGTACTTACTAATATGAAATAGAAATCTAACGTATAGTGGAGCTCTATAGGTGGGAGATTGCGCCCTTCAAGATCTGATACCACACAATAATTGTTTTGGGTGTGGCCCCAAAAATGAATCCGGCCTTCAGCTCAAGAGTTATTGGTCGGGAACCGGACCAAGCTACGCTGTTTTTTTTCCTAAGCCATGGCACAGTGCTGGACCAAAGCATTTCGTAAATGGTGGGATAATTTCAACTATTATTGATTGCCACTGTATCTGCACAGCAACGGCTGCTGCCTATTTTAATGAAAATAGAAAAATAGGCTCCAATCCTCTCCTTTGTTTTGCCACAGGAAAATTAAATCTCCACTATCGCCGTCCTGTTTCCATTGATGCAAGACTGCAAATGAAGGCTACCGTTAAAAGTATGGCCAAAGAACGTCTCATAGTAGCCTGCGATTTAACTGCGGACGATGAGCTATGTGTGCAAGGGGAAGCAGAGGCAGTAAAGGTTTCTTCTTCCTGGATGGGAATATAAAAAATTATGATTTGCACATAAAATCATGAGGACCTAGGGTAATTGTTTGTAACAATAATCACATAAAATCGATCATAAAATTTCTCTAAAAAACAGTCGCCCTAAATTTTTAATCTATCAAGTTTGGAGTAAAAAAACGTTATCGATAATCGCAACTATCACAAACTATTAGTCTCGTTTAGTCATAACAGGCCATGCTGCTCTTAGATAATCAATCATAGACCAAAGCGTGAGCCCTGCGGCCACAAACATGAATGCGGTACCAATCGTGTAAGTTGGTACCCCAAAAAGATCCTCCTGATAAAGCATTAGACTTATTCCAATCATTTGCACAGTTGTTTTCCACTTCCCGAAAAAGGTAACAGCCACTTGTCCGCGCTCTCCCAGTTCCGCCATCCACTCCCGGAGTGCAGATACAGCTATTTCACGTCCTATGATTATTACCGCAATCATTGAGAAAATGATCTGGGGATCCGACTGAACCAATAATACTAACGCAGTAGAAATAATTAATTTATCGGCTACGGGGTCCAGAAATGCGCCAAATTTTGAAGTCTGGCCTAGTCGTCTAGCCAAATAACCATCCAGCCAATCGGTAATACCAGCCAAAACAAAAAAACAACCTGACAACGGACGAGCCCAACTCACGGGCAAAAAAAACACAAATACGATAAGAGGTATCGCGATAATACGAAAAATAGTCAGGGTGTTTGGAATATTAAATTGCACAACTACTCCGAGTGAAAATACTCATAGATATTCTCCGCGAGCCCTAGGGAAATGCCTTTAACCCGGCAAAGGTCATCAGTGCCAGCCCGCTTCACGGCTTGCAGTCCGCCGAACTGCCGAAGCAAAGCTCTGCGTCTCTTTGGCCCTAGCCCTGGAATCTCTTCAAGCTTGGACACTATTTGATCTTTTCCTCTGCGCATCCGGTGACCCCCAATAGCAAAACGGTGAGCTTCGTCCCTGATTTGCTGAATAAGATGTAGTGCAGATGAGTTTCTGGCTAGACATGTCGGTGCTTGCTGCCCGACAAGATATAGACGCTCATATCCCGGCCTGCGCTCGGGGCCCTTAGCAACGCCCACCAAGCAGATGCTACTAGCTATTTGTAATTTATCCAAAATCGTCACCGCCGAAGAAAGTTGTCCACGTCCACCATCTATGAACAGTATATCTGGGATCGCCATCTCCCTATTCTTAATCCGCCTATATCTACGCTCTAATGCTTGGCGCAATGCGCCATAATCATCCCCGGGCTTTACATCTGAAATGTTAAAACGTCGATAATCAGACTTTATAGGTCCCTCAGGTCCGAAAACGACACAAGAAGCTACCGTTGAAGTACCTCCTGTGTGACTCACATCAAAACACTCAAGTCGGCTGGGCGCTAAACTCAAGCCTAACTTATTGCCAAGCTCTTTCAACTGCTTCGCGAAAGTAGCGCTGGACCTACAACGTACAACCACGCCATTTTTTGCATTTGTCACTGCCATGCGAACCCATCGTGCGCGATCACCCCTTACCCGATGCTTTATTAGAATGCGGTAACCCGCACGCTCACTGAGTACCCCTTGAATTATTGCGGCTTCTGAGACTGAATGGCTAATTAGTATTTCTTTAGGAGCTTTTTGGGAAGCGTAATATTGCATCAAGAAAGCCCGCATCACTTCTTCCTTGTCTGCGCCCCTAGATACTCTTGGAAAATGATTACGATTTCCAAGTAATCGTCCAGCACGAAAAAACATAACCGATAGGCAATAAACGCCTTCGTAATCAATTAGTCCAACTACATCGAAATCTCCCTTGGCTCGAGCTGCCAATTGATGCTCCTCTATCCGTTTTAACTCTGCTATCTGATCCCTATATTGAGCGGCCCGCTCAAATGCCTGCCCCCGAGATGCTTGCTCCATTCGTTTCACCAAGGTATTTGTAACAGCTTGATTTTTCCCGCGAAGAAAAAGCATAGCGTGCGCTACATCACGTTGATATTCCTCCTTATCTATCAATCCAACGCAAGGGGCAGTGCAGCGCTGAATTTGGTACTGAAGACAGGGGCGGGCACGATTGGAAAAATAACTATCCTCACACTGGCGTATTTTAAATAACTTTTGAAGTTGGCTTAATCCCTCTCGAACCGAGCCCGCGCTAGGGTATGGGCCAAATAGCTGACCCGTTTTTTTGCGAGACCCACGATAAGATGTAAGCCGAGGAAAATCATGATCAGTCGTAACGTAAATATAAGGGTAACTTTTGTCGTCACGCAAAAGAACATTAAACCGCGGTTTGTGCTCCTTAATTAAGTTGCTCTCTAGTATTAATGCTTCTGTCTCTGTTCGAGTAACAGTAATCTGGATATCAGCCACTAATTTAATCAATGCCACTGTCTTCGCGTCTTTAGCGCGACTCGAGAAATAACCACTAACGCGGCGCCTTAGATCTCGTGCCTTTCCAACATAAATGATGCTACCTTTTTTGTTGATCATTTCGTAGGTACCCGGACGGTGAGTCAGGTGCCTAAGAAGAGGCTTAGGATCAAACGTACCTATCCCTTCTTTCTGCTTTTTTTTTACGAATCTATTCACGCGAATGCTAAATTTTTAGCTCTAATTATTACTCTTTGGAACATTTCCTTAGTTAAGCGCTTAGTTTGTGTGTTATAACGACTGCAATGGTAGGAATCTAAGAGCCAGCGACCACCTGGTAGTTTAAATATCTCACCATGGCCAAAACGGAAGCCACTCAGTTTCAAGGAAAATGCACGAAGCACAGCCTGATGTGCAATGAATCCAAGTCCTAGCACAACACCACCCTTTGGCACCGATGCGAGCTCTTCCGTTAAGTAAGTATTACACCTAACAATTTCCTGCGTTGTCGGTTTATTTTTTGGTGGAAGACATTTTACAGCGTTTGTAATTCGGCAACCCAGCAGGCGAAGCCCATCATTCGAACATATTGATTCTGGTGTAGACGATAGGCCAGCCTCAAATAGGCACCTGTATAGCAAGATCCCCGCAAAATCTCCGGTAAAGGGCCTCCCGGATGCATTTGCACCGTGCATTCCAGGTGCGAGACCAACGATCAATAAACGCGCCCTAGGGTCACCAAAAGCTGGTACCGGTCGATTATGATAGCGAGGATTGCTAGCCCTTAAGCCTGCAAGATACTGCGCAAGTCGCTCGCAACCAACGCAAGTCGAATCAAAGCAGGCAGTCGCCAACTGTCAATCTTGGGCGCGCAAGCGCCTTGCAATGAGCATGGCAATTTCTATTGCCTGCTCATAGTTTAGTCTTGGATCTACTTGTGATTTATAGGCGCGCGTAAGGTCTGCTTCCTTCAGTCCTCGCGCTCCACCAATGCATTCTGTGACATTCTCGCCGGTAAGTTCCAGATGGACGCCACCGAGACATCCGCCAGAATCCTTATGGATCCTAAATGCTGATCGCAGCTCTGAAAGAATTCGGTCAAAACGACGAGTTTTGTAGCCCTCTGTCGTCGTTTCTGTGTTGCCATGCATTGGATCGCAGATCCAAAGTACATCGGCATTAGCCCCTTTGACGGCCTTGATTATTCTTGGAAGATGCTCCTCGATCTGCTCTGATCCGAAGCGCGTAATAAAAGCAAGGCGGCCAGGTTCGTTGCCCGGATTAAGTGCCTTAATCAGGGCTTGTACCTTTTTTTCTGAGAAGTCACTCCCTATCTTGACCCCGATCGGATTAGCTAGGCCACGAAAGTATTCAACATGCGCGCCACGCACATCGGTGGTACGCATGCCTATCCAAGGAAAATGAGTCGATAAATTGTACCAACCATCTCGATGTGACAAAAATCTCGTCTGGGCCTGCTCGTATGGCAGATGAAGCCCTTCATGCGAAACGTAAAATTCAATTCTTTGCGCATAAATAGACTTTCCTGTCACGGACTCGAAGAAACCTAACGAAGTAGTCACCGAATCGACAAGCTTGTGGTACTCGGCGGCCATCGGTGACTCACTAGCAAACTTAAGATCCCAATTTTCAGGATGATGGAGATCAGCAAAGCCACCATCAATAAGTGATCGCACAAAATTTAAGGTCAACGCCGCTCGCTCATAGCCCCTTAGCATCAATTTTGCATCTGGCTCCCGATCTTCAGCTTTAAACGGCGAATGATTAATTAGATCCCCCCGATAGCTAGGCAGAGACACCCCCTCACGGTTCTCCATATCTTCACTTCTCGGCTTTGCGTATTGACCTGCCATGCGCCCAATGCGAACAATAGGTTTCTCCATGCCCATCATCATGATGAGGGACATCTGCAGCAAAATCTTGAGCTTTTGAACAATGATTTCAGACTTACAATCCTCAAAATTCTCTGAGCAATCGCCGCCCTGAAGGACAAAAGCATCCCCATTTTGAGCCTTTGCTAGCTCCTTTTTTAGCGACTCCACTTCCCAGCTGGTAACGATAGGCGGCAGCTGACCAAGTTCGGTTAAAGCGGACTCCAACGCCTCGCTATCCTTGTAAGTTGGCTGCTGGGAGACCTCAAAAGACTGCCAGCTAGTCAGACTCCAATTGTCATGGGTACTTGCGTGTTTCATAGAAGGCGACTATACAGGGGCTATTATGTTAAAGGCCATGCCTGAGCGCTCTTCCGGCTGCGCTACAATCATTCATCTGGCACTATTTGCTCTAGGCTGGATCCCTTTGCTGGGTGCACAGGAAGCATCTACCAGTACCCCTGAGGCAAATGCCCAGGCCAACGAAGGCCCCGTAGTTTTGTTAGCAATAGAGGGCCCAATTGGACCAGCAACGAGTGATTTTATCACCCGTAGCACCGAACAGGCCCAAGAGATCGGTGCGGCAATGATTATCATTGAAATGGATACACCGGGTGGACTTGATACCTCTATGCGGGAAATCATTCAATCAATTCTGGGCTCTCCAGTTCCGGTTGTTACCTTCGTCTCACCCCAAGGAGCGCGCGCTGCCAGCGCTGGTACATACATATTATATGCAAGTCATATTGCGGCTATGGCTCCCGCCACCAATATTGGAGCAGCAACACCGGTAGCCATTGGAGGGCCAACGCCAATGACTCCCGATACAAAACCACCCGATGATGCACAAGACCCGCTGCCCACAACAAATGATGATGATCTAGAGGACCCCCCAGCTGAAGATGTGAATCCGAACACCACACTTGAACGGAAAGCTATTAATGATGCGGTGGCTTATATACGTAGCCTTGCGGAGCAACGTGGACGCAATGCAGAGTGGGCCGAGGCTGCCGTACGGTCAGCTGAAAGCCTTAGTGCTCAGGCGGCGCTTGAAAGCAATGTCATTGACTTGATTGCTAACGATCTAGCCGACCTCCTGAAGCAACTTGACGGATGGGAGGTAGAGCTAAATGGCTCAGTTGCAACCATCAATACCGCAGGGCTTCCTATTGAACGCTTTGAGCCGGACTGGCGGACCCGTTTGCTTGAGGTAATTAGCAACCCAACGCTAGCCTACCTCCTTATGCTTGTGGGGATCTACGGCTTGATCTTGGAAGGATACAACCCTGGGGGCCTCCTGCCAGGTGTTGTAGGGGCTATCTCGCTTCTTCTGGCCCTGTTTGCCTTCCAAGTGCTACCTATTAATTATGCTGGGCTTGCCTTGATCCTCCTAGGAATCATTCTCATAATCGGGGAGTTTCTCATGCCCAGCTTCGGAGCTCTTGGAATTGGCGGGATAGCTGCGTTCGTATTTGGTTCCGTGATACTGGTTGATACAGACATACCAGGATTCGGTATTTCAGTACCACTAATTTTTGCCATTTCACTCACGGCTGCATTAGCGCTCATGGGAATTATTTGGTTTGCTATGAAATCTAGAGCCAGGCCTGTTGTCAGCGGAATTGAGGAAATGACTGGCGCACCCGGGCGAGCGCTGGAGAGCTTCGATCAGGAAGGTCAAATCTGGGTACATGGAGAACGCTGGTTAGCGCGATCATCTGAGCCGATTGCAAAAAATCAGAATCTACGTGTGATAAAAATTGAAGGGCTACTGCTATATGTTGAGCCCTCTGACAATATCAATTAAGGGGTCGTTATGTTTGGATTATTTGAAATGCCACTGTTTCTGCTTGCAATAATTGTTCTCTTTATATTCAGCGCTATCAAAATCCTTAGAGAATATGAGCGAGGCGTCATTTTTCTACTTGGGCGCTTTTGGAAAGTTAAGGGACCGGGCTTGATTATTGTTATTCCCGGATTACAAAAAATGATTCGACTTGACCTAAGGACAATTGTTCTGGACGTCCCTACTCAGGATGTAATCTCCAGAGATAATGTGTCGGTTAAAGTCAGTGCAGTAATCTATTTTCGCGTGGTAGATCCAGAAAAGGCAATTATTCAGGTAGAAAATCGTGTGGAAGCTACCAGCCAGCTAGCACAAACTACCCTTCGCTCTGTATTGGGCCAACATGAGTTAGATGCAATGCTATCCGAACGAGAAACCCTTAATGTTGATATTCAAGGTATCTTGGACCAGGCAACTGAAACCTGGGGGATCAAGGTCACCAATGTAGAAATCAAACATGTAGACTTAGATGAAAGCATGATTCGTGCAATAGCCGCCCAAGCGGAAGCAGAAAGAGCCAGACGGGCAAAAATCATACACGCGGAGGGAGAATTTCAGGCATCCAAAAAACTTGCTGAAGCAGCCGATGTCCTAGCGGGCCAACCTCAGGCATTACAGCTCCGATACCTTCAAACCCTCACAGAAATTTCTAGTGAGCGCAATACCAGCACAATAGTTTTTCCATTGCCATTGGACATGATGAAGCCGCTGTTTAGCAAAAAAGAGGAATAAAACAAAGAATAGTTTTTATCGAGCTATCCCCGTATCTATACTTGGGTTTCGGCCTTCGCCTGCTGCCAAAGTCGTTCAAGGCTGACGATGTCCTGTGCCTCCCACCCCCCAGTTTCCTTGTTCACTTTATCCTCAATTTGCTGAAAACGTTGTTCAAAACGGCTGTTAGCGCTACGTACACAACTCTCGGGATCCAAGCCCAAATGGCGAGATAAGTTTGCTAGCGACAAGAAAAGATCCCCCATCTCGCTAGCAATAGCTTCATTGCTACCAGCATCGATTGCCTCATCCAACTCAACAATCTCCTCGCCTACTTTTTGCCTAACCTCGGCCACACTAGTCCAATCAAAGCCAACACCCGCTGCGCGACGGCCCAACTTAAGGCTACGTGTTAACCCAGGCAAACCGCAGGGAATCGACGATAGTAATCCACGGGGTTCCCGAGATCGCACACCGTCTTTTGCGGCCTGATGGTCATTAACATTTGATTTTATTGTATTTTTTTTTGATTTATTAAATAAGCTTGGATGACGACTAACTAATTTTTCACAGATTGCCTCGGTAACATCACCGAAATCGAAAAGATTCATCTCTTTAGCAATCTGAGACTGGTAAACCACCTGGTACAAAAGATCCCCCAATTCCTCCATGAGGTTGCGGAAATCCTTCCTTTCTATAGCATCGATAACCTCATATGCTTCCTCCAGCGTATAGGGTGCAATACTCTCTAGAGTCTGATTCTGATCCCATGGACTTCCCTCAGTTTTATCCCGAAGACGCATCACGAATTCAAGTAACTTATCTAAATATCTCTTATATCTTTGTTTTTTAATCATAAATTAAATTTAAAAACTTTAATAATATGGCTGCAGTTGCACCCCAAATATAATGACCTTCAAATGAAAACTCATAGATTTTAAAAGTTGCGTCAAGATCCGGCCGAGTCCGATACCCCCTCTCAATACCCTGCCCCCTAAGAACCTTTTTGAGCGGCACCTCAAAAACCTCAACTACCTCAATCGGATCTGGCCTCGCTATGAAGCTTTTATTCACAAATCCAACCACTGGGGTAATAAGAAAGCCGGTCACCGTAAGATAGGGATCTAGATACCCTGCTACAACTACTTTCTCCGCTTTAAGGCCAATTTCTTCTTCAGCCTCACGCAATGCTGCAGCCGTAGGACTTGTGTCGTCCCTTTCTATGCGACCACCAGGAAAACTTACTTGACCTGGGTGCTCCTTAAGGTTATTGGCGCGCTCAGTAAGAATAATATGCAAGTCGCCGTGGCGCTCCACAAGACCCAATAAAACAGCCGCCGGTCGAGCTGGGCGATCTAGGATTTCAAGCAGCTCACTAGGCACTGAGCCATGGACTGACGCCAATAACTCAGTCCTTGGATCCACGGGCGGCGACCTATCTGCAAGCCGCGCTTCAATCAGCGAACGCATTCTCCCGTTCAGCCCCTTATTCCGCCCTTAGTCAACTCTACGGGGTTCAGCAATGACTTAAGCTCCTCTCGGCTAAGATCGGTCTCCCTGGAAGCTATCTCTAGAATCGAAAGACCCTGTTCATAGGCTTTTTTGGCCACACTTGCCCCTTTCTCGTAACCTATTACGTGATTAAGCGCTGTTACTAAAACAGGATTCCTCTCAAGCGCCTCTTTTAATTGTTGCTCATTAACTGTCATTTCCGCTATTGCTCCATCAGCGAGTATCTTGCTGGAGCGCGCCAATAACTCGATACTCTCCAGAAGCCCATGAGCAACTACTGGCAACATGACATTAAGCTGAAAGTTACCGGATTGTCCGGCAATGGTGATCGTGCTGTCATTACCGATCACGCGGGCCGCCACCATAGTTACTGCCTCCGGTATTACCGGGTTTACTTTCCCGGGCATAATACTACTTCCGGGCTGGACAGGTTTAAGGGTAATCTCGGCAAGCCCTGATAGTGGACCACTGTTCATCCACCGCAGGTCATTGGAAATCTTCATTAGACTCACAGCGGTCGTCTTGATCTGGCCAGACAACTCTACTGCAGTGTCTTGGCACGAAATGGCCTCAAAATAACTATCGGCTGAGCGAAATGGAATTCCTGTGTGATCAGTAAGCCTTGATGCAACTCGTGCGCCAAACTCAGAGTGTGCATTAATTCCTGTTCCCACTGCTGTACCGCCCTGCGCTAATGCACCAAGATTCTTAAGTGCTCCTGAGATGCGCTGAATATCATTGCGGATCTGCGTGGCCCATGCGCCTAGCTCTTGATCCATACGAAGCGGCATGGCGTCCATTAAGTGGGTTCGTCCAGTTTTTACAACTTTTCCAACCTGTTTAGCCTTTTTCTCTAAAACGGACGCAAGGTGCTCCAAAGAGGGAAGTAACTCCTCCGTAACAGCCATGGCTGCACTTATATGAATCGCGGAAGGAATAACGTCATTACTGCTCTGGCCATAATTCACATCATCATTAGGATGAACTTCCTTGCCCAAAGACTGGCTAGCTACCCGCGCAATAACTTCGTTGGCATTCATATTCGAGCTCGTTCCTGAACCTGTTTGGTAGACATCGACGGGAAAATGTTTGTCATATTTTCCGGCTGCCACCTCTAGGGCCGCAGCCTGAATCACCTTGGCTTTTGCCGGCTCTAAAAGCTTTAGGTCTTGGTTGACTTCAGCAGCTGCCCATTTAATTAGGCCCAGAGCCCCAATAAATCGCCTGGGCATCTGCTGGCCACTTATGGGAAAATTATTAATGGCCCGTTGGGTCTGGGCGCCCCACAAAGCATCTACTGGAACTTTGAGCTCACCCATGCTGTCTTTCTCTATTCTAAACTTTGCGGTCATCCGACCCTCCAGAATAAGTGTGAGGATAGTGTATGATGCGCACTCCGTGATCGCTTGTATAGGGAGGCTGGGACACATACCTTGGATTCCGCCAATCTAAAAGCCCTATCTCCATTGGATGGCCGCTATAGCGACAAAGCGGCTCCGCTCCGAGAACACCTATCCGAGTATGCCCTTATTCGATATCGGGTATTAGTGGAGGTTAGCTGGGCAAGACATCTGGCAAATGAGCCAACAATCAAAGAACTCAAGACCCTTGACAGCAAAACGGAGGGCAAACTAACAGCCCTTCTGCAAAACTTTGACCTCAAGGATGCTATTAAGGTAAAAAAAATTGAGGCTGAGACCAATCACGATGTAAAAGCCGTGGAGTACTTTCTCAGGGAAAAATTTAGACCCCCTCTTTCAACCTTTTTTCACTTTGGCTGCACTTCAGAAGATATCAATAATCTTGCTTATGCCCTTATGCTTCATGACTCACGGAGCAAGGTACTAATCCCATTAATGGATGCTCTGATCACTGACCTCCGAGAGATGGCGCATCGATTTTCAGATCTTCCAATGCTGGCCCGCACCCACGGCCAGCCCGCTACTCCCACTACTCTTGGAAAGGAAATGGCAAATTTTGCCGCTCGACTTAGACAGCAGCGCCAAATATTTGATGAGCTAGTAATTTATGGGAAGTGCAATGGTGCCGTTGGAAACTTTAATGCGCACATAGCAGCCTACCCAGCCATCGACTGGAAGGGAGTTAGCGAACGTTTTGTTACCTCGTTAGGGCTGCAGCCAAACATCTATACCACACAGATTGAACCCCACGACTGGATTGCAGAGTATGGGCAAACGCTAATTCGATTTAACAATGTATTGATAGACCTGACGCGCGACTTATGGGGCTATATCAGCTTAGGATATTTCCGCCGTACCACCTCAGGAGTCGAGGTGGGTTCCTCTACCATGCCTCATAAAATTAATCCCATCGAATTTGAGAATGCAGAAGGTAACCTAGGAATGGCAAATGCCGTATTAGAATTCCTAGCCCGAAAATTAACCAAATCTAGATGGCAGCGAGATCTAACCGATTCTACAGTTTTACGTAATGCTGGGGTGGCGCTTGGTCACAGTGCAATCGCATATGAGTCATGCCAAAAAGGGCTAAGTAAACTTGAAGTGGATACGGAAAGACTTGGTGCTGACCTAGCAGAAAGCTGGGAGGTTTTAGCTGAGGCAGTTCAGACAGTGATGCGTCGTCATGGAGTGACAGATGCATATGAGCAACTCAAGGAATTAACACGGGGCCGAAACATCGATCGAGAAGTATTGCATCAGTTTATACGCTCCTCAGCCTTACCTGAGAAAGAAAAAAGTCGATTATTGGAAATAAAGCCAGAGGACTATCTTGGTATGGCAGTGAAGCTTTCGAAAAATGTCTAGCCTCGCGGCCAGCCCAAAAATAGAGCTTGCGCGTGGATGAGTAAAGGGGGGCTGCATCTCGTTGCACTATCCGGTGGTGTTGATTCAGCTGTTGCTGCATTCCGGCTCAAAGAGTCCGGCCATGAAGTCCATTGCCTGCATATGACTAATTGGGAGGAAGATAAATACTGCGAGGCGGCTACTGATTTTCAAGATGCTCGAAAGATATGTATTCAGCTACGAATACCACTCCACAGGATAAATTTTTCAAAGGAATATAAAAACCGTGTCTTTAAGTACTTCCTAAAAGAACATGAACTGGGGTACACACCTAATCCAGACGTGCTTTGCAACCGTGAGATCAAATTCGACGTTTTGTTAAACTACGCACGTCGACTTGGCGGGGTGAAATTAGCTACGGGACATTACGCCCGGCTTGATTCTTCGCTTGGAAAAATTCGCCTGCTTAAGGGGTTGGACACAGACAAAGACCAAAGCTATTTCCTTCATTCTGTTAAAAAAAAATATCTTAACGACATACTATTTCCGCTTGGACAATTGAATAAAACACAGGTGCGAGCAATAGCGAGGCGAGCGGGATTGTCCGTTTCAGAAAAAAAAAGTAGCACTGGTATCTGCTTCATCGGAGAGCGGCCGTTTCGACCCTTTCTTAGGGGGTATCTGTCACCACAGCCCGGCCCAATCCAAAGCGAACAAGGACAAGTGATTGGAAGGCATCATGGGCTCCCCTATTACACTGTAGGGCAACGCCAAGGGCTGGGAATTGGGGGGCTTTCTGGGCATCCTTCTGGCCCTTGGTACGTAGCCCAGAAAAATATTGAAAGTAACGTATTGCTCGTGGTGCAAGGAAAAAATCACCCTCTTCTATTTCAAAATTGGCTCCAAGCTAACTCCCCCCACTGGATTAACGGAACACCAAAAGAGCTGGATCAAGGCAAGGTCTTTCCATGTGCAGCAAAAATACGTTATGGCCAACCTGATCAGCCTTGTGTAGTCACGCGCAGAGCGGACAAAGATCTAGGGGTTTTTTTTCAAAGCCCACAGCGCTCAATCGCACCTGGTCAATATGTAGTCTTTTACCAAGATGATCACTGCCTTGGGGGGGCGAAAATTCGATCAGCCAAAATGAAAGAAAGGTCCCTGGCATTCGCTGTCTAGCTACCCCTGATATAATTCGCGCACTTTAACTCCAGAGGCAAACCTGGTGAAAGATAGTTTCGGCGCCAAACAAAAAATAACGGTAGGCAAAAATCCTAAAAACGAATACCAAATTTTTAGGCTAGATGCGCTCGGTCCAAAAGCCGAGAAATTACCCTATACCATAAAAATCCTTTTAGAAAACCTGCTACGCCACGAAGATGACAAAGATATAACTGCTGATGACATACAAGCCCTTTATGAATGGAAGCCACAGGTGGCATCCAATCAGGAAATTGCCTTTACCCCTGCAAGGGTAATCCTTCAAGACTTCACCGGCGTACCAGCAGTAGTTGATCTAGCGGCAATGCGCGATGCGGTTCTTAAGCTTGGAGGAAAAGCTTCGAGCATCAATCCACTTTGCCCTGCGGAACTTGTAATTGATCATTCGGTCCAAGTAGATTCCTTCGGCACAGAAGGTTCCCTTGCTATGAATAATGCTATTGAGTTTGAGCGAAACAAAGAACGCTACGCTTTTCTCCGTTGGGGCCAAAATGCTTTTGATAACTTTCAGGTCGTTCCACCAAATACCGGAATTGTCCATCAGGTAAATCTTGAATACTTGAGTCGAGTCGTCTTCGATGTCGACCGTGCAGGTGGTCCCCGCTTGGCCTATCCAGACACCCTAGTAGGCACCGATTCACATACAACAATGATCAATGGGCTTGGAATTCTAGGATGGGGAGTAGGCGGCATCGAAGCGGAGGCTGCCATGCTTGGGCAGTCGATCACAATGCTAATTCCTCATGTTATCGGTTTCGAGCTCACAGGGAGACTCCGCGAAGGTACTACTGCAACAGATCTAGTCTTGACCGTTACACAAATGCTCCGACAACGAGGCGTTGTTGGAAAATTTGTTGAATTTTATGGAGACGGACTTAACCACCTCCCACTAGCAGACCGTGCCACCCTGGGAAATATGTCGCCCGAGTTTGGCAGTACTTGCGCAATGTTTCCAATCGATGACGAGACACTTCGATACCTAAGGCTCTCTGGACGCACCGAAGCTCAAGTCAGTTTGGTAGAAAGCTACGCCAAAGAACAGGGAATGTGGAGAGGGCAAACTCAATGCTCCTACAGTGACAAGCTCACGCTTGCGCTTGACTCTGTTGTACCAAGCCTCGCGGGACCAAAGCGCCCACAAGACCGCATTCCCTTAAATGTAGCTTCAAAAGCCTGCCGTAGGCTGATTGAGGAAATTAGCCCACCTCAGTCTGCTGTTGATAAACAAAAAGCTACAAAGGACAAAGAAAAGATCAAAATTGAAGATGGAGCAATACTTATCGCTGCAATCACGAGCTGCACAAATACATCAAATCCAGCGGTAATGATTGGAGCTGGTCTTTTAGCGAGAAATGCTACAGCACGGGGCCTAACAACAAAACCATGGGTCAAGACGTCCCTCGCCCCTGGATCAAAGGTTGTAACCGAATACCTAGAAAAAGCGGGTCTGCTTGATGACCTTGGGAAGCTTGGATTCAACATAGTCGGTTATGGCTGCACAACATGCATCGGCAATTCTGGTCCGCTCCCGGATGATACTGCCAAAATTGTTCAGTCCCAAAATATTGTGGGTTGCTCAATTCTATCGGGTAACCGTAACTTCGAAGGAAGAATCCATCCTCTTGTAAAAATGAATTTTTTGGCTTCGCCTCCCCTAGTCGTGGCTTACGCACTCACGGGCACAATGAAGGCAGATCTCTATAACGACCCTCTGGGCTTTGATCTGGAGGGCGCAGCTGTCTATCTGAGCGATGTTTGGCCTAGCACAAAGGATATTCAAGAACTCATAGCCCAAAATGTTGATGCAGGTATGTTTAATACGAGCTACTCGAGTGTCTTTGACGGAGATGAGAATTGGAATTCGCTAGAAGTATCTGAAAGGGAAAACTATGAATGGGAAGACGAGTCGACATACGTGAAAAACCCACCCTACTTTGAGGGAATGACAGCAACTGCGGCTCCCATAAAAGATATCTCTGAAGCTAGGGTGCTAGCTTTTTTGGGAGACTCTGTAACTACTGATCACATTTCCCCCGCGGGCGCGATACCGGAAAATAGTCCCGCAGGAAAATACCTATTAGAGCAAGGTATCGCAAAAAAAGACTTCAACTCCTACGGCTCCCGTAGAGGTAATCATGAAGTCATGATGCGTGGCACCTTTGGAAACATCAGATTACGAAACAAACTGGCGCCTGATACTGAGGGTGGCTGGACAACACACATCCCAAGCCACGAGGTAACTAGTATTTTTGATGCAGCCTTACGCTACAAAGATGAAGGCACGCCCCTATTGATTATCGGGGGAAAGGAATACGGGAGTGGCTCATCCCGAGACTGGGCCGCAAAAGGCACAAGCCTACTTGGTATTCGTGCTGTACTTGTTGAGAGCTACGAAAGGATCCATCGCTCTAACCTGATAGGCATGGGAATACTTCCATTGCAATTTAGGACAAATGAAAATGCCAAAACTTTGGGTCTCGATGGCACTGAATCCTACGATATACAGGGCATGGATAGAGGTAAAGCCAGCGAAGTTACAATAAAGGCTACTCGACCCAGTAGTGACCCAATTGTCTTCAAGGCCCGCGTTCGAATTGACACACCGAGAGAGCGAGACTACTACCAACACGGTGGTATCTTGCATTACGTATTACGACAACTGGCAAGCTAGCTAATCCACCTAACGAACCGGACCGCACCTCACTACAAATTCAATTTTTCTAAATGGCTCCTCAAGGCTTACTCTCCTCTGGCAGACTACTTTGCCAATCCATCTCAAAAGGATAAGGACGAACTTCTGTATTGAATGTTAGGTATAAAATTATGTGGTAAGTATAGGTTGCAAGTCCCTGACCTAACTCATTTAAACGTTCATTTCTTTTGCCCGCAATAAGCACAAAAAAGAACTGCGAAATTATTACGGCACTAATTATAATTCTTGAGACGCTATAGATGGCAATAAACACAAAGATAAAAAATAAACGCAGCCAGATTGTGCGAGATTTTAGGTTTTCCTGTAGTGTCGTATTTTTTTGCGTGCCATGCAGATCGGTGTAATCTAATGGTTCAAATTCATCATTCACTGTAACTTTCTCCATATCAACACAAAAATCTGTCGATCAATGATACTCTTTTCTTAAAAATGAAGTACTTGAAAGTAGCATGACGCGATCTTGGTAGTCGCAGCATATAACTAGTCTGATTCATGCGTTGCCGAGCCCAGCAAATACCGGCAGAATCGATAGCTATGCTCAAATTAATTGATATTGGAACAAACCTAACAAGCGATAGCTTTGATGGGGACCAAGACCAAGTTATCGCTTTAGCAAAAACTACAGGAGTAACTCGCCTTATCGTGACCGGCACCTCAGTAAGTAACAGTTTGCGCGCAGCAGAAATTGCTAGCGGCTACCCTGGGAAGGTCTTTTGTACCGTTGGAGTACACCCCCATTATGCAAAAGAATTTGACCAATTTACTCAAAATGCGCTTCGCGATTTGCTTTCCCTCCCCGCCGCAGTCGCGGTTGGAGAGTGTGGGTTAGACTATTTTAGAAATCTTTCCTCACCAGAGAAACAACGATCTGCATTTAATGCCCAATTAGAGCTGGCACAGGAAATAAAAAAACCGGTTTTTCTTCACCAACGGGATGCGTTTGATACATTTCTATCTATAATACGGGAGGCGCGTAACGAACTAGTAGGTGGAGTCGCTCATTGCTTTACCGGCGGCCCTGATGAGCTAAAAAAACTATTGGCGCTTGACTTATACATCGGCATAACCGGCTGGCTGTGTGACGAACGCCGTGGAGCAAACCTACGTGAGGCAGTACGCAAGTTACCGCTTGACCGCATGCTACTAGAGACTGATGCGCCATACCTGATGCCTAGAGATCTCCCAGAAAAGCCACGCTCACGACGAAATGAGCCACGATTCTTGCCACATATTCTCAAACGCCTCGCCAAAGAGACAGGCTACCCTCTAGAAACGATCGCGAACTCAACAACTCGCAATGCAGAAATGCTGTTTGGCCTACCATCCAACCCAAAGGAAAAATAAAATCTTAAGTTAAAAAAATGAATAACAGGAAGCACTCAAGCGAAGACTAAGTAGCTTCGCTTGCCCTTCCAGATAGATCTCTAATTTTATCCCAATATGGATAATAGGCAGCAAGTAAACGCTCCAGCTCTAACCTTTCAGGCCTCTTGTAGCGCTCAAGAAACTCATCGACGAGGATCACATACTTGGGCCTTTCTTTGTTAAATTCAGCATCATTTGGAAACAAAATGTGTCCAAACACAGGCAGCCCCCTTACTAATTGCCGAACAGCTATTAAACGATAATCAAGTGTATGCTGGGGGTTAGTAAAGCTTAACCGCTGATTCTGATGCATTACCGTCCACTCATCGATCTCATCAGCTCCAAATACCATTCCACTCACCTCTTTCATATCGAGTACAACTAAGCCGCGCCCCGTAAGCAACAGAAAGTCAATTTGTATAAGACCTCCGACCCCATCCTCGATGTGAATATCACGAAAAGTTTCTACACTCACCGTATCGCAGGCCCTGACAAGTAAACTTGATCTACCTAAGCGCAACAAAAAAATCTCCAACTATGAAAATGATAGAACAGATGGCAGCACACCAATCTCTTTGTAATAATAAATAAGACCGCCGCAGTTATTATCTTTTAGCAAAAATTCTATTTATCCCACTGCGCTAGGGCCTCACCAAGTGTCTTGAGATCAGTTCCAAGCGGCTCAAATTGAACAGGGAGCTCCAAGAGGCTTGCAAGCGAAGATGGCGCCTCTATCTCCTTTAGATTAACAATCTCTTCAACAATATTATTAAATTTTGCTGGATGGGCAGTGGCTACAATTATCCACGCTTTGTCGAGCCGGCGACTCTCGGGTAAATTATCATAGGCCCAGAAGCCAGTTGCCGTATGCGGACACCAAAGGCGCCCAAAACGACCATAATCCTTTGCGATTTGAGAGCGAATAGCTTGATCGGGTACTGGGTAACATTCTATCGCCGCACGTAACGAACCAAAATCAGGGAAAAGATGACGCAAGCGCTCCATGTTACTAGGAGCACCAACATCCATGGCCGACGCGAGCGTCGGAACACTTGAGCGAGTCTCATAATGTCCAGTGGCGAGAAAATTTGCAATCGTTAGATTCGAGTTAGTAGCAAGAACGATGTCTCCAATAGGCATACCCATGCCTTTTGCCCAAATACACGCCATTGCATTGCCTAGGTTGCCGGTGGGAACAATAAAATTTGGGCGAGAACCATGCGCCTGCCAATACTGCAGGCTCGAAATTCCATGATAGACGGCTTGTGGTAGTAAACGACCGATGTTGATACTGTTAGCTGCACTAAACCGATAAGCTCTGCTGAGCTCAGGATCAGTAAAAGCAGCCTTTACCAATGCTTGGCAATCGTCAAAGGAGCCATCCACTTCAAATGAACGAATATTTCCATCCCAGCAGGTCAATTGATGTTTTTGACGAGGAGAAACCTGATCCTTAGGAAAGAGCACTCCAACACGAACACCTGCCCGACGGTGAAATGCTGAGGCTACGGCCCCACCAGTATCCCCCGAGGTAGCAACCAAAATTGTTACAGGCCTTTTGTCCAAGACAGAAAGCTCTGGGAGGATCCTCTCCATGCAAGCCGCTAAAAACCGGGCCCCCACATCCTTAAAGGCTGCCGTCGGCCCGTGAAAAACCTCCAGAACTGCCAAATCCCCGTTTTCTGTCTCGAGAGAGTGCAGAGGAATCGGAAAATTTAGAGCATCTCGGCAGATTTCCCCCAAAACGGGGGCTAGAGAAGAACCCTCAAAAAAAGGTGAAAGCAAATCCACCGCAAACCCGGGTATCGTTTCGCTGTGCAATTGGCTGGCATTGATGTTTGGCAGCTCCTTCGGAACATAAAGACCTCCGTCCGGAGACAGCCCCTGCATCAAAGCACCAACGATATCGATTTTGTGCCCGCCCTTGGTGCTTACATAAAGCATGATTTAGCCTGTTAGCAACTTTATAGTTGCTGCATATTTAACCCAATTTAGTCGTGATTGGCTCTCAGCATACTGCACAACCTTAGTAGATCAGCAAAAATTCCTGCAGCTGTCACGTCCGGGCCAGCGCCCGGCCCCCGAATGATAAGCGGATTATCACAGTAACGTCGCGTGACAAACTGAACAATGTTATCCGTAAGACTAATGCTAGAAAATGCGTGATCGGGAGGGTAGTGTCCTAATTTTACACCGACAGTACCATCAATGAGATTGAGGTCAGCGGTGTATCGCAACAAACAATTTTTCCTTTGGGCTTGCTTATACTTTTCCGCCATTGGGGCATCAAATACCTCTAATTCTCCCATGAAGCGCTCGAGAGATACCCCAACAAGACTGCCAGGAACCAAGCTTTCAATCTCAATGTCGTTGAGCTCTAAGGGTAACCCGACTTCCCGAGCCAAGATTACAGCCTTCCGTGCCACATCCATACCGGAGAGATCCTCCCGGGGATCGGGCTCTGTATAACCAAGAGCCCTTGCTTCACGCACAATCTCAGAAAATGGCCGCTGCCCATCAAATACATTAAAAAGATATGCCAAAGTTCCAGAAAAAATTCCGCTGATGCTCCTTATCTCGTCCCCTGTCTCTACCAAGTCATTTAGCGTCTGAATAATAGGCAACCCAGCACCAACTGTTGCCTCGTAAAGAAAATGTGTGCCGGCTGAGTGACCCGCGCCCTTAAGGGCCCTGTAGGCCCCAATTGAGCCAGTATAAGCAAGCTTATTGGGCGTAATAATGTGAATGCCCCTTTCTAGCCACCTTGCGTAATGCTCGGCAACACCCTCATTAGCGGTACAATCAATTAAAACTGCATGCGGAATATGATCAGCATTTACGTGCTTGGAAAAATGCTGGAGATCTAGGGGTTCGGCTTCAGAGAAATCATCGCGCCAAC
>CAYXIJ010000028.1:0-231 GCA_964465375.1 uncultured Gammaproteobacteria bacterium | reverse complement strand
GAGATTGACCCTCTGATCCTCCAAAAGCATCACACCTGAATTACAGATAGCACGAATACGAAGATCCAAACCAAAGGAATCCCTTAGTCGCTCTACTTCGCTTGCTAATTGATCAAGCAGCACGCTTCCAACAGATCCCGACCCAATCAATCCTATAGAAATCGTTTTAGCTGAAAGATAAAAACTTGCGTGCACAGCTCGTAGGGCTCGCGTCATATCCCTTGACTCTAT
>CAYXIJ010000027.1:0-26841 GCA_964465375.1 uncultured Gammaproteobacteria bacterium | reverse complement strand
GCAGTTGATCTTTGAGTTGGTTGTTTTCGGCTTCTAATTCCTTATTACGTGCCTCGCACTTCAGTCTAGCCAGGTGTTCTGCTATGTACCTGGCCTTTAGCTCGTTTGGGTCATCCGGTACGTGATAGACGTCAACACTCCCAACCTTGGCGACAACCCCGGGTACAGGTTCCCCCTCACTTAGATCTACAGTGGCATCTGCGCGCAGACCACCTACCTTATTAAGTGCTTCCCATTTTTTTTGTAAGACGGCCCAACCAAAGAACTGAGAGACGTTGATGTGACCGTTTTCCAACTTCCGCAGCCGGGGGTCTTTCTTTATTTTACGGGCGTACCGGATGCGACTGCGGACACGTTTCTTTACGTACGATCTATCGTCTCCACCTTTTCGATACCTTTTGAGATAAAGCACCTCGGCAATCCACTCGACCACCTGGGGCTCGGGCGCGGTATCGGAAGGAAAGGGAAATTGCGTGATACTGGGCATGTTTCAGTGCTAAATGTAAGCCGTATGCGGTGCTGGGGAATAAGACCGGCGGTAAGACCGCAGAAGAAATATATTAAAAACTCCTTTATAATCAATTATATATATTCGATAATGGCGGAGAGGGTGGGATTCGAACCCACGAGACGGTATAACCGCCTACTTGAACTCCAATCAAGCGCCTTCGTCCACTCGGCCACCTCTCCGGTCTCACGTTGATATATGGCGCCACGCTACTTATGCGCGGCGGATGCAGAGTACCCAACCGGACAATTAGTTTCAAACTGGGTAATTTGATTTTGATTAAATCCATGGTAAACATGGGAATAGAGAGGCTACTTAAGATTCTTTAAAGACTTGAATAGTTTGATTGTGTTACAGGCTGCAAGGGGCTGGTAAAGTATCCGTGACCCTTGCGATCTTCGCCAGTTATTACGATACATCCAGTGGGGCGGATTGGTTGGCTATGATTGGCTTCAGGGTCGTATTTTTTGAATTACTTAGGTGAGTAGTAGCCGTGAGTTACACAGTTCTTGCTAGGAAATGGAGACCTCGGCGTTTCGAGGAAGTGGTGGGTCAGGAGCACGTCGTTAAGGCACTGATGAACTCTTTAGCGGCGGAACGCCTGCACCAAGCCTATCTTTTCGAGGGCACTCGTGGTGTTGGAAAAACAACAATTGCTCGTATTCTTGCAAAAGCACTGAACTGTGCAGACGGGGTCGTTGCTGAGCCGTGTGGCCTTTGTGATGCTTGTACTGCCATTGATGAGGGACGCTTTGTAGATCTTATCGAGCTGGATGCGGCATCGCATACCGGCGTAGAAAACATGCGGGAGATGCTGGAGAACGTTCAGTACACCCCTACTCTGGGGCGCTATAAGGTTTATCTGATCGACGAAGTGCATATGCTTTCTAAGCATTCGTTTAATGCGTTGCTTAAGACACTCGAGGAGCCTCCATCTCACATGAAATTTTTCTTAGCCACAACGGAACCTCGCACTTTACCGGCCACAGTTCTTTCGCGCTGCCTCCAATTTAGCCTAAAGAGGATCCCTTCCTCCGGAATTCAAAATCACCTTATGAAAATTTGTGAAGCGGAAGAGGGAATTAGTGCCGAACCACAGGGCCTTTTGGAATTATCCAAGGCTGCCGAAGGCAGTGTTAGAGATGCCCTGAGTCTATTAGACCAGGCGGTTGCATTTAATAGCGGTATCGTGAGTGCTGATGCAGTGAGCTCAATGTTAGGTAGTATTGATAGTAGCCGCGTTCAGAGTCTTGTAGGTGCACTTGCGGATGGGGATGGGTCGCGATTATTGGATGAGGTTTCCGCTCTTGATGAGCATGCACCAGATTACGAGAAGTGTCTCGGTGAAATTATGGCTACCTTTCAGCGTATCGCTGTGATTCAACTTGTCGGGCCGGGTGTCTCGGAAGACGATGCAGATTTTTTGGAGAAAATATCGAAATCTCTGTCTCCAGAAGATGTGCAGCTTTACTATCAAATTGCGCTTCATGGTTGCCGGGATCTGGCCATTTGCCGTGATCACCGGGTCGCCTTCGAGATGACATTGCTCCGGATGTTGGCATTTCGACCGGCAACAGTAGATGACGAAGAGCCCCCAGATAGATCAGCCAGAAAAAAAGAGTTAAAGCAGAGATCAGTAGGGCCAGAGGAAGGGAAGATGGACCGGTCTGCTCACACAAAAATTCAGGACTGGGGCTTGTTACTGAAAGCGCTAAAAATTACGGGGCTCGCAAGACAACTTGCTGAAAACTGTACCTTAAAGACGATCGGGGAGCGGCGTTTAGAGTTGGTAGTAGCTAATGAACATATGCACCTTAATACCCAAAAAATTCGTGAGCGCTTGGAGGTAGCGCTGATTGAGTATTTAGGCCGGGGCATTTCTATCAGTATCACAATGGGTGAGACTGAAGATATTACCCCCGCTCAGGCAAGGCGGGCTAGCGAGAGTGAACGCACTCGTATAGCCCGTGATGCTATCCAAGGAGACTCTAACGTGGAGGCTATAAAGACAGCGTTTGACGCCGTACTGGAAACAGATAGTATCCAATCTACTAAAACGTAATACATGTTGATTATCCAAATGAATGCACAGAAGACTAAAGGGATGAGCAGTTTATGAAAGACATAGGAGAGCTGCTTAGGCAGGCCCAGCAGATGAAAAAGACTATGAAGCAAGCCCAGAAAGAGCTTGATTCGACGGAAGTACTGGGTGAAGCCGGCGGTGGAATGGTGAAGATTCATATAACTTGTAAGTACAAGGTGAGGCGGGTGGAGATTGACGATGAGCTTCTGAAGGAAAAAAAACAGACAATTGAATCTGTTATTGCTGCAGCCTACAACGATGCGGCAAAAAAAGTAGAACGTAAAGTGCAGGAGAAATATTCTGGGATTACTGGGGGCTTGCCTCTGCCACAAGGCATGAAGCTACCCTTTTAATCTAGTGGCTGAGAACTACTCCCCATTACTGAAGCAGTTAATTCAGGCATTGCAGTGCCTTCCCGGTGTTGGGCAGAAGTCAGCTCAACGCATGACATTTGATTTGCTAGGCGAGGATCGGATGGGAGCAAAGCGCTTAGCTGAAGCCCTTGAGAGTGCTGCTGCTCGGGTTACCTACTGCAAGGACTGCCGAATGCTGACAGAGGATCAGATATGTCAACTTTGCTCTAATGAGCGGCGTGATAGCTCACTTCTTTGTGTAGTAGAAACTCCCGCTGACGTTCTTGCCATTGAGCAGACCGGTGCCTATTCTGGAAGATATTTCGTTTTGATGGGCCATATTTCTCCAATTGATGGCATCGGCCCAGGAGAGCTGGGCTTGGATCTCCTTGAGGAAAGATTAGCGGGAGGTGTTATCGCCGAAGTGATTTTGGCTACTGGTGTCACTGTTGAAGGCGATGCGACCGCTAACATAATTGCATCAATGGCAAAAAAAGAAAACATTCAGGCTAGTCGCATTGCTTATGGGGTCCCTATGGGCGGAGAGCTAGAGTTTGTTGATAGTGGTACGTTAGCCCGGGCTTTGACTGGAAGGCGGGAGATGGATTAATTTTTGAGCAGAGGGAAGTCTATGGATATTGTTCGCGATCCGGATTGTCTGTTTTGCAAAATTGTTGCCGGTGAGGTTCCTTCTAGGCGTATCTACGAGAACGAAGAAATTCTAGTTTTTCATGATGTCTCTCCTCAGGCGCCCTTTCATGCGCTGATCATTCCAAAGAATCATATTTCTACTGTTAATGATTTTCCCGAAGAGCAAAAAAATTTAGCAGGCAATCTTTTTTTAACCGCAAAGTTAGTTGCCAGAGATCAGGGGTTCTCTGTAGATGGCTATCGCTTGGTCCTTAACACGAACAAAGAGGGGGGTCAGGTAATATTCCATGTTCATATACACTTGTTAGCGGGACGACAGTTGATATGGCCTCCGGGGTAAGATGATCGATCCCTTGGGGCGAATAAAATATTCCCTTAAAACCAGAGTTAAGCCTGTTCCATAGGCGCTGACGTCAAACACAGCGCACAATAGCTGGCCCCCAACAGACCGGGCTGCGGATGCAGAATAACATGCGTTGGAATTTTCTCCATTTACGTTTTTTTAATGATTTCTTGAGTTAATTTATATAATTTTTTGTAGCTATCGTAGCGTCGTCCAGAGATTTTTCCTTTAGTAATTGCTTGCTTAATGCCGCATTCTGGCTCAGCTTGATGTATACAATTACGAAATTGACACTTGTCCTTGTAGACTGAGAGTTCCCTAAAGCCTATTTGAATTAATTCAGGTTTCTCTATGTATGGTGTGTAGTCTCGCACACCAGGAGAATCAATTAACTGCCCACTTTTTGGGAGTTGATACATCATTGAAGTTGTTGTGGTATGCCGTCCCTGGGTAGTTTTCTCGGAAAGATGGGCGACAGCCTGACGGGTATCACCTATGAGAGCATTCAGCAGAGATGACTTCCCGACACCGGATTGACCTACGATCATACTGCGATTGTTCTCCATGTCGTGGGCCAGGGGCTCTAGTCCCGTACCTTCTTTGGCGCTTATTTGGTATACCGGGTAGCCTATATTTTCGTATTCACGAAGCACAGCAGGAGGATCCGGGTTGAGGTCTTTTTTATTCAGTACGATCAGGCTTTTGGTGTGTATTAATTCGGCTGCACATAGATAGCGATCAATAGCGAACCAGTCAGGCTTGGGCTCATGGGCCAGGACAATGACGAGTTGGGAGAGGTTGGCCGAAATTACTTCTGCACCTCCACGAGCATTGAGTTGGGCCAGCTCCACATCGCGTGGCAGTATTTTCGTGACCATACCGCTTTCGTGGGATGTCTTCTGCCATTCAACCTCATCACCTACCACGGGCTGCAGACCGCGACTCCGCATCTGGCACATATAGCGCTTTTCGTTTCGGTCCTGAACAGAAACATGGCGTCGGAATCGGGCTACAACCAAGCCTTGCTCATTCATAAAAGTAAACCAATGAAGGCAGTTAAGGGTGCTGCTGTTACAATTCGGGTAGCAACTAAAGGAGGCATGAATTGAAGCGCAAAGATAATCTGATCTGGATCGACCTTGAAATGACAGGTCTTAATCCGGACGCCGATTTGATTATTGAGATTGCTACCGTTGTTACCGATAAAGAGTTGAAGGTACTCGCCGAGGGCCCAGTCCATGCGATCTATCAGTCCGATAACATTTTGGATTCCATGGATGACTGGAATAAACGTCAGCATAAAACTTCAGGCTTGGTTGATCGGGTTCGTGCGAGCACTGTGGATGAATCCGAAGCAGAGCAACAGACACTTGAGTTTTTGAGAGAGCATTTGGATAGCGGAATATCACCCATGTGTGGCAGTAGCATATGCCAAGATAGACGTTTTCTGGTACGTCATATGCCCGAATTGGCCTCTTTTTTTCATTACAGGAACTTAGATGTGTCTACGTTAAAGATATTAGCTCGTTTGTGGATGCCAAGCGCCTCAAATAAATTTCAAAAAAAATCCACTCATTTGGCTTTAGCGGATATCTACGACTCGATTCGTGAGCTTGAATTTTACCGTGAGCATCTATTGTCAGTTGAGTGAAATATCCCACCTTGTAGAGTTATTTTGAAATTTTCGTCGGTTTTCCCGATAAGTGGTTTCTCTGGCCTAACCTCTAATATGGGGCGTTATTCTTAAATGCAGTCCTGAGGATATTAAGGCCGCAGGGTGACTTGTTGTTAATCATCTTTATCCATGAGGGCCGCTTGCGCTGCTGCGTAACGAGCAATCGGCAGTCGTTTTGGTGAGCAGCTCACATATTCCATGCCCATGGCGTGGCAGAATGCTATGGAACGAGGATCTCCGCCATGCTCTCCACATATGCCGAGTTTGAGATCTGGCTTAGCTTTACGTGCATCATCAACACATAACTTTATCAGACGCCCAACGCCAGCCTGATCGATAGATTCGGTGGGGTCATCCGGCAGGATAGTTTCATGAAGATACTGTGGTAGGAAGCTACTTGCATCATCTCGGCTGATTCCGAAGGTCATCTGCGTGAGGTCATTGGTCCCAAAACTGAAGAAGGATGCCTCGGCCGCAATTTCTCCAGCCGTCAGGGCGGCCCTTGGGGTTTCTATCATAGTACCGAATGAGTAGCCGATTTCGAGCTCTTCTTCCTGCATGGTTTGTTGTGCGATTGGCTCCAAGCGATCTTTTACCCACTTTAGTTCGTTCACATGACTAATGAGTGGGATCATAATTTCTGGAATTACATCAATGCCTTCTTTTTTTACCCGGCATGCAGCACTAATGATGGCTGTGACCTGCATCTGGACAATGCCAGGCAGAATAAAGGATAGGCGGCAACCACGCAGACCTAGCATTGGGTTTGCCTCATGCATAGCCCGGACCGCAGAGAGAATTTGACGGAGTTCAGATAATTTAGGTGATCCGGGTTCGGTACACTCCAGACGTGTGACCTCAACGAGTAAATCCCTCTCGTCCGGCAAGAACTCGTGCAATGGCGGATCAATAAGTCTTATTGTAGTTGGACGGCCGTCCATAGCCCTGAAAATGCCCTCAAAGTCTTCCCGTTGGAGCGGTAAAAGCGCATCTAGTGCTGTGTTGCGGTCTGCTTCATTGTCGGCAAGTATCAGTTTCTGGACCAAGGGAACCCGGTCACCAAGAAACATATGTTCTGTTCGGCATAGACCGATACCTTCCGCACCAAGCCTCACTGCTTCAGCAGCTTGATCTGGTGTATCTGCATTTACCCTAATTTTTAGTTTGCGAAAAGAGTCTGCCCATTGCATTAGTGCTGCAGTTTCTCCCATTTCTGTCGCTGGTTGAGTCTCAAGGTTGCCCGAGTACACAACACCATTGCTGCCATCAATGGAAATCCAGTCACCTTCACATAACAATTTTTCACCTATAGTTACAGTCCCCTTTTTTTCGTCAATCTGCAGCGCGCTACACCCACAGATTGTCGGAATACCGAACTGTCGAGCTACGAGTGCGGCATGAGAGGTGCGTCCACCCCGACTTGTAAGTACTCCTTTGCTTGCTAGCATTCCTGCCAAGTCATCGGGGCTAGTTTCTTCGCGCACAAGAATAATGGAGACTCCGGGATTTGCGTCATAGGTTTCGACTGCTTTTTTGGAAGTAAGCACGATTTTCCCGGTTGCGGCGCCTGGGCCAGCGTTCATGCCTGCGGACAGGATTTGCTCTTTTGGCTTTTCGGTGAAACGCGGATGTATCGCCTGCTCAAGTTGGGATGGAGTTATACGGTGCAGCATCACTTCCTCCCTTGTAATCAAACCCTCGTTTACCATATCCACCGCAATTTTGATCGCTGCAGTTTTAGTTCGTTTACCCGCACGGCACTGAAGAATGAAAAGTCGGCCATCTTCGATAGTGAACTCGATATCCTGCATATCCCGGTAATGCGCCTCCAATTTCTGTGCGATGTTATTAAGTTGTTCATAGATTTTAGGATGGTCATCCGAAAGTTTCTGTATATCGGCAGGTGTACGAACGCCGGCTACGACGTCTTCACCTTGTGCGTTCATGAGATACTCACCGTACAGCGCATTCTTGCCATTTGCGGGATCACGCGTGAATGCAACTCCGGTCCCCGAAGAGTCACCTCTATTTCCGAAGACCATGGCTTGGACATTTACAGCAGTTCCAATATCATTACTGATATTTTCCACACGCCGATAAAGGATGGCGCGTTCGGCATTCCACGACCGAAATACAGCTTCGATAGCTGCTTCCAGTTGTTGTAGTGTATTCTGAGGGAAATCTTGCCCGGTTTGTAGTTTAGTTAATGCCTTAAATTCTTCGCATAACGCTTTGAGATCAGGCGCGCTAACATCGGTATCTTTTTTTGCACCCAGACGTTTTTTTAGTCCCGTAAAAGCTTGTTCGTACTCATTTTTTGGAACCTCCATCACAACATTTCCAAACATCATGATGAAGCGACGATACGCATCATAAGCAAATCTTGCATCGTCAGTAACCGAGACAAGCCCCTTAATTGTCTCATCGTTTAGCCCAAGATTTAGAACTGTGTCCATCATTCCGGGCATACTGAATTTGGCACCAGAACGGACCGAGAGCAGAAGAGGGTCAGTTATATCCCCAAATTTTTTTTCAGCTCTTTTTTCAATATCAGCAAGAGCTCGTTCTACCTCATCAAAGAGGCCGGTAGGCAGTCGCTCCTCACCGATATAAAATTCCTTGCACACCTCGGTAGTAATTGTGAAGCCAGAAGGAACAGGCAATCCGATGTTGGTCATTTCAGCGAGGTTTGCGCCTTTACCGCCCAAAAGGTCTCGGAGACCTGCATTGCCTTCGTGAAAAAGGTAGATGTGTTTATTGGGCACTGGAGTGATTTTCCCTTCTTAGTCGTTTTCCATAAGTTAAGACGATCATACTCTGCTTAATGATATAAATTTCCGAGCTATACTTGCCTTCCAGGTTTTTAGGGAGCCATCCTGATATGACCGAAAGAACAGTTTTTTTTGTATCCGACCAAACCGGGGTAACGGTAGAAACGTTAGGGCACAGCTTACTGACGCAGTTCGATAAAGTTGAATTTAACCTCGTTACTGTGCCATTTGTCGATTCACTTGGCAAGGCACAGCAAGTGACTGAAAGGATAAATCGTGCAGCGACTGAATCTGGATTACGCCCGATCGTATTCACCAGTTTCGTTCAGGATGAAGTTCGGGCGCCGTTGCTCCTTTGCAATGGGTTGGTGTTGGATTTTTTTGAGGCCTTCCTTACCAAAATCGAAGAGGAACTGGACAGTCAGTCTTCGCATATTTCTGGCAAAGCTCACGGCATGCAGGACACCACAAGCTACAATTCTCGGATCGATGCAATGAATTTCGCGATGGATGCTGACGATGGCCGAACGACGCAGCAGTATAGTAAGGCCGATGTGATAATGACGGGTGTATCTCGTTCTGGCAAGACACCGACCTGTGTCTATATGGCTCTGCAGTACGGGATTTTTGCCGCAAATTACCCGTTAACGGAAGATAACTTAGAAATCGATCGGTTGCCTGACACGTTATTGCCATTTCAGAAAAAATTATATGGATTGACCATCTCACCAGATCGATTGCGGCAGATCCGGCTCGGACGATGGTCTGTGGGGCGCTACGCATCGACTGAGCAGGTCAACTTAGAACTGCGCGCGGCCGAGATGCTTTTTAATCGGCACAATATTCCGTATATAGACACTACACACTGCTCTATTGAGGAGATCGCCAGTACCATATTGAATGAAATGGGGGTAGAGCGTCACCTGCTCCTTTAGGTCTGCCCGTATTTTTTCGAGAATTCGTGTTTGTAGCTTAGCTATGGCATCCTGTGAAAAGAGCTAAGAGGCGTGCTTTGTGTCATGTTGATAGATAGCTGCATAGTTCCAGAAACTATTTACAGACCGGGAAGCTTTTCTGGTCTGATGACTATTTATGAAAGTAACTACATCAAACTTAAGTGTCTCGTGCCCACATTAGATTCGGATGAAAGGATTTCTATTTCACGCACTGAGAATGATTGTAATCTCTATTTGGACTTATTTAGTCAGGAACCTTACACCGCCACATTAAAACTGACATATTGGTTCGAGGAGCTGTCAGGAGAGCCAATTCCTGATCCAGATCTAACTATCCGGGTCTATCACGACGCACGTTTAGCGGCTGCTTTAAGCGGAGTAGATCGCCATCATCATCGTAAGCTGCGTGAGCTACTTGAGTCACACTCGTTTGAATTGGATCATCGCTGGCGTTGCAATATTATGCTAAACAAATGGCTTGATTATTTGCTTTCTGTAGGCCACGGGTTCGTGTGATCTGCTGTTACGGAGCGCTTAACTTTCATCTGAAAGAATTTCTTGAGTTTTTAGTTAAGCTTAGTTAAGAGTTTACCTGCAGCATCTATTGCTGCCATGTCCGCTACAATCCGACCGGCTTCTTCTAGGAGGATATCGGGCGTATCTTCTAAGCTTAGATCCTCTAGATTTTCTGCAGGTTTCAGGCCAAGGGCCACCCGCCGGAGGTTTGCCCTTTCTAATTGCTGCTTGTCGCGGTTCTCGCGTTCGGTTGTTCGTTGGGATAGATTGAGCGAGATAGTTTCAGTATCCCTGATAGTTTTTAACGCAGCGATATCACTAATTAAATAATTGAGATTCGGGTCAGTTGTTGTTCTTGCTGTGTGCTGGGCCTCTAGTCTCTGAATTTCATCATCAAGTGACTGTTTGGCTCGGAATCGGGTCGGCTTGATGCGATCATAGGGTAGCGCGGTATCACGAATGCTTTCGCCGACGCGATCCAGATCGATAGGTGAGGGAAGTTGAATATCTGGCTCTACGCCCTGGTATTGTGTGCTATCACCCGTAACACGATAGTATTTTCCAATCGTGAGGGTTAGTTGCCCATAGCCGGATTCCCTCATGATGCGATCTAAGCTGAAAAGGTTCTGCACGGAGCCCTTGCCAAAGGTTTGTTGCCCCACTACAACCCCACGTTCATAGTCCTGTATAGCCGCTGCAAAAATCTCAGAGGCACTTGCGCTGTAACGATCTACCAGCACGGCTAGTGGCCCTGAGTAGACGGCCTCTCCCGGACTAGGGTCATCAAGTGGCTGTACCCGCCCCTGGGTTTCTCTTAGTTGCACGACGGGTCCCCGTTCAATGAAAAGCCCACTTAGCTCGGTGGCTTCGGATAGGTGCCCACCACCATTAGCTCTTAGATCGATTACGAGTCCATCAATTTTTGTGCTCTCTAGTTCATTGATTAGGCGGGTGACATCTCGGGTAGTGCTTGTATATTCTGTGTCACCCTGACTTCGAGCCGCATGATCTTGATAAAAACTAGGAACACTGATCACTCCGATTTTGTAATCGTGGTCCCCTCTGGATATATTTAAAGTTTGACTTTTAGCTGCCTGTTCTTCGAGTTTAACCTTATCGCGCACCAGCGAAATTAACTGCTCTGGAGAACCCGGAGCTGCGCCCGCCGGCAGAATTTGTAACTGAACCGTCGTACCAAGGGGTCCGCGAATTATGTCCACTACATCATCCAAGCGCCACCCAATAATATCTACTAGCTCACCTCCGGTACCTTGACCTACGGCGGTAATGCGATCCTCGGGTTTTAACTGGCCATCAACTTGGGCGGGCCCCCCAGGAATAACGTTAATGATAGTTACGTAATCTTCCTGAAGCTGGAGTGACGCACCAATTCCTTCATAGGATAGACTCATTGCAATTCGGTATTCTTCGCTATTGCGTGGTGAAAGATAGCTTGAGTGGGGATCCATGGTATGCGCGACAGCATTCATGAAAGTTTCAAAGACATCATCAGAGGAAATTTGCGTTACTCTTGTGGCTAGACGAGTGTAACGCTCAGTTAATATTTCAACCGTTTCCGCCCAGGTTTTACCCGTGAGTATTAGGCCCAGCCCGTCATTTTTGATTCGTTTCCGCCAAATTTCCCTTAGTGCGGCTTCAGATACCGGCCAAGATAGTTCGCTACGATCAAAGCGGAATGTCTCATCTAGATCGAAATCAGGTTCGTTAGCTAAAATTTCTATTGCGTAAGCGACGCGTTCCTCTGTTCGTGCACTGAATGCATTAAATATGTCGAAGATAGGCTGAAGCTCCCCGCTACGTAATCGCTCATCAAACTCATAGCGATACCTGCCAAATGTAGCTATTTCAGTGGACAGGAAATAAAGTCGGTTGCTGTCAAGGCTATCAAGGTAACGGTCTAAAATCGCAGAGGATAAGGAATTGTCTACTCGGGGTTTTGCGTAATGGAGCTCCTCCATAATCTGGACAACATGCTTAGAAATCTCTGGATGCTTTTCCCCTATTACTAGGTTTGTTGCTGCGTTTGAGGCCCCAGTTATCGTTAGGCCGATTGCCCAAAAAAACGCTCCAGCAAAGTTTTTTTTGCTGTGTTTCACATACTCTCCTATTTGAATGGGCTAATCAGCCGCCAAAAATATTAGTATTCGCCCCCCTATCCTAGCGAATTAGCACCGTTTTGGCGAAAGTTGGCAGTAAGCAGTCTGTTTGTGAGTAATCCTAGGGGGCAGCTCTAAGCCAGAATAACGACTAGAGTTTTTTTAGGGCAACAAAAGGAATAAATACCCCCTTGATTAGTTTAGAGCACACTTCAGCTCCAGGGGGCTTTCCCTTCCCGCCATACACTTCGTCCGATGCGCACCATCTGAACCACGGCATAGGGGCTTAGGACTAGGAACCATCCGAGTGGATTTAGCCTAATTAGATCTGTCCAAATTGCCTTCTCTAGGCCCCATAAGCCCTGTTCGGATGGATATTCCCCGATAACCAGCTGTCCTACCCAATATATCGGCAGCGGCAGGACCACTACTCCTAGGACGAGCAGAAGGAGTGCCATTTTGGCTTCGTATTTTAATTGTCGGTTCGTATTTCACCGCCAATTTTTTTCTGCATTTAAAAAAATAGTTCTAACTTCTAGTGACCCTAGTTTATTCGGTGGCACCAATTAACGAGGGACTAGATCCGTAACCAAATGGCGAAGTTAAGAACTCCCTGAGTTGCTGGGTGAGCCCCTTGCAAGCTGCTGCCCGGGGTCGTGCAATTAGTGGAATCGGTATGACGATCGCCGGCATCACTGAGCGCCCCTTGTAGTCTGCGAAGATTGTTCCTGCTGATGTAAGTTCCTGTATGTCCCAGACTGTAGCATCGTAGCGTGCATCATCTTCCCACCAAGCTAGCCCCATGCAGCCAGCACCCCCAACTCCGGCTGCGCAACTAATGCCCCCTCCACTGGCCACTCGTTCAGTTGATCCATCTAGCCAAACTACGAAACGCACCCCTGTTTCCTTAATTCGCCCAGCTACACCGGGCCTCTCTAGAAGCTCGGAAAGATCTTCCGTATCTAGTGGAGCAGTTGAAGGTTCAAACCATGGGTAAAGTTTGTCTTCAAATTCTACACTTGAGTGAACATTTAGCCCCTCGCTGCCATTCGCGAGTCCATCACTAATACACTCTATAATGCCCGATTCTGCTTCATAGTTTGTATGATGTTTTCTTGCCAGCACAACGAGTTGGTCATCCGCGCCAATAACACTATTTGTTTGCTTGTATGGTTCAATCCTCGAAGTTACCCCACAAGAGCAAAGCAAGGTTGCTAGTATCCATAGAGCCCCAGCCTTCAAGATCGCAGTCTTGTTAATTAATAAGATCTGCATCTTGTCTTTCCTTTAGCCAAAATCCTATTTGAGGTTGTTGGGCAAACCTTGTTGAAATTGTAGCCCCGGCTTCACGCATGGCATTGATAGCGGCCCTGCTGACCGCTTCAGTTCTCTTGGTGCGACCGATTTCGGCTTTGCCATACCCACTTACTTGCCACTCGGTAATAAGCTCACCGCCGGGTTCATATAAATCGAGCTGATACTGCATCCAAACTTCGGTGAACTTGTTATCGCTGGTCGTAGGTACATCGAATTCAAATCTATTAAGAGAGGCCCTTAGTATTCCATCCAGGGCATTATTTTCGGGTATATTGACCGGAATTGCTTCTATGTTTTGCGTTCTGACAAACATACTCTCAAAAAGGGGTTGCAACATTGTGATATTGATATTACCTAGGTCGATCGTCCAATTCGCTTGTTGTGGCAGTTCTTCGTGGTGCTGAAAATCTCGCAATTCTTCGGAAAAAACTAACCCTACATGTACAGGCAGGGGCTCTATGAGGGGTGTCGGAAAACTAGATTGCACTAAAACTGATGATGCGCATCCCGCAAGGTAGAAGCAGTGTACTATCAGCAATGCAAGCGATTTACTAAAAGGTCTAGGCGTATTGCGCATGCTCTCCATTGTATGTCAAATTCAACCTTCTTTTTCAGACACTACTACAAACCGAGAGAGATACTCTACCTTAATGGGAGTAATTCTGATGAGAGACCAGATTTTAGTTCAGGTTAAGCCTAAAAAAATTACAGAAGCCAGTCTATCAACAAATCTTCTCATGGTAGTAATATTAGGCTTGATTGGTGGCTGCCAGCACCATCCTCGGGCCGAAAATCTGAAAATCGGTCCACGATTTCAGCCTGCAACCGAAATGGGTTTTTATGCCCCCGAGCAGCACGAATTGTACGATGGACAGTTCGTAATAACAGGCCAGAATATCTACCAGGTAGGCGCGCTAAATGATGTGTCCCCCTGGGACCATATGGGTAATGATGCGACCAATGTCCAGTCGGTCCAAGGTGAGATTCGCCTATCTGTCAATGAAAGAGAAAATACTGGCAAGTTTTATGCGGAGCTGCTACTTCCTGAGGGTACTTACGTTGTGGAGCTTGACCGGATTCACCAATTTTCAGCATGCCAAGATGGGGGTATCGCTGCATTTTTGTTTGAGCACGGAAACTCTGGGTGCGGAGATATGAATTGGCCCAAGAGCATTCTCTATGTTGCGGGTTGGGGCTACGGTCACGCCACTCTGGATGGCAAGTTGCTTTATGATGAGTTTGAGATGCATTTCATGGTAACTCAGGGTATGCGCGATCGGGCTACCCTAGAGGTTGTGCTAGAGCCAAGTACTGGTGAGGCAGGAGCAGTGAATCCAGCCACCCAGCAATTGGATTTTTACATCCGAAGCCCAGAGCGTAACGAGGAAAACTATCCAGCGCGTGAGGTATTTGATCATTTTTTTGCCATGGAGGTGACTTGGCACTGAGTTAAGAGAGCATGGTCAGCGGACACTACTAATGTGATAGGAATAATAATGCTCGACTCTCTCAGTTTTCTTGGTTCGGTATTTGACCGAGTGTTTCTGCTTGTAGGGGAGATGCGGTGAAAGAGGGCAAAGTTATCGGATTGCACTCGGAGACATCTAGGGATTATTCGCTGTATTGTAGTGGGCAAGCTCCTAGGCAATTACCGAGTGAGTCTGGTGCTTACGTATTAGTACTCCGAAACTGGGAGCGTAAGTCGGTTGTTGTGGGGAAGCTAGGAACCATGACAGTCCGAGTGGGTTTTTATCTCTATGTTGGTAGTGCTTTCGGGCCAGGGGGGCTTCAGGCCCGTATTTCGCATCACCTAAAGCCATCGCTTAAGCCCTTTTGGCATATTGACTATCTTCGCAGGGTAACTACCCCTGTCTTTGTATGGTTTCAAGTGCATTCTTTTGTGCAAGAGCACAGCTGGGCAAAATTGTTACGTCAGGAGCATGGAATTGATATAGCGGTTCGGCGGTTCGGGTCATCTGACTGTAATTGCAAGTCGCACCTATTTTTCTCGGATACTCAACCAGACCTAAATAACCTCAAGACTTAATTCTTCACTCAATGGGACCTCAGGGGCTAGGTAGGATCACTCGTTAGCACGGTCCCGCTGCTCTTTAAGCTCTCTCAGGTAGTCCTGCCAAGGACCATCACTGCATTCGTATTCCAGTAAGTCTTCGTCGGGCCATGGTGTGTAGTAGAGGGTAATGGTGATCGGTTCTGTAAAAATAACAGGGTCGTAAATGGTGAGTTCATCGACAAGTATATTGCCTTGGATGTCGTCCTCCTCAAGGCGGATGCGTTCAACGATTCTTTGTTGCTCACTACCAGGAACTGGGCCCTCGCGCGCTACGAGACCTACGGTCTCAACTACGAGTGTGTTGTCCTCCCATTGGCCAATCGAATGACCATTCTTAGTTGGGTAGAGATCATCAGGGTGCCCACGACCATCAGTGTAGATTCTCCGAGGTGGCTTCGAGATTTCGAAAATGATTGTCATTCGTTCAGGCCGCTGGATAAATTCCGTCCAATAAGCTGTAATGAACATCGTTACCGGCATGCCCTGGAAAACGCAGAATCGGCCTGGATCAAAAGGGTTTTCCTGATAATTCTCTTCAAAAGTTGAAACAGCGGCTCGACCAGCATTGGTATAGGGAAGTTCGGCCGGCCAGCGGCCCGACCTCGCACGATCTTGCATCCAAACACCGGTGAAGTCAGGGGTCTGCTGGGAAAGCGCAGCTGAACCAAGGCACGCAAGCAACAACAATGTTACGAATGACAGGCATGTACGATTCCCATTCACTCTTGATCACCCTGCATATCTTCCTCTGGAATCGCTGTTACTTCGGGATTAAGTACCCGGCCGTCAGGAAGACGCAGGGCACGCATGAACATATCGTTGTCGGTGCGACTTGGTGCGAAATAGAGTGTGACTCTAGCACCCGGTTGGACCATCCCGGCGGTCAATCCAGAACGCCTGATAATATTCCGGCTATGACCTTCAATGCTGTGCTCCATCATCTGGCCGTTTTCGTCGGTTACCTCCAGGATGATCAAGGAGTGCGGGTTCCTGAAATCGGCTACCTTGATCGTGCCCTCGATTGTTCCATATGACCTGAAGTCAAACTTAGCCGTGTTGTGGTGAGCATGCGTCGACGACACGGACGCCAGTGCGGCCGCAAGGACCACACCGCTGAGTCTGCGGGACCATCTGCTAGTTTGGAATTTGATCGCAGGCATAAAAAGCTTTTAGCGACTAAGTCAATCCGCCAAGAAACAATTAAACGGCTTGATTTCGTGGCCTGGTAGCCAGATCCATGCACCCTCCATCACAACCGGTTCCGTAAAGTTTACGGGATCTGTGATCCGGGCTTCCCAGGACAAGCTCGTTCCATCCTGGCTGAGAGTGAAATGCTCGGTGATGACCACATCCTCACTCTGGGGCGTACCCAAATCATCTATGTAGCGCCAGCCGATATCAGTGGTCTCTACGATCAAAGTATTATCATTCCAGCGGCCCATAGAATATCCCATCCAGGGCTGGGCCTGTTCTCTGGAGCCCGGGTCATTCATATGGATTGTGCGAATACCGTCCCATTCCTCCAGGAGAAGGATAATGGTGTCTCCTTGATCCAGAAAGGCTATTGGATAGGGGTTATCCATTGCTGTAGGGAGTCCGGGCGGTATACAACGCAATGCGGGATCATTCGTGGGGTCCCACTCGGCTTTTTTGGCGCGACCACTTTCCGTTAATGGAAATTCAGTTGTGCCTGCACCGGTATTAGGGCGCTCACTGGGAAGCCAGACCCGAAAGATATCTTTTCGCAGCTCTGCATTAGCATTCCGGGCATTTTGGATCGCGTCTGCAGTTAGCCCGTAGCGGCGCTCCACACCAGCCTGAAGAGGCACTTCCTCACCGTCAAGCAAAATGACTGAGCGCGCGAACATAGCTTTAAGCCCGTTCCTTCCCATACTTCCGGATACCTTTACCTGATCACCCACCGTGATCGCATTTCGGCTAATACCGAGACGCTCCACGGTATTTACAGAACCAAACTCCACTTCCCAGGTTTCTTCCGAGCCATTTTCTCCGATACGAGCAATATCCAAGCGAACATGAGGGTTGCGCCAGAAAATAGAGGAGATTCGTCCTTCAATTTCTCCGAAAGAATTTCCATCATAAATTCCCGCGGAGGCATGATGCGCAGCCGCAGTGCATACCTGAAGTAATCCAATCAAGAGCAGGCTAATACGAATCAAGGATATTTCCTCCTTATATGGAATTAAACGGCAGCAGCCTTCACGGTAACAACATGTGGGCGAGTCATGCAACGTTCCTGGAATGCGTTGATATTGGGTGGTAATTTCACATCAAACATTGCAGTCCAGCTTAAGACGATAAAGAGATAGGAGTCTGCGACTGTGAATTGATCCCCCATTAGATAATCGTTGCTTGCAAGGGCATTTTCCACATAAGCCAATTTACTAAGGAATTTTTCCAGCGCCTTGCTCTTTACTTCATCAGGAAGATCCGGCCTGAACATCGGACCGATTCCCGCATGCAACTCAAAATTAATATAACTGAGCCATTCCTGTAGTCGGTAACGCTCCCATGTACCGCTGGCCGGCGCGAGCCCTGAACCGGGATTCTGGTCTGCAATGTACTGCAAGATTGCTGTGTTCTCTGTAAGAATCTCCCCGTTATCAAGCTCTAGCACCGGTACAGAATTTTTTTGGTTAACATCAACCAAAGAGCGGCCGTCAGGGAGCTTTCGATCGGAGTGAAGGTTGACTTTAATCAACTCAAAATCAAGTCCGGCCTCTAGCAGGGCAATGTGCGATGCCGATGAGCATGCGCCTGGGTGAGAATACAATTTCATAAAGGAATTAGCCTGTGCTGAAAGTGACCATAAGATGATAACTTAATTAGAGTTTATTTTGACCGTACCCACCACCACCCGGCGTCTCGACAACGAACCGGTCACCCTCGCCGAGTTCGACTTCTGCCGTAGCGTTGATTTCCTCTGCTGTACCAGCTGATTTCCGGATAATATAATTTCTGCCCGGTTGCCCATCTCCACCACCTTTAAGCCCGAACGGACTGACCCGTCTGCGATTTGAAATAATGGCTGCCTGTACTGGTTTCAGAAAACAAATTTCACGAATTACCCCATCTCCACCGCGCTGAGCCCCAGCTCCTCCCGTGCCGGTTCGAATCTCAAATCGCTCGACACGGACTGGGTAGCGCCACTCAAGGACCTCAGGGTCTGTGAGCCGGCAGTTTGTCATGTGTGTATGTATCGCGCTCGCGCCATGGAAATTCGGACCCGCACCTGCTCCCCCACAAATGGTCTCGTAGTATTGGTACTGGTCATTACCGAAGGTGAAATTGTTCATAGTTCCCTGGGATGCTGCGCAGGCATCTAGAGCGGCGAGGAGTGCATCTGTAATACATTGTGATGTTTCGACATTGCCAGCGACAACTGGGGCAGGGTAGCTGGGATTAACCAGGCTGGATTCAGGCAATCGGATCGTAATTGGGCGAAGGCATCCGTCATTGAGAGGGATATTTTCTTCTACGAGTGTGCGAAATACGTAAAGGACAGCTGCCCGAACAACGGCTGCAGGTGCGTTGAAATTACACGAGCTCTCTGGAGATGTACCAGTAAAATCAATAACTGCACACCCGCGGCCAGGATCAACCTGGACTGAGACTTTGATTTGTTTTCCACTGTCGAGCTCGACTACCCAGCTTCCGTTAGTCAGCTTGGAGATCGCTTTTCGAACGCATTCTTCTGCGTTTTTCTTGATGTAACCCATGTATGCGAAAACGATGTCCCGACCGAAACGGCCCATCATGTTTTTGAGCTCAGCCACGCCTTTCGTATTTGCAGCCACTTGCGCCTTAAGATCTGCAATATTCTGGTTAGGGTTGCGGGCTGGGTAGGGGCCAGAACCTAAGGCAGCTCTAATTTCATCTTCAAGAAATATTCCGTTTTTGACCAGTATTTGGTTATCAAGCAGGATCCCTTCTTCCGTAATCGTCTTGCTCGTTGCTGGCATAGACCCGGGCGTTTTGCCACCGATATCTGCGTGATGTGCCCGGCACGCTACGGAGAATTCAAGTTTGTGTCCGGTTGGATCAAAAACCGGGGTGACGACTGTGATGTCGGGCAGATGGGTGCCGCCGTTGTAGGGGGCGTTCAGTACATAGACATCGCCCGGTCCCATGTCATTACGATTCTGGCTCAAGACTGCCTTTACACTTTCCCCCATAGAACCGAGGTGTACCGGTATATGAGGTGCATTTGCGATTAGTTCGCCTTCCGCATCAAATAGGGCGCAGGAGAAATCCAGGCGTTCTTTGATATTGACAGAGTGTGCCGTGTGCTCGAGCACTACACCCATTTGTTCTGCAACGTGCATGAAAAGATTATTGAAGATTTCGAGCATAACTGGGTTAACTGTGGCCGAGATATCTTCTTTTTTACTGTTAATTGCGATACGAGAGAGGATGAGTTGCCCGAACTCATTCATCTCACCTTGCCAGCCAGGGTCGATGATCGTCGTCGCATTTTTTTCAGCAATTACAGCTGGGGCTGAAATAGGGACCCGGATTGGAAGGTCCTCCCGCTGGTAAATAGGCGTTTTCTTTTTGTTGCCTTGAAACCAAACTGTTCTATGGTCGATGGGTTTCAAGGAGAAGTTTGATTCGGGGATTGGTTTTTCTTTCGGGCAATCTGTTTCACCAATCGCTTCTGATTCAATTGATTCCAGAATAATTTCTGCATCTAGCGCTTGAAAGCCGAAAAGTTGCTCATGTTTTTTGTGAAAATGTGTTCGGATTTTTTCGAGGGGATCCGTCTCTACCCAAGGAATATCAAGTACCGCGTCCGAACCAGTAACCTTCAGTTGTAGGCGTTGCTCAAAGCGTATCAGTTTATTTTCTATTCCCTGTGCATGGAGTTCGCCCACGGCCTGCTGGGTTAGTTCGATGAAATCTGAATTTAGCTGAGGGATATAATCTGAGGTCAGGGTTTCTTCGCACGCCTTTTGTTTTACAACTCGTAGGTCAGCAAAACCCATTCCGTAGGCAGACATGACCCCTGCAAGGGGATGGATAAAGATTTTGCTTATTTGTAGAGCATCCGCAACCTGGCATGCATGTTGACCTCCGGCACCACCGAAGCAACAAAGAGTAAATTCGGTGATATCGTGCCCTCTCTTCGTGGAGATTTTCTTGATGGCGCTTGCCATTCTTTCTACGGTGATTCGTAAGAAGCCGTTAGCGATCTCATGAGGGGTGAGTTGTGCTGTCTTTCCTTTGCCGATTTCTTCTGCAAGTGCATTGAATTTTTTATTTACGATCCCGGTGTCAATTGTTTGCTCTGAATTTTTGCCAAATGTTTTCGGAAAAAATTCTTTCTGGATGCGACCCAGATAAACGTTTGCATCTGTCACCGTAAGAGGGCCACCATTTCGATAACATGCGGGCCCTGGAAATGCGCCTGCCGAGTGTGGCCCTACTTGGAGACGAGAAGATTGATACTCCAGAATTGAGCCGCCTCCGGCAGCGATACTATGAATTTCCATCATTGGAGTACTGACCCTCATTCCTGCTATCAAAGTACGGTCTGTTCTTTCGTAGTGACCCTGGAAGAGCGATACATCTGTTGAGGTACCACCCATGTCAAAACCGATCAATTTTCTAAAACCTGCTGCGGTGGCTGTTTGTGCCATCCCTACTACTCCGCCTGCGGGTCCTGAGAGTACGCTATCTTTTCCTCGCAAGCGGTCCGCCCGCGCAAGCCCCCCGTGGCTTTGCATAAAGAACATGGGTGGCGAAGTTCCGAGCATTCCTTTCAAGCCAGAGCGGACTTTACTAACGTGCCTATCAAGGACTGGAGAAAGATAGGCATCCATGAGTGTTGTGTCTGCCCGTGTAATCAATTTCATCAAGGGACTGGTTTTGTGGGAAACTGATATTTGCTGGAACCCCAGTTCGCGAGCAATAGTCGCAACACGATTTTCATGTTCTGGAAATCGATAGCCATGGAGCAAAACGATAGCAACGCTACCGAGTCCACGGGTACGTGCGTTTATTAAAGACTTTTGAAGTTCTTCCTCCTCCAGAGGGCGAACAATTTCTCCATGGGCTGAAATGCGTTCCTTTGCCTCCACTACTTCTGTGTAGAGCATCCTAGGTAATTGGATATCCAAGGCGAAGATATCCGGGCGATCCTGATACCCGATACGAAGAGCGTCACGGAAGCCCTTGGTAATCACAAGGAGTGTTGGTTCACCGCGATGCTCCAACAGGGCGTTGGTAGCAGCAGTCGTTCCCATTTTTACGGATTCGATGTCCCTGTTAGCAGGTACTTCCTTGTCCAGAAACTTTCGAATGCCGTGAATGGCAGCATCTTGGTACTGCCCAGGATTTTCAGAAAGTAACTTTAGTGTTTTTAAATTACCTTGGGGTGTTTGCGCCACTATGTCGGTAAAGGTGCCACCACGGTCAATCCAGAATTGCCATTTAGTTTTTTTTGTCATTGTCCCGAAACAACCGAGGCAAAGAGAGCATATCGAAACTGTTCCGGTCAGGTTTTACGCACTATTGGTAGTCCTCTGGTACCTCGGGATTACATTCATATCGGATGATTAGTTGACTCGTGCTCTGCAACTGCTGACTGCCGGTAATTGGTTCCGAGTAATAGACTGGTTCGTTGACGGTCCAGGAGATCAGTAGGCGTCCCGTTTCTCCCTGGACCGAAAGCCTTTCTTCCATCGTCATCTGGTCGGTATGTAACGTTGAGCCGATCAACACACCGGGCGCGAATCCTGCAGTGTTAATGACCAGCACATCCCTTTCAAAATGGCCGATGGAGTGGCCCATATCAGTGGGTTCCATATTGGCAGGGTGTTCTACCAGATCCATATGGATCGTACGGTTCACATCCATCGTTTCGTGGTAAATGAAAATTTTGTTATCCACCTGGCGGATAGAGGTTGCAAGGCCTGGCGATCCCCAATTGCGTACAGGACTGCCTCCTTCGCAACGAACAACAGGGTTATCGGCAATGGGGTCAAATTGGTTGCGCGCTGCTTCACCGGCCGGTGTAATCGAGTCTTGGCCCGTGGTCGTGCCTCTGCCGCTGGCATCACCGAACATACCCGGACGAATCCAATTACCGAAGATTGATCGGCTGATGCCCGGGGCCAATGGTATTTCGCGGTTTTCAGCAAATTGTGTTCGTGCCTCGTCCGTACTTCGCATCGTAAAGCTACTACCGTCAGCGAAGTACCCTGTACCGAATTCGCATCCATATGGATCACGCCTTGCCGGGAAACCTTCAACGATAATGGGTTCACCCACTGTGAACAGAGTTTGATCGACCCCTCGTCTGACCAACTGGGTTCGTGCCTGAAGGTCGCAAAGGTAAACAACTGGTTCACCAGCTTCATTCACGTAGTCTATGTACAGAAAGGCATGCGGATTAATAAAATCGAACTGTTTAACGGTGCCTTCGATCCTGATAATTTGGTTGGGGTCAAAATGGGCCGCAAAGCCGTGATGGGCACTGGTTATTGGTATAACAGAGAGAAGAGCTAGGCCGGCGATGGCCACGAGCATTTTTTTCATGGATCGGGCTCCCAAAAATTGTGGAGTATATATTGTTAACGATCTGGCGCGCGCCAGTTGTTGTTGCCAGCCAGGATACCTACGCACGATGGTCCGTAATTGCTTGCATTATTGTAGTGCATCTGAGCGTAGCCCAGGCCTGAGACGGAGCCCATGTCATCCTCAGGGAGATACCTTTTTTAACTCAAACCGGTCAATGATCTCGCCGGCAATATTCTTGAAGTAGCAGCGCGCCCTGTCCGACTCGCCATCGGCTCTGAATGTGCAGAACAACGCGCCCGCTAATGCATCCTGGTCAGATGTATAGATGGATGCCCACCAGTCGCCGCTGCGGCGTTGCGGCCTGACTTCCTGTCCACCTGTACCGACCACAGCAACGAAGCTTTTTCCGTCCTCGATCGTCAGCGTACTGCTCGTAGACGCAATACTTTGGGTTTCGAAGCTATCCATTAGGTGGGTCCGGGAGTAGCTGTGCTCATGACCCGTTACAATGATGGCGCCGGCCTCACGGCACGCTCTGTAAGGTCCCCAGCCAACTGCGTCCCGCTTGGCGCCGAGTTGCATCTCTGTCATGTTCATGTGCCAGGAGCAGACCTCCCAGGCCGCATCACTCTCAGCCAATTGCTCACGGATGAAAGCGATATGTTCCGGGTTGTCCGGCCCCCTGGGTACCAAGCCCGCTGCGGACAAAATGAAGAACAAGCCGTCGTAAGTGCACGCAGCCTTAATGCCTAAATTACCGCTACAGTTCGCTCCCTCGACTCTATCAAGGCGGGCCTGCATCTTGGCTTGATAGCCATCCGGTCCATCCCACGCCCGATTATCATGATTGCCGATGGATACGAAGTAGGGGAAGTCAGCGCCCAGCTCCTCGGTGATCCTCGTCTGAGTATTTGCTGTATCCGGTCCGGCAAAACGATACAAACGGTCCTCAGGTCCAAAAATCAGTGCCAGCTCGCTCCCCGAACTGATATATTTAATCGTGATTTTGATCACATCTGAATGATCTCGGAGTGACTGAATGCGAATCGCGGCAACGTTACCTGTTTTTCTTTGCGTTTGTTCTGCTCAGTTCCTTTCATCCAGCAGCGTGCTGGCACATCATTCACGCGCCAATTTTAATAGGGGCGATCCGGTTGAAATGGCCGGTACGGTGACGAATTACAAGTGGCTCAACCCTCACCTATACGTAGATCTGGAACTAGCCGATGGGGAGATCTGGGTGCTTGAAGGCCACAATTTGCCGGGTGCCATGAGGGTTGGCTGGACTGAAAATACACTAACAGCTGGCGATCAGATACGTGTTGGTGTCACTGTCGATCGCAATCCCGACAGGAAGTTTGCTCTTATGGCTTGGGTATTGACGCCTGACAAGAAGCTTTTGGGTGTATTCAGCAACAGGAATCTGCCCGACATCGAAGGTGCTGAGATAGTGCAAGTAGAGCCAACAGGCAGCGCCACCCCCTCAAAGGACTTCTCTGGCACCTGGAGAGCATCGGTAAACAATTTCCCCCTTTTCGAGCCACCTCTGCAATGGCCTTTAACGGAATTGGGTCGGCAACAGGCGAGCAGCCATGACCGGGATGATGACCCGCTGAATCGTTGCATTATGCGTGGAACACCAAGAACAATCTTTGCTGTGTCCTCATCTAAATGGGAGCGCTTTGACAGCCATATTAGGATAACCAAGGATCTTGATAACACTGTACGCACGGTCTGGCTGGACGGACGGGACCGACCGGATGATTGGCAGCCGGACAGGCTCGGTTTTTCGGTTGGTGAGATACAAGGCAATACTCTGACAGTGGAGACTCGAGGATTTTCTCCCGACAAATGGGGTAACGCTGCTGGGCTGGATTCAAGCGATAAAAAAATTGTGACCGAACGCTATGAACTTAGCCGAGATGGTCTCAAAATGGACGTGTCCTATACAATTTCAGACCCTGTCTATCTCACTGGATTAGCTACTGTGGGTGGAAGCTACCAGATAGTTCCGGATCATGTATTTGCCGATACGGATTGCAACATTGAGTCAAGCACGATGCACCTGCTTTTCAAGTAGTAATTTTGTCGGGATATTGCACTCGAGTATCTGGACTCCCTATGGTGAACTTCCTGTGCAGTACTACTCCGTTACTCTGAATTCAGTCCCTCTTCGTCAAGCTCAACCGCCAGACCTCCAGTGATGCCTTCGACCTGGTTTCCGACCTGAATCGACCTGGTAATTGCGATCTCTGCAGGCGATGAGCCTTGGGGATCGACGGGGCCACAAGAGAATGCTCTCAAGGTGCATTCGGAAGTGGTGTGTTTGATTCCCCGTTCCACCATCATCCGGGTCATCAGCTCTGTGGCCTCGGCCATATGTAGAATCGCGTTGTTCGGCCGGAATGTCCCTACACCGATGGCATAATCAATGGGCATTAATGGTTCGATGCTTCCACCGAACGTACCATCGTTTTTCTTGCCGAGGTCATGGGCTGACAGGTCTGCACCCTGGTCCACGAGGTATTGGATGATATCGGTCACTCCAAAATTGGCTGCAACCATCAATGGCGTAATACCGTCGTTGCAGGCCCAATTTACATCAGCCCCAAGGTCTACCAGCAACTGGATGGTCTCGAGCCTCTCCTCGTTGGATCTTCCCTGGCTATAGCCATCGATCCACCCATACCCGGAGGCGGCCAGGAGCGGTGTCTCGTTGTCGCTGTTCCTGGCAAGTGGATCTGCCCCATATTCCAGCAGGAGCCGAACCAGTTCGACGTCTCCGGAATATGCGGCGCGCATCAGCGAGGTTGCGAACAAGATTCGCGGCGAGCCCCCGAAGTTCCGACGGGATCTTGGCCTGTTGTTGAAGAAGGTATTCGGGTCTGCGCCAGCATCCAGAAGTTTCCGGATCAAGGGAAGCGGATCCGCAGTCACCGTCCACGGAAAACCGGGACTCCACTCCATATTACGCCGATCCACTGCCCAGAACAGAGGTGGAAACCCTTCGGCGTCGGCATGATTAACGTCTGTTTCGTTATCGACCAAAAATGATGCCAGTTCATAGTGGCCATTATAGATTGCTAGCCCTAACGGGTTTTTTCCATCGGCTGCGATCGCATTCACGTCCGCGCCAGCCGCAATTAGTAACCTCGCGGCTTCGAGCTCGCCTTCCCTCGAAGCAAAGAGCAACGGCGTGAGCCCGCCATTCGCATAGCCCACCCGTTCTTGATTGGGATCAAAGTTCTCCGGTTTAGTTCCCTCGACACCACGGCGACCTGGCACCGGAACAACCTTCGAAGTGATATTGACCTCGGCACCGTGCTCAACGAGCATCTCCACTGCCATTGGGTGGTGCTCGGAAATGGCCCACATCAGGGCAGTCGTGCCACCCCAGGCCTCCTGAGTATTGACCTCGGCACCGTTGTCTAGCAATACCTGAATCGCGTCGGGTTTTCCCGTGCGCGCCGCCATCATGAGCGCCGTATCCCCGTGTTGTGTCAGTGGTGCATTAGGGTCCGCACCCGCCTCTAGGAGTGTCTTGATCATGATCGCACTACCGTTGATGGTAGCGAGGCGCATGGGTGTGGCCCCGGCGCGGTTTGCGACGGACACGCTCGCCCCGGCATGGATTAGCAGTTGTGCGGCCTCTATGTCATTAAAATGAACGGCCCAGTGCAGCGCGGTTGTGCCGTCGATTTGTGGTTCATCAACAGCGCCTCCCTCTTCAATTAGAGTACGGATGGCAGTGCTATTGCCCTTCTGAGCAGCGTTCGCAATGTCACTACTATGGGCAATATCCATTGAAGCGAGTAGGGGTACACCCACCGTAATCATCAGGACACTTAACCGCATGTGCCGATCCTTATTATTAAGCCTGCTATGTAAACTATAACCCAAGTTTGCTTGTTGCTACCGGAACCTTGGGCTCACTT
>CAYXIJ010000026.1:0-27715 GCA_964465375.1 uncultured Gammaproteobacteria bacterium | reverse complement strand
TTCGATTCGGTCACGTTAAGAACCTCCTTAACGGCGAAAATCGGCCAGTTCCGGACACGCAGAACTACTTAATCCGGAATGTTCCATCCTGTTGCAAGCGGCGCAAGATCTCTGTTCTTGAATGCCGGATAGTCTTTTGGAAATTTGTATGCTCGATAGAAGCTGGAACGACTGCCCGGGACCGTCCGCAAAACTTCTTCGCCCTCTTCGGTGACCTCAAAAATCCCACTGACTAGACCACTGACGCCGAAAACATTGCCGTTCGGCAGACGTCTTGCCCCTGACATGAACGGTGCGAAGAAGCTCTCAGGCGGATTGCCTGCGAATTCATTAAACTCGAAGTCCGGGGCGGCAGGACCGTAAGGACTGTTCGTCGCACGCCGGTATCTGTTGCCACCTGTCGGAAGTGTCAGCTCAATATAGCTGGTGTTAGCGGGCTGCCGCTCCACTCCGTTATTGAATACGCTGATATCCCCACGTGCAGGAACATTATCCGGAATCCATACCGCGTCATGCTGCTTGAACAACTGGCGGGATTCACGATCTCCCATTCCGTAAGCCTCGGGATTTCCCCATCGATAGATCAAATCACCACCTTTGCCACTTGCACCGCCGCTGTCCGTACGGGCTTCCGCCGTGGTGGTGCTGTGATCAATAATGAATATCTCATTGGTACCGAAATTACTGATCAGAATCTGATTTCTCTCCGGGCTGTAAGAGATAGCGTTGAAGTGAAAGATGCTGCCAGGAATAAATCGCGTTGACTTACCGACATAGTTAACGTCGATTTTCCCTATGTGATCTGCAGGGGCGCCATAGTTGGGGCGTTCCGGATTGATGTCCTGAATGATGTGGTCCAGCACATCCCATTCCCAGACGATACGAGTCGATCCGTCTTCAAGATTCGGCTGAATTTCGATGATGCGTTCAAAGGCGATGGCTCTGTCATTGAGGGGTTTGAAGCCTCGCGCCTCGGCCTCCTCATGCGTCTTGAAGTCATTAACAATCAGCAGAATATTTCCATTGGGCATTGGTTCAAAGTCATGGTGCATGCAATGACGATGAGGCGTGCAATAGTCGAATTCCCAAAGCTGATTTCCATTCCAGTCGATAATTTCGAGCGAGGTAAACGAAGCGACGTAAAAATCTTCCATGCCCAGCCAATGTTCCTTCGAGAAAGGACGCACGACCGTTCCGTTCTCAAGCAGGTAGGGGCCAACTCCCTCGTGAGCATGGTGTGGTCTGTCCCAGCGGTGCACGGGCTGAAACGATGAATTCAGCAACCAGGTAGTATTGCCAACCGTCCGCGCACTGTTCGTGTTGTGCTCCATGTAGAAAATGTAGCCATCGAATGCTCGACTATCCTCGCCGGGCTTTACTCCAGCGTTGAACAGTGTCGCACCAAAAGGGCCGCGGTTTGGAACGGTCATAGATCCCGCAAAACCGGTCATGTCCGTCCTCCTTGCCGGAGCATCCTGTGCGTTGCCGCCCCCGCCTGCAGCAGCATCTCCCAAACGAACTGCCGTTTCGGTTGCGCTGAGAGTCCAGTCACCATCCGCATCCAGGCGCTTGATGGCTGCACCTGAATTGTCAATTTCATCGGCATCAATAATGAAATCACCATTGCGATCAATGAGATTCATCAGCGGCTGTACCCTGGGATTCTGCATCATTTCGCCCATAAAGCCTGGTGGAAATTGGCTTCCATCCGGCAGGACCAGTCTTGTTTCATCCGGTAACAAGACGCCATCATCGTTTTGATCCAGCGCTCTCAGTGAATCCGGGCCTGATTGAATCTCATCTGCTGAAAGTGCGCCATCAGCATTGGTATCCAACACCTTCAATATAGGCTGCTCAGCGCCCTGCATGATTCCCTGTGCCGACACTACGCTCACAGCAAATAGGAATGACAACAACACCATTGCCGACTTGTGATAAGCATTCAGGGACACGAAGCTTGTTGCGCAAAACCCGAGCGCGGGCCTAAAAAAAATATTCATTTGTGGAGTCATCTTTCAGAGTTGGAGGTGGTTGGTGATGAAGATAAAGAAGTTACATATTTACCTCTTTAAAGACAATATCGAAATTGTCCAAAAAAATGGTGAAATTGACGAATATATCAAGAACCTTAGAATAGTGTCGCAGCAGAAAAAAATAGAAAGTAGGTTGCCCAACGAGGCTATACTGGGGGTAACTTTCGGGGTAGGTGCTCGGGAGAAGTCTCAGTAAATATTTATATAACAGTTACTTACGTTTATGATTCGAGTCCTAGTGCCCCCATCAATTGAGTGAGTGACTCTGTCTTGAAGAAAATCATTATCGTAGGAGCTGGCCCCGCCGGGAGTAGCTTGGCCTATCTTCTGTCAGAGAGAGGAATCCCGACTACTTTGGTGGAAAGACAAAAGGATTTTTCGAGAGAATTTCGTGGCGAAGGACTTATGCCAAGTGGCTTTGAGGCGCTTTGTCAGATGGGTTTGGAGGATCAAGTACGGGAGTTACCTCAGGTCAAGATTAGAGGTATGGAAATATACCAAAAAGGCAAATTTCTTTTTCATCTTGAGCCAGATCTTCTTCGCCAGGACCCAGGAGCGAATTGGATTTCACAGCCTGCTTTGTTAGAGATGCTAATTGGTAAATGCCAAGGAAAGCCAGGTTTCAATTTTCTTAGGGGGTGGCGTTGTGCTGGGTTAATAGAGAAAGACGGGAGGGTACGAGGCATCAAGGTAGTCCAAGGTAGCGAAACTCGGAAAATAGAAGGGGATATTGTAATTGGAGCAGATGGGCGTGCATCGATTCTCAGAAAATTACTTAATCCCAAGATTTACGTATATAAACAAATTATCGATGTAGTTTGGTTTAAGGTTCCTTGTCCAGAGTTTATAAAAAATGGTATTGGACTGGCTTCCCTTTCACCGGGCAACGCAATCCTTTCATTTCCGGTTTACGATAATCAATTGCAGGTGGGATGGCTAATAAAAAAAGGCCATTTTGGTGCTATTAAACGTCAGGGAAAAGAAGCATTGCTTGAGAATCTTATAAGCAGTTTGCCAGACCATTTTGCAGATTATTTAGAAAAAAATTATGAAAAAATTTCTGATTATTTTGTTTTGGATGTTGCCTGCAGTCGCTTGCAAGCCTGGCATCACCGGGGTGTTTTGATGATTGGCGATGCCAGCCATACTATGTCTCCTGTGGCAGCGCAGGGCATCAATTTGGCGTTGCGTGATTCCATAGTGGTAGCTAATGAACTTATACCCTCTATTAAGGATAGTCGGGCCAATGAAAAATCTATAGACGAAGCGTTCAAAAAGATTCAGCGTGAAAGGATGAAAGAAGTTAGACGCATCCAAAAACTTCAGCAAGCCCCGCCTAAAATCTTGTTTCAGCAAAATATCTTTGCGAGATTACTGGTACGGAGCCTTCCTTGGTTATCCAGAAGGACTTTCGTCCAGAGGGCAGTTATTCGAATAGCTAATACTTTTATTTTTGGATATTCGGATGTTACGCTGAAAGCATGACAGGGCTGTTTTTATGTCAGTCTGCTCGGGGATGGGTTTGCGATTTGAGTCAATCCTTGCAGACTACGTCATAAATGGTAGCGTAGTTAGCCGCAACCTGAACCAGCTTTTGGGCGCCTTCTTCGTCTCCCGCTTTTCTTGTAGAGTCAGACACAGTCAGGTAGCCACCCACACCTTGCATGATAAGACTGCATACATCGTCGGGCCATTTATCGAATTTTTTTTCACTATCTTGTGCCAAGAGAGTGAATGAAGGAAGTAGGATCAAAGCAAGCACGAGCGTTTTCATCAGTGGCTCCTGTAATACAATGTTTGTGTAGTAAGTTAGATTTTTTTATGCAGCAAAACCCGATCTATTCATTTTATTGAAATAATAGCTTGGTATAATTAGTAAGATGAAGTCAGTTCAGACAAGGTGGGCTCCTCTGTGTTTGGCGCTTGTGGTTAGCATAGCCGGCTTAGCTCATGAGCTTTTAGATTCAGAATCTCATAATCTTTTATTAGATTCAGAATGCTTGACCTGCCAGGTATATTCATCCGACTTCATGGATATGCCTGAGTTACGCCTCTTTTCTCTAGTTCGATTGACCGACGAATTTTTGTGGCTCCACCAAATGAGAGTCAACGCTGACCTAAGATTTCCCCGAAATAGATCTCCCCCAGGACACCTTTAAAAAAACATTTTTGTTATTTTTTAAGAGGTGTTATCTGTTATGAACATTTTAATCATATTGTTATTTGTAATGGTTTCTGGCGCGGTTTTGGCACAAGGGAATGTTACAGAGGAAGTTATTGTCAGTACGGTAGGCGGAAAGTCCATCGATGAAATTATATCGAGTACTGATATCGTTGAGCATGAAGGGTTAGATAGAAATATTAATTCCAACATTGGGCAGATATTGGAAAATCTTCCTGGCGTTTCATCGGCGAGTTTTGGTAGAGCAGTGGGCCGTCCCGTCATTAGAGGATTAGGGGATTATCGCATCCAGGTTTTGGAAAATGATCTAGGCGGTGGTGATGTTGCGGCTACTGGCCCGGATCACCCGCATGCTCAGAATGCCCTAGCAATTTCAAAGCTGGAGGTTCTTAAGGGGCCCTCCACTCTGCGTTTTGGTCCTTATGCCACCAGTGGTGTGGTAAATATGTTATCTGAGCATAAGTTGCTTACTTCAGAATCTGAAAGTGGCGGTGATCTACTTTATGGATATAGTTCCGTCGCGAAGGAGGATGCATTTCATTTTCATACCTTACGCCGCAGCGGTGATTGGTTCTTCGGGTTATCTGGGCACAGCCGAAAGGCTGGGGATTACAAAATTCCGGGTTTTGAAGAAAGCGACGCTTTTCATGAGGCTGAGGAAGAAGAGGAAGCTGAAGAAGAGGGGCACGAAGAGCATGCTCGTGTTTTTGGTAAAGCTAAAGGGACTGATGTAGACGAAAGGGGACTTAACCTTCATTCAACATTTCTTGGGGGTGGACTGAAAACAACTTTCTTTTTCAATACAAATAAGTCTTTGTTTGGTGTTCCCGCGCACGAGCACCACAAAGAAAAGCATGAGGAACATGAGGAAGAGCATGAAGGCACGGAAGCTGTTCAGCTAGACATGAAAAGGAACCGAGTCGGCCTTGAGGTTAATAAAAATCTTAGTGGAAATTTTGAAAATTTTCTATTTTCAAGTGCTTTTACTGATTATCATCATAAAGAATTAGAGGATAAAAAGGTAGGCACTGAATTTGAGAACGCTAGCTTCAGTTTAAGGGCTGAATTGACGTATTCACTCGTGGGTGATCACGTTGGTTTGTTCGGATTTTCTCATTATGACGAGGATTTTTCTATCCAGGGTGCAGAAAAATATTTGCCAAGTACCAAAACCAATAAAACAGCTTTTTTTGTTGTGCAAAATTATGAAAACAATCAGGTGTTGTTAGAGGGGGCCGCAAGAATAGACAGAGTATCTCTCGATCCTGAAGGAAATCTGGCATCCTATGGCGATACAGCCTCAAGTCTTTCAATAGGCGGTGGTTATAAGCCCATAGACGGAGCTTTATTTGGATTGTCAATGGCGCGGAATGAGAGAACTCCCTCAGCGGCAGAGCTTTATGCAAATGGACCGCATATTGGACCGCAAGTTTATGAGGTGGGTAGCGCCAACAGCACCGGGGCTTTATTAGACCGGGAGACTGCAACTGCATCAGAGCTATATTTCAGGTATGGCAGTGAAAATTGGCATCTTCACTATTCAATGTACTTAAACCAATTCAATGATTTCGTTTATGGGGATTTTACGGGAGAAAAAAAAGAAGGCTTCCCAGCAATTCAATACAAACAACAGGATGCAACCATCAAAGGCTTGGAGGTCGAATTGGAATATTTCGGCGGCCAAATAGGAATATTTGATATTAATCATCAATTCAGCTTTTCTCATATTAGTGCTGAATTAGATTCCGGTAAAAGTATCCCGAGAATTCCTCCATCAACCTACCAATATTCGCTGGAAGGTGTTTCGGAGAGCTGGATGTGGCTCTGTCGGTTCAGGCACGGCAGCAAGCAGGATGATGTTGGGATCAATGAGCTGCCTACTGAAGCCTATAGCCAGATTGACCTTGAGGTCAGCTGGATGCCTAGCCACCTAGAGGGATTTACATTTTCCTTATTAGCTAGAAACCTAGGTGATGAGGAGATCAGAAGCCATACTTCTTATTTGAAGGATAGATTGCCTGAGCCGGGAAGGAATATTAATTTGACAGTCCAGTACAGTTTTTGAGGTTGATACTCAGGTATCATTTGATTTTATAATTTCCGTAGCAACTGATTGTTAGTTGAATTTTCAGAGCAAAGGTAAATTTAAGTATAAAGAGAGAAGTTATGATGAAGTTAGTATTTTATTTTATATTCCTAGTTTCCCCTTTATCGGTTTTAGCTCACCATAGTGTAGCCGTTATTTTTGACACTGCCGAAGTTGTCGAAACCGAAGGAGAAATTACAAGTCTCGTCTGGAGAAATCCGCATGTACGATTTGAGCTTTCAGTGGAAGGTGAAGGAGGTGAGACAGAAATTTGGGATATTGAGGCAACATCCTTGACGAATTTTCGCCGCCGTGGTCTTGAAGGCCAATTATTGCATCTGGGAGATGTTATCCGTGTAGCTGGGAATCCTGCACGCTCGGACTCAAAAAGGATTTACGTTGAGAATATTTTGTTAGCGAACGGCGAGGAGGTAGTTACGGAGGGTCGCGGGCAACCTCGCTGGTTAGATAGCACTCTTGGTGGAGACGGACCTTCCGGTGATGGCGATGGGTCCGCTTTGCAGTTGGGAATTTTTCGTGTATGGAGCAGCCCCTTGGGTCAGGGATTACTTTTTCCGGAAGACGTTAACCCAAGCTTCGACTTCGGTCTTTATCCGTTAACTGCAGCTGCCCGCAGTGCAGTGGAGGTTTTTGATCCCGTTGCGGATAGTCCAATCTTGAACTGCATATCTAAGGGAATGCCTACCATTATGGAGCAGCCGTACCCCATGAGATTTTTTCTCCAAGGTCAAAATATCATTCTTCATTTGGAGGAATTTGATACCTTTCGGACTATCCATATGGCACCTGATGCCACGGCTGATGGTCAGCCAGGGAGTAAGTTAGGCTACTCCACAGGTCGCTGGGAAGAAGGTTCATTAATTGTTACCACTAGGCATGCTAATTGGGGTCACTTTGATGTTGTCGGGATCCCCTTGAGTGAGAATCCTGAAATTGTTGAGAGGTTTACACTGAATAACAATGGCGCTCGGTTGGACTACACCTTGACCGTAACGGACCCCGAAACCTTTACGGAGCCAGTTGTTCTGAGTAAGTTTTGGGTTTGGTATCCAGAAATTACGGTTGAACCCTATGAGTGCGTATAAGGGGCTCCTAACTGATAAAAAAGATTAGGTAGATTGGCATGCCGAAAAAGCTGACCAGATTCCATGACCGATTTACAAAAATATAAAAAACAGTTAGATAAAAAAAGAGCTAATCATGTGCCGCTCTCTCCCCTTAGTCTGGCCAGAAGAACGGCGGAGGTATTTCCTGATCATGTAGCAGTAATCCATGGGGAAGAGCGCTGGACTTGGGGGGAGACCTACGAAAGGTGCCGTAGATTAGCGAGTGCCTTAAAAGATCGGGGGGTTCAGTGTGGGGATACCGTGGCCGTTATGGCACCCAATGTTCCGGCACTTCTGGAGGCTCATTTTGGTGTGCCACTTTGCGGGGCAGTACTCAATGCGTTGAACATTCGCTTGGATGCCAAAACTATTGCATTCATTCTCTCTCATGCCGAGGCAAAGGTGTTGATTACCGACCGGGAATTTTCATCGGTGGTATCTCAGGCTCTTTCGGAGCTTGATAGCAAGCCATTAATTGTAGATATCGATGATCCCCTTTCGAAGTCGGGCGATCTACTGGGAGAGGTAACCTATGAGCAGATATTAAGTGAGGCGGACCCCGGGTTTCCCTGGGAACTGCCTACCGATGAATGGAATGCAATTTCCCTTAATTACACCTCTGGGACTACGGGAAACCCAAAGGGGGTGGTTTATCATCATCGTGGGGCCTATATGAACGCTATAGGCAATATTCTTGCGTGGGCAATACCCCACCGACCGGTTTATCTCTGGACCCTGCCGATGTTTCATTGCAATGGGTGGTGCTTTCCCTGGTCAGTTACCGCGATGGCAGGAACGCATGTTTGTTTGAGGTCAGTTGAGCCGAAACAGATCTTTCGTGCGATTGAGGACTATGGGGTTACTCACCTCTGTGGGGCCCCAATTGTCATGAACATGCTATTGAATTCGCCTGAAGCCGAGGTGTTTTCTTCATCCCGGAGAATACAAATGATGACGGCGGGGGCTGCACCGCCAGCAGCTGTTCTTCAGGGGATGGATAAGCTTGGATTCGAGGTCTCCCATACCTACGGTTTGACTGAGGTTTATGGTCCGATCTCTATATGTGATTGGCACCCGCAGTGGAACGATCATTCTCCGGAAAAGCGCGCCAACCTCAAGGCCAGGCAAGGTGTTAAGTATCAGGTTCAGGAAGATTTTTTCGTGGCGGACTCGGAGACTTTAGAACCAGTTCCTCATGATGGCGCGACTATGGGAGAGCTTATGTTTCGGGGTAACGTTGTCATGAAGGGGTACCTCAAGAATCCCGAAGCGACAGAAAAAGCCTTTCAGGGAGGTGTTTTCCACACTGGGGACTTAGGGGTTACTCATCCAGATGGCTATATAGAGATTCGGGATCGCTCAAAGGATATTATTATCTCTGGAGGGGAGAATATTTCATCGATCGAACTAGAGGGAGTGCTTTACCGGCACCCCGCAGTACTGGAGGCAGCGGTAGTAGCACGGCCGGATGAAAAGTGGGGGGAGACACCTTGTGCCTTTGTGACCCTTAAGTCGGGCAGTTCTGCAACCGACCGTGAGCTGATCGAATTCTGCCGGGAGAACCTCGCCCACTTTAAATGCCCAAAGACGGTCGTGTTTACAGGTCTACCTAAAACTTCTACCGGAAAAATTCAAAAATACGTACTTCGAGCTCGAGCTGAAGAATTGAAGGGCTAAGCACCAAAAGTTTTTTCATGAGTTCATAGCAAAAAAATTTGCTTGTTGTGCAACATGAATAATCAAAACAAAAAACTGACATCTAAGTCCCGTTTTTGGATAGCCGGGGTATATATTATTTTTTTAGCAGCCGTTATACCTTGGTATTGGCCAGAGGTGGACACAAGATATGTACTGGGTTTTCCATTATGGGCACTGGTGAGTACGGGTGTTTCTTTTTTGGCTTCGGTTTTTACTGCATGGGTATATCTGAGTCAGCCACAAGATGAGTTAGATCCATGACCGAGCTTTTGCCTTTTGGTGTTGGCGCATGGTTTTTTATTTCAGTTTATCTGTGCTCCCTGTTACTACTTGGTTGGCTGGGCTTTAACTCCCGAAAAGAAGATACGCTACAAGATTTTTATTTAGCAGGACGCGGTTTCGGTTTTTTTGTCCTGCTTCTTACCCTCTACGCAACCCAGTACAGCGGAAACTCTGTTTTCGGAAATAGCGGCGCTACCTATCGACTCGGTTTTGCTTGGCTTGTATGCGTACACTACATGGTTGCGATTATTGTGTTTTATCTTGCTTATGCCCCTCAGATTCATTTGTTAGCTAGCAAAAGAGGGTACGTAACACCTGCTGATTTCCTAAAGGATCGGTTCGCCTCAAAAGGAATTTCCCTACTTACATCTGTCGTTATGATTGTTGCGTTAAGCAATTATCTTTTGGCGCAGCTAATGGCTATGGGGCGAGCCCTTCAGGGTTTAGCCGGACCGCTTGGTGATACCGCCTACAATGCAGGGGTCTTGGGTTTGGCTCTTATCATGTTGATATACGGCACGCTTGGAGGGATGCGTGCTATTGCTTGGACCGACGCAATTCAGGGTTGCGTCTTGATGATTGGATTTCTGGTGTTATTAGTGTTGCTATGGAATCAGTTCGGATCACTGGTAGCTGCAACAGAAAAAATTGCTGCTTCAACGGACGCTTTTAAGGTTGAACGCCCTTCGCCAGGGATCATGCGGGAGTGGTTTAGTTACATACTGGTATTCGGTATGGGTGGGGCTTTGTATCCACAAGCGATTCAGCGGGCCTATGCCGCTAGATCAGGGTCTATTTTAAATAAAAGCTTAGCAGCCATGGCATTCATGCCATTTGTAACGGCTTTGATTGCCGTTATAGCGGGCATTTATGCCTTGGCTTATATTCCCGGTCTCGAGGGGGCTGAAACTGATCAGGTGCTTTCCCGTCTCCTACGGGTCATACAGGAGGGATCATTACTTGGTTACGCTGTAGTAGTCGTGATATTTAGCGCTGTACTTGCAGCCTTAATGTCGACAGCAGATTCAGCAATGATGTCAATATCCTCGATGTTTACCAAAGATATTTATAGCACCTATATTCAGCCAGAAGCGAGCGATTCAGAGCTTACTAAAATTGGGAAGTTTTGTTCCTGGATACTAGTATCGGCCTTAATTGTGATTGCCATTCTGCTCAAAAATCACGCTTCACTAATTAGCCTGATGGATCGAAAGATGGATCTTCTGGTTCAGTTGGTTCCTGCCTTTATGCTTAGCGTACACATGTCTTTCTTGAAAAAAGAGCCAGTCTTCATTGGACTTATAGTTGGCTTGATGGTTTCTTTGTGCCTTGCGTTTGGTCCATTCAGTTTTGTTGTTTCTGGGAAAGTCTGGGGGATGCATCCAGGCCTTGTCGGCCTTGCAGTTAACGCCACTATCGTGATCATAGGATCATTGTCCCAGCAGAGAGCCAAGTTTTCTTGGGTCAAGTAAGCAAGTTGATGTCTTGGTAGGTCAATCAGCCTGCACATCACATTTAGGTAGCCTATTTAGGTTTTGGTGCTCGGGATAGTTACGAGTCCTACGGTATTTGTGCTGCTTTGGTGGATAACGAGGTTCCCGTCCGGAGTAACCCTCATGTGGCGGATAATTCCAACACCAGAAGGTATTGCCCAACTCTGGAATTTTTCTGTTTTGGGATCGAATCTGACTAATGCGTCTGGTCTCTGGCCAGATTCGTTATACCAAACAATATCATTAATTACTTCAATGGCATAGGGATGAGAGTTCGGGCCACTTGGAGATGGCCATTCTTTAAATTCATTGGTTGTTGGGTTCAGGCGACCAATATATCCGCGCCCAGAATCTACATACCAAACCATATCGTCGCTTGTGAGCGCAATGCGGCCAATGTGGGCAGATCTGGGCATGGCTGGGTCTGGGTCAGGTGTTACGAATTCAGTAATTTCCCAGGAGTCCGGGTCTACCATCGCAATCTTGTTGGCACCCCGGTAGGCGACCCAGATCATTCCCTTGGAATCTATCTTGATTCCGTACGGTCGCGCACGCTCAGTGGGCATTGATTTCAGTCTGATATCACCCGTATCTGGAACAAGGCGGCCGAGAATATTGGAATTCTGGACCGTGAACCATAGGTCACCGTTTCTTGTAAAAACAGGGGTATGGGGGTCCTTCGCTGCTGGGTTTGGCATGGGATAAACAGTAATATCACCTGTCTCCGGGTCAAGCATCCCAACAGTTCCATTTCCGTTCCCCGTGTACCAGATATTGCCAGCCTGATCTGAAGCAATGCTATGCGGTCGTGCTGCAGGATCAAGCTTGAACTCCCGCATTTCTCCCGTGGTCGGATTGAGCTGACCAATAAGACTGCCAAACATACCTGCCCACCAAATCATTCCATCCGGTGTTTGGAGTGGATCTCGTGGCCTTTGGCCGAGCGTAGGGACAGTCCATTCCTGGAAGACCACTTCAGTATCCCCGGAAATTAAAGTAGGTTTTCGTTCATCGTTTTGCGGAAAGTTTGTAGCCAGATAATGAGCAATGGTAGAACTAACCGGTTCCGGTAGGCTAATCATTTTGCCTATAAGGTGCTTCCAGCGTTCGTTGGTATATCCAGTGGCCCCAGTAATCAGGTCAGTTTGGTGGCACGCTACGCCGCAAGCACTCTGTATTAGCTCTTTTCCAGAGCCGTCCGGTAAATCTACTGCCCCTCGGTCCTGAGCAGTCGTTGCCATGACAGAGGAAAATAAAACCAGTCCCGCTATAAGTGTTTGTCTAATTATTATCATAAAACCAACTGGGGTCCTTTGGTGTCATATCTGATGGCCCTTGAGTTTATCATGCGCTCAAATCTTGGTGGAGTCTGGTTTTATAGAGTGCAGCAGGCAGGCCTCTATTCTCTAGAAGCGGTCGCCATAGAGCGTAACTATTTTTTACCCGTGTTTGTTGGTCACAATAAAATACTCACTGCTCTTGTAGAAACAAAAAAAACAAATACGAAGAGTCCAACTAGAATAACTAGCATTAGCCAGAAGAGCCCTCTCTTTACTTTTACCACAATTCTATAGAGGAAAGGATCAGTTAGGTCTGCAGTGGGTGGTTGCCAAGAAAAAACTTGAGAGAAGACTATAATTAATAGAATCCAAAGGAGAAGAGAGATAGAGCCAAGCGTATAGACATCCTCCTTAAAAAAAAATACCGAAAAAATGACGAGCGAGCTAGCTACTCCTGAGAGAGCCCATAGTACAAATCTGTATTGATAAATCCGAACGCCAAAACGATTGCACAACTCAATAAGTGAGTAGTTTTTCTTACCCATAGCAGATCCAGTTTCCTTGTTGTTACTGGATTTTACCAGCCATACCGGGGAGATAAAGGTAACACTAATCTCAAGCTATAAATCGATTAATAAGCTCATGACAATATATTTGGCGCGATTTCTCTTTTACAATATGAAAGTAAAACGCATACAAAGTGAACTCAATTTTACCTGTGAGAGAAATATGGATTTACAAATCAAAATTATCTGTTTTTTCATGTTTTTTTGTGGCGCGATTTTTTCAGCTGACTCAATGAGTCATCACTCTCGCGCAGAGTTTTCGGGCGAGGTTAGGGTGATTGAGGGAAGTGTCTTAAGTGTTCACTGGAGAAATCCACACCCTATAATAATATTGAAGGTGACAGATGATGCCGGTCAACAAGAGACCTGGGATATTAAGGCTTGGGGTGCTGCTAATCTACTAAATAGGTTGGGTGTTACAGGCGATCTTTTGAGTGTTGGTGATCACGTTAAAATAGCCGGGCAAGTATCCAGTCGTCGGGAATATTATTTTCAGGGAACTAATTTACTTTTGTCCAATGGATTGGAGTTAATACTGCAACCAAATTTGATGCCTAGATGGTCACCACAGAAATTTGTTGGTAATCGTGCACGACATTCTTTGTTAGCTAGCCAAAGTCAATCCCAATTGCCTGAAGGTAGTGTCTCAGGAATTTTTAGGGTATGGACTCCGGTAATAACCATTAATGGCGGTGGGTCTGATTCCACTGCTGTTTTGCCTCTTACGCCATCGGCCGAAGAAAAAAAACGTAAATGGAATCCAGAAGTAGATGACCCTGTCCTGAGCTGCCAGGCGCCTGGTATGCCAGGAGCAATGTCTACTCCCCACCCGATAGCATTTGAGCAGGAAGACGAGGGTATTATTCTTATTCACTTAGAGGAATGGGATCTAACCCGAATAATTTACATGACCCCTCGCTTGCCTAAGGCAGATGATTTGCCGAGCCCTCTTGGGTATTCCGTTGGGAATTGGGATGGCGATACGTTATTAGTTACGACTACAAGAATCGATTATCCCTATTCAATTAGGGGCGGCATACCCCAAAGCATGCAAGCAGAGATTGTAGAGCGTTTTAGTTTTACGGAAGATCAAAACACTCTCGATTGGGAAGCAACAATTTTTGATCCTGAAACATTCACTGAGCCTGTAACTATTGCTCCTACACATTGGAAATGGGTGCCCGGGGAAGAGATCCAGCCTTACAATTGTTCTCTCGGGCCAGAATAGGTTGCACAAAAAAAGGAATCAAAGTTTGGATAAATGCATTAAGAAGCATTTTTTAGGGCTTTTGTGCATTGAGCCTGGTCCTGTTCTATGAAAAAGAGTTCCACAGAACGTTGGATTGGATTATTTATTTTATTTATATTTCAGTGTTTTATTGCAGTTTTTTTGTATAATTTATTAAGTTTTTAATTTTTTAGAAACTAGGTTTTTGAATGAGCAATAAATTAGTTACTCGTCTGCGGAATAAAGAGCCAGCGAGTCAGGACGACGAGAGCATGACCAAGGAAGAGGCAGCTAATGAAATTGAGCGGCTGGAGGCCCAATTGAGCCATTTTCATAGAGCCTTAGAGCGCATCAGGGACCAAACGTTTGAGCAGGCGAACCCAACCCGATTAACCGATCAGCTGTGGCATTTCGTGCGATGGGCAAAATCCGTGGCACGAGAGGCACTGGAGTCTCAATACAAAGAACGACGCCCAAAAAAGTAGAATCATGAAGGACTCAGAAGGCAAAAAAAACATAAGACAAAAATTTGGGTCGGCAGGCAATGACCCTAGGGATCTTTTAGGTCTTGCGTTGGAGTGGCTGGATAGCGGAAGGGAGGTCGCCCTCGCAACAGTGGTAAAAACCTGGGGATCTTCTCCCCGGCCTGTCGGCAGTAACCTTTTGATTTCTTCTGATGGTTCTTTTGAGGGTTCTGTTTCCGGTGGATGCGTTGAAGGGGCCGTGATCCAAGCTGCTCAGGGAGTAATTCAGAGCGGAAAGGAGTGTATGGTGGAATTTGGCGTTACAGACGATGAGGCATGGGAGGTGGGACTGGCATGCGGTGGTCACATTATGGTGCTGATCGAGCCGATACAATGAAAAGATATTTACTTGAGCAAGTCATAAAGGCTCGCGATGCAAAGCGTTCCAGCGTTCTCGTGCGAGGACTTAAGGGTGAGGTAAGATTTCTCATCGATGGGGATCAAGTTTTTGGAGATGTGCCAAGCACATTTGACGGGTTACTAGAGCACGCTAAAAATGCACTCAACAAAGATGGGTCTGAAGCAGTAGAGTTTTCGGGAGAGACCTATCTAATACAGACTCTAGCAGGTCCGCGACGTCTTTTGATTGTTGGGGCTGTGCATATTGCTCAAAAGTTGATTCCAATGGCAATGATTGCCGGCTATGAAGTCCAGCTAATAGATCCCAGGAAGGCATTTGCATCATTAGAGCGATTTCCAGGCATCAATATCATAAATAACTGGCCACATGAGGCGATGAAGGCACTGCAATTAGATTCGAGGACTGCAGTGGTCACCTTGAGTCACGATGCAAAGATCGATGAACCAGCTTTACAGGCCGCGCTTGAATCAGAGGCTTTTTACATCGGGGCATTGGGTAGCCACAAAAACCACGCAAAAAGAACCCAAAGACTGGCGGCTCTAGGGTTTGATAAAAAAACCCTCTCGCGCATTGCTGGCCCTGTAGGTTTACCACTGGGAGGGAGAAGCCCCGCCGAGATTGCAGTAGCAATCTTAGCCCAGATAATACAGGCTGTTTACCAGCAAAATCGACAAAACCCAGGTTAGCGGCTTATTCTGTCATTTATATAAGGGATATAAATATGCATAGAAACTTCTTATTAATGACGATTACTTCATGGGCGTTTTGTGGTGCTCTTTATGCGCAGAGTGTTTCGACAGAGGAATTCTCTGGGGAGATGCTGACCAAGCCGCCGACCGCAGGTTGGTTAACTAATGGGGGCGATCTTTATAATCAACGCTACTCCCCACTGACGCAGATCAACCGAGATAACGTAGATGAGATTGAGCCCTTGTGGCATATCAATCTTGATGGATCGGGTGTGGGAGCTCAGTATTCAGCTGAAGCACAACCCCTGGTCCACGAGGGTGCAATCTTTGTTATTACTGGCGCAAATGACGTATTTGCCATTGATGTTGAGACGGGCGAGCAACTTTGGAAGTATGAAGCAAACCTTGATCGGACAATATCAACAATCTGTTGCGGGTGGACAAGTCGGGGGGTCGGGCTTGGTGAGGGCAAGGTTTTTGTCGGGCAGCTTGATGGCAAACTTCTTGCACTTGACGAAAAAACGGGGGAAATTCTCTGGTCAACTCAGGCCGAAAGATGGCAGGAAGGCTTTACGATAACGAGCGCGCCTCTTTATTACGACGGGATGGTGATAACCGGTTTTGCGGGCGCCGAATATGGAGTGAGAGGCCGAGTAAAGGCCTATGACTCTGATGATGGGTCTTTAATCTGGACGTTCTACACAATCCCCGGACCAGGAGAAATAGGGTATGAGAGTTGGCCGCAAACCGGCACCGCATGGGAGCATGGTGGCGCTACAGTGTGGCAAACGCCTGCGATAGATCCGGAGCTCGGGCTGGTCTATTTTTCTACTGGAAATGCTGGACCAGATTTCTATGGCGGTGGTCGTCCCGGCGATAATCTGTTCGCAGTTTCAATTGTGGCAGTAGATGTAGAGACAGGGGAATACCGATGGCACTATCAACAGGTACATCATGATATTTGGGATTTTGATTCACCTAATCCAGTGATCCTGTTTGATGCAAATTACGATGGTGTGGAACGTAAGGGTATTGTTGAGGTTAGCAAGACTGGATGGGCTTATATCCTAGATCGAGAGACAGGTGAGCCCTTGATTGGAATCGAAGAGCGCCCAGTACCGCAGGACCCTAGGCAAGCAACAGCCCCCACACAGCCATATCCGGTTGGGGATGCACTTGTACCTCAACACATCGAGATAGCGCCAGAGGGATATAAGTTAGTCAATCAGGGTAGGATTTTCACACCTTTCTGGACAGAAATGCAGTTAGGAAAGCCTGCAGCCACCGGCGGCGCAAACTGGCCCCCTAGTTCCTACGATCCTACTAGCCAAACACTTTACGTTTGTGCGACGGACACAACACACCTATTTACAGGCGGGGTTGATGAGTTACCTGAGCTTGGTGAGCGGTACGTCGGTGGAGCTTTTGTTCGGGGTCCGACCCCCAGAGCCGGCATTCTTGCAGCTCTTGATGTCACTACGAATCGACTTAGGTGGAGACAGGCTTGGCTTGACCAGTGTTACAGCGGAACAGTTGTAACAGCCGGTGGGTTACTTTTTGTTGGGCGGAATGATGGACGCTTGACTGCCCTTGATAGTGGCGATGGATCGAAGTTGTGGGAATTCCAAATGGAAGCAGGTATGAATAACACTGTTACCGTGTTTGAGCATCTAGGAACTCAGTACGTGATTGCATATGCTGGTGGTAGTTTGTTTGCTCAATCTCAAAGGGGTGACGATCTGTGGCTTTTTGCGTTGGGTGATTAACCGAGTTATCTAAAAAAATTTCTTTTGTATCGGTTGTTAGCTGTGAGAGCATTACAAGTTTGGAGGTTATCGTGCTGATCGTTCGCAATATATTACTTGTAGGTCTTTTGGTTGTCCCTGTTGTGAGTGCTGCTCACCATGCAATTGCTGGGCGCTATGATCCCACAAGGACTATTGAGGTTGAAGGAGTGGTGACGAGTCTTTTATGGAGAAATCCTCACGTTCAAGTTTCGATGCATGTGATCGGAGAGAATGGAGTTACGCAAGACTGGAGTATGGCAACGACGTCACTGAGTAATATGCGACGTTGGCAGATTGGCCCAGACTTCATTGAAGTGGGGGATACTATACGTGTTGCGGGTAACCCTGCTCGTGTTGGGCAGGGGATGTATATCTACAATGTACTGACCAGTGGTGGGCAGGAGGTTTTGCTAGGGAGCGCTGTTCAGCCTAGATGGACCGATCAAACCATTGAAATGTCAGCAAGTCGGCGCCTCGGGGCCGGCGATACATCAGCACCGGAGCTCGGCATATTCCGAATTTGGAGTACCCCAGACAACATTCCAATGCTGATCCCAAGGGATATTGGCCGAACAGCTTCCGGTAGGGCTAACCTCACAGAGGCGGCCCTGGAAGCCGTGGATGCATTTGTATGGGAACGAGATAACCCGCTACAGAATTGCATGAAAAAGGGTATGCCATTAATTATGGAAGCGCCATATCCTTTTGTGTTTACCCAGGATGAAGAAAATATTTATTGGCACAATGAAGAGTATGACACGGTGCGCACTATTCACATGAAGTCTGGCGTGTCAGCGGAAGGACAGCCTGATTCTATCCTCGGGTACTCCATAGGGCGCTGGGAAAATGAACGTACGCTAGTTGTAACCACCACCCACATGGGTTGGGGGCATTTCGATGGCCAAGGAGTTCCGGCAAGTACGGTAGGGATATTAGTGGAAAATTTTATGGTGAGTGAACTAGGGGAGCGCCTAGATTACAGCATGACATTCAGCGATCCCGAGAATCTTATTGAGCCAATGAGCTTTGAGAAATATTGGGTGTGGTATCCCGATGCGGAGGTAAATGAGTACGCGTGTTCGCGTCAAGCAGAGGATTGATTTAAGTATACATAACGATCATTCGTTGATTATTTCAATGGCAATACTTTGAGAAAAGAATGAGACAAAAGAGCATAGCAGAATTTATTTTGACGATAACCGTCTTTGTATTGGGCTTTACTGGTGTGATGGCCGGAGAGATACAGGGCCCTTACTTTTTAGATAATGAGATTGTCCCAAGAGACCCTGTTACTGATATAGCCGTTCCTGCAGGATTCAAAGCAACGGTTTTTGCCGATATTGATGGTTATGCCCGTCATATGGCCGTTAGAGATGATGGGACGGTGTATTTAGCATTGACTGTTCGGATGGGTAGGGGTAGCAACATGGGTATCGTTGCCATGCAGGATACCAATAATGATGGGGTTGCTGATGTCACCGAAAGGTTTGCAACGACTATTCCTGGGACGGCACTACAGTTTCATAATGGATACCTTTATTTCGGTTCGAAAACAGCCATATATCGGTTTAGTTTTGAGGGGAACGGTATCATTCCTGTTGGGGTCCCGGAAGTTGTCGTCGATGGCTTTCCTGTTCAGCGACTCCACGAAGCGAAAACCTTTGCTATTGATGATAGTAATAACTTGTTTGTAAACGTTGGCGCTCCATCGAATGCATGCATGAGAGAATTTCGGACAAAAGGCTCTCCTGGGCAATTTCCTTGTCCACAATTAGATGTGCAGGCTGGTATCTGGAGATTTGCTGCTGACGGAATAAATCAGACTCAATCTAGGGATGGTGTACAAGTTGCTACTGGTATTCGTAATGCAGTAGCGCTCGAATGGAGTAGGGAGCATCAGCAGGTATTTTTTTTAACGCATGGCCGTGACGCTTTATTTTCGTTATTTCCTGAGTACTACACTGTGGAGCAGAGTGCGGAATTGCCCTCAGAGGAGATGCACGCCTTAAGAGAGGGCGGCCATTATGGTTGGCCCTATAGTTATTATGACCACATTCAAAACAAGAGAGTTTTGGCCCCTGAGTATGGCGGTGATGGGACCAAGGGAGTTGAGCCAGGTCTTTATGAGGAGCCAGTCAGCAATTTTTCGGGCCATTGGGCTCCGAATGACATGATGTTTTATAAAGGAGGGCAATTCCCGGAATATTTTAAAAATGGCATGTTTATAGTTTGGCATGGTTCGTGGAATAGAGCCCCTCTTCCACAGGATGGTTATAGCGTTATATTTGTTCCATTTAGAGATGGTGTACCGGGTGACGATTGGCAGTATTTTGCCAATAAATTCAGAGGAGGAGAGCTTTTAGAAAATCCAGCTGATGCAGTGCATAGACCTACGGGTATTGCTGAGGGAAAAAATGGTGAGATATATATCTCTAGCACGGTGAGCGGGCGTGTGTGGCAAATTACCTACTCGGGGGAGCAGGGCTAAGCTTCTTCAAGAAAGTAGTGATAAATACCCTTATTGAAGCTCTAGTTGCCGGGTAGGTTTTGAGGGAGTTGTGTTTGGAGTTGCGAGAAAATAAATCCCCAAAAACGAATATACACAAGCCTATTTTACTTTTTCCTATGAATTGGCTTCCTGTAACTGGATTATTTCTAGCAATCATGCTTTTAGGTTGTTCGGTTTTTAACGGCGATAATCTGAGAGAGGCGCAATTTTTTTCCGGATTAGCCGTATATCAAAGAGAGTGTTTGGCGTGCCATATGGAGGATGGGCGTGGGGTGCCTGGCATTCATCCAGGTTTAGTCGAAAGTCCCTGGATTAAGGGGAGTAGTGAAGCCCTGATTGGCTATTTACTTACTGGTGGTTTTGGTCCAGCTGTATTGATGGCGCGCTTTGATTTTCTTACAGATACCGAAATCGCTGATGTTTTAAGTTACTCTCGTGCGGCATTCGGTGGTGGAATTGGTGCAATTAATGCAACACAAGTAGCAAGCGTAAGACTTAAAATTAGATAAATTTTTAAACCATTAATGGATTTACCTTGATAGCCCCAGCACGTTTCAGTTTAGCCATTCGTTTATTCATTCGTGACTGGCGATCAGGGGAGATTCTTATTCTTTTGGTTGCGTTGTTGGTGGGTGTTACATGCATTAGTGCTGTAACTTTTTTTACTGATCGTGTACGTCAGGCGGTAGGCCAGCAGGCCGGGGAGGTTTTGGCAGGCGATCTTCGCGTTGAATCAAATTATCCTCTTCCTGAAGAATATAAAAACAGCGCCATAGCTTATGGTGTTGAGACAGCGGACGTGATGCATTTTCGCAGCGTTGTTTTTTCAGATGATTCTAGTTCCAGTGCACTGACAGATATTAGGGGTGTTTCAGCGGGCTACCCTCTGCGGGGAGAAATGCGCATCGCGGATAGTATGACGAGCCTACCGTATTCAGCTACTGGTACTCCAGATCGCGGAAGTGCCTGGGCAGAGCCATCCTTAATAGCGCGCCTCGGACTTCAAGTCGGTGACAGTATTCAAGTTGGTCAAATAGAGATTCAGATCACGAAAACATTGGAATTTCGCCCAGATGAGGGTTGGCGTTTTCTAGAGCTAGCACCTACGTTACTCTTAAATTTATCAGATGTTTTCGATACTGGGCTCATACAGCCAGGAAGTGTCGTTGAATATGAGCAGCTCTTTGCAGCACCGCAGAAAAATCTCGAAGTATTCAGGGAGAAATTAGAACCTCTAATCGGACCAGAGCAAGAGCTTGACGACATTCGGGATGCACGCCCCGAGGTTCGCTCTTCTCTAGTGCGTGCTGAGCGGTTCTTAGTCCTTTCAGCGTTAGTCAGTGTTTTGCTGGGGGCTGTTGCGGTAGCTATGGCTGCCCGACAGTTTTTGGTGCGACGTCTTGACAGCGTTGCCTTAATGAAATGTGTTGGCGCGCAGCACAAGGACGTGATGTTTCTGATTTTAAGTCAGCTATTCTTTGTCTCCATTATTGCGGGCGTTTTAGGTAGTGCCCTAGGCTTTTTGTCGCAATATGGATTATCGATACTGGCAAGCGATCTCATTGAGACGCAACTACCTGGGCCAACCTTAAATGGATGGGTAGTGGGACCGGTTATTGCATTGATAATAACGATTGGTTTTGCGTTGCCATCGTTATATCAGCTCAAAAGTGTCCCAGCGACCCGCGTTTTGCGCCAAGACTTGGGGCCTATTCCGCTGAGTCTTTCGGCAGCTTACGGATTTCCTCTGGCGGTTATTTGTTTAATGCTTTATTGGATTTTTGAAGATTTTAAATTGACTATTTATCTACTGGGAGGCGCTACTTTGACTCTTGGGGTGCTTTATGGGGCTGGGCAGCTTCTGGTATCTAGCCTTCGTAAGTTCAGTACCAAAGTTGGCTTTGAATGGAAGTATGGGGTAGCGAACGTTGTGCGCAGGGGCCGAGAAAGTAGCATTCAGGTGGTTGCATTTGGCGTAGGTCTTATGGCACTTATTTTGCTTACCGTGGTGCGAATACAGCTCATGGAAGAATGGCAGGCTACTATACCAGAGGGCGCGCCCAACCAATTTCTCATCAATATACAACCAAATGAGCGAACTCTCGTTAGTCATATTTTGGATGAGAATTTGATTGGTACTGAAAATTTCACACCATTAGTTAGGGCAAGGATTAGTCATGTAAATACAGTTCCTGTATCTGAGTTTGAGGCAAGGGACGAACGAGCAAGAAATGAGTTGGAAGACGAGGTCAATTTAACTTGGGCAACTGATTTGGGTTTCGGTAATGAGGTACTAAGAGGCGAGTGGTGGGACGCGTCCGATCCATTGCCCCAGGTATCCCTGGAGGAAGGTCTTTTTAATGAAATCGGCTTGGATCTTGGTGATGAGCTTACATTCGCGATTGCGGGAGAATATGTGAAAACCAAGATTACCAGCGTGAGAAGAGTGCAATGGGATTCGTTTCGACCAAACTTCTTTTTTGTTGTTAATCCAGGCGTACTCGATACTTTCCCCCATACTTATATTACGAGCTTTCATGCCACTCCTAGTCAGCGTGGCGCCATGTTAGATTTGGTGACGGTTGCGCCCGGTGTATCGGCAATTGATATAGATGCGGTGATCGATCAAGTACGCAGAGGGATGGATCAGGCGGCCTTGGCAGTGCAATATGTTTTTCTGTTTACTTTTTTTGCAGGATTAACCGTACTCGCGGCCGCGATCCACTCAACCCGCGATTCACGAATATATGAGGGCGCATTGCTTCGTGCATTTGGCGCGAAGCGGAGAGTAATATTAAAAGGCATTGCAGTTGAGTTTATGTCTATTGGGGCGATCGCGGGTATATTGGGCTCGGTTGGGGCAGGTTCGATAGGATTTTTTCTGGCATCAGAGTTTTTTGAACTGCAATACAGTCCAAGTCTTACACTTATACCTGTAGGTTTCATTAGTGGAACACTTTTAGTGGGCGTTACTGGCACTCTTGCTGCACATTTGGTCACAAGAAGGACCCCTGTCTCAAGCCTTCGCAGGACTTAATTGAAAAGGACTTATTTACTTACAAAGCTTGCCTGAGTTCACCGCTGTTAGTCTTTAATCAATAGTACAATGGATTGACGGGGAAGCTCTCCATTCGAGCTAGGCGCAGTGGACTGAATCCAGAGGCGAGCAAGACCCGCCTTGGCCGCTTTCAGTATAATTATTGAGTCGTCCCTAGCGCTGGTGTTGTCAAGAGTTAGAAGATCGAGCCCGCCCTCTATTCCAATGTTTAGCGGCACACCTGTCAAGATCAGCCCGACTCGGTTGCGAGCGAGAATTTTGATTTGTCTTAGGTCATAAGTATCACCAACTGAGAGCCTAATAATTGGCGGACTCAGCTCAAGCCACGCGACTCGCTGTCCAACTGAAAAAGGTTTTTGAGGAGGCGCGTTCGTTCTGGAATCACTATTACCGCCAGACACCAAGCGCCCCATTTCAGTGTAGGGCAGCTGTGCAAACGTCGCCGGACTGAGTCCAAATAACAGGAAAAATATGAGCAAATTTCTCATAATCCGATAATGCCATACCACATTGGAGCTTGCTCAGTTGCTCGAATACCAAGAAATAGCAGCTCTTCGGCACATTCTTTGTATGTTGCTAAAAAGAGCGTGTTTTTTTATTCCCATATATTTTTGTATGAAATCATATATAAATGTATGATATTTAGATGACTCTTTTCGAGCAGAAAGAAAATCAGGCTCAACAGAGGAGCCCCAGGGTTGCCCGACGCAGAAGGCGCATGCGGAATGCGTTGGAATTAGCAGGCGCCAGACAGTTTTCAAGCAAAGGGGTTGCGGCAGTAACGGTGGAGGATTTAATTATTGAGGCAGATATCTCAAGGGCTACATTCTACGAGTTTTATTCTAATAAATACAGTCTTTTAGAGTCCATACTTAATCCCATTTTTATAATAGCAATTGATTCAATTTCATCATGCGCAAGCCTTCCCCCAAAAGATGCGCTGTCAGGTTTATTCGAAACATATCTCTTGTTGTGGCGAAAGCACAGAGAAGGATTACTTTTAATTCCGACAGTAGATCCTAGCTCTATCAGTAATTTTCGAGAGCAGCATGATGCATTGAGTGGGGCAATTTTGCGTTTATTGACTCTAGCTGAAAATAATGATTTGTTGCGGAACGGGAGTGCACAGTACTCGTTGAAGATCATTGCTCGCACCGCAATTCCCTTGTTGAGAGTCTACGACGGTCATCCGGCCGCAGGTGAGCTATTTAGGGACGCAATGAGGGCGCTCTTAGTTAAAAGTCACTAAATGTCCCCAGCTAAATTACATAGATTGCGAGTACTGATCATTTTATTTGCGGGCGTGCTAATGGGGGCGTTGGATATTGCTATCGTGGGCCCTGCACTACCAGCAGTTCAGGCAACCTTCCTTGTTGATAGCAGGTCTTTGTCATGGGTTTTCGGCATTTACATCCTATTTTACATTTTGGGAGCACCATTGATGGCGAAACTTTCCGATCGCCACGGACGTCGCCCTATATATATTGTAGATGTGGGGCTGTTTGCTGTGGGATCGGCGATAGTAGTTTTTTCACCATCATTTCAATTTTTACTGATTGGTCGCGCAGTGCAGGCCTTTGGTGCGGGTGGCATTTTGCCGGTCGCAAGTGCCGTGATCGGAGATGTTTTTCCAAAGGAGAAAAGAGGAAGTGCGCTGGGACTGATCGGCGCTGTATTCGGGCTAGCTTTCCTATTGGGTCCTTTATTGGGAGGCCTTTTGCTCCAGTGGAATTGGCGCTTATTGTTCCTTATAAATTTGCCCTTAGCAGGCCTAATTATTTGGGAAAGTATGAGGGTTCTCCCGCCCCCTCGAGACATACTGCAGAAGCCTCTTGATTTTTTTGGGGGGGCATTGCTGAGCATTGGGCTAGGTGCTTTTGCTTGGGCTATTGGGCAACTAAACGTTTCCGAGTTTACTGAAAGCATTAAATCACCCGCGGTATTACCTTTTATTTTTTTAGCATTGGTTTGCCTGTCGGCGCTCTATTGGGTGGAGAGGCGAGCGGAGGACCCCTTGATAGATCCGCATCTCTTCGTTTCGGGCCAGGTTCGCTTAATCGGTACTATTGCCGTTGCTGCGGGTCTTTGCGAGGCAGGCATGGTTTTTTTGCCTGTTTTATTAGTAGTTGGTTTGGGTGTTAGTGAAGCTGATGCTAGCTTGATGCTGCTGCCTCTTGTATTTGCCTTAATTATAGGTGCTCCTACTGCTGGGCGACTCTTAGATAGAGTAGGGCCAAGGCCGGTCATTCAGGCCGGTCTTTTATTGACTATGGCTGGTCTTTTGCTTTTGTCGGTAAGTGATTTAACTCTTCGAAGCTTCTATATTTCAGGCGTGAGCCTAGGACTAGGTTTATCTGCCCTTCTTGGCGCTCCGCTTAGATATGCCTTGATTAGCGAAACAAAAAGAGAGCAAAGAGGAGCGGCCCAGGGGCTATTGACCTTATTTTTATGCGTAGGCCAGCTTTGTGGTTCTGTATTTGTTGGTGGTGTTGCAGCATCTCGTTCAAGCGAGCTAATAGGGTATCAGGATGCATTTTTCATGGTTGCGGTAGCTATTGGGGTTACACTTCTTCTCAGTAAGGCACTTCGTGGGAAGCGGACCATCGGAGACCAATATATAAGCTGAGGACCAGTTTTAGGAAAGTTTTTTTGAAAACTAAGATTCTTATAAAATCTATATATTAATAGGGACGCCTTTGCTGCGATTATCTAAAATAGGTTGTTTTTTTGGGACTAAATTCAATGAATGATTATTGGATAGCGCCATCAATTCTTTCGGCTGATTTTGCTCGCTTGGGAGAGGAAGCTAGTGCTGTACTTGAAGGTGGAGCAGACATGATTCATTTTGACGTAATGGATAACCATTATGTTCCGAATCTAACGATCGGTCCCTTAGTGTGCAAAGCGCTGCGCCACTATGGGATCGCTGCCCCTATCGACGTGCACCTCATGGTTAAGCCGGTAGACCGACTCATTGCAGATTTTATTGATGCCGGCGCGGATATTATTAGCTTTCATCCAGAAGCTAGTGAGCACGTGGACCGATCGCTACAGATTATTCGGGAGGGGGGAGCTAAAAGCGGACTTGTCCTGAATCCAGCGACCTCTCTCAATTGGCTCCAGTATCTACTGGATAAAATAGACTTGATCCTTCTCATGTCGGTAAATCCTGGTTTTAGTGGCCAGGAATTTATCAGTTCCACATTGGATAAGATTTCTGAGGTAAGAGAGATGATCGATGCCTCAGGCAGGTCGATAAGGCTTGAGGTAGATGGTGGGATTAAGGTTGAAAATGTCGGGAATATTGCTAAAGCAGGGGCTGATACCTTTGTTTCTGGCTCCGCCATTTTCGGTGCTAACGACTATGCCGCAACTATCGTAGCAATGCGCAAAGCTATTGAGGAAAACTGCTCATGAGCAGCATACGATTATCGGATGGTTGTGTGCTTAGGACTATTGTGCCAATTTATCCCCGTAATACTCAATTTACAGACTAGAAGCACGTGATTTGGATCGTCCACAAGTTTGGTGGGACTAGCCTCGCCGATGAGAACTGTTTCCGCAGCGTGGCAGGCATTTTGCTTGGCCGACAAGAAGGCAATCAAGCTATCGTAGTGTCTGCGATGAGTGGTATGACAGATTTGTTGCTAAAGCTTACGGAAGATGTCACAACTGAGGATATAACTGAATCTTCGATTCAGGCACTAACAGAGCGTTACGGTAGTGTAGTAAGGGGACTTCTATCAAGAGCGCTGAGCGATGAGGTTTTAAGTCAATTCAATAATGATTTGGCTTATATAAAAAAGACATTGCTACCACCCAAAGAAGTGCCCAGTCAAAGCAGGGATGTGGTTTCGGGGTTTGGAGAACTGTGGTCGGCCCGGCTACTTTCAGCATTCCTTTCAGAGAGCGGCTCTAGCGATGAAGATGTATTGTTTATAGATGCACGCGATGTGCTTGTAGTGGAGTCCGGTGAGATGGGCCCCATTTTGTCTCAGGAATTAACAAAAAAAAATCTAGTCTCCGTCCTTCCTCAAAACTTTAAGGGTAGAGCCGTCATCACGGGTTACATTGCACGGACCCCAGAGGGCCTACAGACAACGCTGGGACGCGATGGCAGCGATTATTCTGCCTCTATTTTTGGCGCCTTGCTCGGCGCCAACGAAGTAACAATTTGGACTGATGTAGATGGCATCATGAGCGGAGATCCGCGCCGGGTACCAGAAGCTACGGTTATAGAAGAGCTTTCCTATAACGAAGCTATGGAATTGGCATATTTTGGAGCTACGGTTATCCATCCCCAGACAATGGCGCCATTGGTGGCCGAGGGTATCCCGCTACTTATTCGTAATGCCTTCAAGCCAGAAGGCCTCGGGACAAGAATTACAGCGAGCCCGAAAGACAAGCACGGCCTAGTAAAAGGTATAACTGGCACGGACAGTGTTGCGCTGATCAATCTTGAGGGGGCGGGAATGATAGGGGTTCCAGGGACCGCAGATCGGCTTTTCGGGGCCCTGCGGGAGGCGGGTGTGTCGGTCATTCTCATCTCTCAGGGAAGCTCCGAACACTCCATCTGTTTTGCGGTTTCTCAAAAATTTGGCTCCCAGGTTAAAAGAATTGTTGAGCAGGCATTCTCTGTTGAGCTCGCTCAGGGTCAAATACAAAAGGTAGAAGTAACGAGTGGTTGCAGCGTTTTAGCTGTCGTTGGTGACGGGATGGCTGGATTACCAGGTGTTGCGAGTCGCTTTTTTTATGCCCTAGGTAGTGCTGGTATCAATGTGCGTGCGATTGCCCAGGGCGCCTCAGAGCGGA
>CAYXIJ010000025.1:341-30668 GCA_964465375.1 uncultured Gammaproteobacteria bacterium | reverse complement strand
GAGCAGTGGACTCTTAATCCATTGGTTATAGGTTCGATTCCTATACGGCCCACCATTTTTTAGCGTGAGCTGGCTTTCTGGTCCGCTAGCATCTGCTTGAAGTTCTGTTCCTGCATATCGACATGCGCTAGATAGCCTGCTCGATCGACGAACGGATTCGGATCGCCGGGGCCGCGATTTTGGAGTTGTGCGTACTTCTCGGCCAAGCCATACCAGAACCCATGCGAACCTAGGAACACATCGACCGGCAGCTCACGGGCTTTCGCAAACGTCGCGACGTAGTCGTCGGCAATCTCCGGGTAATCGGAATTATTGACGAGAATGTAGCGCGGGTTGACCCCATAACTGCAAACGATCAGCGCATCATAAGTCTGACCATTCTCTTCGACCTCTATTGCCCAGCTCGTGCAGCCTTTCGTATGCCCCGCCGTTAGGTGCGCTGTCAGCGTTGTGCCACCGAGTACGACTTGTTCACCATCCTCGAGGATGTGGTCGATCGGGTGCTCCTTGTCACCGGGACGCATCCTGCGCAACGCCGGCACATCTTCGGCCATGACCATGACGCGGGCGCCAGTCAGCTCTTTGACCAACGCGTCGGCTTGCATATGATCACCGTGCGCATGGCTACCTAAGATGATTGTTATGTCCTCGAATTTAAAGCCGAGCGACTCGACGTTCTCGCGGATCATGGGTACGGTTGACTCGAAGTCGCTATTGATAAGAATATGCCCCGCAGGCGTCGTAATTAGAAAACTACCGAGCAGCACTGTACCTACAAAGTAGACGTTATCGATAATCTGATGAGCCGGAAACGGCTCGTTCCAGTTGGGACGGGTAGGCTGAGCCAAAACCGCGGATGGAACCAGTGTGATCGCTAGTAAACATAACAGCTGCCTCATTCTTTTTCTCCTATTCGTGCGGCTAACTTTATTTCTCGTTAAACAAATGCACTAAAGTGAACCCATGAATGAACTTGAATCCTCGGAGAGTAGCAGATATACGTTTTTTTTACTTCGTGCAGCCAGCCTGGAATCCTTATGGTGGATGGCGTTTGCACTAGCGTTGCTGTTAATCAAAATCAGCTAGCGGCTAGAAGCGGACAGCTTACAATCTAATTTTGCGGCAGAAAAAATACACCACCGCGTTGCCACTGTAATCCATCTTGCCCTTGAGCATCTGCCTGCCAAGGATTTGATCTATTGATATAGATTAATTCGTGCGCAGTGAGTCAGAAGGGTAACATTGTCTTTTGGAGGGCAGTGAATGGATAACACCAAAACAAGAGTATTTATGATTGCTACGGTCACATCACCCATAAAGATGTTACAAAAAGCAGTTTTTTTCTTGGCTGTTCTTACTGTTACACAGTCATGTATTTTTGCATCAGAAACCAAAGAAATAAATCTGGTGCTGTTCGGCGGTTCCATGGCGACAGCTATTTATGTTGCGGAGGATACGGGATTATTCGCAGAGGAGAATCTTGCTGTTAATGTCAGTGATACTCCAAATTCAGTCCATCTGATGACAGAACTGGTTAAGGGAACCTATGACATAGCCCAGGCTTCTGTAGATAATTTCTTTGCATATCAGGCTGGACAAGGCGCCGTCCCTCTGGACAGGGAGCCTGATCTCAGGATTGTTATGGGCGGGTCAACGATGAAACTCGACCTTGTTGTATCTCAGGATGTTAATGGATACGGTGATATTAAAGGCGAGATGCTTGGTGTAGATGCGTTGACGACCGGTTGGGCGTTTGTGTTAAAAGAAATGCTGATGAATGGCGGTCTTAGCGAATTGGATTATCACTTCATAGAAACGGGAAGTAGTGCGAAACGAATCGATGCATTGAAGGCAGGCGAATATCGGGCAACATTACTAGAGGGCAACTACATTAATCAGGCCTATGACGCAGGATTCAAAAGACTTGATGACAGTCTAGTTAGTCTAGGTCCTTACCAGGGCTCGAGTTTTGGCGTTAGCAAGGCTTGGGCAGAATCAAACCGGGGGACCCTGACTGCGCTCATACGGGCATACATAAAGGCAACAGAAATTATCTACGATAAGAATCGTCGCGATGAGGTAGTCGGTAGTCTCGTCAAACACGCTTTCATGAAGCCGGCTAATGCCAGAAAAACGATCGAGCAACTAACGTCGGGCTCCTACGGACTAACCCCAAAAGCCGCAATTGATATGCGCGGAGTGGCTACGGTGTTAGCGTTGCGTACTCAACACGGGCGGCCTCAGGCGGATTTCTCAAACCTTAATGATTTTGTTGATCTGTCCTATTACGAGGGTGCTCTCAGGTCCCTTGAGGCAGACTGACCGTTTATCGCCGGGCTGATGTCAGGCGCTTCAACGTTTGCGGAAACGAGACAATCATTTCCCCAGTATCTATAAATGGACTACTTAATGCTCCCCACAAACTTCTGAAGCGCTTGTTTTGATCATCACCGATTCCAAGATTTAGGTTTTTTTGTTCGGTTGCAATCACAAGCGAACCGAACATCCAGTCCCATATTGCCAACGCGGAACCCAGATTCTTATCGCGGTGTTCCGGTGCAACACTATGGTGTATCTGATGCTGAGCAGGGCTAATAAAAACGTGTTCCATCACAGTACCCCAGGAAATCCAAATGTGGCTGTGGCGAAGATTTGAGCCGACGTGATTGAAAACTATCCGTGCCGTGCTTGCGTAAAAAATGTCCAGAAGAGACAGGTTGTTACCAACAAAATAGAGAAATGTGCCGGTGATCAGGCCATAGGAAAAGACTCTACGGCAGTGGAAAATGAATTCCTCGCAGGGATGGCTGCGGTAATTCGTAAATGGTGTCAATACTTCTGCCGCGTGGTGGACCTTATGAAAAGCCCACATCACCGGTATTTTGTGGAATAACCAATGCTGGAAAAAGCGGAAAAAATCATCAATGAAGAAAATCGCCAAGGTATAGATAATAAGAATATTCGTGTGAGATAAATTCCTCTGTGTCGCCTCCCCAAAACCGCTTACCCAGAGAGTTCTGACGAAATCAGTCATTAAAGCGAAGTGGACCAGAAAAGGTGCTATCAGAAAAAGATACAGTACGGAGTTGAAGAAAATTATTTCATAGTCCACGACGCTCGATTTGTGGGTCCATATCCTTTTCGGAAACAGATATGCCAACATGTTGCTAATAGACGCACCCGCACCTAATCGACCTTTTCGTTGATAATAGAAATAAGCACCGGCGGCCATCAAAAGAGATGTGAGCAGAGCGGGAATAAACAGGCGCTGAGCAGGGTTAATGAAATACGCAGCTGGACGGGTTATTCCATCGATAAAAATATTCAAAGGCCAAATGTCTATCACAAGAAGATATCCCTGTTAGTCCATGAACATAATCACACAGTTTTGGAGTTGGTGTTATTTTGCGGCACTGTTAACTGCCATCGCTTGTAAATTCTTCCAGGTTGAAGTTGGGGTTGGTCTTTTGCCGCTGCGCTTTCCAGAAGCGTTGCTCGACTTTGCCGCCAGTCGGGTTGAATTCAAGTTGCACAAAGTATTGTTGGTTGATCGGGATACACCAGACATCAGCATCGTCACAGGCGTAGTAGTTTATTGTGACTGAAAATGATTTGTTGTGATCTTGCCCGGGCGCTATGTCCAAGAGAAACTCACGTGGCGACTTATCCTTAACGACATTTGGGTCTGGGCCATACACCAGATTGGGTGTCACAGTCACTCCGGCTGATGTATCCACTCTCACCTCGACCGGTTCAGCCAAATTATTCCAACCTACCGGATACATAGCATCCATGCGAAAGCCTAAATACAGTTTGCCGGGCTGCCCCTCCAGTACCTGGGGCTCTACTTCGGCGCGTAGTTTGGCAAAAAATGGATGGTCGCTCGGTTGCGGTGTGAGTTTTAACGGATACATGGTATCTGGCGTAACAATCAGCGGAACCGTGACATCACCAGGTTCGAGATTGAACTTGTAATCTTTTTTTATATCCAAATCAGCAACGGTGGTTGGCTTATTGACGGGCCCGACGAGATTAACCAGTTCAGGACGAACAAGTTCTGGGTCAGCCCAGGCAGCCATATAAACCACGCGGCCTTCGCTGTCTAGGATGAAGGCAGGATTTGGAATGTTCCCCCAGGTCAGCCTAATTGAATTGTCCATATTATCCGCGATGAACGGTATCTTTACGCGTAACAGATTTTTCGCTTCCGCTACATGCATCAACCGTTCCTCGATCGTGAACGGTTGTATGTAATCGTTGCGCTCTGGATGGGACAGTATGCGGTACAGGTATAGAAATTGGATGCCTTTGTCGCTGTAATCACGTTCTAGTGCTTCGATGCCCGCGAAGCTATTAATAAAGGCTCCACAGGTCAAGCAGGCGCCAGTTAGGACTGTGTATTCGCTACTCGCAATCAGCTCCCCAATGTCCACAGCCTGGCCACTTTCAGTGTAGATTATCTGCCCATTGAATGGCGCATCACCTATCTTGATTCCGGTGTTCTGTAGCGCGCGAACGGGTCCATAGGAAAAGGGTTTTCCGCCTACCATGACGACCGGTGGTGCCGTCACGCCATCTTTCGCGGTCTCCGCCACTGTTTGGGCGGAGCCGACAACTGGAATCAATGCCAATCCTAGAGTGATATACCAAAAGTTACTCACCATTTTGGCTCCCGTATTAGAGAAATTCAGAAAATCACTTAGGGAAAGGATACCATGAGTGGCATCTTTTAGAGTGTTGATAGCGCCTTACTGACCAAACACGGGAATTTTAATCAGCTGTCGCTCTTTGCTCCACTACGCTTTTTGATTTTAAGCAAAGGGTTTTGTTGTTCGCCGCGAAAAGTACGCGGTCTCTCAGTCAAAAACAATCTCAGTTTTAATTCAAGCTCGATGTCATTATTGAAACGATAGGAGCCCGAGTAAACAGGAAATTGCGGTTAGGAATCTCAAGATCGGCGCATTTTTGCCCTCGCGCTACACTTTCACTTCTTGTATTCGTCGCTCCTTAGCCTACACTGTTGTAACGTATTGTAAAATGCACTGAAATTCTATGGAGGTCACTTCAATGAGGAGGAGCTTAATAATCTTGATCGGGTGGCTTGGCCTAGGAACCGCTTGCGTTTCAGAGGATCCTGAAATCATTAATTTGGATGAGGCTAGCTTGCCACCATCTCACAGTATTTTCGGTATGTACACAGGCGTGGGACGCCCAGTTGCTTCTTGTGATGGTGGTGTAGTTAACGGTGAATGGAACTCAGACTGTACAAATTTTCCACTCAGTGAAGAAGGTAATGACAAGTGGCAATCTTATGAAGCCAACGATGATCCGGGTTTACGGTGCGAGCAAGACAGCTTGGTCAGGCTGTTGTTTCGTGCCTTCAAACCTATGGAAATTATTCAATTAGAGAATGTCATCAGCATGCATTACGAGTATTGGGGGGTTGTGCGTACCATTCACATGGACGGGCAGCCACCACCCCCGGATACGCCTCATACTATCCATGGATATTCTGTAGGGCGATGGCAGGGAGATACTCTGGTCATCGAAACTACGCATCTAGCAGAGTCCTTCTTTCGTGTGACCCGTGGTCCAGTCAGTGATCAGGCTCGAGTCGTAGAGCGCTACTGGCCGAGCCCTAATGGCCGGGACTTGCTGCTGGATGTCATGCTTGATGATCCTGTGTATTACACGGAGCCATTTATTCTGACCCGCCGTGAATGGACCTGGGATCCTAGTGCCTATATCAATCCCTGGGAATGTGTAGATCAAATGGATTTATTTTTCGGAGAGCAGGATTTAGACGCGTTTTTTACTGAAGGCTGATCTCAGCGCTAAAGGAGAAGACTTAAATGAAGTTTCCACACACATTTTCAGCGGCATTCTTTGGTGCTCTATTGTTGGCCACGAGTTTTCCAATTTTTGCACACCATGCTTTCCCAACATTTTTTGATTCTCGTGAGATTGTGTCAGTGGAGGGTTTTTTGACGGGCGTCCGACTAATCAATCCTCATTCCTATTTCAGAGTTCAGGTGATGGATCCTAACGGACAGACCAGCGATTGGGTTTTTGAATCTAATCCCGTTGCAAGTCTTTCTAAGGCGGGCTGGCATAGTGATAGCATTCCAGTTGGCGCCAAGGTCAGGATGAGTGGTTTTGCAGCCCGAAACGGTCGGCCCATCGCCCGCTGGCGCAGTATTTTGGTTTATGGTCAAGCAGTTGAGGATGATACCCAGCTTATTTTCGGTCAGGGGCAGCCGCCAGACCGTGAATGGCGGTCACGAGTTGAAGAATTGGGCGTGCAGTGTGAAGACATCCAAAATGGATGCTTTATTCTAGACGCAGCAACGCTCGGTATACTTCAGCGTGAATTCATGGATATAGGAGTTTGGTCTCCACCGGAGTGACGCTCTTTTTTGTGCCAACAAATATGAATCAGGAGTGTACCTTGAGCTAGTTCAAGCTACTTTATCGTGTTGTATAGCCAGTGAAAGCCACAAGACCCACAAAGTGTGAGGACAAACGGTAAAGATAGTGCCCAAGGTCCTGTTCCAGGCTTATAAAATTCAAGAAGCCCGTAGAAACTGACCCCAATTAGCGGAGCGATCAGCCCCCGAATCCCGGTGAGAGTAACATGCACACTCATGTATTCAACATTTCGCTCCTGCGGGGCAAAATCATTGTGCCCCAAATTCCAAATGAGCATCCCACCCCCAAATGCGACACCGATGAGCACAGCAGAGATCCAGAGAAGCCACAGTGATTGAAAGATCCCACCAAAAAAAATGGTCGCTGAGGCCAAAACGAAAACTCTACTGTTTAGAGCTCGAAATGCAACTACATGGCGAGTAGCTAGAGCGCTAGCCCAGAAAGGTGTAGTAGCTGGCATAAGGATGGTTGGTACTGAAGCAGTGATCAGTATCTGAGTCAGTTTTGGTACCCCCATGTTGTAGGTCAAGACTAAAATCAGCGGCGCTATCGTCATCAAGTTTCCAGAACCAAAAATAAATTGCCAGAGGAGATATTTTCGATAGATAACATCATCCCGGAGCACTTGGAATACATTTCCAAGCCGGAATATCCGGCTATCCTTGATTCTTTTTTCCGCGGCTAGTAGTTGTTTTTGACGGCGCACACGTACACGCTTGAAACTAAAGACACCTAGAAGGGAAAATACTGCTGAGCCAAAAAATATCCAGCGGAAGTTATTGATATTTAAATCAAGTGCTAATCCAGCGGCAGCTCCGACGAGGGACATCACGATAGATACAATTATCTGAGTTTGTGCAGCAAATGTGGTACGCGCTGTCCTTGAGTAATTGGCTCTCCAGACAATTGCTCGAATAGTCACTATTCCGGCCCAAAATATTTGCGCTCCAAGTACTGCTACCACAAGAATGAAGAGGCCGATGTGGTTAATTGGAGCCAGAGGAATAACAAAAAGGCAAATGGTGAAAAGTGCCTTGAGTAATGTGAGCGCAGCTACCTTTTCTCTTCCCTCGCTCCACTTGGACCACGCAGCGCTGAAAACATTGGCTAACGGCCCCGCACCAGTAACCAGAGCTGTAGCTATAGCAAGATTCCAATCAGAGATGCCGTTGACGAAGGTCGTATTGATTAATACCCCAACTACACCTCCAGCCAACAAACCTGTCGGTACGGCCAGCGCACCCCAGGCTTGAAGTTCTAGCCAGGCATGTGGGCGCGACATAAAGGGCAGCGAATTCGTAATCACTGCTATCAAAAAGGTCCTTAAGTTTTAGAGCCTCAGTAGAGGCGTTGTTAATTGGTTCTGGGTACTAGGTGTAGTTGGCTATAATAGCGCCTAATAGACGGTTGTGTGCGAAAGTGGCGGAATTGGTAGACGCGCTGGATTTAGGATCCAGTGGGGTAACCCGTGGGAGTTCGAGTCTCCCCTTTCGCACTATCGGTTGAAGGAGTTTGCTTCGGTGGTTAGGTAGCAGTATTGCCCCAATGGGATTGGGAAATTTTAAGCTAGAGGGGAGTTGATTTGAATGTGTCCTTAGAGAAACGTCGTGGACTGGAGCGTTGTTTAACTGTCCGTGTTCCTGTGGCAGAAATTGATGGAGAGGTGAGTTCTCGGCTTATCCGGGTCAGTAAGACCGCTAAGCTGAAAGGTTTTCGGCCAGGGAGGATTCCTGCAAAAGTTGTACGGCAACGTTTCGGTGATCAGGTACGCCAGGAGGTAATCTCGGATACAGTTCGTTCAAGTTTTACCCAGGCATTAGAGCAGGAGAATCTTAATCCAGCGGGTAACCCTCAAATCGAGCATCTCACTGATCGGGACGATGATTATTTTAGCTATCGTGCAACATTTGAGGTCTATCCTGAAGTTAAGCTTAAAACTTTGGATGGACTTTCCGTCGAGAAGCCTGTGGTGCAGATTACAGAGGCTGACACGGATGCGATGATTGATAAACTCAAGGACCAAAAGGCTTCTTGGCAATCGGTCGATCGCGAAGCAAAATTAGGTGATCGGGTGATCATTGATTTTGTGGGTACGATTAGCAATCAGGTATTTGAGGGCGGTGAGGGTACCGAAGTGCCCGTTGAGATAGGAGCTGGACAGGTTTTAGAGGGTTTTGAGAATGCACTTAAGGGGGTAATGGCGGGACAGTCCAAAAAAGCCAAGGTTAAATTTCCTAAGGATTACCCGGCGGCTGAGTTGGGAGGAAAAAAAGCCGTTTTTGATATTACGATTCATAGGGTGGAAGAAAAGATTCTTCCAGAGATAAATGACGAATTTTTAGATGCTTTTGGTATTAAAGAAGGGGGTTTGCAGGCTTTACGTTCTACTGTCACGAGCAACATGGAGCGAGAATTGGAGCAACGCGTAAAGGCTGAGGTTAAGCGTAGAGCGCTCGACGCGTTACTCAAGATGAACAGTGTAGAGGTGCCACGGGCGCTAGTGGAACAAGAGGTATCCAGTTTGCAGGCCGAAGGAATGAGGCGTTTGGGTATAGAGGATCCGGAGAAAGCTCCTCCTAGGGAAAATTTTCAGGCCGCAGCTGAGCGGCGAGTAGCGCTAGCACTTTTGGTGCAAAATCTTATTACAGAGCAGGGTATCGAGGTTAACCGCGACCAGGTAGATGGTCGTATCGATGAGATTACAGCAGCATTTGATAACCCTGAGGAGATGGCTAGGGCATATCGCTCAAATCGGGAGTTAATGGCTCAGATTGAATCTAGTGTATTGGAGGATCAAGTTGTAGATTGTCTTATGGAGCACGCTAAGACGAAAAATAAATCGGTAGAATTTAAGAAATTTATGATGTAATGATACTCAGATCCGGTTGTTAATTCTGGGTGGCATTACGATTACTAGAGGACTGACAGAAGGCTTAAGTTGCCTAAGAGGGAGTGGATGGTGAGTATAAAAGGACTAAATTTAGTACCTATGGTTGTAGAGCAGACTGCACGTGGTGAGCGTGCCTACGATATCTACTCACGACTACTTAAAGATCGCGTGGTTTTTGTGATTGGCGGCATAGATGACCAAGTAGCCAATTTGGTAGTAGCTCAACTACTGTTTTTGGAATCTGAGGACGCAGACAAAGATATTCATCTATACATTAATTCCCCGGGTGGTGTAGTTACGGCGGGTCTTTCTATCTATGACACTATGCAATTCATAAAGCCCGAAGTAAGTACGATATGCATCGGTCAAGCAGCTAGTATGGGAGCAGTTTTGTTAGCAGGGGGTGCAAACGGGAAACGTTTCTGTTTGCCCCATTCTCGCATCATGATTCACCAGCCAAGTGGGGGCTTTCAGGGTCAAGCTGCTGACATTGATATTCAGGCAAGAGAAGTACTTAAGATTCGCTCACGACTAAACGACATATTAGCAAAACATACAGGCCGTACCCTGAAGCAGATCCAGCAAGATAGTGATCGGGATAATTTTATGGATGCGGCGGCGGCTGTTGAATATGGCCTAATTGACACTGTACTTGAAAAGAGACTTGAAGTTAGTAGCGGAGAGGAATAAACCAGGTCATCCTCAGATTTCCTTTAACCCTCAGGGGAAGGTGGTTTTTTGCAGATGTGCTCTACTAGTGATATAAGGCCGCCCAGAAACCCGATATATAGGCAGAGGGCAGCAACATGAATGATGATTCTCGCAACAAGGCTGATGAAGGAAAGCTGCTGTATTGCTCGTTTTGCGGTAAGAGCCAGCATGAAGTTCGTAAGCTAATTGCGGGACCTTCTGTCTTTGTATGCGATGAGTGTGTTGAGCTTTGTAACGATATTATTCGTGAAGAGCTTGATGATAGCGGGGACAAAAATAGAGATAAGCTTCCCAAGCCCCAAGAAATCAAGACCATCCTGGATCAGTATGTTATTGGGCAAGAGGGTGCGAAGAAGGTACTTTCGGTCGCTGTTTATAATCATTACAAACGATTAGAGATTCGGGGCGGCGAGAGAGGAGAAGAAGATATTGAGCTTGCGAAGAGCAATATTCTACTAATAGGCCCTACCGGATGCGGCAAAACTTTACTGGCAGAAACTTTAGCACGTCTTTTAGATGTTCCATTCACTATCGCAGATGCTACAACTTTGACGGAGGCGGGTTATGTCGGTGAGGATGTGGAGAATATTATCCAGAAGTTGCTACAACAATGTGATTATGATGTGGAAAAAGCAAAGACGGGGATTGTCTACATTGATGAAATTGACAAAATTTCCCGCAAGTCTGATAACCCTTCAATCACTCGGGATGTGTCTGGGGAAGGTGTGCAGCAGGCACTACTTAAACTGATAGAGGGTACTATTGCTTCAGTGCCCCCCCAAGGGGGGCGTAAACATCCTCAGCAGGAGTTCCTTCAAGTTGATACCTCCAATATACTTTTTATATGTGGGGGCGCATTTTCCGGGCTCGAAAAAATTATAGTTCATCGTTCTAGAAAAAGCGGAATCGGTTTTGTTGCAGATATAAGAAGTCCGAGTAACAGAAAAGATTTAGATCTTTTGCTTCGAGATGTAGAGCCGGAGGATTTAATTAAATACGGGCTTATCCCAGAGTTTGTGGGGCGTCTACCAGTAGTAGCTACACTTGAAGAGTTGGATGAGGATGCGTTGGTGAAAATTTTAGTGGAACCCAAAAACGCTCTTACTAAGCAGTACAGGAAGCTTTTCGATATGGAGGGTGTGGAGTTGGAGCTCAGGGAGGATGCGCTTAAGGCAATTGCAATTCGAGCTATGGAGCGCAAAACGGGTGCCCGGGGTCTACGCACTATTCTCGAGAATGTATTACTTGACACCATGTATGATTTGCCATCTATGCAAAATGCTACCAAGGTAGTCGTAGATGAAGCAGTCGTAACGGGTGAAACAAGGCCTTATATTATCTATGAGAACAGCGATTCGGCTGCTGTTGTAGCCAAGAGTGGTTAAGTTTTTTTCCTAATTAGTCATTGTTTGTTGGTTCGTTAAAAACTTGGGACTTGAGTTTAACTCTTGATGCCCCCATCTGTGAGATTGTTGCCTCTCAAGTAGATGAGGCACAAATTTATAGGCTTCACAGGAGTAATAATGGATACCAGTAGTGCTGAAGTTGTAAGCGGCCAACGACTCCCTATTCTACCCTTGCGAGACGTGGTGGTTTATCCCTATATGGTTATTCCGTTGTTCGTGGGAAGAGAAAAATCGGTTGCTGCACTGGATCAAGCCATGACATCTGGAAAGGAGGTTCTGCTTGTTGCTCAAAAAAAAGCAGATATAGATGAACCTGCTAGCTCGGATATCTACCAGATTGGTACTGTTGCCACTATTTTGCAAATGCTAAAACTGCCAGATGGTACTGTTAAGGTTCTTGTCGAAGGGAGTCAGCGTGCTCGTCTCAGTGACATAGAAATTGACAGCTATTTCTCAGCAAAAATAGAAGTCCTTCCAGATGCTGAAGCTCATGATGAGCGGGAGATGGATGTATTAGCGCGATCCGTTATCTCGAATTTTGAGCAGTATGTAAAGTTAAATAAAAAAATTCCACCAGAGATGCTGACCTCCCTTTCGGGTATTGATCAACCCGGCCGCTTGGCGGACACAGTGGCAGCCCACATGGCACTTAAGATAGAAGACAAACAAGAAGTTCTAGAGATCAAGGATGTCCAGACTCGCTTAGAGCACATACTAGGGTTAGTAGACGGCGAAATAGATGTGCTGCAGATGGAAAAGCGTATTCGTGGGCGTGTGAAAACGCAGATGGAGAAAAGTCAGCGTGAGTATTACCTGAATGAACAGATGAAGGCGATTCATAAAGAGTTGGGCGAAATGGAGGATACTCCGAACGAACTTGCAGAGTTGGAACAGAAAATAGAAACCGCGGGTTTTTCAAAGGAAGGCAAAGAGAAAGTAACCTCAGAGCTCAATAAGCTAAAACTCATGTCACCTATGTCTGCGGAGGCTACTGTAGTCAGAAATTATATCGATTGGTTGCTCAAGGTTCCTTGGAAAAGGCGCAGCAAGGTCAGCCGGAATTTACAAGAAGCTGAGCAGGTTCTAGAGGATGACCACTATGGACTCGAAAAGGTTAAGGAACGAATTCTTGAATATCTCGCTGTTCAGCAGCGGGTCAAGAAACTAAAGGGGCCAATTCTTTGTCTGGTAGGTCCCCCGGGGGTTGGTAAAACCTCTCTTGGGCAGAGTATTGCTCGTGCTACAAAACGGAAATTCGTGAGAATGTCTTTGGGGGGTATGCGTGACGAGGCCGAGATTCGGGGTCATCGCCGCACCTATATCGGATCGATGCCAGGGAAAATAGTCCAGAACATGAGCAAGGTGAAAACGCGCAATCCCCTCTTCTTATTAGACGAGGTTGATAAGATGTCCATGGATTTTCGCGGAGATCCTTCTTCAGCTTTGCTGGAGGTGCTAGATCCGGAACAGAATTGCGCATTCCAAGACCATTACCTAGAGGTGGACTTTGATCTCTCGGAAGTCATGTTTGTCTGCACAGCTAATACGCTAAACATACCAGCGCCTTTACTGGATCGCATGGAAGTCATTCGTTTGTCGGGCTACACTGAAAACGAAAAACTTAATATTGCCAAACGTTACTTACTTCCCAAGCAAATTAATCAAAATGGTATTGAGAAGGAGGAACTTCGAGTTTCTGACTCGGCTATTTTGGACATCATTCGCCGCTATACACGAGAAGCTGGTGTTAGAAATTTAGAGCGCGAAATAGCAAACATTTGCCGCAAAGTAGTAAAAAAATTGTTGGTGCGCCCACGTAAAAACACTATGAGAATAACAAACAGAAATTTATCAAAGTACTTAGGTGTGACCCGTTTCCGTTATGGGCGCACAGAAGAGAGCGATCATATTGGACAGGTAACCGGCTTAGCTTGGACGGAATTCGGAGGTGAGTTACTTACAATTGAATCAGCCGTTGTTCCAGGAAAGGGCAAGTTGATACATACAGGTCAGCTCGGTGATGTCATGAAAGAGTCCATTCAGGCTGCAATGACGGTAGTACGAAGCCGCGCCAATTTTCTCGGAATTGAGGCCGATTTCCATCGAGAATTGGATATGCATATCCACGTTCCCGAGGGATCAACACCCAAAGATGGGCCTTCTGCGGGCATTGGGATGTGCGCAGCGCTGGTCTCTGCCCTGACCAAGGTGCCGGTTCGATCTAACATTGCCATGACCGGCGAAATTACTCTTCGAGGCGAGGTTTTGCCTATTGGTGGCTTGAAGGAAAAGTTGCTAGCAGCCCACAGAGGTGGGGTGGATACAGTTCTGATTCCTGAGGAGAACAAGAAGGACTTGACTGAAATTCCGAAGAACATCAAAGACAAGTTGATTATTCTTCCGGTTAAATGGATTGATGAAGTCTTTGAAGCGGTATTGCAACATATGCCCAATCCAGAATGCAAAGAAGAAGGAAGGGACAGCAAGCAAGATTCTAAGACGGAAAAAATTGAGGGGGATGAGACGCACTTACCACACTAGCTTTTTCATCTTAAGTTGACATTCGAAAATCTGCCTTGGTATAAGTGCTACGTCCTCGAGGATCAGGGGCTTTGTTTCTTTGGAATGCAAGGCGAAGATTTTTGGCGGCGTTGTTCTGGGGAGACACAATGATTTGTGTCTGTGGATAAACTTTTATTGTTGTGGGGAATTTTTGGAATGAATAAAGCGGAACTCGTTAATGCGGTGGCTTCTGCAGCCAATCTTTCCAAGGCTGATGCAGGTCGTGCGGTTGATGCGGTAGTGGGAAGCGTCACATCGACACTGCAAAGAGGGGAGCAAGTTTCCATCATCGGTTTTGGTACTTTCAGTGTTAAGAATCGTGCAGCACGTGCTGGACGGAATCCGAGAACTGGTGCTTCAATTTGGATTGAAGCAAGCAATGTACCTGGCTTCAAAGCTGGAAAGGCATTCAAGGAAGCCGTAAACTGAGGGAGTAAATCCCAAAAGGGCACTGTCCCAACGGGTGCTTAGCTCAGCTGGGAGAGCGTCGCCCTTACAAGGCGAAGGTCGGGGGTTCGATCCCCTCAGCACCCACCGAAAGAGCCGGAGTGGTAGTTCAGCTGGTTAGAATACCGGCCTGTCACGCCGGGGGTCGCGGGTTCGAGTCCCGTCCACTCCGCCAGATTAGCAAGGGCAGACTTATTTTCCACGATGAGGGAGAATAGGCCTGCCCTGTTGATTAATAGGAATTGGTATGTTGCAAGGATTTCGTGAGGGTGCCGGCCGCTGGATAGCAATTGCTGTGCTTGGCCTGATTGCTATCTCGTTTATTTTTTGGGGTATTGATTTCACTACGCTGGGCACTACCTTTGCCGCCAAAGTCAACGGACGGGAGGTATCGTTAGTTGATTTCGAGCGCGAGGTTCAAAATCAACAGAATCAGTACCAGGAATTGTACCGAGCCGAATTAACGGATGAGCTGCGCGAGGAACTTAGGCGTAGTGTGCTAGAAAGTTTAGTTCGTCAGCAAGCGCTGCTTGATCGTATCCGAACATCAGGCTATCAAATTTCCGATGATCGATTAGCCGCTTTCATTAGAACGGTCCCAGTTTTTCAGGTTGATGGCGAGTTTTCCATTGACCTCTATCGATCTCAATTGCTGAATCAAGGTTTATCGCCAAGTGGCTTTGAGTCCCTACAGCGTGACCAGCTAGAGTTGCTGGAGCTTCAACAAGGGATATTGAATTCTAGTTTTTATATGCCTAATGAATTTCGTCGATATCTAGAGATCTCCAATCAGCGTCGTGAGATTGCATATGCATTATTTGAAGTAGACACGCTGCTAGAAGAGGTTCTTGTTAATGAGGCTGATATTGAAGCTCACTATGCTCTTAATGAAGATCTTTATCTAAGCGAGGAGAGTGTAGATCTGCAATACATTGAAGTTTTGGGTTCTGCTATCGCTGAAGGAGTTGAGTACAGTACAGAAACTCTAGAAGCCTACTACGAGGAAGAGAAATATCGCTTTCAAACTGAAGAACAGCGGAAGGCGCGCCACATTCTTTTTGCAAATGATGGGAGCGATGCTGAGCTGGAAGTTAGAGCACAAGCGGCTTTAGTGCGTATAGAAGCAGGTGAAGACTTCCTGGAATTGGCAGATGAGCTTTCTGATGATGTAGGCACAAATAACCAAGGTGGTGATTTGGGTTGGTTAGGCATGGGTGCATTAGAGGGACCTTTTGAGGATGCGCTTTTTGCTATGGAGGTGGGTGATATTCAGGGTCCGATCAAGACGGATTTTGGATATCATGTTATTCGCCTTGATGACATTGTCCTTGGTGATGTAAGGCCTTTTGAGGAAGTTGAAGAGGAGCTAGCTGTTGACTATCAAAGTCGCGAGGCAGAGGAGCTTTTCTATAGTCTGGCGACGGAGCTAGCAGACCTTTCTTTTGCCGCATTCGATGAGCTTGAAACCGTGTCTACCCAAATGGGCTTGCCATTAAAAGAGGTCTCTAATTTCAAGCGCAGCGAAAGTGCATCCGTATTCCCCTTTAGTGAACCTGTTTTGCAGGCGGCCTTCAGTCAAGAGGTATTGGAGTTTGGAGAAAACAGCGCTCTTGTTGAGTTAGCTGATGAGCATGTTCTGATATTAAGGGTGAATGCTCACTACCCATCAGTCCAGCAGTCTTTTGAAGAAGTACGCACCGAGATCGAAGAAGAGCTTGCTCGCACTCAGGCAGAAATTGAGGCTTTTGAGCGTGTGACATCGCTTACGGCTTTGCTAAGTGAAGGGGGCGACGGGCAGGTCCTTGCCGAGGAACAGAACGGCAGTTGGCGTGAGACTGCCTGGGTAGAGCGAACGACGATGGAGATCCCAGCGGAGATTTTGGCAGCTTCTTTTCGTCTTGAAAAGCCTAGAGGTGCGCGTGTTTTTGAGCATGTAGCTATGGCAAACGGTGATCAGGCCTTGCTAGTACTATTTACCGTTGAAGCGGGTCAACCCGAATCCATACCCAGAGAGCAACGTGACCAGCGCCTAGCGCAAATGTCCCAGCAGATGGGTATGTACGAGTTTTCTGGTTATTCAAGTGAGCTTCGGGAGGTAGCTACCGTTCGAATTCCTGAGGAAATTTTTGATCCTGCGTTTTATTCACCACTGGGTGGTTTTTAAAATAAAGTAAGACACATCATTTCGTTTGTTCGGTTCTTTTAGTCGAAGTTCATTCCAACAATATTATAGCCGGCATCTACGTACAGTATTTGTCCTGTAACACCTGCTGCCAAATCAGAGCAAAGAAAAGCTGCCGCACCTCCAACATCTTCAATAGTGATATTGCGTTTCAGTGGGGATATCTCACTTGTTTTTTTCATCATTTGGCGCAGTCCCTTGACTCCTGAAGCTGCAAGAGTTCTGATCGGGCCCGCTGAGATTGCATTAACACGAATTCCTTTGCTGCCGAGATCTAGGGCCAAAAATCGAACGCTTGCCTCTAAGCTACCCTTTGCTAGACCCATAACGTTATAACTTGGTAGGGCTCGTACTGCACCCAAGTAACTCATCGTAAGGATTGCTCCATTGCGGTTACTCATCATAGGATGTGCAGTCTTTGCAAGCGCCGAAAGACTATAGCTCGATATTTCATGGGCGACCCTAAATCCCTCCCGGCTAATAGAATCCAAATATCCTCCCTCCAGCTGATCTGAAGGCGCAAAAGCCACCGAATGTACTAGGATGTCAAATTCTTCCCAGGTTTTTCTTAAATCCTTGAAAAATTTATTAATTTGATGGTCTTCTGCAACGTCCATGGGCGCAATAATATTGCTGTCTAGCTCGCTAGCCATTTTTTCAACCCGCCCTTGAAGTTTGTTATTCTGGTAGCTAAATGCCAATTCGGCTCCCTCGCTCCGAAGTGCTTGCGCAATACCCCAAGCAATTGATCGATTACTTGCAAGACCTACTATTACTGCCCGCTTGCCCTTGAGAAAAGCCATACCGAGTCCTCCGATTCAGCTGCTTTGTTTAGTCACATCCACGTATATGACTAATTCTTGGCCTGGTTGCAAGTATTGATCCGCAGAAATGTCATTCCACTTAAGTAGTTCTGTAATGGTCACGCGGAACCGATGTCCTATTTTTGAGAGGGAATCCCCTGCTCGTACTTCGTAGGTCAGCCGCCGAATATATTCATTTGGGGTAGCTTTTTTTTGAGCAGGATTCAATTGATTGATCCAGATTACCAAACTTTTTCCTGTTTGCAGTACATCGCCTGGGGCCATAGCGTTCCAGGTCGCGAGATCCCTGACTTCGATTTTGTAACTTTTAGATATAGTCCACAAAGACTCCCCTGGTTGAACCACATGCGTCTTTTGTTGTCCGTTACGACGCTGGTTTTGTTTGCGTTTAATTCTAGCTTCCACGCTTTGGGTGTATGCGCTGGGTGCTTTTACGGCATGTGGAATCATTAGGTGTTCGTTAGCGCGTATCAGGTCATTTTTTAGATTATTTGTTTCCTTGATCATATCCGTCGTCGTTTGATAGCGTAGAGCGATGCCGCCTAGTGTCTCACCCGTAGTTATTTTGTGCCTGGTCCACTCTACTTGACCTCGCTCTCCTAACCTTTTTAACGAGGACAAAAAAGATCTGGCATTTTGTTTGGGAATCAGCAATCGGTGGGGGCCACTGGGATCTGTAGCCCAACGGTTTATCCCAGGATTGAGTAAATAGAGTTGATCAGTGGTGATGCTTGCCAGGTCTGCTGCCATGGCTATATCAATTTGTCCGCCCGTTTCAATAATTTCGAAGTGCGCTTCGTTTTGAATGCTTGGGAGAGTTACACCGTATTTTTCAGGATTTGCTACAAGTCTCTGGATCGCAAGTAATCGTGGTACGTATTTACGAGTTTCCAGGGGAAGATGAGGGCTGATACTCCAGAAATCCTTTTTTCTATTGGTCGTGTCTACGCGACGGATTGCGCGCGCTACGTTGCCTTCACCAGCATTATATCCGGCTATAGCAAGTAACCAATCACCTTGAAACAGCTCGTGCAAGTATTGAAGATAATCTAATGCTCCTCGTGTCGAATCAACCACATCCCTTCTAGCGTCATACCACCAGTTTTGTTTCAAGCCAAGTTGATTTGCTGTTCCAGGGATAATTTGCCACAGTCCAGCTGCGCGTCCGTGAGAATAGGCAAAAGGGTCGTAGGCGCTTTCAATAATAGGCAAAAGGGCTAGGTCGGATGGCATTTGCCGTTTTTCGAGTTCTTCAGTTATATAGAATAAGTATCGCTCGGCTCGGGCGAATACCCGATTTAGATAATCAGGATGGGAGATATACCAATCTATTTCTTGCTGTATCGCCGTGTTTTTGAATTGGAGAAGAGAAAATTTCTGCCGTAGTCTCTCTAATAGATCAAATTCCTTTTCAGTTAGAGGAACGACAGAAGCATTCCCCCCTTCTTTTTCAGCCCAGGGAGTAACTAGGGTGTCGCCTCCTTTTTTTATGGCTACGGGCTTTGAAGTAGCCTGCTGAGACGGTAATGCTTCTGGATTTTTGGTTTGTATTTTTTCGTGGAGAGGTGACTCGGGTGCAATGTTTTGTTCCCCAAACTGGCAACCGCTAAGCCACACGGTTAAAAGGACGCAAATGCACCAGAATAAACGGCATTCGCGTAAGGATAGTAATTGTTCCATGGCGCTATGCTACTCATTGTCAATAAGGGCGCAAGAGTATACTTAGCTAAAGCAGCTAATTTGGCTAGCTGTGTTCATGGTAGCTGGTGTGTTGGGACAGCGATATATGATGGACAGCAGTTGGTAGCCTTTACCCAGGGGTTAGTATTGTTGTCTCTACAGTTGACTCTGCCACACACCTGTTCCACAGTTCGTTAGTGATCACCGAATTCCGGATACCAACCGGTTGGCTCTCAACGAGCTTGGGACAGCGCTGCTTAGCCGAGGAGCAAGGACTAATTAGGCGTGTATTGGAAACCGTGTTTGGTGACTTGTTGTTACAGGTTGGTGTCTGGGGTCCTCCAGAGATTTTTGTCCGGCACGCACGGACTCAACATTCGATGCTTTTAGGTTTCCGCCCCCAAACAGGTATTACTATTGCAAGTTCGGCCAGCTCTCTTGCCGTGGCTAGTGATTCAGTGGATGCGGTTGTTTTGCCGCATACACTTGAGTGGGCCCGCTCTCCGCGCACATTGCTTCGTGAGGTAGCGAGGGTTTTAAGATCGGATGGTTACCTATTGATACTATGCTTCAGTTCCACCGGTTTTTGGAGCCTCAGGCATTTACTTGCCTCAAGACACGGTTATCCGCCTGGGCGCAGACATTTAATTTTGGAGCATCATCTTCTAGACTGGCTAGAATTGCTTAGCTTAGAAGTTTGTGAGCGTGTTCGGTATTGTCATACTCTGCCTCTGGAGAGGATGACAAAACTAGCAGTCTTTACGAATCAAGCATGGGCTACTCGCTGGCTACCTTTTTTTTCTGGAGGCCATTGCTTGGTGGCTCAGAAGCGGGTCCATCCGGTAACTATGATTCGTCCAGCATGGAAAGATCGGTCGCTCAAGGTTGTGGGTGGATTAGCTCAGCCTAATTTGCGTAAGGTCATGTTGCGTTAGTGGTATGAAGGAAATAGAGGTATTTACTGATGGTGCTTGCCGAGGGAATCCAGGTCCTGGTGGTTGGGGCGTAGTACTTAGATTTGAGGGTTATGTACGTGAGCTCAGTGGGGGAGAAATGAATACTACCAATAATCGCATGGAGCTCACCGCGGCTATTCGGGCACTAGAATCTCTCAAAGAATCTTGTAAGGTAGAGCTTTTTACTGATTCTGTATATGTAAAAGATGGGATTACAAAATGGCTGTCAAGGTGGCGCGTGCGTGGGTGGCGAACTTCTGGAAATAAGTTGGTCAAAAATCAGGATTTATGGGTTTCCCTGTCGGAGCTGGTTGAAGAACACGAAATTTCTTGGCACTGGGTGAAGGGGCATGCTGGCAATCCAGGCAACGAACGTGCTGATGAGCTGGCTAATCAAGGTTTAGATAAGTGTTTAGTGCAGGGTTGATTTTTGTAGCGTATGAGCGAAACTATTATGATTGCTTTCAATCCTTTTGAGTCAATACGTTGAGACAGATAGTACTTGATACGGAAACAACAGGCTTGGAGTTAAGTGCGGGTCACCGCATCATCGAGATTGGGGGTATTGAGCTAATAAATCGCCGTCTCAGCGAGAATTCATTTCATTGCTACGTGAATCCTGAGCGTGCCGTCGATCAGGAGGCATTAGAGGTACACGGTATCGATAATGACTTTTTGTCTTCTCAACCTTATTTTTGCGATATAGCAGAAAGTTTTTTAAGTTTTGTAGATGGTGCAGAGCTGGTCATTCATAACGCTGATTTTGATGTAGGATTTATCAATAGTGAGTTGTGTCAATTGGACCAGGTACCAAGCGATCTCTCAGAGACGTGCCAAATTTTAGACACCCTATCTATGGCACGAAGAATGCACCCAGGTCAGCGCAATAGTCTTGATGCTCTCGCTAAGCGTTACAATGTTGATACTTCTAAGCGCGAATTACATGGAGCATTGGTAGACGCTAGGATCTTAGCCGATGTCTACTTGGCAATGACAGGCGGTCAAGTAAGTCTGTCGCTGGAAGGGGCGGAGCAAGTTGATGTAGAGCTTAAGTGGAAGAAGATTAATCGTGATCATCTTGATCTAAGGATTTTGAGAGCAACTTCTGAGGAACGGAGTGCTCATGAAGCGATGATCACACGCATAAGGGAGCAAGCTAGTCGTGTATCCACTTCTGTTCCCGAGGAGGATGCTTGATTAGATGAGCATCTTTACTTAGTTGGTAATTCAACGTTAAGCTTGCGTACCCGTATTAACCTTTTTTTATTCTAATTTACCCGAGGATTTTGAGGCTATGCAAGAGCTAGTTTTTACCCAAGAAATGTTGGTTTCAGGAATTATTCTGGCCGTTACATTTACTGCAATATTTACTGAGCAGCTACATGGCTTTGAGCGATCAAAAGTAGCTATGGTTGGCGCTGTAGCCATGATAGTTCTGGGGCAAATATTTGGGTTCTACTCGCCCGAGGAAGCGGTTGAGGCGGTTGATTGGAATGTTATTTTCCTACTAGCTGGAATGATGACGATCGTTTCAGTCATGATTCCTACTGGTGGGTTCGATTGGATGGCTTACAAGATTGCGGCGCTTAGCAAAGGGCGACAGTTTTTTATGCTGGTTTTGCTGGGAAGTTCTATTACAGTTTTATCACTCCTCTTAGACAACGTAACAACCGTCGTAATTTTTGGGCCACTCATTATTCTTATTGCCAAAGCCCAGAAAATTTCCCCAGTGCCCTATCTTTTAGGCGCAGCGCTGCTTGCCGATACTGGGGGTATTGCCACGTTGGTCGGTGACCCGCCAAATATAATGATCGGCTCGGCTGCCGAGATAACCTTTAACAACTTCGCTTACCACATGTTTCCTATAACACTAGTGTCATGGTTGGTATGTCTTTTTCTTTTGAAATTTTTGTTTAAGAAAGAGCTTGCGGTAACTGCAGCTGAGGCCAATATGGATGAAGTGAAGTTAGCGGACCCAAGGCTTTGGAAAGCATCTATTGCGATATTGCTGATTATGGTTGGGTTCTTTATGGCGCATAACGCGCTTCACTGGGAACCTTGGTTTGTTGCCATTCTTGGTATGACAGGGTTGGTAATGGTATCCCGTAGCGTACAAATGGATCGCGCTTTGGAGCACGTGGAGTTTACCCTTTTAATTTTCTTCCTAGGTTTGTTCATGATCATAGGCGGAGTAGAGCATAGTCAGTTTTTAGTATGGGTAGGCGGTTTAATAACACCATTTGTAGAATCAGATTTGCTATTAGCAACTATAATTCTGATGTGGGTGGGCGCGTTTCTATCAGCGGCAATTGATAATATTCCTTTTACCGCGGCCATGATTCCGATTATTCTGGGCATGGAAGCGCAGGGTATTCCCGTAGCGCCACTTTGGTGGGGATTGGCTATGGGTGTAGGTTTGGGCGGCAACGGCACTCATATTGGCTCTACTGCAAACGTCTTTATTGTAACGATTTCAGAGCGTCTAGCGCGAGAAACGGGCGATAGAAGTCTAGCTATCACTCCGGGTCTCTGGTTCAGAAAAGGTTTTCCTGTGATGCTAGCAACGCTTGTGGTGTCTACGGTTCTTTTTTGGGCATTCTTCGATTTTTATGCTCAACCTGTTAATTAGTGCTTAGTTATTCGGTAATCGAGCTATCTGGCTTGAAATATAGAGGTGGTGTTTCACTTTTTCTAACTCAGAGCAAGATGAAAATAAGGGGTTAGTCGTGAAAATCCTGGTAACTGGAGCCGCCGGATTTATCGGTTATCACACTGCAAAAGCATTGCTGGATCGCGGCGATGAGGTTATCGGTCTCGACAATCTCAATCACTACTACGATGTAAATCTGAAATATTCCCGCCTAGAGATTCTTAGAAAGGAGCCCTGCTTTGAGTTTGTGCAGTTGGATCTTTCAGACCGGGACGCTATTGCCGGTTTATTTGCTGCCCAAAAATTTCATAGAGTTGTGCATCTTGCTGCGCAGGCTGGCGTCCGATATAGCTTAGAAAATCCATTTGCTTACATTGATAGTAATTTGCTTGGAACCACTACTGTTCTGGAGGGTTGTCGTCAGAATGAGGTGGAGCATTTAGTTTACGCATCTAGCAGCTCTGTATACGGTGCCAATGAGAAAATACCGTTTTCGATTCATCACAATGTAGATCATCCGATGTCTTTGTATGCCGCCACAAAAAAATCTAATGAACTGATGGCACATAGTTATGCGAGCCTTTACGGGCTGCCGGTAACCGGACTAAGATTTTTTACTGTTTATGGTCCTTTTGGTCGACCGGATATGGCACTTTTTCGCTTTACCGAAAACATTTTGGGCGGTAAGCCCATTGATGTTTTTAATTTTGGGCATCATCGTCGTGATTTTACGTATGTCGATGATATTGTGGCAGGCGTGACAAGTGTGTTGGATTGTGTACCCCTGCCTGATCTAGATTGGAGCGGAGATGCTCCTGATCCTGGAACGAGCAGTGCGCCTTATCGTCTGTATAACATGGGAAACCAGCGCCCCATTGATCTAATCTACTATATTGAGGTACTGGAAAATTGTCTTGGCCGAAAAGCAAAAAGAAATCTTTTACCTAAGCAGCCTGGAGATATGCTAGATACTTGGGCCGATGTGGAAGATTTGGTTGCCGATGTAGGTTATTGTCCGGATACGTCTGTAGAAGACGGGGTGCAGTATTTTGTTGACTGGTATGTGGATTACTACAACGTTAAATTGTAACAGAGACGGCTCAGCTGAAATTTTTAAGGAGCCAAGTTGACTTCTGAAACCTATGGCCCTCGGACTAGCGCCTGGCAATCTTTGGTAGCGCATAGCGAAACTTTGAAATCCCAGTCGATCGATACGTTTTTTCGGGCTCACCAGGATCGATTCGGACAGTTTTCCCTGCAGTGCGAAGACCTATTGCTTGACTATTCTCGTCAATTTATAGACGAGCAGGCGTTTTCTTTGTTGCTAGAGCTAGCCGAGCAAACAGGTGTTGAAAAATGGATTCAGCAGATGTTTTCTGGTGAGAATATTAACAGCACAGAAAATCGACCAGCGCTTCATGTGGCCTTGAGGCGACCCTCGGATCAGCATCTGATATTAAATGACCAAGATCTTATGCCTTTAGTGCAGGCCGAACGCGAGAGGATGCGGATCTTCGTCGAAATGCTTTCAGCAGGTGAACTTAAGGGGTTTTCTGGAAAATCTATTATTGATGTGGTGAATATTGGCATTGGTGGTTCAGATTTGGGGGTTGCCATGGCGACTTTTGCCTTGACGGAATACCGTTTACCCAGTGTAAACGTTCATTTTGTTTCTAATATCGATGGCATTCAGTTGACACAAATCCTAAGCCAAGTAGATCCAGAAACAACACTTTTTGTCGTATGTTCCAAGAGTTTTTCCACTCTGGAGACCTTATCTAACGCTATAACTGCTAGGAGGTGGCTTGAGGCCTCAAAAGGGGGTCAGCAGGCAGTTACCAAGCAGTTCGTGGGTGTATCGTCCAACCACGAAGCCCTAGATAGCTTTGGGGTTGCGCGTGAGATGCAATTTAGTACATGGGACTGGGTTGGTGGGCGATACTCAATCTGGTCCTCAATGGGAATAAGTCTTGCTTTAGCTATCGGTTGGGAGCATTTCGAGATAATGCTGAATGGTGCGCATGCAATGGACCAACATTTTTCCACTACACCTTCCGCGGATAATCTACCGGTGGTATTAGCTCTTCTGGGGATTTGGAATCGCAATATGCTTTGCGCAAGCGGCCATGCAATATTACCGTATGATTATCATTTACGTTGGCTACCTACCTACCTCCAGCAATTAGAAATGGAAAGCAACGGTAAGTCTATACGCCGAAATGGTGAAGCCGTGGAGTGTAAAACGTGCCCGATTATTTGGGGCGAACTGGGTTCAAATGCCCAACATTCCTTTGCTCAATTTATAAACCAAGGAACTGAGTTAATTTCCATCGATTTTATTATGCCTGCACGTTCAGGGGTAGGCTGCCAGGATCAACGTGACTTGGCGGTGCTCAGCGGTCTTGCTCAGGCTTGGATTCCTGCTGTAGAAGACTCAGAGAATTTTGATCAGAAGGCGCATGAAAGATGCCACAAAAACCGCCCAAACTCTCTGCTTATTTTTCCAGAGCTAAATCCGTCTATTCTTGGGAAATTATTGGCTTTGTATGAACACAAGGTATTTGTTCAGAGCATTATTTGGGATATAAATCCTTTTGACCAGTGGGGAGTGCAGTTGGGAAAACGGCTATTTTCTGATTTAGAACAAAGTTTATCTGAGGATCAGGCCGAGCCTACGCCCATTGCTGGGGCTCTTAAGCAGCTCCGCATCTGGAAGGGCAAGTAATGGGTCCTAGGTAAGGTCTGCTGGTCTCAAATGCTTGAACTACTCATTAAATTCAAGAGCTGGTATAAGGCGCTAAAGTCTTTGCAACGATGGAATATTTCGATCTGAAAGCCCAGTATAGGCGCCTCAGCGATCTGATCAATGAACGGATTCAGGTGGTTTTAAACCATGGCCAGTTCGTTCTAGGCCCAGAAGTGTTGGAGCTTGAGCGAGCACTTGCTAGCCGTATTTGCGTTAAACATTGTATAGCTGTCTCCAGCGGTACGGACGCACTGTTAATGGTGCTAATGGCTTTGGGAATTAAGGCTGGAGATGAGGTAATTACTTCTCCATTTACCTTTTTTTCCACTGCTGAAATGATCGCCCTGCTGGGGGCAAAACCTGTCTTTGTGGATATTGATCGTCAGACTTACAACATCAATCCAGAGCTATTGGAGTCAGCAATAACATCTAGGACGAAATTGATTTTGCCGGTCTCTCTTTTCGGCCAATGCGCTGATTACGATACTATCAATGAGATTGCTCAAAGGCATCATCTCCCGGTGCTAGAAGATGGAGCGCAGAGTTTTGGTGCTTTTTACAAGGATCGGCCTTCCTGTGGTTTGACTGATATTGCAGCGACTTCGTTTTTTCCCTCCAAACCTTTGGGGTGTTACGGTGACGGCGGCGCACTTTTTACGAATAGCGATGAGTTGGAAAAACTGTTACGCGAAATACGGTCTCATGGAGAGATCGCTCGCAACCATCATGTCCGATTGGGAATAAATGGGCGGCTGGATTCTTTGCAGGCCGCGATTTTACTAGCTAAGTTAGAGATATTTGATAATGAGGTGGCTGCAAGAAGAAAGGCAGCCAAGCGATACTCGGAGCTTATTCACGAAGCTTTTAAGAAAGTTGATCTGGATTTGCGAGTAGTCCCACCTTTTGTGGAGCCCCACAATACTTCTGTTTATGGTCAATATACCATCGAGGTTGCAAGCCGTGAGTCAGTACGAGCAGTGATGGAAGCTCACAAAATTCCTACTGCTACTCATTATGCGCAGCCACTTCATTTGCAGCCCGTTTTTAGTTATCTAGGTAAGCATCAAGGGGCTTATCCGGCTGCGGAGAGTGCGGCCACTCGGGTTATGAGTTTGCCTATGCATCCTTACATTACTGAGAGTCAGCAAGCTCAAGTTGTAGACGCTCTTAAGGACGCTGTAGTTACCGCCTGACAAGGCGAGCGTGCTCTGCCACCAACAATCAATGTCGGTGCTCTATCTTAGGCTAATAGAGACTGATGTAGTTATTCTTGCTGATTGATGTTTCGGTGGATATCATGTGGATGAATTTAAGGAAAATTCTAGTTAGACGATGTACATCCTTTGTAATTATTAGAAAATGGCGGGATTATGTGTAGAGATCTTCTGATACCGAACCTTTGGGCGAAAGCCGGACGTGTTTTTGGGGCTTTCCTGTTTTTTGCTTTAAGTGTCTCACATGGGCAGCTTGGTACCGATACTCAGCTTCCCCAGGGTATATTGCAGGAAGGGCTGCTTGAGGGTGTGGGCCTCGACGCACTGCGTGAGATGGCGGGAGGAGAATTTGAGTCTTCTGGGACTGAAATGGAATTCCCTGAGCTGATGGAAGAGGAAGCTGAGATCAACCCGCTCCAGGATTTGCTAGATGAGCAGGCTCGATTGAACTCCGTTATCCGTGTCGCGCCACGCTTAAAGGCTCAGGACACAATTATCATTGAGTTCGCCCCCAAGGAGGATGAAGATTGCGTTCCTGTTACCACTACTAATCGTGGCACGGTTTGTATTTCGACTCTGGAAGAGACAGAGGAAGAAATAGAAATACGTGAGCGCTATGCCAACGAAAACCCCTTTCAACTTGACGATGCGGGCTTTTTGTATTTGCCGGGCATTCCCCGTATTGCGCTGTCAGGCCTGAACATAGAGGAAACTACTACAAGACTTCAGGCTATACCCCAATTTGAGCCATATGACCTTGTGTTGACTCTGTTACCGCTAGATCCAGTGGGTACTGCTGCTCTGGAACCTTTCGGCTACGATCTTTTTAGAGGGTCACCCACAACTTTTGCTCCTGCAACCGATGTCCCAGTTCCGTCAGAGTATGTAATGGGGCCAGGGGATACCATTATAGTGCAGTTATTCGGTGGCACGAATGCTAGTTTTCCTTTGGTAGTCACGCGTGAAGGTATCTTGAATTTTCCAGAGATTGGGCCTATCACAGTTGGGGGTATCAGTTTTGATGAGCTGAAAACGTTAGTAACCGAGCGTGTTCAGGAGCAACTTACTGGAGTAAGAGTCAGCATTACCGTAGGGGCTCTTCGTTCGATCCGAATTTTTGTCCTCGGTGATGCGGAGTTTCCGGGTTCCTACACCGTTAGTGGCTTGTCTACCATAACGAATGCCCTATTTTTAAGTGGGGGTGTTAAAGAAATCGGTTCATTACGAAAAATAGAATTAAAGCGTAACGGAGTAACTCTATCGACCCTGGATCTTTATGATCTGCTTCTTAATGGTGATACAAGCAATGACGCTCGTCTTCAGCCCGGTGATGTAATTTTTGTTCCTCCTATTGGTAACACCGTGGCAGTGGATGGGATGGTAAGGCGCCCCGCGATTTACGAGCTCATTGATAATGAATCTACTGTTATCGATGTCATAGAGCTTAGTGGTGGCTTAATAGCAAAAGCTGATGTTTCAGCCGTGAAACTGGAGCGCATTATTCCCGGGCGAGGGATTACAGTGCGAGATATCGACACCAACAGCGAAACAGATGAAGGCGAGAGGCTTCAGGATGGAGACGTAATTAGGGTTCTAGGTAATATTGATCAATTCGAAAATGTGGTCCATCTTGATGGAAATGTTCAGCAGCCGGGTCCTTATGAATGGACCTCGGGTATGAGGTTAAGCGATTTACTGCAGGGCCCTGAGTTTGTTAAGCCGATGTCAGATTTGGGTTACGTATTTGTACGACGCGAGCCTAGTCCCAATGTTTCAGTTGAGGCTGTGTCTGCGAGCTTGTCAGAGGCCTGGCTTAACAAGGGAGGCCCTGAGGACATCTTGCTGCAACCACGAGATACAGTGCACGTATTCAATTTGGAGCAGGGCCGAACACATATCATTGATCCTTTACTGCAAGAACTTGCAGTTGAGAATCAGACCATACCTGTAGTAACCATTAATGGAGCGGTGTTCAATTCTGGAACGTATCCACTCGAAACAGATATGCGTATTAGTGATCTCATTCGTGCGGGCGGGGGTTTACTTGAATCGGCTTATTTGCTTTCTTTGGAGATAATGCGTCACGAAACTCGGGATAATATGATTCGAGAGAGCCGCATATTTTCGGTTAATCTCGCTGATATTCTAGATGGCGATTTATCTGAAGATCTATTTTTGCAGCCCTACGACACCGTCAGCATTAGGCAGGTACCGGAATGGGGCAACGACTTAAGAAGCGTTGAACTGGAAGGCGCGGTCCGCTTTCCTGGAATATACTCGATTCGAGCAGGGGAGACGTTGTCTACAGTCATGGAGCGAGCAGGCGGTCTTACCGAACGAGGATTTGCAGGCGGTGCTATTTTTCTCCGGGAGGAGATTCGGCGGCGTGAGCAAGAGCAAATTTCCCTTATGGCGGATCGCTTGCAAAGTAGTTTAGCGGTTGAGTCACTTAGTAGCACCGCGACCATAGGTTCTAATGCTGACTCGGCGGCGGGGCAAGCTCTCGTGAGTCAGCTTCGCGAAACAGAGGCTGCTGGACGACTGGTGATTGACCTGGAAGGCATTCTTGCTGGCGACCCAAGTAGTGATATCACACTTGAAGACGGGGATCGTTTGTTGGTTCCAAATGTTCCACAATCGGTGATGGTGATTGGCGAGGTGCAGTACGCTTCTACGCATGTTTACGAAGAAAACTTAATGAGAGATGATTATTTACGTTTAAGTGGAGGATTTACTTCTGGGGCAGATAAGGGGCGTATCTATGTATTGCAGGCAAATGGTCAGGTACAAACTGCGGCAGGTGTGGAGATGAGTTGGTTGCAGCGCGCAACTCGATTTACAGGCAGTGATATTGGAGGGGGAGTTATAGGCCCAGGAGATACAATCATAGTTCCTTATAAAAACAGGTTACAAACCTTATCGCTATGGCAGACGAGCGCGCAAGTTGTCTATCAAATGGCAGTAACGCTGACAGCGATAAATTCTTTTCTATAATGTTTAAAGTAGGCTGTAATGAATAAGAGGATTAGGTTTTCGTATGATTCTTGATGTTGTTGTATGGGCTTTTTAATTCTGTGTGTTTTTAGTTAATTTTCGTTTTATGCAAAAAAATCACTGGTATTACCTATACATAAAGACGTTTTATTCGTAGTGTCTATGCGACATTTTAGTAAGAAATTCATTGAATTCCTGTTTTGGTTAGATATACTGCTAGCGCAGATACAAAAAAATAATACAAGCAGGTGGGGATTTCCACGAGAATGCATTGTGGGTATTCCTATTCTTCCTTGTATATCAAAGGCTTGTTGACTCCTGTGCTGAGAGGATGGTGTCCTGAGGATTAGGACCGGAGTTGAAGAAGAGGATTTTAGAATGCTTGAAACTTGGCGCAAATTTGGAGTACTCGTAGCCGCATTATCCTTGGTGTGTGTGCCTTTCAGGACTGTGGTTTGGGCTCAAGAAGATGCGGAAGCGGAAGGCGAAGAAGCAGCGGTAGCTGCAGCGGCCGGGGAAGGAGCAGCAGGCGGATTGAGCCGTGAGACAGCTATGGCGCTCGGCATTCTTGGTGTTGGAGTACTTGCAGCCATAGTGTTAGGGGCTGATGATGATCGACCGGTTACCCCACCGCCG
>CAYXIJ010000025.1:0-283 GCA_964465375.1 uncultured Gammaproteobacteria bacterium | reverse complement strand
TATCGTTCTTTTACTCCTCCGCCTACACCTACGCCGACACCGTCTCCGGTTGCTGCAACGACTTCGTCGACGACGTCAACTTAACCGACACCTACGCCTACGCCGACACCGGCTCCGGTTGCTGCAACGACTTCGTCGACGACAACGACGGCGACGGATACCACAACGGATACGTCAGCGACGACGACAACGACAAATACCACTACACAAACAACTACGACATCAACGACGACAACTACATATACAGAATCAAAAACGACTTATAAAACGCCCCAAGCGCCGC
>CAYXIJ010000024.1:0-32610 GCA_964465375.1 uncultured Gammaproteobacteria bacterium | reverse complement strand
CTGGCGCAGTCGTACGGTGTTTTGGAGCCGGGCAGCTACCTGAACCGTGAACGCGCTCAGGCAGAATTCAACTTCAACACGGACAATGGTAGCTCGCTCCAGATTTTAGCTTCCAGTTCGAACGATACGCTTAGACGGTGGTTCGATGCAGACAGGAGTGATGTGGTACCCACGTTCCCTATGGGTATGATTATGGGCGTGAACTCCATGGCCAACCCAAATACCATTGAAGAGCAATTCCTGGAGGTCAAGTGGTCGTCACCCGACGATCAGCGGGTCCGGTGGACCGTTGGTGCGTCCGTATTTGACTTCGATTTCCTAACTAACATTTATACCCAGCTCGCGGGCGTCGCATTAGGACTAGAAGATGAAGCGAATAAGGGCAAGCCGTTCACCCCGATTGCAGTCAATGCGGATAAATCGACGAATACAGGGATTTATGCCAACGTGACATGGGACGCCAGTGACCGGACAACCTTTTCTGTGGAAGCCCGATACCAGGATGATGACGTTACGAACGAGAACAAAAACACGGGCGACAAGTTCAATAATGTGACCACATCGTTTGCGCCCCGTTTGGCTTTCACGCATGCAGTGAACGACAACTGGTCTGCCTATGGTCAACTATCTAAAGGTACAAACCCTTCGGGTGTGAGTATTGATTTCGTGAGGCAAGTTGTTGTCGAATCCATGGCGGCTGCACGGGCCGGCGGGTACATCACCTACGATGCGGATACCTTCAAGATTTTCGAGGAAGAGGAACTTACGAACCTCGAGTTCGGCATGAAAGGCACGGTGATGGATAATCGCTTGCAGTTGGCTGTGGCTGTGTATGCCATGCAGTGGGACAAGATGATTCAGCCTCAGGGCTTTAACTGGTATCACAATTCCTGGAATGATGGCACGCACTCTGGCGGTGTCGTATATGCCATGGGCGACACCATGGCCATGGGTTTCTTGAATGTTGGTGATGCCGAGCTGCAAGGCATCGAGCTGGAGGGGAGTTACAGGGCAAACGATAACTGGAGCTTCAGGGGCGCCGCTACTTTTGCAAGCGCGAAATACACGCAAAGTTGTGATGCAAGAGCAAGGAATGACTACGGTTACACACCAACAAAGACAATACAGGAGGGGGCCCCTTTCGATTGCGTTGAGGTCGGAGGTAACGACATGCCCCAGCAGCCGGATACGACCGTTGTACTGTCAGGAAACTACAGGGCCCCGCTCGGAACCGGTGGTTGGGAATGGTTCGGACGCCTTGGCCTTCGGTATTCGTCAGACGAGTACCTGCAAGATGATGCCCTTAATCTTGCATATCTTCCGGCGTATACCATCTGGAATGGTTCGCTGACTTTCAGTAATAGTGAGGGCCTGACGCTCGCTCTGTATGGAAACAATCTAACTGACGATGATACGCCCAGAGGGGTTCAACTGAGTAACGATAACAATCTCGTTCCTGCGAGGGATGGTTACTTAATCTCTCCTCGAACACCGAGAGAGATAGGGCTGAGGATGATGTACGAGTTCTAGTAGTTGACCTCAAGCAAAATAATTATCCGGGGCGTGCCCTGAGGGCATGCCCCGGAAGTTAAGTGCCAGATCAGGATCCGACCTGTCTCCTACTCGGACGAATTGTATTTCAATACCTATCGAGGAGCCATGTGATGTTGGCAAGCAAGCTGATGAAGGCCATTAAGTTTTGTAATGTTTTGTTGATTGCACTTCTCGGGGGTGTAGCTGTCGTGTCTGCGTACGAAGTCTTCCGTGGTCCAACCGAACTGATCTACCATGATCCGGCCAAAGCCTCTCCGGGCTACACGATGTTCAGCCCTTTCCGGGGCCAGAATACTTACCTAATCGACATGAGTGGCAATGTGGTCCATTACTGGCCGTACCCGAAGGGTTGGTCTGCAGAAGGCGCGGAGGCAGTCGAGAAACATGCAAGGCTTTTGAGGGATGGGACCCTGGTGAGGGGAACCATTAATCGGATAGGCAGCGGTGGTGGGCAGGCAGGGACAGGAAATGGCGGAGCCATCTACCAGTTTATCGACTGGGATGGCAGGGTCTTTTGGGAGCATGACGAGGAGCGTCCTGGCTATACTCCTCATCATGATTTTCGGGTGATCTGGAATCCGAAGCTTGAGGCACGCACACTTTTATATGTGGCTTCCAAGGAAATGACCCACGAAGAGGCTATTACCAGGGGAGTGGATCCTACAAAGAGGGACAACTATGCATCCCGGCCCGACGGCGTAGTGGAAGTCGATATGCAGGGAAATGTTGTATGGGAATGGAATATTGCTGATCACCTTGTTCAGGATATCAATCCAGGGCTTCCGAACTATGGCGTCATCAGCGAGCACCCTGAAAAAATGGATCCAAATTTTGGTGCCGGGGTCAGTGGTGATTGGATTCACATTAATTCTTTGGACTACAACGGGACCCTGGATCATATTGTGATCAATAACTCCAGGTTCAGTGAATCCTACGTTATCGATCATGGTGCAACGTTCGTGGAAGGGGATCCGGATGCTAGTATTGCGCTTGCGGCGGGCGAGTCGGGTGATTTTATTTTTAGGTGGGGTAATCCATGTGTGTACGATGCCGGGGATTGTCCTTCTTCGACCAACGAAGGGCAGGGCAGTACGAACGGGCATCAGCAGGTTTTCTTTAGTCATGATATTCAGTGGATCCGCGAGAAAGAGATCGGAATGGGAAATAACCTGCCGGGCGCAGGTAATATGCTGATTTTCAACAATGGTGAGCGTCAGCTTGGTGGGGTATTTTCTTCCGTTATCGAATTCAATCCCTACGGCGGGGCCATGGAATTGGGTACATACGTACCGGAAATGAAGGCGGGTTACCACCGTCCCCCATTAGGGATGGGCATGGGTGCAGGTGCATCTGTCTCGAACCAGGTCGTGTGGACCTTCCGGCCTACGTTGCAGAATTCTTTTTACAGCAGCTATATCTCTGGCGCCCAAAGAATGCCCAACGGCAACACGTTAATTTGCTCGGGCGGCCATGGTCATTTGTTTGAGGTGACGCCGGAAGGAGAGGTCGTGTGGGAATACATTAACCCTGTGGGTGACCGCACAAGTGGAGATTATGGGATTTTTACGACGATGACTGATGCGGCAGGTGATCGATTTAATTCAGTTTTCAAGTGTGCACGCTATCCATCTGATTATCCTGGACTAAAGGATAGAGATCTCACCCCGATGGGAAAAATCACTGAATTGTGGACGCAGCAGCCAGCAGAACCAAAAAATACAATACCTGCAAGGGACTAACTAGCATTTTTTAAAAAAATTATTACGGTAGAGGTGACAAGCCACAATTACCGTTTGTGAGTAGGATTTTTGTTACCAGGAGAAATTATATTTATGAATCTGAAAAATTTAATCATGATTTTCTTCTTCTTGGTAGCTTTATCGGCCAGACTGAGTGCATCACCAAATATCTTGTTAATTATTGCCGATGATATGGGTGTTGAGACGCTCGCCTCGTACGGCCTTGGGGAAAACCCACCGGTGACTGCGACCATAGATACCATGGCCCAGGAGGGCATGCGATTTAATAACTTCTGGTCGCAACCTGTATGTTCACCGACACGCGCAACAATTTTTACAGGACGCTACGGGTTTCGCACTGAAATAGGCAGGCCTGTAGGCCCCTCAGGGCCTTTGCCGGCAATAGCGGATCAACCACCAGCGGGTGCTTCTGCAGAGTCGGGCGGTAGGGGCGGTAGGGGCGGTAGGGGCGGTAGGGGTGGTATGGGCGGCGATACCGTTACTGCAGCTCAAAGTGCTTTACCACGTTCGCACTTGCGTCCCCAGGAATTTACCCTACCTGCGGCGTTCAAGGCAGATGAAGGGCTTGGGTATTCTACTGCCGCAATTGGTAAGTGGCATTTAGCAACTACAGCTAATGGGTGGTTAAATCACCCAAACCTGGCAGGTTTTGATTTTTATGCAGGGACGATTGGGGGAGCCCCTGAATCATATTTTTCCTGGACGCAGGTAGTTAATGGCCAGGTAACCTCGACAACCGGCTACGCTCCATCTGATAAGATTTCCGATGCGGTTTCCTGGATTGATGAACAAGGTGACAGGCCCTGGTTGCTGTCATTTTCTTTTAATATTCCCCATACACCTTTGCATCTTCCTCCAGAGGAGTACTGGCAAAGTGATCATTCAGCATTAGATCGGCATTCTATGCCTGCACAGGGATTGCAGGATTATTTTTACGCCATGATAGAGGCTATGGATACGCTTGTTGGTAGGTTATTGGCCTCTCTTGATTCCGAGACACGTGAGAATACCTATGTAATTTTTCTTGGTGACAATGGTACGTCTAGTAATGTCATCAGCGCGCCTTTCCGGGCGGGCCGGGGAAAGGGGACGATTTACGAAGGGGGCATTAATGTCCCGCTGATCATCACGGGCCCGGGTGTTCATAGTGGTGGTGTATCAGAAGCGTTAGTTAATTCGGCGGATCTATTTTTCACGATTATGGAGATGGCTGGGATTGATCCAAAACAGACTGTTCCCAGCAACGTCATCACTGATTCTGTCAGTTTCCTGCCGGTACTTTCCGATCCTAGTACCCCGTCCCAGAGGGAGTGGCTTTATGCAGATGAGTTTTTTGGCGGTTATTCCGGGTTGGAATCGCCTTTTTATGATTACGCCATACGCAATCAACGCTATAAATTATTGCGTTTTAATGGCGAAGAAGAATTCTATGATCTGCAGGAGGACCCATACGAGTACAACAACCTGCTGGCAGAGGGATTGTCTGCAACCGAAGAGTCTCATTATGTAAATCTAAAAAGGGAGACCCTTGAGTTGCACGATGGTGATTAATAGGCTGCATTGATTTCTCCGGAGCCTGCGGATATTGATTTAGAATGTGTGTTGCGTATTTAAGTTTGCCAATATCATTCAATGAGTCGAAAGCACCGGAATAATTCGAGAATGAAAGAGCAGGCAGCTGCGGCTCCTGAGCCGGATGCTGTTGCGCGTACATGGATCCTGATCGGCGTTATTGCCTGCTTTGTCCTTTCTGGTTTTGCAGCACTGCTGTACCAGACAGCATGGATGCGCCAGTTCTCAGTCGTGTTTGGGACTTCAGAGCTTGCAATAGCAACCGTTCTATCCACCTATATGGCTGGTTTGGCACTTGGGGCCGCTATTGCAGGACGGGTGATACATCGCATTACTCGACCCGTCCTTACATATGGTTTGCTGGAAGCTGCAATAGCTACTTCAGCCCTGGCAGTTCCGTTTTTGCTCAAGCTCGCTAACACTCTTTATGTCGGAATCTTAGGAAGTCAACCGATTCCACCCGATGCCAGCGGTATGGGTCAGTCTTTTTTCTATATTCTTGTTGCCTTTGTTGTCTTGGTTATTCCCACAGGCTGCATGGGTGCGACCTTGCCCATGTTGACGAAGTACGTCGTTCGCTCCGAGAAGCAGATTGGACCCCGGGTTGGGTTGCTGTACGCCGTGAATACCGTCGGTGCCGTTGCTGGAACTGTTGTAGCTGGCTTCTTTTTGCTGCCTGCACTAGGCCTTTCCGGGACAGTTTGGGTTGGTGTGGCCGTTAACGGTCTTGTATTCCTAATCGCAGCAGCACTTTCTCGTTTTGTTCGGTCTAGCGGGATAAGCGAAACGGGCGAAATGGAGGTGGAACCTGAGCACAGGGCAACTGTACAGCCTGAGTCCTTCCGCTGGATTAGGCCGAGTTGGATCCTGCCCCTTATGCTGTTATCTGGCGCAAATACGTTTGCTTATGAGGTGCTTTGGACGCGGCTTTTAGGTCATATTCTGGGAGGCAGCATCGCTGCCTTTTCCACTATGCTGGCTAGTTTTCTTGGTGGAATTGCAATCGGTAGTGCAATTGCAGCTAGGCTAGCAACGGACAGGGCTCGTGCATTCAACGGATTTATAGTTTCCCAGTGCGGTATCGCCTTGACCTCCATTATCATTTATCAGGCCATGCACCTGTTAATCCCGGAGGATGTAGGTCTCGCGGGTAATGCGTTGCTCGCTATAGTAATTCTCTTGCCTGCGACCTTATTTGTGGGTGCCACATTTCCTTTTGCAGTCCGTATTCTGGCTGAAAGTCAGGCCGATGCGGCACCTTCTTCGGCAAGGGTCTATGCCTGGAATACCATGGGCGCCATTGTTGGTGCAGTTGTCGCTGGTTACATCCTAATTCCTCTGTTCAGGTATGAAGGCGCGATTCAATTGGCCGTGATGACCAATACTGTTCTTGCGCTTGTCGCCAGCCTAGTGATTCTAAAGAAGCGTTACCGAACTGCGGCTGCCGCAACCTTGCTTGTCTTGATTGTTGCATCCATATACCGCCCCACGGTGCCCGAAGAAATCCTACTCCGGTCACCCCTCATTGATGGCCGTGACAACGGGGAAATACGTTACTACGAGGTTGGCCGCTCTGCCACCGTACTGTTGATGGAAGAGGATGGGTTCTTTAACTTGAGGACCAATGGGTTACCCGAAGCTTCAACTAATCTAACCGGGGCTCCCCCTTATCAGCATAATCAGCGTATGCTTTCTATGTTGCCGGTGATTGCACGACCTGATACTCGTGACATGTTGATCATTGGTTTTGGTGCAGGCGTCGCCGCCGAAGGGGTTCCGAAATCACTTGAATCAGTTGATGTGATTGAACTGGAGCCTAAGGTAATTGAAGCGAACCGCCTGATCGGGTCTGAGCGACAGATCGATCCGTTAGCCGATCCCCGGATTAATGTGGTGATCAACGACGCACGTAGCGCCCTTTATCTCACCTCAAAACGGTACGACGCCATTGTATCTCAGCCATCTCATCCCTGGACGGCAGGCGCATCACATTTATATACACGTGAATTCATGGAGCTCGCTGCCGATCACCTGCGCCCCGGTGGAGTTTTTTTGCAGTGGATGAATTCTCAATTCGTAACCGAGTCCCTCTTAAGAAGTCTTTGTGCGACGATGTTGGATGTTTATGAATATGTAAGGGTTTATGAATGGGACCCTGAGGCCCTGTTTTTCTTGGGCTCTAATGAGCCACTCGATGTAGAGCGTGAGATAGCAATGACTGGTCGTCCCCTCACTGATGATCCGATTCACTACCTGGAGAATGGGGTTGGCTCGGTAGAAGACGTGTTAATGGCTTTGGTGATGGACCAGGGGAACATCGAACAATTCGCAAGGGGCGAAGTGGTACTGACGGATGACTTTAATCGCATGGCTACGGAGTCTGCTTTTGCAATAGAAAGAAACGAAACCCTGCGTTTTAATGAACTAGTGGATCTGCTTCTTCCTTACGATCCGTTACTGCAAGCCGATAGTTGGATACACAGGGACTTTCCGGTGGACCTTGAGTTTGCTTATGTTGCGGAACGCCTGGAACGAAGCGGCTATAAAAAACGGGCAGTTGAACTATCCAACACTTTACAGGACCTGAGCAGCTCTGACGCGCTGCTATTGATCGGAATGGGCTTGGCTCGTCAGGGCGAGGAGTTGGAGTCGCAGCGGATCCTCTTGGAGGCACTTCTGGCCAATCCATCGAATAGCCAGATCCGGTTTGCAATTCTTCAACCTTGGTTGAGTCGTTTGTATCGGGCTGATTCAGAGATACCCGGATACGTTGCTGATATTGCCGGGAATTTAACTGGCCGAGAGGCAGCAGTGTTGTCCGGGTGGCAGGCAGCGACGGAAGGTAATTTTCAACAGCTCGCAAACTTGGACGGGGAGCTAAGTCTAGCTCGCACAACTGACCTCTGGTACTTAGAGGCGGTAAAGATGCGGGCGGATTGGAGAATTAAAGTTACGACACCAGAATATCAACCGCGTTTCGCTCGTGAAGCAAAACGTCTCATCGATAATGCCATTTCCATCTATCAGGACCCTGAGTTTTACAGTATGCGGGTAGCCGCAGCTTTTGTTGCTGATGATGCCCTGGATGTTGTGGAGACGGCGAGAAGGTTGATTTACATTTTTGGCACTGAAGTCGATAGTGCTGAGGCAGGAAGATTAGATGTAGGTGTACGGGCTATTGATCTTAAATTGAGTCAGGTGGCTGCTGTGCGCGATGTTCTTGATCAAGTTCGCCGATCCCATGCAATTCCAGATTATAAGGTTGGGCAGCTGGAAAGGGATCTGGCTAGTATTACCCGCCGCTTAAATAATTTTCGTGCCAAGGAAGTTGCCGGGGGCTAAGAGAGCACCAGGCGGAACTCATGTTAGCCTACAGACAGACAGACAGACAGACTGGAGTGAATAAATGCCATATCTGATGATTCCATGTGCGGTCGTAGCTTTGTTGTTTGCATCTTTCGTTGATGCTCATCATTCTACCGCGTCATTTTTTTATCTAGACCAGAGGATTAGTGTAGAGGGTACGGTGGTGGAGTTCCATGCGAGAAATCCTCATGGCCTCATAGTGCTTGATGTGGAAAATGAGGCGGGAGAGACGGAGCGGTGGCGTGCCGAGATGCCGGCATGGCAGGCCTTGCTACGTTGGCTGGGTTGGTCGTCAGGGGATTTGCGGCCAGGGGATCATGTTGTGATCCATGGGGCGCCACCTCGATTGAATGACCGTTTCAGTATACGTGCTGATGATGTTGTGATGCCGGATGGCTGGACTCGCCATCTTTTTCGTGATTCAGCAACCAACAAGTACCGAGAGGCTACGCCTCCATCAAATTAAGGGATTGCAATGAATGTAAGGAAGCTTTTTCGATCTAACTCTGCGCGTAGCTGGGCTCCTGCTGTGATTTTATTGGTCATGGCTTGCAGTCCGGATTTCGAAAAACCTGCCCTGGATGGGGTTTGGGAGCTTAATCGGGGCTGGACCAATCATCCCGATGATGTTGCAGGCACAGGATTAACGCCCAACTATCGGGAATATACGTTACCCGAAGCATTGGCGGCGTGGGATCAACAGAAACCAATTGATGATCCGAAGTTACGCTGTGAAAGCCCAACCGTAGTTAGGGTAATGACAAATATCCACGCCATTGCTATTGATCAGTCGGGTGACGATGTGGTCATGCTGTATTCGGAATATTTTGATGCGGTGCGGACGGTCTACATGGATGGCCGGGAACATCCCGGCGCAGAGACTCCTCACAGTAAACTGGGACATTCTGTCGGTTGGTACGAGGGCGATACGCAGGTCGTGGAGACTACTCATATCAGCGCTGGTCATAGCGTTGCAGGAGGGGGTCCTCCGCACAGCGATAGCCTGCAAGTCATTGAGCGGTATCGAGTTATCAATGACGGAAGGATATTGGAGCAGACGGTTATCATGGAAGATCCCGAAACATTTACTGAACCGGTAACACTGGTAAATCATGAGCGAAGGGCTCCCTTCAATGAGTTGGTTCCATTTGAGTGTATGCCTTTGGGTACAGCCCGCGGGTCTGAGATGAGTCCTGAAGAGTTCTATAATCCGTAAGGCGAATTCCAACTCGTCTTGGAGTTTAGGCTTTTAAAAAAAAGAAGGAATCTGGCAGTGAGAAGGTATTCAAATTGGTTGATGCTGGCATTTGTCAGTTTGGTTGGTTGTTCGGACAGGGATTTAGTCGGGACTGATGAAGAGGTGAGCGGACCCTCCGGGGACAACAGGCCGAACATTTTATATATTGTTGCTGACGACCTAGGCTTTACTGATATTGGCGCATTTGGCAGCGAAATTCCTACACCAAACCTGGATAAATTAGCCTTTTCTGGCATGAGGATGACGAATTTTCATGCCCACTCCTCATGTCAGGCAAGTCGGGTCCGGATGATGGCCAGTAGTGGGGTATCTCCTGCACTAGAAATACATCCTGCAATATTTAATGGCGTGACCTATAACGGAGGAGAAAGAGGTAATCTTCTGAGTTTGGGTTGGGCGACTCTGCCTGAGTTACTGCAAGACGCCGGTTACGTAAATTACGTGGCTGGAAAATGGGATTTAGGAGCCTTGGAGGGCTATTCGCCGGCCACCCGGGGCTTTGAGCGTTCCTTTGTAAACATAGGCGCTTCGAATAGTCATTTTGCCGAACGCATTTATGAGTATCCGTTCCTGTACCAGGATGATGGTATCAATCTTGCTAATGAAGATTTACCTGCAGATTTTTATGCTACACGTTACTACACCGATAAAATAATTGAATTTATTCAATCGAATGATGGAGAGCAGCCCTGGTTCGCGTTTGTTCCCTATACCACACCTCACTGGCCATTGGGTCTACCTGATGACTGGCTTGACCGGCACGCGGGAAATTATGAGGCTGGATATGACATGCTTCGTGAGTCGCGTGTAGAGCGTGCTAAAGGGTTAGGGGTTTTCCCCCGGGGTACTTCACTTGCAAGCTATGTTTCTTCCGCGGTGCCTTGGCAAGACCTCAATGTGACTCAACAGCAACGCCATGCTCGTGCCCAGGAAATTTACGCTGGTATGGTGGAATACATGGACATGAGTATTGGCCGGATCATTACTTATCTAGAAGAGAGCGGCCAATTTGAGAATACAGTAGTTATGTTTTCCTCGGACCACGGGGGTTCTGCGGCTTCACATGGCTTAATAGAGGGTGCACCAGTTCGTGATCATCAGGTTGATAATACATTTCTGGATAACAGTATTGAGAATTTTGGTCGTCCGAAGTCATTTATTGATCATGGGGTAGGTTTCGGAGAAGCAGCAACGGCTCCGTTCAAGTATTCCAAAGCAACGATTAGTGAAGGCGGCCTTCGTGCAGCGGCTTTTGTTTATTATCCGAAAGCGGTTACTTCAGGTGTGAGTCATGCGTTAATGGATATGGTGGATATTCTTCCCACTTTTTTGGAGATTGCGGGCACAAAACACCCCGGGTCCGGCAGTTATAAGGGCAGGGAAATTAATGATATTGTTGGTACATCTTTTTGGCCGCACTTAACGGGATATTCAGACCATGTCCGCCTTCCTACTAACAGCCTTGGTTGGTCTGTCGGGGGGGAGGGCGCCTTGATTAGGGGTGACTACAAGATTATTAATCAGGCAGGTCAAAGAGGCGCGGGGGTGGCGCAAGAACCAACTCCGCCGTGGCGTCTCTACAATATTACCCTTGACCCCGGGGAAGCTAAGGATATTTCTAGCGAACATCCGGAGCTGGTGTCCGAGTTGGTAGGGGACTGGGAGGCTAACTGGCGTTAGACCTAAACTTACATAATCAATTGGAGCGCCTAAATCTCTGGACCCTTCTTCCGGTACTTGTTTCAGCAATATAGATACCGCCTGCTGAGTCAACAGCGATGGTGTGAGCGTGAGTGAAGTGGCCGATTTGATGACCCGGCCGACCAAAGGTTGCCAAAGATGTACCACTTGCATGATCCAGTATTTCTACCTTTTCCCATCCACCGTTGATCGCATACAAATATTTCTGTTCCTCGTCAGGGGAGAACGCGACAGACCATGCGGTGCCGCGGCTATGTGTTTTTTCACCAATATGTATACTTCTGAGATAGTCTCCCATTCTATTAAATACTTGAATTCGGTCTCCGTACCGATCACACACATAAATTTCGCCACTGTTGTTCATAGCAATGCAATGAACGGTGCTTGCAAAGGTACCAGGAGTGCCAGTAGCAATTTCTGCTTCAGTGGCCTGTCTTCCCCATTGTCTTAAAAAGTTACCGTTTTTATCAAACACAGCTATCCGCCTGTTGCCGTAACCGTCTGATATAAAAATGTCACCGTTATCTGGATCAATCACAACCGCTGATGGACGATGAAGATGCTTCTTGCCTGAATTTAAGGCTTTTCCTTGGAGGGTTCCATCAGTAGTATCAAAAACATCCTTTGTGCCGATTTGCATCAGTAATTCACCAGCGTGGTTATATTTCTGGATAATAGAGTCCTGATTTCCGGCAATCCAAACATCATTTTCGATACTAAAAAAGCAGGAATGTATTCCTCTTGGAACAAGATCCGGGTTACCAAAAGAATTGATCAAATCACCTTCTAGATTAAACATCATGATTGGTGGTGTCGGAATGGCAGTCTCAGTTTCTTCTTCAGTTATATTTCGACGGTCAACAATGGTGATATGGTCGTGACTATCAACACAGACTCCACCCACTTGACCATTAATCCATCCGGTGGGTAAGGGTTTAGGAAAACTTGGGTCGACCTCAAAAAGCGGTGTTTCTTGCGCTGACAGTGTGTAGCTGCAGGTCATTAATAGTAAAAAAATCCATTTTTGCATCATATCTTTTGCCTAATAACTACAGTTGTACGGTAAAATTTTCGTGTTTGGGTCAGCTTTATAATGAATACTTCCAAGATAAGCGGGTCCAGTGAAAGTAACGGGATCAGTCATGGTTGCCTGCCAAACTAATGTTTGTTGGTCCTCACTCAGCGTAAATCGTTCGGTAATACGAGAAGCCTCAGTTTGAGGGGTTCCAAACTCGTCAAAATATGGCCAACTGATGTTAGTCGTTTTAACCACAAGTGTATTACCTTCCCAAGTGCCTAGAGAGCGACCTTGTAATGAGGGTAATTGATCATTAGCGACAGCTGCTTTGTCTATGCTGATGATGCGTTTTGCATCCCATTGTTCGACACGCAGGATGATTTGCGTCCCATTTTCGATAAATTCGATTGGGAAAGGAGTGTCCATGGTAACCGGCATCCCGGGAGGTTCGCATCTCAGGGCTGGGTCATCAGTTACCGGGTCCCAAGCCTCTCTAGCAACCAAGGCCATCTTACTCAAAGGAAGGTCTTGATTTCGACTTGTTTGCGTTCTAACCCAGGTCCGGAAAATTCCGCTGTCCTGGTCAAGATCTGCGGTTAGAGAGGCAGAAGGGAGAGGGGTATTGCTGGTAGGACTACGCGTGGAGCTAGAAAGTTCTAATTGGCTATTCATGCGGGGCTCCAAAACAATCTCTTCCCCATTTGGCAACTTCATAATTATGGCAAGTATTGATTTTTGGCCGAGTCGCGAAAGGACACCTATTAAAGTAACTTGGTCTCCAACATTTACGATGTTATTAAGGCCAAGTCTTTGGAGGCTATTTACTGGGGCCGTTTCAGCTTCCCAGATTTCATTTTGGTCTGTTCTAATTTGAAAGCGCACATGGGGATTTACCCAGAAAGCTTCAGTAAGTTCACCCTGAATAGTTCCAATGGAATTGTTATCAAAGAATGCGCTAAAAGCATGATGGCCATTCGTAATATACGGAAAAAGGAGTGACAGAAAAAGAAAACATGCACGATACATAAATTCCTTCCTCGGGCGTTCAGTTAATAAAAATAACTACTGCCTTAACCGAGGCCTTCCTCAAAGCTGGCAAAATCAAGATAGTCCCCTGAGCAGCTTATTTCGCTCAGTTCCCAGTGAGGGGGTGTTAATCGGTAGTATAGGGTTTCTGCTACCCAGGGCTCAGCAAGGGCAATCGGGTCTTCTAGGGTGATATCAATTTCCAAATTTTTCAGGTCAATCCGTCGAAATACTTCTGTCACACGAAACTGGTCACTATGCTGAACGCCTGATCGGTCCATCCAGGTACGCTCATCGATTCCAACTGTAGTGACTACAAATGTTGTGTCATCTGTCCAGTGACCCACTGAATTACCAAGCCAAAGCGGTACAGGATCTTCAGGATTTGGGCGACCATCAATAAAAATCCTTCGGATAGTATGGTCGTACTCATAAAGCATGATCATTTGTTTTTCGGTATAGACCACTTCAAAGGGATAGGGATGAAAGTAAACTCTTGGAACCCCCGGTGGGTAGCATCTAGTCAGCACTGGGTCATTGGTTTCCGCCAATGAAAAGTCTCCTTGGTTGGAATTTTTTGCCATCGAAAAACGCTCTTGTCCCCATTCAGTAAGTTTTGGTGGTTCGGGAGTCCATGTAGAACCACTACTAAACTTTCCTTCCGATCTCAGTCTTGTCCAAACACCCGAGAGGTCCCGTATTGGTGCCGGCCCGTCTGCTATCGGCTCTACATTAATCGGCACACCTGTTCCAAATTGTGCTAGCCCGGTTACCGAGAAACTACTCATTATTATCAGTATGGGTGCTGAAAAACGTATGTGATCCATTCTATTGTCTCCTTCAAGACTCAGATTTTAAGTAATCCAATTAGGTTTCCGCCTAGGATGGCTTCTTTTTGAGCATCACTGAGCGAGGGTGAATTAGCGATTAGGTCTATTGTGTCTGGCCATGCGAAGGGCATGTCTGAACCGTAGACGACTTGGTTTGCGCCTGCCACCTCTACTAAATGGCGTAACCCTTCTTCATTAAAAACCATGGAGTCAATTAACAGTTGGTCCTTAAGGTATTCGCTAGGCATTTTTTTATTAGCGCAATTAGCATTGTTTCGGGCACACGCAACTTCGGATCGACCTAAGTAAGAGGGAAAATAGCCGCCCCCGTGAGCTGCGCAAACTTTTAAGTTTGGGAACCTGTCAAGCGTACCATCAAAAATCATTCGCGAAAGGAATAATGTAGTTTCTAGCGGATTCCCAATAACGTTCCCCAAGCCACCTGCTCCATCTAGGACATTTGGCTGGATGATATTTTTGGAACCATCTGGATGCATAAAGACAGGGACACCAAGTTGCTCAGCCTTGGCCCAGAATGGATCGTATTTTGCAGAGGATGGAACTTCCCCGCGGGCATGCCCACCAATGCAAGCACCCCGGTGTCCTAGTTCATTTACTGCATAATCTAGTTGTTCCGCTGCCAGACTTGGGAATTGCAGGGCCGGCGAGGACAGCGCTACAAAGCGGTCCGGATAAAGGGTACACCATTCCGCCAAACCCTCATCATTGATTCGGACAATGTCCCGTGCTTGTTGGGGATTTGCAGCGTACCACCAGAAACGATTCACACTAAGCGCAGCTATATCTATTCCTCGCTCATTTAGCGCCTCGATCCGATGGGGTCCCAGCACCAGGTTATCTCCTAGGTCGGCATTTGCCATGGAAGTATTTTGAATAATTGGTGCCACTTCTTGAAAAAGACAGTGTGCATGAATATCAACGACAGTGATCCTACGGCCACCAATGAATATTTCTTTCCGGTTAGGCTGAGCAAGGGTATTGTTGGCATGGCCCATTGCCATGATGCAGACAGCTCCTGCTTCAATTAAAAAATTTCTGCGATCCATTATTATTTTTTCTCCGTGGTTTTCGGGTCCTAGGCGTCACTGTAACAATAGTGCCCCTATCCTCATTGATTATTGTTCCTCGGTCGTAGCTTTTATAATAGAGTATTTGGTATTTTCTAGATGCCACTAGTTATTATTATAGTTGTATTGTTGTTAAGAATGTTCGGCCCCAACATTTGGATATATATTGGCAATGTCTAATAAATTTTGGGATTTTTCTGTCAAGATTTATCAACACTCGGAGGTAGAGAGGGTCTGCCTGGAGCTGCAGGACAATCATGGTTTGAGTGTTGTTATGCTGTTTTATTGTGTATGGGTAGGCGTTTTTCGGGGTAAATTTGAGGACGATATTTATGTTAAAGCCAGCACATTTTCATTATCTTGGGATAATGAGGTGGTGGCACCCTTACGTGAAGTTCGACGCTGGATGAAGAGCTCTCAGGATGAGCAAGTAATCTCCGGAGCATTACTAAGGGAGCAAATTAAAGCGGTTGAGCTGGATGCAGAGCATTTTCAAATGAACACCCTTGAGGGGCTTTATTCTGGGGCTCAGGAGATGTCTTCTGGTACCGAGAAACAACTTTCAGCCTCAATAATGAATTTGACACGCTACTGTGCAGATAGCAACGTTATCTTTGATGCCTCATTATTAAAAAAAACCTCAATTCTCTTAGCGGCTTCCATAGAGGGTATTACGATTGAGTCAGCGTCGAGCGCCTTGTCCCAGGCTATATCTCAGCAATAAAAAAGATAGTTTTATGAATTTTTAGGTTGTTTTCTGGGCCAAGGAAAAAATGCGTTGGTATGATTGATATAGCTTGAGTATTCCGGGCGACGATTCTTTATATCTTTCTCCAGTAGCAGTACCCCAGTTATTTTAAGCAACAAAATAGTCATGAGGATTGGCGAAAAAATTGACCACCACCCTCCGGCAGAAAGCGCTATCAGATAGAGGCCCCACCAGACACAAAAGTCACCAAAATAATTTGGGTGTCTAGTGTATCGCCAGAGCCCACTCTGCAATACACGATTTTTATTTTTCGGGTTACGTTGAAATCGAGCTAGCTGGCAGTCCCCGAGCGACTCAAATCCAAAGCCAATTATCCAAACTACGAGTCCGAGCCAATCCAGGAGCCCAAGTTCGGTTTTTCCCGTGACTGCCGCCATGAGCGGTAGTGAAATAATCCAGGCAAGGGTCCCTTGGACTCCAAATACAAGGTATAAACTTTTAATCCAAAAATTAGGCTCGTTATTTATGCGTACATTTTGGTATCGATAGTCCTCGTCCATCCCCCAATTTCGCCAGCTGAGATAAAGAAAAAGACGGGCACCCCAGACTGTGACCAGTACCAGCACCATGTACGATCTCAATCCTGGCTGATCAAGCCCCGCAGCATAAGAAAAGGCGGCAACAATAAATAACAGGGGCCATAGGCTGTCCACAATGGTTACATTATTGAGTGCCAGGCTTAAGCTCCAAGTAATCACCGCACATAATAGGATAAAAACCAGGCATAACAGGAATCCATAAATATCAAACATATGTCAGCCCGATTACCCGTGGGGCATTTAGGTTTTCACGTTAGCTAGGGAGATCTGACTGAGAAGCCGCTAATCGGTTTTGGGGGTAACCGCATATTCCGGGTAAAGAATGGAGTCAGGCAGGTTCACGTTGCCGTTTTCATCAAGATAGCCTACTTCCGCTAGCCTAGTAACTGTTTCAGCCCCGGCACGTTGCGGGCTGGTTCCATTGATGTGTTCAGTAGGAGTAATCTTTTTTGCCTGCAGTGATCCATCAAGGATATCCCTAAGGTCTGAGAATCGTAGAGTGGAGCGCATGGGACCTTGATTGATAGATATAGCTCGAATTTGAAATAGAGGTTGCCCGCGGAGATGAAACCAACCGTACAGCTGAACGGTGTCCCCCTCGGTAAAATCGCTTTCCTCAAATCCATAGGTATTGGTCATTACATTGATAGGGTGGGTGGTCAAGCGCCAGTTTTCCCCAGGGGAAACCTCACCGCCAGTAGTCGTGATATTCAAAAAAATGTGGGGGTTACCCCAGGTTACGTCCCTAATTTGTCCTTCTATATAGTTAGTGGGGGTCGCAGAACTACCGTATTCGGCTGGTACATTGTGATGCGCCCAAACTGGGATCGCTATCACCAGCATCACCCAAAGCAGGGCGGAGCCAAAGTGTTTCATGGCATTGCTCCTTAGTCTACGAGTCCTCTATTTTGACAGCGGCAATCAAGCTATTCCCAGACAAGACATCGTGCGTTGCATGCAACGGAGGCATCCGTTCCGTCTCCCTGGATAGCGTGTACTTGCCACCAATTTGTGAATTCATCAATTGAGATTTCACAGCTCGCAGTATCTTCTGCGCCATCCATGCCTTGTATTTCCACCTTTGTCAAAAAACACATTGAGTTTGAAGCGTCAACTAGAGGTTTTTCGTCATCCGCTGGGCCGGGTCGTGGCGACCCATCTCGATTGATACCCCTAAGCCAGGAATCCTGTTGAAGTTCTTCTGTGAAGCTGAGGGTGATTGGCGCAGCGTTCTCGGGCTGATTTACTTCCTGAGTCTGGTTGGTAAGCTGAAGCACGATCAGGCTAGTGGCTAGTGCCGCCACAATGGCAATTAGAGCTGATTTCATCGTATCCCCCCGTTGGCAACTTATACAAAAACTGTAGCTGTTCAGCACCCATCATTCAATATATTTAGATACTAGGAGCGCGCGGACAAAAAGCCAGTTAGGGAATCTTAGGTGCAAGTCAGGCGTCAAAATAGCCCTTTTGGCCAAGAAAACAGGGGGACTCTGGATTATAATAACCTCAGTTTATACACTGACTGTAGCGAGGGTACCTAAATCATGAATAGGCCCAAATTGATGATGAGTGCTGTTGCCAGCGCAGTTTTGCTACCTCTAGTAGCGCAAGGACATCATTCCCACGCTAGTCTTGATCGCAATATGCCCGTTACTCTGACCGGTACTGTTTCTGAGTATCTCTGGAAAGTGCCCCATGTTTATTTGATTGTCGATGTCGTACAAGCGGGGGGCGTTTCGACTCAGTACACTATTGAAACATTGAACCCGCCATCACTTTCCCGTCTGGGCTGGTCTGCAAACACCTTTAAGTCGGGCGATAGCATCGTATGGCATGGAAGTCATGATCGGGACCCTAACCGGCCCTATACCGGTCTTTCTTGGGCACAAAAGGAAAATGGTCCACGGATGTTTGCATCATCTAGCGAGAGGCAGGCTTACCTCGAGCAAACCGGGGGGGATGTTATTTCTAGCGGAAGATTGCCCCAGCAAATTGTTCCTGCGAAGGAATTTCCGGGAGGTGGTTATTGGACCCGAATGGCGCCGGATGGCGGTCGTTTTAGCGCCTACCGGGAACCACCTACAGATTGGCCATTAACCGAAAAAGGAGCAAAGTTAGTTGAGGGCTTTCACGAGTCACAAAATCCAATGAATGACTGCATTTATCCGGGGCCACCACGCGCCATGCTTATGCCCATGGCTTACCATTTTCGACGGGAAGGGAGTGACAGAATTATCATTGATCGGGATTTATGGCCCGAGCCGAGGGTGATTTATCTCAATGAGGACATTCCTGAGGCTACATCGAGTCAGAGGGGCCTATCGTTTGGTCGCTTCGAGGGGGATGAATTAATTATTGAAACAACCGGTTTTATAGCTGATCGTTGGGGCACCCGGATCGGTATTGATTCGAGCGAAGGAAAGCATCTACTTGAGCGTTACTGGCTGTCTGATGGTGGGATGCGGCTCAACCTTGAATTTACAGTTACTGACCTAGAGTACTTGACTGAGCCAGTTACCATGAGTCATCAATGGGGAAAGGTTACAGACCGACCACTACTGCGGGCTGAGTGCTCTATGGAGAGCGCTTGGTTTTACATCACGGCGGGTTATGCAGAAAATGAGTACGAGGTACCAGTTAAATTGAGTAATTAGACTGCCCATGCTTTTTTTGGCAGCAGGTAGAGAGTAGAAAGAGATTTGGTATTTGCCCTTGAGCTAACTTCGGTTAATGCCGATCAGGTAAATTATGGGCCGTTACTGAGAGGAATTGAGGCATAGCTAAGATAACCAATTCTACACGCAGAGATTTTCTTGCTCTGGCTGCGGTCCTAGGTGCATTAGGATTAAAGCCTTTTCGTTCGTTCGGGCAGAATCAAATGCCGGTCAGGCAGATTCCAGGGCACTCTGAGAGTCTTCCAGTGATAGGCCTCGGTTCGAGCAAGGTGGTAGCCGAGATCGCAACGAAAGGAACAGAGCCATTAGCGGCCGTTCTGCGTATGCTGGTGGGTCACGGTGGAAGTGTTGTTGATACATGGCCTCGTGATACAAAGAATGATGAAGGGGTGGGGAAAGTTTTAGCAGACCCCAATTTCAATGAAAAACTTTTCGTAACAACAAAGATCGACCAGAGAGGCAAGGAGGCGGGATTGGCTCAGTTTCGCCTAACGCAGCGTTTATACGAGAGGGAAGTTATAGATTTAGCTCAAATTTTTAGTCTTATCGACGTAGATACTCAATGGCCAACATTACAAGACCTGAAAGCCACAGGTGATGCCCGTTTTATCGGAGTTACGGTTTCCCAGTATGAGCTTTATCCAAATCTAGAAAATTTTCTTATAAAAGAAAAGCCTGACTTCATACAACTTAACTACTCCATTACTGAGCGCAGAGCAGAAGAAAGACTTTTGCCAATGGCACAGGATTTGGGTATTGCTGTACTCATCAATCGACCATTTATGAATGGCGCCTATTTTGGAAGGTTGGAGGGGAGGGCCGTCCCGGAGTGGGCAGCAGAGTTTGATTGCAAGAGCTGGGCTCAGTTTTCTTTGAAATATATTTTGGCCCACCCAGCGGTTACCTGCGTACTGACGGAGACAAGTAACCCTAGACACATGCAGGAGAATGCTTTGACTGCATTTGGCCGCTATCCAGATGCAGCAGCGCGGGAGCGAATGCGATCTCTGATTAGTAGTGTTTGACTGAGGTTTTTTTGTATAGGCCGAAGAAGGCAGCCAGAGAAGTTCGTTGATTTTCATTTTATAGCTGAATTTAAGGGTATTGAAAGAATTAGGATTTCCACTTTCGGGCACAAACACTGCACTTGCACCAGCAGACGTTTACAATCCGAGCCGGAATAACAGATTCAGGTGTTACTAGTGGAGCACTTTACGTCCAAGGTTTTGTTTTTCATAACCGGTCTCTATTTGGTTCTCCTAGCCGGATGTAGCCTTGATAGCGATTCTTCGGGAGGTACCTCTTCGGAGGCGAGCGCGCCACCATTGTTAGTTGCTACGGACTTTAACTTTGACAATATTAAATCGACTGAGGAGTATTTTAGAGAGGCCCGCTACGTTGAAGTGGATATGAAAAACGGAGAAATTCTTGCTAATTCGTGCCTCGCTTGCCATACCTTTAGGCAAGGAGAGAAACACGGACTTGGGCCGAATATTTTTGGATTTTTTGGACAGCCAGCAGCACGCCACATGGATTTTGTTTATTCAGAGGCCCTGCAGAAGTCAGGGATTATTTGGACTCCGGAGGTGCTCGAAGCTTGGTTGGCCTTGCCGTCCAGGTTTTTGCCGGGAACAATTATGCCTTTTGCTGGCTTTAAGTCAGAAACAGACAGAAAGGATCTGGTCGGGTTTCTGATGGTAGAAACCAATAATACTATTACTAAATAACATTAATTAAATTTTATAAAATATTGAAATATAAATATTTATATATATGAGTGAGAATAAGTACGATGTTATTGTTATAGGCGCTGGCCCCGCAGGCTATCCGGCCTCGATCCGTGCAGCCCAGAATGGCCTAACTGTAGCTTGTATTGATGAGTGGAAAAACAGGGATGGTGGACACAGTTATGGGGGTACTTGCCTTAATGCAGGATGCATTCCATCTAAGGCGCTCCTGGAGTCATCGGAGCTCTATTTTCGATCCAAGTCAGAGTTCAAGGAGCATGGAGTCGTAATTGATAAGGTTGGGCTTGACCTTGGGGTTATGCAAGCCCGCAAGGGGAATATAGTCCGCCAACTGACGCGAGGCATTGAGGCGCTACTGAAATCTAACGGCGTGAGAGCGATACGAGGACACGGTCGTCTTATTGATGGGACTACGGTAGAGATGACGGATGCGGAAGGTAAGCGGGAAGTGATATACGGGGATAACATTGTTTTAGCAACTGGCTCAATACCGATGACACTTCCAGAGGCCCCATTGCACGGTAAACTTGTGGTCGATTCATGGGGAGCGCTAGAGTTTGAGGAGGTTCCTGAGCGCCTGGGTGTAATCGGATCTGGTGTTGTGGGGTTGGAGCTTGGAAGCGTTTGGCGGCGCTTGGGTTCTAAGGTGGTAATTCTTGAGGCACTCAGGGATTTTCTCCCAATGGCCGATCTTGATGTAGCGCGGGAGACTCATCGTCACTTAAAAGGGCAGGGTCTCGATATTCGCCTTGGTGCTAGGGTTACCGGCACAGCTATTGGCGAAAATGATGTCACAGTTACTTATACGGTTGATGGGGAGAGTCACGATCTTGAGGTAGACCGCCTGGTTGTCTGTGTTGGTAGGCGACCTTTTACTGATAATTTGCTTGGTGAGAGTACTGGAATTGAGTTGGACGACAAGGGATTCATTTGCGTCGATAGCTCTTGTCGGACCGCAGTGCCTACGGTATGGGCAGTTGGAGACGTTGTGCGAGGGCCAATGCTTGCCCATAAAGGTACGGAGGAAGGTGTGATGGTTGCGGACCTGATCGCCGGAAAACTTAGCGAGGTGAGTTACAAAATTATTCCTTCGGTAATTTATACATCACCAGAGGTTTCCTGGGTTGGTCAGACAGAAGCAGAAGTTAAAGCTTCTGGAGTTGCTTACAAAGTTGGGACCTTTCCATTTCTTGCAAACGGCCGTGCTAAATCAATGGATCAGTCCAAGGGGTTAGTTAAGTTGATTGCTGCTCAGGATGACGATGAAATATTAGGGGTTCATATTGTGGGGCCATTGGCTGGAGAGCTTATAGCTGAGGCAGTTTTGGCTATGGAGTTTTCTGCTAGCGCTGAAGATTTGCAGCGCACTATGCATGCACACCCCACCTTAACGGAAGCCTTGCGCGAGGCAGCACTCTCGGCAGATGGAAATGCAATCCATATGACTAATAACTGAAAGTTGCAAACAAGGATCTTAAGTGCTGTAGAGCGGATATTGTCGCGCTATATTAGGATTTGACGAAATTGCAGTCTTTGTGGTGTTCGTTCTAGTAAATACAGCTATTATATGGACTGCTTGAGTATCAGGCAGTCATGGTTTGAAGGGGATTGTGTGTCGATTCCAAGCAGCGGCCAAGAAGGGATTCAGGTATTTTCTCAACCCCCCCCGGAGGTCACCTATTAGTAACCGCTATCCAGAGGCTCGCTGAATGGCTGGACACAGCAAATGGGCTAATATCCGCTTCAGAAAAGGTGCTCAGGATGCCAAGCGAGGAAAGCTTTTCACAAAACTGATTCGCGAGATTATGGTGGCTGCTCGCGAAGATGGTGGTGACCCCACCTCGAATCCACGTCTGCGTACAGCGATAGATAAAGCCAAGGCGCAGAGCGTTCCCAAAGAAAATATCGGTCGCGCTATCCAACGCGGTACGGGGGAGCTACATGGAGCCCAGTACGAGGAAGTTCGTTATGAGGGCTACGGACCCGGAGGGGTTGCGGTAATGGTTGATTGCTTGACGGACAATCGCAATAGGACTGTGGCAGAAGTACGTCACACATTCTCTAAATTCGGCGGTAATGTTGGGGCTGATGGCTCGGTTGCCTATCTTTTCACTCTGAAGGGGTGCCTGACTTATCCCGCTAACTGCGATGAAGAGAAGCTTATGGAGGCAGCGGTGGAGAGTGGTGCCGCTGATGTGATTTCCAATGCAGATGGGCGAGTAGAAGTGCTTACAGAGCCGACTGATTTTGAAACCGTCAAGCAGGCGATCGACCGTACCGGAATTGAACCCGAGGAGGCCGGACTTGGTTTGCGTGCGTCGGCTAATACATTTTTGGGTGCCGGTCAGGCAGAAACTTTTATGAACCTTCTGGATGCCTTGGAAGAGTTAGATGATGTTCAGCAGGTGCATTCAAATGCAGATATTCCGCAAGAAGTGGCAGAACACCTCGGGGCGTTTTGATGAGCGCAAGGCTGCGATGAATCAAAAAACTAGGATACTTGGGATTGATCCCGGATCTCGAACGACGGGAGTAGGTTTAGTTGATATCTGTGGAGATCAGCTGGTCTTGGTCCACTGGGCCCGAATCCGGACGGATGGCGAACATATTTCGCGGTTGAGGCAGATATTTGGGGAGATTACCAAGGTGGTAAAGCTTTATTGTCCAGATGAGATTGCTGTTGAGCGTGTGTTTGTTCATCGAAATGCCGATAGTGCCCTTAAGCTTGGTCAGGCCAGGGCTGCTGCTCTTGTTGCAACATTTGATACGGATTTACCTGTTTACGAATATGCAGCCCGTTATGTAAAAAAATCGGTTGTGGGGCGGGGTAATGCAAGCAAATTACAGGTGCAACACATGGTTAAAATGCTTTTAGGGGTATCCGAGGAGATCCAGTCTGATGCCGCAGATGCATTGGCAGTAGCGCTTTGTCATGCTCACAGCCGACACGCCCGGGCTGTGATTGCAAAGGTTGCGGCACAGACATGATTGGTTTTCTCAAAGGTACCCTGGTCAGCAAAAGGCCGCCTCATCTGGTACTAGAGGTTGGGGGGGTTGGCTATGAGCTGGAAGCCCCAATGTCTACATTTGAACGCTTACCGGATACTGGAAAGCAGTTTACTGTGATTACGCACGAGCTTGTGAGGGATGATGCACATTTTTTGTACGGATTTTCCACGGAGGCTGAAAGAGCACTTTTTAGGAACTTGCTTAAGGTGTCGGGAGTCGGTGCCCGTATTGCTCTTGGTATTCTTTCGGGTATTACCGTAGGGGGTTTTCGTCAGTGTGTGTTAAGTAAGGACGTTATTTCTTTAACCCGGGTTCCTGGTATTGGGCGCAAAACCGCCGAGCGGCTAATAGTAGAAATGGCTGATCGTTTGTCCAAGGATGAGGCCATGGTAATAGATGGAGCTGGGGGGAGTTTAAGCGCCGAGAACGAAGCCCATGAGGCACTCCTTAAGCTGGGATACCGCCCGGGGGAGGTAACGAAGATGCTTCGCGGGGTTGGGTCACCCCAAGCTACCACAGAAGACCTGATTCGTGGTGCCCTTAAGAAGGTCCATTCACGGTAGGTCCGGTGAACGAGGAATCTCGCATGATAGCAAGCAAGAGCACGCAGGAGGACGAGGCTTTTGAGCTATCCGTTCGACCGAAACGTCTAAAAGATTATATCGGCCAGGAAGCCGTAAAACGCAAGATGAAAATTTTCCTAACCGCCGCCCTTAAGCGAGGGGAAGCTTTAGATCACAGTCTCATTTTTGGTCCGCCTGGTCTTGGTAAAACAACACTTGCGCACATTATTGCGAGTGAGCTGAAAGTTGGGTTGCGGCAGACTGCAGGACCCGTTTTGGAGCGGTCTGGAGACCTTGCGGCACTACTGACAAACCTCGAGCCAAACGATGTTCTGTTCGTAGATGAGATTCATCGGCTTAGTCCAGTGGTAGAGGAAGTCCTCTATCCGGCAATGGAGGATTTCAAGCTCGATATTATGATAGGAGAGGGCCCCGCTGCGCGCCCCATAAGGCTCGATGTACCACCCTTTACGCTAGTCGGTGCAACGACGCGCGCTGGACTCCTTACATCACCATTGCGAGATCGTTTCGGAATTGTTGAGCGCCTCGAATTTTATGGGCCAGATGACTTAACCAAGATTATCAAGAGGACAGCAAAAATCCTAAAGTTAGATATTGATGATGGGGGCGCTAAAAAGATAGCCGGAAGTGCACGTGGGACACCCCGCGTTGCTAACCGTCTTTTAAGGCGTGCACGAGATTATGCGGAGGTTGAAGGGGATGGTCAGATCAATGCGAGGGTTGCGAGCGCGGCCATGGATTTGCTGGAAGTTGATAAACATGGCTTCGATAATATGGATCGCATACTGCTTGAGACTCTCATTAAGAAATTTGGAGGCGGCCCCGTGGGAATTGGAAACTTGGCTGCTGCAATCGGGGAAGAGCGAGATACATTGGAAGATGTAGTAGAGCCTTTTTTGATTCAAGAGGGACTCCTTCAACGAACAGCGCGCGGGCGCGTAGCCACCCGTCTGGCCTATGATCATTTTGGTTTTTCGGTACCTACGCCCCCAGAGCAGACAAATGTACCACTAGGTAAGGATGAGTAAGGCGTTGAGTAGGTATATTTTACCAGTGCGCGTTTACCTGGAAGATACTGATGCCCAGGGAATCGTCTATAACGCAAGTTACTTTCGTTTTTTGGAGCGTTCGCGAACAGAGTGGCTGCGGCTGCAAGGAATTGTGCACAAGGAATTACGCGACAAGATGGGTATTGTGTTGGTCGTGGCGCGAATGGAGATAAAATTTAATTCTCCTGCGAAGCTAGATAACCTACTTGATGTAGCTGTGGATAATGTTCAAGCAAGTGGCGCCAGGTTTTTCTTTGAGCAAAGTATTTATCAAGATTCTAGTGTGGGCGAGGCTATTTGCAAAGGTGTTTGTGAGGTGACATGCATGGATATAGAGACACAGAAATCCCGGCGGCCTCCTGGGGTCTTAGTCGATAAACTTATTTTTTAGCGAGAAGAGAAGATGAACACCAATTTATCATTTATTTCATTGGTCCTAGAGGCCAGCTTCGTGGTGCAGTTGGTGATGCTGCTTTTGTTATTGGTGTCAATCGCGTCGTGGGCGGTAATTATAGAAAAGCGTCGATTGCTGAAGCAGGCAAGCGGTGCTGCGGATGCTTTTGAGGCAAGTTTTTGGTCTGGGGGTGACTTAACCACAATTTACAAGAGTCTTGCCGAGGGAGACGAGGGTGATTTGGGGATGGCGGGAATTTTTGGATCAGGTTTTCGAGAATTTGCTCGACTTGAAAAGGAATCTTTGGGCGCGGATCAAGTGCTTGAAGGCGCACGACGCGCTATGTACGTATCACAAATGAGGGAGATGGATCGCCTGGAACACAATCTAGCTTTCCTTGCCACGGTAGGATCCACTAGTCCTTACGTTGGTCTCTTTGGGACAGTTTGGGGAATCATGAATTCTTTTCAAGCATTGGGGAATGTGCAAAGTGCAACTCTTGCATTGGTTGCCCCGGGAATAGCAGAAGCATTAATTGCTACGGCAATGGGACTGTTTGCTGCAATTCCAGCGGTCATAGCATTCAATCGTTACGCAGATCGGGTTGGGCGGCTTGAGGTACGTTACGATGCATTTATGGAAGAATTTTCTGCGATTTTGCATCGTAATGCAGCGCGAGGTGATACGCCATGAAAAGGTCCGCCAAGAGACGCTTTATGGGCGAGATTAATGTTGTGCCATATATTGATGTCATGCTCGTACTGTTGATTATTTTTATGGTAACAGCGCCGCTGTTGACTCAAGGTATAAAGGTTGAACTCCCTCGCGCTGGCGCAGAAGCCTTGGACCCTGAAATGTTAAAAGATAATGAGCCGCTAGTGCTGAGTATTGATAACGAAGGCAAGCTATACCTGAACGTAGGTGGTGACGAGGAAGAGGCCATTGACGAAACTACAGTAATCGCGAGGACTGCGGCAGTAATTCGCCGGAATTCGGGCACCCCAGTTCTGGTTAAAGCGGACAGGGTGGTCCCATATGGAAGGGTTGTAACTGCGATGGTTTTGTTGCAGCAGGCAGGCGCGGATAAGGTGGGCTTTATCACTGATCCACTGGATTCTTTGCGCGAGCCTTGAGAGCGCGGAACGAGGTTTTTTATGGGTGGGTTTGTGCGTCAGCATATCGGTATTGTGTTACTTTCAGCATTCTTGCATGGCTCAGTCTTGGCACTTTTGGTGTACGCTGAGCGCTTCACTGAGCGCACGCCCATTGCGCGCCAGATTGCCATTGAGGCTACAGTGGTAGACGAATCATTAATTCAAAGGGAAATAGAGCGCCTAGATCAGCTGGAACAGGAGGAAGTGCGCCGCCAACAGGAACAGGAGCGTTTAGCGCGAGAGCAGGCTGAAGCTGCCAGAAGTGAATTAGAGGCTGAGCAGCGGCGCCTAGAAGTGGTTAGGCAGCAACAGCAGGAAGAGCAGCGACAGCGTGAAAATGAAGCCAGAGAGGCGCAACTGAGAATCGCTGACCTTCAACGTCAGCGTGAGCAAGAAGAACGACTCGCTCGGGAGGAGCAGGAGAGACGCAAGGAGGCTGAGCAGGAACGACGGTTGGAAGAAGAGCGCATAGCTAGAGTCCGAGCACAGGAAGAGGAGCGTCGTCGACAGGAAGAGCAGGAGGCTGCTCGCCAGGCGGCGTTGGAAGCTGAACTTCAGCAGGCACTAGTGGCAGAAGATGAGCGACTGCATGCGGAAGAGGCGGGTCTTTTAGATGAATATATCCGATTGATTGAGAATCGGATTAACCAGAACTGGATTCGCCCTGCCAGCGCTGTACCAGGATTAGAATGTGTCGTAAATGTGACCCAAATTCCCAGTGGAGATGTTATTGATGTGAGAATTGGTCAGTGCAATGGCGACGAGGCAGTAGTACGCTCGATTGAGGCGGCAGTACGCAGGGCGTCCCCTCTGCCAAGACCGCCGATCCCAGCACTTTTTGAAAGAAACCTTCAGGTTCTTTTTAATCCTGAGGCGTAATTGGATCATTACGGGTGAATATGGAGTTAACAAATTTAAAATTTAAGGCTCAGGTACTAAGTCTAGCGTGTGCTTTAGGGTTATTTTTCTCAATCCTGAGTGAAGTCAGCAATGGCCAACTTCTTATTGAAATTACGCAGGGCGTAGAGCGCCCGGTACCGATGGCGGTAGTACCTTTTGGTTGGGAGGGTAATGATGCGGAACCCCCAATGGATCTGGCGAACCTTATTACTTCAAACTTGACGCAGAGTGGGCGCTTTCAGGCGATTTCGGAGTCAGATATGCTGACACACCCGACATTACCAGTAGATGTAAATTTTCAAGATTGGCAGCTTCTGGATGTAGATGTCCTCGTAATTGGTCAGTTAATTGAGGACTCGCCCGATCGTTATACGGCAATATTTCAGTTGTTTGACACCTTACGTGGCGAGCAGCTTCTCGGCTTTCGACTTACATCAAGTCGGTCCGAGCTCAGGGCTACCGGTCATCGGATTAGCGACATGATTTTTCGTAATCTTACAGGTTTGCCTGGGGTGTTTGAGACTCAGATTGCCTATGTAAGTGATGACAGGGCGGGCCCAAATAGGCGTTTTCGTCTAATTGTTTCAGATTCTGATGGCGCTAACGCGCGAGTAATAGCAGATTCTCCGGAGCCTTTAATGTCACCTGCTTGGTCGCCCGATGGTCGCAAGATAGCCTATGTTTCTTTTGAGGGAGAGAGTTCATCTATTTACGTCCAAACACTCAGAACGGGTGTGCGTGACAAGGTTTCGGCGCGCTCAGGTATCAATGGCGCACCAGTTTTTTCCCCTGATGGACGGAAGCTTCTTTTGACTCTAACAATGGAGCCCGGCAATCTGGATATCTACAGCTTGGATTTGGCTGGTCAGGTTCTTACCCGTATGACTCGTCACCCATCTATTGATACGGAGGCAGTTTTTTCCCCAGATGGTGAAACCATCTATTTTACTTCGGATCGCAGCGGCGGTCCCCAAATATATAAGGTTGCTAATAGGCCTGGTGCGCGGGCTGTACGTGTCACATTTGAGGGGAACTACAATGCACGACCGAGAATCTCTCCTTCAGGCGAAGAGCTTGCTGTTGTACATCAGGTCCAGGGTAATTTTCGGATCGCAGTTGTTGATCCAATCACAGGTTTAACTCAAGTTCTCACCAACGGAATGCTCGACGAATCGCCAAGCTTTGCTCCTAATGGAGCCCAGATTATCTATGCAACTCGACAGAGGGGAAGAGGCGTTTTAGCATCAGTCAGCGCGGATGGGAGGATCCACCGGCAGATCGTTTCTGTTGAGGGGGAGGTTCGCGAGCCAGTATGGTCGCCGTTTCCACGAATCTGAATTACACTTGATGCCTTTGGTGATGCACTAAAAAATGGTTTCCTTTAATTTTGAGGCCCTGAATTATGACTAAAAAACTTTGGCTAGGCGTCTATTTTACCGTCACATTTGCTCTCGTGGGTTGCGGTGGTGAGCCAGCCACACAGCCCTCTACAGCTGGTTCGGCTTCCGCTGCGCCTCCTATTGGGGGTGAAGGGTCGAGTGAAACGGCTAGTACTGCCGGGACCGGTGGAGCTGGAAGTATTGGGGTTTTTAGTGAGGGGCCTGGCAGTATTGCTGGGGAGTCTTTGCTGAATACGCTCGTAGTCTATTTTGATTTTGATCGTAGTGAGATTTTGCCAGAGTTTAGGGACTTATTGGCAGCACACGGTGAGTACCTTTTAGCAAATCAAAGCGCACAACTTCGCTTGGAAGGGCATGCGGATGAGCGAGGTACCCGGGAATATAATATTGGACTTGGAGAGAGGCGTGCTCAGGCAGTGAGGCGGGTACTTTTATTGCAGGGCGCCTCCTCAGACCAAATGGGTACGGTAAGTTATGGAGAAGAGCGCCCGGCAGTGTTTGGTAGTGATGAAGATTCATATGGACAGAACCGTCGCGTTGAGTTGGTTTACCGGCAATAAATTTAGAAGGCAGTTAACATGATGCCTAAAAGTGGTTTTTTTCTTTTTAGTACAATGGGTTTACTGATGACCGGTTGTACGACCTTAGCTCCTTCTGAGGATCCAGTCTTTTTAAGGTTAACCGATATGGAGGCGCGTCTAATTCGGGTAGAGCGGGTCATTAATAATCAGAGTCTAATAGAATTAGCTAATCAGGTAGATCAACTTCAATCTCAGACGGCAGCATTAAGGGGAGAAATTGAGACCTTGCGTTTTGAGCTGGATGGTGGTTCGAGTCGTCAACGAGACCTTTATCTTGATGTAGACCAACGCCTGCAGGTGTTAGAGAGTCGTTCAGCAAGACCGGTAGCACCCTCTCTTGCTTCGGATCCATCGGTTGCGGGCGGGGATAACTCAACGGCGGCAGATGGTAGTAGTGGGCTTTTATCCGGAACAACCGTGGCTTCAGAGTTTCCAGTGCCCGCTGGCACAGACCGGGATAACTACCAATTTGCAATTGATCTTCTAAGGGCTGGTCAATATGTAGATTCAAGAAACGCCTTTGTCCAGTTTTTGCAGGCTTTTCCGACCAGTCCTCTGGCTGATAATGCCCAGTATTGGCTAGCAGAAACTCGTTATGTACAGCAAGATTTTAGTTCTGCTTTGTCTGAGTTTGAGAAAGTAATCAATGTTTACCCGGATTCAGCGCAAGTTCCTGGTGCAGTATTGAAAATTGGTTTCTGTTACTACGAGCTTGAACGTTGGGATGATGCGCGTACCGCGCTTGAGCGCGTTGTTCGTGAGTATCCGGACACAACGGCAGCACGATTGGCGGTTCAGCGGCTGGAACTTATAAATCAGGGGCCAGGTTGAGTGCGGATTCGAATCCAGAAGGTTTTCCAGAGAGCCGGATAAAGATCACCGAGATTTTTCTCTCTATACAAGGCGAGGCACAATTTTCTGGTTGGCCTACCATATTTATAAGGTTAACGGGGTGCCCATTACGCTGTAAATATTGTGATACAACATATGCATTTTCCGGTGGAGATTGGTATTCCATCGAAAATACCCTCTCAGAGATCAGTCGGTACAAGGTTAAGCATGTTTGCGTTACAGGTGGTGAGCCACTAGCTCAATCGCGATGCCTTGATCTTTTGGCGGCTCTTTGTGATAAAGGGTACGCAGTATCTCTAGAGACTAGCGGCGCTTTAGGTATAGATGCTGTAGATAAACGGGTCAGCTGCGTTATGGACTTGAAGGCACCTGGATCCGGCGAGGAGAGTCGGAATCGTTGGGAAAATATTCCCCTGTTGACAGGGAGTGACTCTCTTAAGATTGTAATTTGTGATCGCGCTGATTACGAATGGTCGCGGGATATCCTGGAGAATCGTATCAAATGTGAGTGCCCCGTATTTCTTTCGCCGAGTGCCGATCAATTGGCACCTGAGAAACTAGCTGAATGGATTCTTGAAGATCGCTTATCGGTCAGAATGCAGGTACAGCTGCACAAGGTTCTTTGGGGCAATGAGCCCGGGCGGTAAGCGTGTCTAAGGCCGTTGTATTGCTATCTGGCGGGATGGATTCATCCACTGTTTTAGCACTAGCTCTGAGTCAGGGCTTTCGGTGTTTTGCGTTAGGATTTGATTATGGTCAGCGACATCGATCAGAGCTTATTGCTGCGAAGAAGGTATCAGAGATACTCGGTGCTGAAGAGTATAGAGTTATGAGAATTCCCATAGGGACACTTGGTGGGTCCGCGCTTACCGATGAAGGCATCAAGCTCCCAAGGCAAGAAGAAGAAGGAATTCCAGTGACCTATGTACCAGCACGCAATACGGTATTTTTATCTATCAGCTTGGCGTGGGCCGAAATTCTTGGGGCAGAAACTATTTTCATTGGTGTAAATGCAGTCGATTATTCAGGTTATCCGGATTGCCGCCCAGAATTTGTGGATGCCTTTCAGGCACTGGCTAAACTTGCTACTAAAGGTGCCGTGGAGGGTCGACCGGTCAGGATAGAGGCGCCATTGGTCAGAATGACAAAGGTGGAAATAATTCAGGCTGGCGTGGCCCTAGGAGTCGATTATAGTTTGACTGTTTCGTGCTACCAGGCAGATGAGTTAGGTAGAGCGTGCGGTTATTGTGATGCCTGCAAGTTGCGTAGAGTAGGATTTGTTAAGGCAGGGGTTGATGACCCAACCCGCTATCAATCGACGTAAAATTCGGTATCATCCTACCCCTTTCTTGTGACTGTTAATTTCTAGCATTGATTGCTCGTTTGGGGGTATAGCTCAGGTGGTAGAGCATCGGCCTTTTAAGCCGCTGGTCCTAGGTTCGAGTCCTAGTGCCCCCATCATTAACATGTCCCAGTAAGTCCACAGGGATTCATAAAATTACATAACTATATGTATTTAATGTTTTTAATCACGGGGGTAACTCTGTGCCTTTGACTGATACTGCAATACGCTCGCTCACGCCTCGTGAGAGGCCCTACAAACTCTTTGATGGGCGTGGCCTATATCTTCTGGTGCAACCCAACGGAGGCAGATGGTGGCGCTATCGGCACAATTCCGATTACAGAAGTGGACATCCTGAACGTCCGCTTTCGGGGACGAACCGGAAATTCGATTCGGTCACGTTAAGAACCTCCTTAACGGCGAAAATCGGCCAGTTCCGGA
>CAYXIJ010000023.1:12759-34812 GCA_964465375.1 uncultured Gammaproteobacteria bacterium | reverse complement strand
TAAACTTCCCTCTGCGGCCGAGTCTTTGGTAAACCAAAATCCGATTAACAAATATGACACTACCCCCACGGCCTCCCAGCCAAAGAAGAGTTGTAGAAAATTGTTAGACATTACTAACATCAACATTGCAAAGGTAAATAGAGAGATATAACTAAAGAATCGCTGATATCCTGGATCTTCCTTCATATAACCAATTGTGTAGACATGCACCGCGAGTGAGATGAGGGTCACCACGGAAACCATGAGAGCAGTTAGATGATCGACCAAAAATCCGATTTCCATAGAAAGATTTCCGATAGTCGCCCAGTGATAGACCGTCCCGTTATATACCTGGGCACCATCCACCATGAGATCTTTAAGCACCAGGAGTGAAAGTAAAAATGAGACCAGAACACCGATAATTGTGACCCAGTGTGCAGCTGAACGACCAATCAACCTGCCCCCCAGTCCGGCAATCAAAGCTGCTAGCAGTGGGGCTAACACAATGCCTAAATAAATAACTTCCATGGCTAGCCTTTGAGTGTCCCTAACTCTTCTACATTGATACTCTGCCGTGTACGGAAAAGCACTACCAAAATCGCTAACCCGATGGCTGCTTCCGCAGCAGCTACTGTAAGAATAAAGAACACAAATATCTGCCCTAGCTCATCATTCAACATTCTTGAAAATGCAATGAAGTTGAAATTCACAGATAACAGCATGAGCTCGATGCACATGAGCAGCAAAATTACATTTTTTCGATTAATAAAAATCCCCACTACTGCAATACTAAAAAGTATGGCCGCTAAAATTAGGTAATGAGAAACCGTAATTGTCACACTGCTATTCCTTGAAAGGCTCAACTTTTTCCAAACGGACCCTGTCCTCACTTCTTACGGACACCTGTTCAGAAACTTTCTGTTTTTTAAGACCGGGTCTCTTTCTCATTGTCAGCGTAATTGCAGCCACAATAGCTACTAAGAGAATCACGGCAGCTAGCTCGAAAGCATATACGTGTTCCGTGTAAAGCACGGCACCAAGTTCCTTGATATTGCTGTAATCAGCAGGGCGTCCCTCCGGAACTAAGTCAAAAGGAGATCCAGGTATTTTGAATCCTATGACATAACCAATTTCCACTACCAACACAAAAGCAACTGTTAATCCCAATGGCAAATAACGGGTAAAGCCCTCTCTCATCTGTTCAGCATTAATATCTAACATCATGACTACGAAAAGAAAAAGGACCATAACCGCGCCCACATACACCAACACCAACACAATGGCGAGGAACTCTGCTTCCAAAAGGAGCCACAAGGCAGAACTTTGAGCAAATGAAAGAACAAGGAATAGCACAGAGTGAACCGGATTACGGCTGGAAATAACACCTAACGCGGCAAATATCAGTACTGCAGAAAATGTGTAAAACAGGATTCCGTTAATCACAATGATTCAGTTTTTTTAGCGATACGCCGCATCTGAAGCCTTGTCAGCCGCGATCATTGTTTCGTACCTATCACCCAATGCAAGCAATTTGTCTTTTGTCAGGATATTTTCACCTTTAACCTCCATGTGATATTCATGAATGCGAGTTTCAACCACGGCATCTACCGGGCAAGCTTCCTCGCAAAAACCACAATAGATGCATTTGAAAAGATCGATGTCATAACGAGTTGTACGACGCGTCCCATCCAACCCCACATCTGATTCAATCGTGATGGCCAGAGCGGGACACACAGCCTCGCAGAGCTTACAGCCAATACACCTCTCCTCCCCATTGGGATATCGCCTTAACGCATGAAGCCCGCGAAAACGAGGTGATTGTGGGGCCTTTTCTTCGGGATAGCGCACAGTAATTTTTTTTCTAAAAAAATACCCAAAGGTCAGCCGCAAACCTTTGGTCAGCTCGCCTAACAAGAATGTTTTAAGTATATTCAATTTCCATACTCCACCTCATGCCCACGGCCCAATGTCCATATATGACATAACAGCTTCAACGCCAATCCATGCAATGGTAATCGGAATAAATACCTTCCACCCCAGCCGCATGATCTGATCGTAGCGATACCTCGGAAATGTAGCTCGAGACCAAAGAAAGCAAAACATGAAAAACAACATCTTTGACGCAAGCCACCCAAAACTTGGCTGAGCGAGTATCGAATTCTCAAGTCCTGGGAAACCTTGCAATGGAGATAACCAGCCACCAAAAAATAAGATAGCTGTTAGGGCAGCAATCAAGACCATATTTGCATATTCAGCAACAAAGAAAACCCCGAACGCAATCCCTGAATACTCCACGTGAAAACCAGCGACGATTTCTGACTCTCCCTCTGCTACATCAAAAGGAGAGCGATTGGTTTCTGCAAACCCAGAAATTAAATAGACTAGAAATAACGGAAATAACGGCAACCAAAACCAGCTTAAGACTGTCCCCTCCTGAGCGCGAATAATTTCGCCAAGATTGAGACTTCTGCTAGCCATAAGGACACCAACTAAAGCAAAGCCCATGGCAATCTCATAAGCCACCATTTGAGCTGCGGAGCGCATAGCACCTAAAAAAGCGTACTTGGAGTTTGAGGCCCATCCCCCAAGGATTACACCGTAGACACCCATAGAAGTTAGGGCTAAAACGTACAGTAGCCCAGCATTAATATCGGCCAGAACAAATGTCTCATTGAGTGGAATGACCGCCCAGGTAGCCAGTGCCGGTATTAATGAGATAACTGGCGCAAGTATAAAAAGAAAACGATTTGCGTTAGCCGGAACAATAACTTCCTTAAGAAGCATCTTAAGCGTATCAGCAATGGGCTGCAGAATTCCCATAGGTCCAACGCGATTTGGCCCCATACGTGCATGCATAAATGCGATTACCTTTCGCTCCGCATAGGTGTAATAGGCAACAACAAGTATTAACGGCAAAATGATTCCAAAAATCTTGAGCGTAGTCACAACGGAAAAACGCAAGACCTCTGGAAGCGCTTCCCAGGTCCGTAACATGAATATCGCTAAATCAGCCATCAATTACCTACCCTACCTCTGACTTGACACCACCCAACCTGGCCGCCTGCGCCATTTGCGTCTGCTGTAGTGCTGTGCCACGCCTAACAACTCCATCAGTCGAATAGATAGGCACATCAAGTGTCTTTTCTCCGATCTCAGGCACCACCAAGCTCACGGGAAACTTCCCACGATAACGATTGCTTGATTTGTGGCCTTCCAATTTGACCTCTAAGGCTTCGCGTATGTCCTTGACACTCCGATATTCGCAGTCTGCCATTCCAATCGCATTACCCAATGCACGCAATAAGCGCCACCCCGGTTTGGCGCCTCCTACACAATCGACTGCTGCACTAAAACTTTGCCAGATACCTGCCGCATTTACGAATGTTCCGTCCGTCTCAGCATATGTTGCAATCGGAAGTAGAACATCTGCCTGATCTAAAAGACTTTCTGTCACGAAGGGACTAAAACACGCCACCGTATCAGCTGCACTAAGTGCATCATTGGCTAATGCGGGATTAGTTAAATCGAATTCAGGCTCAAATCCATACAATAAGTATGCTCTTCGTGGTGAATTAAGCATCTCCTGGGCATTTAGTCCACGCGGGCCCTCACGCTTGACTCCCCCAATTCCACGATGAGGAAGAACTCCAGCAAGGGCAGCGCCCGTCGAATTCGCGCCTTCAGGGATATAGCCTAGCTTACTACCAGTTAATTCTGCCAGTGCAGCAGCTATTGCACGTATGTCAGCAAAACTTGGGTGACGCAGAGCAAGATGACCAAGCAAAAGAACGGAGTTTTCTTTATTTAAAAGAGTAGCAGCCGTTTCTTTGTGGGAGTTCTCAATATTAATCCCCTTGAGGGCACTAGCTATCCATGCAGGGGCTTTACCACCCAATATCTCCAGAGCAGCAGCTAGAACACCTGCAAATATATTAACGAGTGTTTCTGCGGGTGCATGCAGGTAAGCTGCCTGGGGAAAGTGATATTCATAAACCTCAGGTGATACAAAACCCACAGAAGCTCCACGAAGCGCTGCGCTGCGAACACGATGCGCCAAGATAGGTGTCTCCATGCGGATATTTGAGCCCACAACCAAAATTCCATCCTGTTGTTCAATTTCAGCGATCTCACAACCAAGCGATAACCAAGCAGGATCGAAATCCTGATCGCGAAAATCGTTAACGCGAAGACGGTGATCAAGGTTATTGCAACCATAATGACAAGCTAACTCACTAAGGAGATATAACTCCTCAAGCGTTGCATTAGGGCTAGCTAGTATGCCTAAGGCATCGCCCTCGCCGCTCACTGCGCTTGATAACAAAGAACTGGTAACCTCAATGGCCCTATCCCAGGATACTTCTGACCATTCCTCGTCCTGCTTAAGCATGGGTTTGCGCAAGCGATCTTGGGAGTAAATCCCTTCATAACTATAGCGGTCACGATCCGATATCCAAGACTCATTGATCTGTTCATTATCTCGGGGCACGACCCGCTTTAATATGCCTCGCAACACATGCGCATAGGTGTTAGAGCCAATACAATCATGAGGTGATATCAACGGTTTAGCCACCATCTCCCAAGCACGGGCACTGTATCGGTACGGCTTGTTATTCAGTGCTCCAACTGGACAAAGATCAATAATATTTCCGGAAAGTTCATGAGTAACGCTTCGCTCAACATAGGTCGTAATCTCCATATGCTCACTACGACCAATCGCCCCAAGCTCTTGAATACCGGCAATTTCTTGCCCAAAACGAACACAACGCGTGCAGTGGATGCAACGCGTCATGTCGGTCGATACCAGGGGACCTAGGTCCTTGTCCTTAACTACCCTTTTTCCTTCGCTGTAACGCGCCACATCTCTCCCGAAGCCCATGGCAAGATCTTGTAACTCACACTCACCACCCTGATCGCATATTGGGCAATCAAGAGGATGATTAATCAGAAGGAATTCCATTGTCGCTTTTTGCGCCGAAATAGCTGCATCTGAGCGAGTAAATACCTTCATACCTTCCGCGACTGGAGTTGCGCAAGCAGGAAGGGGCTTTGGGGCCTTCTCAACCTCAACCAAACACATGCGGCAATTGGCCGCTACAGAAAGCTTGCGGTGATAGCAGAATCTTGGAACATAGATATCTACCTGGTCCGTGACTTCGATTAACATCTGCCCACTCGGCACCGCGAGTTTCACGCCGTTCACTTCAATATTTACCAAATCATTTCCCATGACTTATGCTGCTGTAGAAATACCATCCACTATGCTGCACCCACCGTGCTCTATCATGTATTCAAACTCGTGATGAAAATGCTTAAGGAAACTCTGCACTGGCCATGCAGCTGCATCACCCAATGCACAGATAGTATGTCCTTCAATTTTATTTGCTACATCCAAAAGCATATCTAAATCGGCTTCAACGCCCTGCCCCTCGGTGATCCGCGTCAAAACACGATAAAGCCAACCAGTCCCCTCACGGCAAGGCGTACACTGGCCACAAGACTCCGCAAAATAGAACCTAGAGATCCTTCGGAGCACATTAACCATGCACGTAGTCTCATCCATAACAATAGTCGCTCCAGTACCCAGGCCTGAGCCCGAATCGCGCACACTGTCAAAATCCATACTTAATTTCATTGCAATCTTTGCTGGGAGTACTGGCACTGATGAGCCACCTGGAATAACCGCCTTCAGCTTGCGACCATCCTTCATTCCGCCTGCCACCTTCAAAAGATCGCCGAACGAAGTGCCCAAAGGCAACTCATAGTTACCAGGACTTTCAACATGCCCCGAAACAGAAAAAATTGCCGTCCCCCCAGAGCCCTTTACACCAAGCTCTGAAAACCAGCTGGCTCCCTTGCGCATAATTGCCGGTACTGATGCGATAGTCTGCGTATTGTTAACAGTGGTGGGAGCACCATATAGCCCATGTTGGGCCGGAAACGGGGGCTTGAAGCGTGGCTTACCTGGCTTTCCTTCCAGAGACTCAAGCAGACCAGTCTCCTCTCCGCAAATATAAGCTCCTGCACCCACAAAACTATGTAGCTCAAAATTAATTCCAGATTTTTTAATATCCATGCCAAGCCATCCGGCCTGATATGCCTCTTGCAAAGCCGCCTCAAAACGAGGTACTGGATCACCCAAAAACTCGCCACGAATATAGTTGTAACCGACTGTTGCACCAATGGCATAACCAGCAATAGCCATACCTTCGATTAATGCATGGGGATTATTCCGAAGAATGTCGCGATCATGACATGTCCCTGGCTCACTCTCATCTGAATTGCAAACTAAATAACTTTGAATGTCTGGATCTCTTGGCATAAAACTCCACTTCAGGCCCGTTGGAAATCCTGCGCCACCCCGACCCCTCAGACCAGATTTTTTTATTTCATCAATGATGGTGAGCGGATCAACTCTTTCATCCAGGATGTTTTTCCAGGCCTTGTAGCCACCGATCTTCAAATAATTTTTCAAGGACCAAGGCTCAGTCGAAAATTTCAGCGTCTCGAAACAAACTTGATTAGCCTTTTGGTCAAATGACATTCGCTAATCCTGTTTCTCTAATTTTTCAATAATTTTGTCCACCTTCTGCACAGTAAGATCTTCATAATACCTGTGATCCACCATCATCATGGGCGCACCACAACACGCAGCCAGGCATTCCTCTTCTACCTTTAAATAGAACTTCCCGTCATCTGAACTCTCACCTAGCTTAATGCCAAGTCGTTGCTCAAGGTGACTCACGATGTCATCGGCACCCCTCAGCATGCACGAAACATTCGTACACACAGAAATACTGTGCCGACCAACAGGTTTCGTCTCAAACATTGAATAAAATGTAGCGACCTCGTAAACCTCAATTGGTTGTAACTTTAGGTATTCCGCCACGGCATCCATAATATCCCGCGTGAGATACCCCTTATTTTCATGCTGGGCAACTTGAAGTGCACTGAGCAATGCGGAGCGCTGTCTTCCCTTAGGAAACTTAGCAACCCAACGATCTATCTCGCCGCGAGTATGATCTGAGAGAAGTGACCCTCTATTCATCGGTCAATCTCTCCAAACACGATATCTTGGGTCCCAATCACGGCTACCACGTCGGCTAACATATGGCCTTGAACCATCTCGTTCATAGAAGAAAGATGGGCAAATCCGGGTGCCCGAATTTTGACACGATAAGGCTTGTTGGCACCGTCCGAGCTTAAGTAGACACCAAACTCACCTTTTGGATGCTCAATGGCAACATAGACCTCCCCTTCAGGCACACAGTAACCTTCTGTAAAAAGCTTAAAGTGGTGGATTAATCCCTCCATATCATTTTTCATCTCTAGGCGCTCAGGTGGTGCAATTTTGTGATCTTCTATCATGACCGGCCCGGTATTCGAGCGAAGCCATTCAATGCATTGCCTAATAATATAGTTGGACTGGCGTAACTCTTCGATCCGTACCAAATAACGATCATAACAATCGCCATTGACACCCAAGGGAACATCAAAATCTACCTCGGCATAGGTTTCGTATGGTTGATGCTTTCTGAGATCCCAGAGCACACCAGAGCCCCTCAGCATAGGCCCTGAAAAGCCCAGCTGCATAGCCCGATCAGGTGAAACAACACCAATATTAACCGTTCGCTGCCGCCATATACGATTCTCGGTCAAAAGGGTCTCATACTCATCCACGAGTTTCGGGAAGCGATCTGTGAAATCTTCTATAAAATCAAGTAATGACCCGCTGCGCGCCTCATTTAAACGTTTCAGATCTTTTTCCTTGCGATATTGAGATGGCTGATATTTAGGCATTTTTTCTGGAAGATCACGATATACGCCCCCCGGACGATAATAAGTCGCATGCATGCGTGTTCCAGAGACCGCTTCATAACAATCCATTAAATCTTCACGCTCTCGAAAAGCATAAAGAAACATAGCCATAGCACCCACATCTAGAGAGTGGCACCCAATCCACAGTAAATGATTTAAGATCCGGGTAATCTCATCAAACATTACCCTTATGTACTGTGCTCGTTTTGGGGGAGTAAGTTTTAGAAGCTTTTCGATTGCCAGCACGTACCCATGCTCATTACACATCATAGAAACGTAATCAAGTCGATCCATATAACCGATCGACTGATTGTAAGGTTTGCTCTCAGCAAGTTTTTCTGTACCACGATGGAGAAGACCGATATGTGGGTCAGCGCGCTGAATAACCTCACCATCCATCTCAAGCACCATACGTAACACACCGTGTGCAGCGGGGTGCTGTGGACCAAAATTCATTGTCAAATTCTGAATTTCAGGCATCTTTAGAACCCTTAAGCTGGGGCTCATAGCGATTATCAGCACGAATCACCCTTGGAGTTAACGTTCGTGGCTCGATTGTCACAGGCTCATAGATGACTCGTCCCTTTTCTGGGTCGTACCGCATCTCCACATTGCCCATCAGAGGAAAATCTTTTCTGAACGGATGACCAATAAAACCATAGTCCGTTAGGATACGACGTAAATCGGGGTGCCCGCGAAAAAGGATACCAAAAAGATCAAAGGCCTCTCTTTCAAACCAATTAGCACAATTCCAAATCGATATAACCGAATCCACAATTGGATACTCATCGTCTTCGCAAAATGTTTTAAGTTGGATACGGTGGTTACACGTAATCGATAACAGTTGGTAAATAACTGCAAACCTACCCTTTGGGGAATATTCTGCATCTCCTTCCCTGCGAAATTCATCGCCATCGCTAGTCTGGCCCTGCACACCCCTACTAAAACCACTGCTTGTTGCCTCAGTTGTATCCCATTCTGTTTCGCCGTACTCCAGATAATCAATCCCACAAAGGTCCATCAACATCTCAAATTTACAGCCACCGGTATCACGCAAAAAATGGCAACATTCAGTAAGTTCCGCAGGAAGGACCTCATAAGTCAATTGCCCGGTACTGCTCAGACTGCGACTTAACTTGTTTCCAATTCCTGCTTCTATCTTTGAGGCTAGTAGCTCATACCTTGGTGGAAGTTTCATCATGGTCTTTTGCTTAGAAACCCAAAACGGGTCTCTTCCTCCGCTTCACGCAATCGGGCAATAAAAACATTTAACGAGCAATCGTATGGGTACGGCGTATCTTCTTTTGAAGCTGAATGATGGCATACAGGAGTGCCTCTGCCGTAGGAGGACATCCCGGTACATACACATCAACAGGCACGATTCGATCGCATCCCCTAACCACCGCATAGGAATAGTGATAATAGCCACCTCCGTTTGCACACGATCCCATCGATATAACCCAGCGAGGCTCAGCCATCTGGTCGTATACCCTCCTCAAAGCCGGGGCCATCTTGTTCACCAGCGTACCCGCTACAATCATTACGTCAGACTGACGCGGAGTAGGCCGAAACATCACACCAAAGCGATCCATGTCGTAACGTGAAGCGCCTGCGTGCATCATCTCTACTGCGCAACATGCCAACCCAAAGGTCACGGGCCACATGGACCCAGTCCGTGCCCAATTGACGAGTTTATCCATCTGAGTAACCGCAAAGCCTCGCTCCATCACTTCGGGGATATTAATAGGAACATCTTGGTTAACCGGAGCTTTTTGACTTAATCCCATTCTAGTGCCCCTTTGCGCCATTCATAAACAAATCCCACCACTAATAGAAAAAGAAAAACCCCCATCGCAACCAGGCCAAACAAACCAATTGCATCCAGCGATACAGCCCATGGAAATAAAAACGCGATCTCAAGATCAAAGATGATAAAAAGGATGGCAACTAGGTAATATCGAACATCGAATCGCATACGGGAATCTTCAAAGGCCTCAAAACCGCATTCATACGGCGCAAGCTTATCAGGAGTTTTTTGGCCTCGGCCTAATGCAAAACCCAAGCCCAAAAGCATAAAACCCAGGCCTGCAGAGATAATTAGAAATAGCAATATAGGTGCGTAATTTATGAGCATGCTGCCTCTGGGGGGGCCTGATCAGCCCGCCGCATTGTAACAGCACAACAACCTTTTTGGGGTGATTTAGCGATGTATGACGGCCATTTAATAGACTTCGCGCTCAACGCCGGCTACTACGCTATTCAACGTCGAGATGCCGGCTGCTGGCATTAGGGTCACAGGCATATTCCTGCCACTGATAGCTTGTATCTAGGAAAAAAGTGCTAGCCAATTCAACGGGCTCCGTCAGATAAACAGGGTCTTCGAACATGAGATCCAACTGCAAGCCATTGCCGTCACGAGCCAGAGAATAGCGCTCGACAACATGTTTCTCTTCACTGGAAGGGATTCCGGCACCGATACCCCATTCGACTGGCTCGAAAAGCGCTGTATCGATAACAAGTGTCTCACCTTCAAACCAACCGATGGAATGGCCGAAGCGTGATCGTGCGACTTGTGTGGGGTGCTCAGTGATATCGAGGTGGACAGTTCGTTGGATATCTAGTAACTCGTAACGAATGATGATTTTCTGCTCATTCTGCCATGCGATTTCCTGTGTTCCGTTAAATCCACTGGGCAACCCCCGCGCCTCACAACGAAACCATGGATTGTCCCTGACATCGAATGCGACTAGCTCGGCCTGACCTAGCTCAGTGAGCGGCAAACCACGTGCCGGCGTCTGGTTGCCCAAATTAACCGCCGGTTCTACACCCATGCCCATGCCGCCCATGCCGCCCATGCCGCCCATACCACCAACAAAAGGGGTTGTACCTTGCTGTCGCCAAATACCGCTGAAATTCTCAGATCGGGCATTGGTATCGATTTCTCGGGCGGGTGGACGAGCAATCGGTACACCACGGGAGTAATTCGGTGCCGAAACCATGCGACTAGCATCGGGGAGCACGAAATAATTAGAGAAAAGGAAATTCGAAACGTGGTTTTTCTCAAGATTACCGACAACCGTGACCTCGTCTCCAACATTCAGTGTGCTACGATCCCAGCCGGTACGTGTGAGAACCGAGATCGAGTTGAGCTCGAGCAACCATTCTTCGGCTACACCTTCCTCGTTATCGACCGCAAGCGTCGCAAATACGTGAGGATTGCGCCATGTGAACTCAGTAATAGTACCCTGCAGCTCGACCGTATTCTCGAGGTCGAAATTGCCGCGGGAATGATGACTCCAAGCTGTTCCGACCAAATAATAGATCAACACAATGGCTGTTAAAAATAACTTCAAGCTTCGCATTTTCGTCCTCCTCCGCCTCGCTTGACCAATAGAACCACAAAGATTCACCCGGAGTAGCGTCACTCAAGATGATGGTGCCGACGGCCGGACTCGAACCGGCACGGCTTGCGCCACTGCCCCCTCAAGACAGCGTGTCTACCAGTTCCACCACGTCGGCGATAAAATTTTCAGTATATATTAGGATTTGGGACTTTTTAAAATTACTGAAGTGTTTTGATCTATTCCTGTAGATCTTTAACTAAGACCTAATCGATGGATTCAGATGGAATAACCGGTAATTCTACATCCAAACTTGAAGCACCAGTCATCCCCGCATCCTGCTCATTTGGCAACGTTAGTTCTAGTAAGCTTTCCGGTGTACTCGTACTCTGTTTGCCCGCTAGATATGCCAAGCTTAAACTTGTAACAAAAAATAACGTTGCCAAAACTGCGGTCAATCGTGTCAGGAAATTTGAAGAACCGCGTGCCCCAAATACAGTTCCTGATGCACCAGCACCAAAGCCTGTCCCAGCTTCAGCGCCTTTTCCACGCTGTAGCAAAACTACCCCTATGATGAGTAGTGCAACCACAACATGAACCATAATAACAACCGACTGCAACATACCGAATACCTAACTTACTCCTTAATCAAGCGCTACCCGAAAAATCGCGGCAAACTCCGCCGCTTTTAAAGAAGCTCCACCTACCAAGCCACCATCAATATCATCCATGCCAAACAGCTCTTTAGCATTATCGCCCTTTACGCTACCACCATAGAGAATCCGCAGATCACTTGAGATTGTAGCATCATGCTCACCAATCGTTGACCGAATCAAGGCATGTACCTTTTGAGCCTGATCAGGAGTAGCCGTATGACCAGTACCGATTGCCCAAATAGGTTCGTAAGCAATAACTGCATTGGAAAAAGCAGCAACCCCAGCCGTCATGAGTGCTGCCATTATTTGCTCAACAACAACTGACTCAGTTTTCCCTTTCTGGTGTTGTTCCAAAGTTTCTCCCACGCACAAAATAGGCGTCAATCCAGCTTCCTGGGCAACCTGAAACTTTTGTACTACCAAATCATCTGTCTCACCATAAAGCTGCCGCCTTTCTGAGTGTCCAACGATAACGAAACTGCACCCTACATCTTTGAGCATAGACCCGTGAACCTCGCCAGTATATGCACCAGGGCTTGGCCAGTGAGAAAGATTTTGTGCTCCAAGTAATATATTGCTTCCTTTTAACCATTTTTCAACGGCCACTAAATATGTGAAGGGTGGACATAAAAGCATTTGGGCATCCCTGGGCCCAGAGACTATCTTCTTGAGTGTTGACACTAACTCAGCACTGTCATCAGAAGTGCCGTGCATTTTCCAGTTACCCGCAATCAGGGGAATCCTTGTAGCCACAGCCATCAGAGTCTCATTTCCACTACCAAAGGAACGCTGAGGCTACAAATTCTAAGTAAGTAAATCAATTAACTACGCCGCCAGGGGCTCCGCCCGCTACACGCACTGATTGTGCTAATTTCTCCGCTAGTTTTGATACTTGGTCGGCATCTTCACCCTCAACCATAACCCGAATAACCATTTCGGTCCCGGATGCACGCAAAACAACACGGCCATTTTCTGACAATTCTTGTTCAGCTGACTTGACTGCATCTCTTATTGCTGGATTCATTTCAATATCAACAGACTTATTGATAGGAACATTGATAAGAGTCTGCGGAAATTGTTTCATACCTGATGCAAGCTCCTTAAGAGTCTTTCCCGTTCTTTGTATCACTGACAAAATCTGGAGAGCTACGACCAGCCCATCGCCTGTGGTAGTTTTATCCAGACAAATTAGATGTCCTGAAGCTTCCCCCCCGAGCATACCTCTGTGTTTTTTTAGCATCTCAAGGACATGGCGATCACCTACTTTAGCCCGCAAAAACTCAACGCCTACCTCTCGAAGTGCCAACTCAAGTCCTAAGTTACTCATCACCGTACCAACTATAGGGCCCCGTAAAGATTTTGTCTCAATCCTATCCAGAGCAAGAATATATAAAAGCTTATCACCGTCCACTAAGTTGCCATCTTCGTCGACCATAAGTAACCGATCACCATCACCATCCAAGGCAAGACCAACGTTAGCTCGGACTCCACTGACGGTCATTTTCAACAAGTCGGGCCGAGTTGAGCCACAACCATCATTTATATTGCGCCCATTCGGTGAACAACCTACTGGTATTACTTCAGCACCTAGATCCGATATAGCCCGAGGGGCAACCTTGTAGCCAGCTCCATGAGCAGCATCTACTACGATTTTAAGGCCGCCTAAATTAGTCTTTTCTGGAATCGTGGATTTACAAAATTCCATGTAGTCAGATCGCGCTGACGACAAGTGTGTGGCTTGCCCTAAGGCACGAGAATCCAGCGTCCTTGGTGGATTTTCAAGAAAACCCTCGATAGCATCCTCCAATGCATCTGAAAGCTTTTCACCTTCACGATCAAAAAACTTTATACCATTGTCTTCATAAAAATTATGAGATGCACTGATGACAATTCCAAAATCAGCTCCTAGTTTTTTTGTTAAATATGCAATACCTGGTGTCGGTAGTGGCCCTGTTAGCCAAACATCTATTCCAACTGCTACAAAACCAGCTTCCAATGCGGACTCAAACATGTAGCCAGAAATACGGGTATCTTTGCCGATAAGCACCAAACCCCCAGTTGGAGCAAGAGCCTGAGCAGCCGCGTTAGAGAGTCTAAGGGCAAAATCAACGGTCATAGGCGCTACGCCCACCCGACCACGGATACCGTCGGTCCCAAAAAAATGCCGCGCCATTAGGAATTTTCCTCCTATAGCGGCCACCTCAAAAAGGAACCGCCTGCTCTAAAGCGAGAAATCAGAGTCAGCAGTAGTCTCAGTTACTGAGGCTTCACTAACTTAATGCTGTCCAGCAGGGCCACCCAAAGGAGTGGTTGTCTCCTTTCCTGAGTCCTCTTCCGTACTCTCAGGCTCCCCGCCGGAGTCAGAATCTTCCCAATCCTCAGGTGGTCGTGGCTCACGCCCCTCCATGATGTCTTTGATCTGGGCCTCGTCAATTGTCTCGTATTTCATAAGTGCATCCGCCATCAGATGCAACTTTTCCATATTTTTTTCTAAAATCTTCTTTGCCTCACTATAGCAATCGTCGACTAATTGACGCACCTCCTCATCGATAACATGAGCAGTTACATCTGAGAGCTGCTTGTGTCTAGTGACACTTCTTCCCAAAAAAATCTCGCCGTCGTCTTCACTATAGGTAAGTGGCCCTAACCGATCGGACAATCCCCATTTTGTGACCATGTTGCGAGCTATTTCAGTTGCCCGCTCGATATCATTAGCCGCTCCAGTTGTAACGCAAGCTGGCCCAAAAACTACCTCTTCCGCAATACGCCCACCAAATAGACTCTTCATTTGGCTCATAAGTCGCTGTTTCGAGAAGCTGTATCGATCCTCCTCCGGAAGAAACATTGTTACCCCTAAGGCTCTCCCCCTAGGAATAATTGTTACCTTATAAACAGGGTCATGCTCAGGAACCAACAAACCCACTACAGCGTGCCCAGACTCATGGTAGGCCGTCAATTTTCTCTCTTCCTCGCTCATTACTAGCGAGCGGCGCTCGGCGCCCATCATAATCTTGTCCTTCGCCTTATCAAATTCCTCCATACCTACTGATCGCCTATCTCCGCGCGCTGCTAGAAGTGCTGCTTCGTTAACTAAATTGGCTAAATCAGCACCAGAAAAACCCGGCGTTCCCCGCGCAATAACAGATGGCTTCACGTCACTGGATAGTGGCACTTTACGCATGTGAACTTTGATAATCTGCTCGCGGCCACGCACATCCGGCAAAGGCACTACTACCTGACGATCAAAGCGTCCTGGACGCAATAAGGCTGGGTCTAGTACATCTGGTCTGTTGGTAGCAGCAATGACAATGACGCCCTCGTTTCCCTCAAACCCGTCCATTTCAACTAATAGCTGATTTAAAGTCTGCTCACGCTCATCGTGCCCACCACCTAAACCTGCACCACGATGCCGGCCGACCGCGTCGATCTCATCAATAAAAACAATACATGGTGCCTGTTTTTTTGCTCGTTCGAACATATCACGAACACGCGAGGCGCCGACACCCACAAACATTTCTACAAAATCTGAGCCTGAAATAGTAAAAAAAGGAACCTTCGCTTCACCGGCAATCGCGCGAGCTAGCAATGTTTTGCCAGTGCCCGGAGAGCCGACCATTAAAACCCCCTTGGGAATCTTTCCACCAAGACCCTGAAATTTTGCGGGGTCTTTCAAAAACTCTACAATCTCGACGACCTCTTCTTTGGCCTCCTCAATACCTGCTACATCAGCAAAGGTAACACTCACTTGATCTTCGCCTAAAAGGCGGGCTCGACTCTTGCCAAATGACATAGCTCCACGCCCACCACTTGCGCCTTGCATCTGGCGCATAAAATAGACCCAAACGCCAATAAGTAACAAAATAGGAAACGAAGAAATAAAAAGCTGCGATAGAAAAGATTGTTGTTTGGGTGGCCTGGCCTCTATTGCTACATTATTTTCGTTTAAAGTCCCAATCAATGCAGTGTTATCTGTCTCTGGATTGTAGGTAACAAATTCCTCACCAAGACGAACTCCACTGATGATATCGTCTTCAAAGATTACCTCCTCAACGGAACCATCTTCTACGTACGACAAAAATGTTGAATAAGGAACTGTGAGAGTACGTTGGTTGTTCGGTCTAAAGTTCTGGAAAACTGACAACAAAACCACCGCAATAACGATCCAAAGAATTACATTCTTTAACAAGTCGGTCAATCGCTTACCCTCAAAAAACTAAACCCAAAACGAACCCTTAGAACCCTACTATATCCCATAGCCCCTGGCCAGCAAGTAAACCTCTCGGCTTTCTGGTCTCGAAGCCTTAGGTTTGATTATCCGCGCAGTATCAAAATTGAGTCGCGCAGTATCAACATAGGCCTCAAAACCCTCTCCCTGAAAAAGCTTCACAAGGAAGTTTCCACCTGGGTTTAGCACTTTTTTTGCAAATGCTAGTGCCCCCTCAGCTAAACTCAGAGCACGTGGCTGATCATGACTCCAGTTACCACTAATATTGGGGGCCATATCAGACATTACAAGGTCAATCGCACCCCCAGCCAATGTGACTGTGAATTGTCCAAAAATCTCGGGGGAGTCGAAATCACCCTGAATAAAGGTAACACCTGGCACCGGCTCCATCGGCCGTACATCTAAAGCCCAAACTTGGCCACGAGAACCAACTTTTTTGACAGCGTATTGACTCCATCCGCCAGGGCTAGCCCCCAAATCTACACATGCGAGGCCGGGGCGCAGAATATGCTGACGTGCCTGAATCTCATCAAGCTTAAAGGCTGCTCGTGATCGCCAACCTTCCCGCAAGGCACGAGCAAAATACGGATCCTTTGCCTGATTTCTGCGCCAACCGCGCTTAGAACTATTTTGACTTACCAACTGCCTCACCAAATATCTCTATTATACTTAAGAGCATGCCCCTCGAGGAATTCCAACGTAAGTCCCTTCGGCGCCGCGGTCACAATCTTAAGCCTATAGTAACCGTTGGTGCGGATGGCCTAACAGATGGTGTACTAGCTGAATTAGAGAACGCACTAAATCACCATGAGTTAATAAAAATTAAGATCCGAATCGGAAGCCGAGAATGTCGTGACGCAGTGCTTCAAGAAATCTTAGAGCGCTCTAAGGCAATAATGATTCAAAAAATCGGCAATGTAGCACTTCTTTATCTCGCAACAGAAACAAAGGCAATCAAGCCAACTTAAATCTTTCAAGGCTAGAGCAAAGAAAACTAATTTATTAGACATACTCGATCTTAATAATCTCATATGAATGCTGGCCACCTGGTGCACTTACCTCCACGGTATCTCCAGACTCTTTCCCGATAAGTGCCCGCGCAATTGGTGAATTTACTGAGAGAAGGCCATTTTTAATGCTGGCTTCATCTTCTCCCACAATCTGGTAGCACACCTCAGAGCTACTATCTATATCCAACAAATGGACTGTCGCACCAAAAACCACCTTTTCAGGGTTACCTAAATCCCCTATTTCTATAATTTGCGCATTGGACAACTTTCCCTCAATGTCCCTTATCCGCGCTTCTGCTAGACCCTGTTGCTCTCTTGCTGCATGATATTCAGCATTCTCACGGAGATCACCGTGCTCGCGTGCCACACTAATGGCAGCAGAAATGGCGGGGCGCTCCAACTTTAAACGCCTCAGCTCATCTCGAAGCTGTCCTGCCCCACGAGATGTCAAAGGAATTTTACTCATACACCCATCTCTTTGTGCAAATCCTGAAGCCGGTATACGGCCTGATTACCAAGATGGTCGAGCGCATCACAAGTGACCTTTGCTGCCGCAATTGTGGTGTAGTACGTTACTTTCTGGTAAACCGCCTCGGCACGAATTGAATGAGATTCAGCGATCGCCTGTTTACCCTCAGTTGTATTCACTATTAGTGTAATTTCCCCATCTCTTATCATATCTACAACGTGCGGACGACCTTCTGATACTTTATTTACCCTTCGGCAAGGCACGCCCTCCTCTGCTAAAGCTTGAGCCGTGCCACCTGTCGCGACCACCTCGAAACCGCGGCTTATCAATATACCCGCAAGCTCAACTGCTGCTGGTTTATCTGTATCGCGTACACTCACTAATGCTGTCCCCTGGCTTGGCAAAAGAACGCCCGAAGCCAGCTGGGCCTTGGCATATGCCTCAGCAAATGTCCTCCCAATACCCATAACTTCACCAGTTGATTTCATCTCCGGCCCCAGAATGGGATCAGCATCTGGAAACTTAATAAAAGGGAAAACCGATTCTTTCACCGAAAAATAAGGTTGCTGGCTATTTATCTGAACACCTTGGTCTTTAAAACTTATTCCCACCATGGCTTTAGCTGCAATCTTGGCAAGTGGTTGACCTATAGCCTTTGAGACAAAGGGAATGGTCCTCGAAGCCCTTGGGTTCACCTCCAATACATAAATGATGTCCTTTTGGATAGCAAACTGAGTGTTCATAATGCCCACAACTTTTAGCTCTTTTGCCATCTTTATCACCTGCAAGGCTAACTCAGCTTCGACTTCCTTCCCTAAAGTGAATGGTGGCAAAGAGCAGCCTGAGTCACCCGAATGCACCCCCGCCTGCTCGACGTGCTCCATGATTCCACCAATAATTACTTCGGTCCCGTCAGATATAGCATCCACATCGACTTCTACCGCCTGATCAAGAAAGCGATCAAGCAGAACTGGACTATCATTAGAAACATCCACTGCTGCAGAAATGTACTCCTTGAGATCGTTCTTGTTGTGAACAATTTCCATTGCGCGCCCCCCCAACACATAAGAGGGACGCACAACGAGCGGATAACCCACAGAATCCCCCATGGCCAAGGCTTCTGTTTGGGTTCGTGCCGTAGAATTTGGTGGTTGCGTCAAGCCAAGCCCCTTAATTAATTGCTGAAAACGCTCCCTGTCCTCGGCTAAGTCAATTGAATCGGGTGAAGTGCCGACGATGGGAATATCAGCCCTCTCTAGCTCTCTAGCCAACTTCAGTGGCGTTTGTCCTCCGTATTGAACAATTACACCAATTGGCTTTTCTTTATGTGCGATTTCTAAAACATCTTCGAGTGCAAGGGACTCAAAATACAATCGATCAGAGGTATCGTAATCAGTGGAGACCGTTTCCGGATTACAATTGACCATTATAGTTTCAAAGCCTTCTTCTCTGAGGGCAAGGGAAGCCTGAACACAGCAATAATCAAATTCAATGCCTTGACCAATCCGATTCGGGCCGCCACCTAAAATAATAATCTTATTCTTACTTGTGGGTTCCGCTTCACATTCCTCTTCGTAAGTGGAGTAAAGGTACGGTGTGTGGCTTGCAAACTCTGCAGCACATGTATCAACTCTCTTAAAAACAGGCCTTAAATTGTGTGTATGACGAAATTTTCTGATGTCTTCTTCTGCTTTGCCCGCTAGACTTGCAAGTCGACTGTCGCTAAACCCCTTCCTTTTTAATCTGTGGAGATGCTCGGGCTGCAGATCAGAAAAATTAACTACAGAAAAATTCTGTTCCTCCTTCACTAAATCCCTTAGTTGCGCAAGAAACCATGGGTCAATACCACTTAATTTAGCTACTTCCGAAATACTGAATCCCAGCCGAAAAGCATCAGCAACATACCAAAGGCGCTGTGGGCCTGCCCACCGCAATTCTTTTTCAAATGCCTGCCGAGCCCGATCATCAGGTAAGTTAGACCAATAAGAATTAAATCCATCCGCACCCGTCTCTAGCCCACGTAGTGCCTTTTGAATTGATTCCTGGAACGTCCGCCCTATTGCCATAACCTCTCCAACGGACTTCATTTGTGTAGTTAGCCGATCATTAGCATTTGGAAATTTTTCAAAATTGAACCTTGGCACCTTGGTAACCACATAATCTATCGTAGGTTCGAAGGAGGCCGGGGTTAGGCCCCCAGTAATCTCGTTACGAATCTCATCTAACGTGTAACCCACGGCCAGCTTTGCCGCAATTTTGGCAATAGGGAAGCCAGTTGCTTTTGACGCTAAGGCAGAAGAGCGCGATACCCTAGGATTCATTTCGATTATTAACAGACGCCCATCTTCAGGATTCACTGCAAACTGCACATTCGACCCACCCGTATCTACACCCACCTTTCGAAGCACCGCGATCGAAGCATCTCGCATGCGCTGGTACTCTTTGTCGGTTAGGGTTTGGGCTGGGGCAACGGTAATTGAATCCCCAGTATGAATCCCCATTGGATCTAAATTTTCAATGGAGCATACGATGATGCAGTTGTCATTCCGGTCTCTGACAACTTCCATCTCAAACTCCTTCCACCCCAAAATCGACTCCTCAAGCAACACTTCCGTGGTAGGTGACTGATCTAATCCACGCGTGACAATGTCTTCAAATTCTTTTTTGGTAAATGCAACGCCCCCGCCGCTTCCACCAAGGGTAAAAAAGGGCCTCACAATAGTAGGAAAACCTACTGTTGCTTGTATTCCCCATGCATCTTCGAGTGTCTTAGCAACCCCAGAGCGAGGTGTTTCCAAGCCAATTTCTTGCATAGCGTCTCGAAATCGCTTCCGATCCTCTGCCATATCGATAGCATCACGGGATGCCCCAATGAGCTCCACATGGTTTCTAGCCAAGATCCCATGACGGTCCAGATCAAGAGCGCAATTCAACCCAGTTTGCCCCCCCATAGTGGGTAATAAAACAGAGGGCTTCTCTTTCTCCAAAATGCGAGCCACTGTTTGCCACTCGATGGGCTCTATATAAATCGCGTCAGCACTACCTGGATCTGTCATGATGGTGGCTGGATTAGAATTAACCAAAATGACCCGATAACCCTCTTCTTTCAAAGCCTTACAGGCTTGAGTTCCAGAATAATCAAATTCGCAAGCCTGCCCTATTACAATGGGCCCCGCCCCTATGATCAGTACACTCTCAATGTCTTTTCTCTTTGGCATAACCTTTAGAAATTCTAGAAATAACCTATAACCTTATGATTAACTTAATTTATTATCTACCCTCGATACGCTTTGAACGCCCAATCCTCATCGCAGCAAAAAAACGAGCAAATAACGACTGCAAATCGTGGGGGCCGGGGCTTGCTTCTGGGTGGCCCTGAAATGAGAAGGCTGGCCTTTCCTTGTGTTCTATTCCTTGCAGCGATCCATCAAATAAGGAGTGATGAGTGACTCCAAGATGCTCGGGCAGATGCTCTCCATCCACGGCAAACCCATGGTTTTGGGACGTAATCAATACCCTTCCTGTGCCAATCTCGAGTACAGGATGGTTTGCGCCATGATGCCCAAATTTCATCTTCATGGTTTTAGCGCCACACGCTAGGGCTAAAAGCTGATGTCCCAAGCAAATACCAAACACTGGCATATCTTCGGCTACCAGGGTTTTGATGGCATCGATGGCATAACTACAAGGCTCTGGGTCGCCAGGCCCGTTTGAAAGAAAAACTCCATCAGGAGCGAGCCCCATAACTTCATTTGCCGCAGTCATTGCAGGAACCACAGTAATGCGACAACCTCCATCTGATAAAAGTCTTAAGATGTTATGTTTGATGCCAAAATCATAGGCTACGACATGAAATATCCCCTGATTTTTATCTGTTATTGAGTAACTTGTTTTCCACGAGCTGCCCTCGCTCCATCGGTATGATTTTTTTGTCGTAACCAGCCGGGCTAGATCCATGCCTTTAAGGCCAGGAAACTCCTGGGCTTCTCTGACTGCGTCCTCTGGATCAGGATCAGTCCCCGCAATAATACAACCGCCTTGGGCTCCTTTTTCACGAATCAATCTAGTCAGCTTCCGGGTATCGATCTCAGCAATAGCAACCATCTTGCAACGCTCCAAGAACTCTGGGAGTGAGTTTTCAGATCGATAGCTACTTACTTGGAGCGAGAGATCACGGATAACTAACCCTGCCGCGTAAGCCTTAGTCGACTCGAAGTCACTAGAATTAGTACCCACATTCCCGATATGAGGGTATGTGAGGGTGACCAGCTGACGAAAATAAGAAGGATCAGTAAGAATTTCCTGGTAACCACTCATAGAGGTGTTGAACACCACCTCTCCTGTAGCCCTACCAGAAATACCGACGGACAGTCCTTCAAAAACTGTACCGTCTTCAAGGGCAAGTATCGCCCGCTTCGTCAACCTGAGCTCCTTCATCTGGAACAAAAATTACACGCCCCGCATAAACGAAACGGGACGACTGCTTTATACGCAGCTCATCCCGCGAGACAATCCTCAATGACGTGAGAGGCTCAGGCAGCTATTGTATATCGTCAGC
>CAYXIJ010000023.1:0-12749 GCA_964465375.1 uncultured Gammaproteobacteria bacterium | reverse complement strand
GCGTGCAATATTTAGCTCTCCTCAGAAATGGACAACCTAATCTTTTTTGGCCGGTACTATATAACTGCTCTCACATTTCTTGCAGGCCAAGCACATCCTTCATACTATAAAAACCTGGATCCTTGCCATAAACCCACGTGGCAGCGCGCAGAGCACCGCGAGCAAAAGTCTTTCTATCCGTGGCCCGATGTACTAACTCGATTCTCTCGTCTGGAGAGGCAAGCAATACACTATGATCGCCCACAATATTTCCAGCTCGAATAACTGAAAAGCCAATTGAATTAGGCGCCCGGGGTCCGGCCTGACCAACTCGAGTTTTAATACCCAACTCCTCGAGGGTTCTCCCCCGAGCCTTTGCTACTTCCTCTCCTAGAGCTAAGGCAGTCCCTGAAGGTGCATCCACCTTTTGGCTGTGATGAGCATCCAAAATTTCGGCATCATATTCCTCGCCCAGCGCCCTAGCTGCCCGCCTGACTAGGTCCATAAAAACATTTACACCAATACTCATATTACGTCCATACACCAAAGGAATCTGGCCAGCCACTTCCCTTAAAGATTTAAAGTCTTCCTCCCCAAGTCCGGTGGTCCCAATTACAAGCGCAGTCTTAGAATCTACACAAGCAGCTAAATTGGCTCTTGTGGCCCCAGGAAGAGTGAAGTCGATTGCTACTTCAGCTTTTTCTAAAACTTGAGTTCGATTGTCTAACAGGAGTACACCGAGCGACTCCAGGCCTGCGCTAACACCAGCGTCTTGCCCTAATGCTGGATCAGAAGGCTCAGTCAATGCCCCGACCAACCTAAAGTCCTTATTCTCTGTGATACACGCCAATAAAGACCGGCCCATCCGACCAGACGCACCGAGGACACTAACGTTCAACATCACTACACCTCCGTCCGGTCAAAAAACTTCCTTACCACGTCCAACCACGAACGAGCTTTGGGACTATGTCGAGTGCCACCCGACTGAATAGAGGCATCAAAGCTTGCCAGTGATTTCTTTTGTTGTTCGCTGAGTCTCACTGGTGTCTCCACAAAAACCCTACACATAAGATCCCCAACACCACTCGTACGAACAGATCTAACTCCCCTGCCTCGTAATCTAAATATTTTACCTGACTGGGTTTCTGCGGGAACCTTCAGTGCCACTTGTCCGTCTAGAGTGGGCACATCTATTGCCCCTCCCAATGCGGCCATAGCAAAACTAATAGGTACGTCACAACGCAAATTCTGCCCATCGCGCTCAAATAACATGTGATCCTGAACACGTATATCTACATATAAATCTCCTGGTGGCCCGCCATTTCGGCCTGCCTCGCCTTCCCGAGAAAGTCTAATGCGGTCACCTGAATCAACACCTGCCGGCACCTTAACAGCCAGCGTCTTAACCTTGCGCACGCGCCCCTGCCCTTTGCAATCATTACAGGGATCTTTAATTGAAGAGCCAGCTCCCTTGCAAGTTGGACAAGTTTGCTGAATAGAGAAAAACCCTTGCTGCACCCTAGTCTGACCCGTTCCACCACAATTGGAGCAACTAACTGGCTTAGAGCCAGGCTTAGAACCAACACCATGACATCGATCGCACTCTGCTTGGGTTGGGACTTCGATATTGATAGATTCACCCCTTGCGGCTTGCTCCAGTGTAAGTTCAAGCTCATAACGTAGATCCGCACCTCGAAACACCCTCGAGCCAGCTCTTCGACTACCGCCAAAAATATCCCCGAAAACATCGCCAAAAATATCCCCGAAAGCATCGCCACCAAAGCCTGCCCCGGCCCTACCTGCCTCTACGCCAGCGTGGCCAAATTGATCATAAGATGCTCGCTTTTCATCGCTCGAGAGCACCTCATAAGCTTCCTTCGCTTCCTTAAATTTTGTTTCGGCACTTGGATCGCCTGAATTTCGATCCGGATGGTATTTCATGGCCAGGCGCCGATACGCGGCCCTAAAGTCTGATTGCTTGGCATCCCTATTGACGCCCAGCACCTCATAATAATCCCGCTTAGACATTGATCATCCTTGACAGCAGCAGCAGGATGATTTGCAACATTCTCTCCTGCAGCTTAATTCTTCTGATATTAGAGGATCGCGACTTGCGTCCAGCTTTGCTTCGGAAGCAAATTTTCACCCTATGCAGTCTTTTTATCTTCGTCTTCTTTGACTTCTTCGAATTCTGCGTCCACTACATTATCATCTTCAGTTTCTGAGGTATCTGCATCAGAAGTACCCGATTCACTCTGAGCTTGTTCGGCGTAGAGTTTCTGGGTCATACCAGCAGAAACCTCACCCAAAGCTTTCATTTTGGTTTCAATAATATCCTTATTATCGCCCTCGGCTGCCCCCTTAAGCTCTGAAATCGCAACCTCAATCTTGGCCCTCTCATCTGCTTCTACTTTCTCGCCCAGTTCACTTAGCGATTTCTCTGTTGCATGAACAAGCGCATCAGCCTGATTGCGGATATCTATAAGCTCACGGAAAACTTTATCTTCGGCTTCATGAATCTCAGCTTCAGAAACCATGCGCTTAACTTCTTCTTCACTTAAACCCGAAGACGCTTTGATTACAATTTTTTGCTCTTTCCCGGTCGCTTTATCCTGAGCCGAAACATTCAAAATACCATTAGCATCTATATCGAAAGTAACATCGACTTGAGGCATCCCTCTCGGTGCGGCAGGAATATCCGTAAGATCAAAGCGACCAAGTGACTTATTATCACTCGCTCGCTCACGTTCGCCCTGTAAAACATGGATCGTAACAGCGGTCTGACTATCTTCCGCGGTAGAGAATATCTGATTAGCTTTAGTGGGTATCGTTGTGTTCTTTTCTATCAGGCGGGTCATAACACTCCCTAGTGTTTCAATACCAAGCGACAACGGCGTCACATCAAGAAGCAAAACATCCTTTACATCTCCTGAAAGAACCCCAGCTTGAATTGCTGCCCCCACTGCAACCGCCTCATCTGCATTTATATCCCTACGAGGCTCCTTGCCGAAGAAATTATGTACCTCTTCCTGTACCTTTGGCATACGTGTCTGGCCGCCAACAAGGATTACATCATCAACTTCTGTCACCTTTAAGCCTGCATCCTCTAGAGCAACTTTGCATGGGATAATTGTTCGCTGAATCAAGTCCTCTACGAGAGACTCGATTTTTGCGCGCGTTATATTGATATTTAAGTGTTTTGGTCCAGCGCTGTCCGCTGTAATGTAAGGTAGATTTACTTCAGTCTGCTGCCGAGAAGAAAGTTCAATCTTGGCTTTTTCGGCAGCTTCCTTAAGTCGCTGCATTGCCAAAGGATCCTTGCGAATATCAACCCCAGTCTCCTTTTCAAATTCTGCAGAAAGATAATCTATAATGCGTTTATCGAAATCCTCTCCACCGAGAAAAGTATCACCGTTAGTAGCTAGCACTTCGAACTGATGCTCATTATCTACCTCCGCAATTTCTATAATCGAGACATCAAAAGTACCACCACCTAAGTCATAGACCGCAACCTTCCGATCACCCCGCTGCTTATCAAGACCATAAGCTAACGCTGCAGCCGTAGGCTCATTAATGATTCGTTTAACCTCTAAACCTGCAATCTTGCCGGCATCCTTGGTAGCTTGGCGTTGCGAATCGTTAAAATAGGCAGGTACAGTAATAACCGCTTCCGTCACTGGCTCACCAAGATAATCTTCCGCAGTTTGTTTCATCTTAGTCAGTACGCGTGCTGAAATTTCAGGTGGAGCCATTTTTTTTTCGTTCCCCTCTACCCAAGCATCTCCATTGTCAGCATTGACTATCTTGTAAGGCACCATATCGACATCTTTCTGCACTACCTGGTCATCAAAGCGGCGTCCAATTAACCGCTTAATCGCAAACAGGGTGTTACTAGGATTCGTAACTGCTTGCCGCTTAGCGGTCTGCCCAACCAGAACCTCTCCGTCTTTGCTGAACGCAACTACAGAAGGGGTTGTCCGATCACCCTCGCTATTTTCTATTACCTTCGTTTGATCACCATCCATGATGGCCACACAAGAGTTCGTCGTGCCTAAATCGATTCCGATCACTCGCCCCATGATTTAAATACCTCAACGCTAGTTAGCTAGAAACTTATCCTCTAGATGGGGTATAAAGCCAGACATTTCAAGGTGCTTATACCCTTTGCTCTTTTTTTTAATCGCCCTCTTCAGGAATTTCTTCTGAAGGTCGCACTGGAGGCTCGCCGGCAACAATAACCCTTGCTGGACGCAGTAAGCGACCGTGTAACTGATAACCTTTTTGAATCACCTCGAGTATCGTATTCACCTCAACCTCATCCGATGGTTGCAGGGTCATTGCCTCATGCTCTTCTGGATCAAATGGCTCACCTATAGGATCCAGTTCCGAAATACCTACAGCCGTTAAGGCACTATCTAACAAGCGTAGTGTTGCTCGCTTGCCATCAAGAAGTGCCTCCATATCCGCTTGCTCAGAAGTTGCAACCTCAGCTTCCAGGCTATCTCGAACAGGCAATAATGCCTGCGCTAACTGCTCAAGACCGCGCCGACGGGCATTCTCCTCGTCACGAGTTGCACGCTTTCGTAGATTTTCAAGGTCAGCTGCAACACGAAGGTACTTGTCCCAATTCTCCTCTACCTTTGCTTGAAGCATCTCGCTATCCATCTCAGTAACATTTGGTGCAGCCTCTCCGTCGGAATCTCCAACGGCTGGACTCTCTTCTGGGTTGTTTTTCGCAGCCGGTGCTTGCTCTGATTCTTTTTTCGTTCCTCTTTTGCCCACTCAAGCCCTCCTACAAGCAGCCCTTCGAGGCTAGCCTTTCCATTAGACTTCGGAGATGGGGGCTAGTTTTTGGACTTCAAGGCACTACCAAGAAGCTTGGCAGTGATATCAACGATGGGGATCACACGCTCATAACTCATACGTGTTGGGCCTATAACACCCAACACACCAATACTCTCGTCATCCTCAACAGTATATGGTGCAGCGACCACGCTGCACTCATCCAGAAGCTGGTAACCTGACTCCTGACCAATAAAAATCTGCACTCCATGGGCATGGAGACTTTGGTCCAAGAGATGAAGAATGTCTTGTTGCCGGCCAAATGCCTCAAAAAGTCTCTTGAGCTTATCCATATCTCCTAAGCCACCCAGTCCCATAAGATTCGTTTCACCGGCTAAAACATATTCTGCCTGTGGCTCCTCCTCCGGCAAAACTGCCTGAGCCATCTCGATTGCGTCCGCCATCAGTGTATTCATCGATTCGCGGGTAACCTGCAACTCCTCCAGTAGCTTAGCTCGCACTTTGTATAAACCTTTACCACCAAATTGTTCGGTTAGATAGTTACCGGCTTGGCACAATTCATCCTCGTCGAAGTTACGATTTACCTGAAGAATTTTGTTGTGCACCTCTGTTTCGTTGACGACTAGGATAGCCAATACCCTCCTGTCTGTAAGAGGCAAAAACTCGATTTGACGGAGCGTCATTTGTGATCTTCTCGGAACCGTTACTACCCCAGCAAGTCGAGTTACTGCAGAGAGAAGATTGGATGCTGATAGCGCCAATGCCTGGGGATCTGCTGCTACCTTATCAAGCGCAACCTGAAACTGCTGTAACTCCACTCCTTTAGGTGGCCGCAGCTTAATCAGAGTATCCACGAAGAATCGATAACCCTTAATGGTCGGAATACGCCCTGCGGAAGTATGGGGGGACGTCAAAAATCCCATGTCCTCAAGATCTGCCATGATGTTCCGAACAGTGGCTGGACTTACGTCAAGAGCTGCGTTACGAGAGAGTGTGCGTGAACCCACTGGCTGCCCCTCACGAATATACCTATCTACCAGCACCCTAAGTAACCGCTGGGCCCGCTCATTAGGGATCTCCCGCACTTTCTCTCGATCTGTAGACAAAGAATCCTGCATTTTTTGCACCGAGACGTCTGTACCAGCACGCTAGCAACCAGCTCCGTGTACTGTCAAGATGCACCAGAAAGGCTTGGGCTAGCTATTCAACCCTCTGTAGAGCCAAGAATTCAGTACAATCCTACTTCGGGGTCATTTTAATGAAAACGAAATTTAAAAAAATTGGGCTATGGGGATACCTAGCCGAAGCAAGGGTTGCCGAACCTGTGCTCGCTATTGCTTCTCATCTTCGTGATCAAGGTATTGAGGTTGTATGCCCTTCACAGGACCAGATCCCTGAGAAGCTTAGGGATATCCCCACGTACGAAGAAAACGATCTACCCCTAAAAGTAGACCTTATTATGGCAATTGGCGGGGACGGTACCCTTCTGCATGCTGCCCGAACTGTCGCAAGACGAGGAGTCCCATTGCTAGGTATTAATCTGGGTAGACTAGGCTTTCTTACTGATGTTTCACCCGAAAAAATGCTGGACACCATAGATGCGATTCTCTGTGGTAATTTTGTGGCGGAAGACCGACTAATGCTTGAGGCAGATATTTGCTCGGAGGGCAAGACCGGTAACTCAATGACCGCCCTAAATGATGTTGCGCTAGAAAAAGGGACAGCAGGACATATGCAGGACTTTGTCACCCGAGTCAACGGTGAGTATGTGAACACACATGGCGGAGATGGACTGATTGTTGCCACTCCAACGGGATCAACAGCCTACGCATTATCCTGCGGTGGCCCCATCATCCAACCTGACACGAATGCCTTGGTCATTGTGCCTATCTGTCCCCATACACTAGGTGATCGGCCCTTGGTATTAAATGCCTCAAGCTATATTGAGGTTCAAGTCGACTCCCAAACTAATAGCCGCGCCTACGCCACCTGCGATGGGCAACTCTTAGGGGAGATATCAGGGGATGACACCATTCGAATCCGTCTCGCAGAAGAAACGGTTCAATTACTGCATCCACGAGATCACAATTACTACGAACTGCTACGCTCGAGACTCAACTGGGGGCAGACTAATCGTTGGCCCCGGAGCCAAAAAAAACGATAACGCATGCTCAGCCTAATCCGAATCAGGAACTATGCCGTCATTGATGAGCTGGAACTGGAGTTCGGGTCCGGTCTAAGTGTCCTGACAGGAGAAACAGGCGCAGGAAAATCCATTCTTGTAGACGCGCTAGGGTTGGTGCTCGGTGATCGGGCTGATGCGAACACCGTACGTAAGGGCAAGAAGCGGGCTGAAATCTGCGTCACTTTTGACTGCCCAGACAACCATCCTGCCTTGGCTTGGCTAGGAGAGCACGAATTAGATGAGGATCAAGCTTGCATGATCCGTCGCACCATCAGTGCTGAGGGACGCTCACGGGCTTTTATCAACAACCAGCCGGTGACACTGCAAGACCTTCGAAATCTTGGCGCTTCCTTGGTCGAAATCCATGGACAGCACGCCCACCAATCATTACTGCAGAGAGTAAACCAGAGGCGTATTCTTGACTTCCACGGCAAGCACCAACCATTACTGGAAAAAGTTGGTCAGCTTTTTGAGACTTGGCAAACACTTAAGGTCGAACTCGATGATAGCCGGAGAGGTATTGAAGATCGCGAGGAGCAATTGGAACTCCTTCGTAATCAAGAAAAAACACTTTTAACGCTAAGCCTTGAGGAGGGTGAGGTCAATCAGCTACAAAAAGAGCATGGGCGTGTTGCCAATACCGAGAATCTCGCAACTGGAATCAACCAAAGCTTAGAGAAACTTTATGAAGGTGAAATGGGGTCAGCTCATACCCTGATCACAAACTCTCAGCATATTCTCCAATCACTAGCTGAACTCGACCCGGAGCTAAAGGAAAACCTCACCTTATTAAATAGTGTAGAAATTGATATTCGTGAAATAGCAACTGGTCTTTCCCGATACCGCGATCAATTAGATGTGGATCCCCAGCGCCTGGAGTGGATAGAGACCCGCATAGCAAAAATCCGTGAACTGGCACGCCGCTACAAAGTGGAAGAAGTTCAGCTTGAGACACTACTAACGACTGTAACAGAGCGAATCCAAGAGATTGAGCAGGCAGGTGCGTCCCTGACAAACCTTGAAAATAGCGTTGAGAACGCGGCCGATTTGTATCGCAAAGCTGCTGGAGAGCTATCCAAAGCCCGGAAAAAGAGCGCGGCCAGCCTAGGGAAAAGCGTCTCAAGTCAGCTAAAAGATCTCGGGCTACCGCATGGACAATTTTGCGCCGCCTTAACACAAAAAACTAACGAATACGCTGACGCAAATGGCTTGGATCAAGTGGAATTCCAGGTTAGCTTGAATCCTGGTCAACCCTTAGGTCCCTTAGACCAAATGGCATCAGGAGGAGAGCTTTCTCGGATCAGCCTAGCACTGGAAGTAGTAGGTACCGGCGAAAGAACTGTCACCACGATGGTTTTTGATGAAGTCGATGCTGGAATTGGAGGAAGCATTGCTGAAATCGTAGGTCGAAGGCTGGAAAAAATTGGGGCTAGCCGACAGGTACTATGCGTTACTCACCTAGCTCAGGTCGCAAGCCAAGGACAAAACCACTACCGAGTATCTAAGCTTACCGACGGAAAAACTAGTATCACTAAAGTTCGGCTACTTACGGGCAAAGAAAGACTCGAGGAACTCTCCAGAATGTTAGGGGGAATTGAAATTACCGACCGTACCCGGGCGCATGCTGCGGAAATGATGGCCCGGTCCAACAAATGATCGTAGTAACAACTCATTAACACAATTCTTGAAAAAATCAGTCCGAGAAGATATTTAGGCTCTACCCGGCTCTGTTCAGTATATGACCGCGCCGAATACATTATTGGCACTGATATGTCGCAGATTGTCGGTCCGGAATAGCAGGATATCGGCTTCTTCACATGCGCATCGATAATTTTGCTGCGCTAGCAGGCTGAATGGATGATCTCTTACTGTTTTGCAGGACGGACATAAAGCACCAAGCTGTGGTCCTCGATCTCATAACCATGGGCTTCAGCGATACTATTCTGCAGTTCCTCTATCTCGTCATTATAAAACTCGATCACTTTGCCAGTGTCTAGACATATCATGTGGTCATGGTGGGTACGATCTGCCAACTCAAAGACTGCCGTACCTCCCTCAAAATTATGCCGAGCCACTAACCCTGCCCTCTCAAACTGCGTCAAAACACGATAGACCGTCGCAAGCCCTACCTCTTCCCCTGTCACCGTCAAGGCCTTATAAACCCCCTCTGCGGTCATGTGACGATCCTTGGTTTTCTCGAGGATCTCGAGAATTTTTAACCTAGGAGAAGTAACTTTTAGCCCTGCTTCCCGAATATCTTTACCTGCCATGCTCTACTCCCCCGGAACAATCAGTTATGATTTACACACCATTATGACTCAGAAACTCCACTACTCTCTAGTACCAAAAGATTGCCTTACTACCTAGTTAAAATCGTACTCATTGCTACCCTAGCTATCACAGTCACGGGGTGCATCTTCAGGATTGATATCCAGCAGGGCAATCTACTGGAGGAATCAGCAATTGATCAAATAGAGATCGGTATGACACGCGGCCAGGTCCGCTTCCTACTCGGAACCCCAATGGTTGCCGATAGCTTTCACCAAAACCGGTGGGACTACACCTATTACTTCCAAGAAGGAAAATCCAAAGAGATAGAGCAGCGTTGGCTGATAGTATACTTCGCTGAAGATCAAGTAGAGCGTATTGAGAAGGATGTGCCAGTCAGCCCCTCAACCTAGTGACCTCTCTTAACCATAGAGCTCTTTTGCTCGCGCTGAAAAGGCTTTGATCTGAGAACGCACGAGTTCCTCAAATAGCAAAGCAAAAACCTTACTAAATGGTGATCGGGTCACCTGAAAATTTAAGACCAAGCGTACCTCAGAGCCAACCTCTGCCGTATCAGAAAAAACCCAGGCACCCCTCAGGTGACTGAAGGGCCCATCCAGTAACTCCATATCAATTCGGTGTGGCCGATCAAGGTGATTCCGGGTAGTAAAGCTTTTGTTAATTCCCTTAAATCCAATACCAATGGTTGCTTCCAGACTCTGGTCAAATCGATTTTTTACTTTTGCAGTGGTACACCACTCTAAAAATTCGGGATAGGCCTCAATATTATTTACCAAATCAAAAATTTGGCTGGGGCTATAAGGAACATGTTCGGAGTGATCAATCTTCATTGCGCAATTCTAAAAAATGCCAACTGCGTTCAAAAAAATGCACACCACCGCGACAGGAGCAATAAAGCGAGCAGAGAACCGCCATAACTGATAACCGAGACCCGCATCGGGATCCAGCTCTTCAGAGGTAGAGTGTGCGGACATAAACCATCCGGCGAACACTACGATGGCGAGACCTCCAGCAGGCAAAGCAATATTGCTCGTCACGAAATCTATGTTGTCAAAGAAAGTACCTTGAAAAAAAGTAAATTCGGATAGGACGCTATTTGAAAAGACAGTCAAAAAACCCAATAGCCAGATAAGGCCTCCTATCACGATTGCGGCAACAGATCGTAATAGCTCCTGCCGCTCCATAAGCCAAGCCACCGCCGGCTCCATTAAACTAATAGCAGATGTCCATGCCGCAAAAGAAAGTAACAAGAAAAAAGTTGCGGCAACAAACGAACCGCCGGGTAATTGGCCGAACGCCAATGGTAATGATTGAAAAATCAGCCCTGGCCCAGCCGCTGGATCGAGGCCATTAGCAAAAACAATCGGAAAAATGACCAGACCAGCCACAATTGCAATCAGAGTATCTGCAACCACGACCGCAATAGAGGTCCTCCCGATAGAGGATTCAGCGGGCAGGTAAGCCCCATAGGCCATAACAGCCCCCATACCAACACTGAGCGTAAAAAAAGCATGCCCCAATGCCTCAAGCACCCCTGCGCCGGTCAGCTCAGAAAATTTTGGCTCAAAGAGAAACGCAAAACCCTGAGCAAAGTCACCTGCAATCATGCTGTATATCAATAGAAGCAACAGCAACCCTATCAACGCAGGCATCAAAATACGCACCGCGCGTTCCAGCCCACCCTTTACTCCCTTTGCCACTACAAAAATAGTTAAGGCCATGAATGCCGTGTGCCAAAACCCGGTTACGACCCAGTTGCCGCTTATGCGGGAGAAGAGCTGCTCTACCTGTTGCGCATCAGCACCCCTGAATGCTCCCGAAGCACCCTCAAAAATGTAAGCTACCGCCCACCCGGCAATCACGCTGTAATAGGACAATATAAAAAAACCGGTAGCTACCCCAACGATTCCGACGATACCCCAACGCCTCGTGCTACCCTCCTCCTGTCCCAGTAAAGCCATAGTCTCTACTGGGTTTCTCCGGCCGCGCCGACCCATCAGAATCTCCGACATCATGATGGGTAGCCCGATCACAAATACACAGACAAGATAAACTAGAACAAATGCTCCCCCACCATTTACGCCAGCGATATAGGGAAACTTCCAGACATTCCCCAATCCAACCGCAGATCCCGATACAGCCAAAATAAAGGCCAGACGAGATGACCATTGGCCATGCAAGGAAAAACGACGCTCTTTGGAAAATTTAGACATATTTGGTGCTCTATAAGTGTTTTTTGTTTCAGATTTTAGGATCATTACCGAATGATGGCTACAAAGAATCGAAAAGTAGGTACTTCAACGATTGCCCGAAATAAACGAGCCCGGTTTGATTACACAATCGATGAAAGTTTTGAGGCCGGTCTTTCCCTTCAGGGCTGGGAAGTAAAAAGCCTCAGAGCAGGACAGGCCCAACTTACAGAAAGCTATGTGATTCTACGAAACGGTGAGGGCTGGCTGCTAGGGGCTCATATCACCCCTCTGATTACGGCCTCTACTCATGTTAGTACAGACCCATCCCGAACTCGAAAGATATTACTACATCGTCGTGAACTAGACCGTCTCCGGGGTCTGGTGGAGAGGCGCGGCTACACATTGGTGCCGCTAGACCTTCACTGGAGTAAAGGCAAGGCCAAGCTTGCATTGGGGCTTGCAAAGGGAAAGAAACAGTATGACAAGCGGGCAACAAAGAAGGACCAGGACTGGGAGCGAGCCAAATCACGGGCCCTCAAAAACCAAGGACGCTGAAGATTCAACAAACTAACGAACAATAGTCTCTAAAACCTTGTAAAATCGAGTACTTACTCTAAACTCCTACTGGATGGGGGCGACAGGCTTCGACGTGGGTCGCGAAACCCCGGGTGCATGCCGAGGAGCAGATTACCTCGCAAAACCAACTGCAACACTGTTAGTTGCCAACGACGACAACTACGCACTAGCTGCTTAAATCCAGCTAGCGTCCGATTGGGTATCTGCTTGTGGATCTCAACTGGGCGTCATCACTCATAAGCTCGCGTGAAAGTTAGCTCAGGACCGGATCGCTAAACACTCAATCTGTGCTGGCCGCTGATCTTCCCTGCCCGTCGGGTAGTCTGCGGTAAGAACAAAGACAGGGCTAAGCATGTAGATCCTGTGGCAGAGGGCTTGCGGACGCGGGTTCGATTCCCGCCGCCTCCACCATAATAAGCTGCCATAGAAATGGTTTAACAGTGAGAAAACGAAACTGATGTTTGCACGCCTTCGCCCGTTCAGGTGGTGTTTCGTGCTGCTTTGTGTCGTTTATTTGCTCAGCTGCGGTGGCGGAGGCGGAGGCGGTGGAACACCAGCTCCCACACCCACACCCACGCCCACGCCGACTCCCACTCCAGCTCCCACGGTTACCATTTCTTCCTCTTCTTCTTCGGCTTCGGTCGACTCTGCAGTCACGATTTCCTGGTCCTCCACCAATGCCTCCAGCTGTACCGCTTCAGGGGCGTGGTCGGGATCCAAGGCTA
>CAYXIJ010000022.1:0-35000 GCA_964465375.1 uncultured Gammaproteobacteria bacterium | reverse complement strand
GGCGTCACGGACACAAAGCGACATGACCTGGCGTTCCTGGTTACGGATCCCGTTCACGGTGTCTCTCAAAACGGCCACCATCACCTCAAAGAGCCTTGGTGTCAGCTTCAGCTCCATGAACTCTTCCGTCATAGGTTGGACGTGCTTGGCTGTGGAGGCGTGGCCGATACCGTGCTTTTTCAGGGCGTCCATGTAGCGCTTGTAGTGGCGCTTAAGTTTTTTGATCCGATCGGCAACTTCCACCGGGTCTGGACCTGTGTCGACCTCTTTTTCTTCCTCTTCCTCATCCGCCGGCTTTGGTGCGTTCGGGTCGGCGATCTCCTCGTTCGGATCGATGAAGCCCACGATAATATCCTGCAGCCTGGCCTCGCCATCGGTAAAGCGGTCATGGTTCTCAAAAAGCAGGGCCAGGGTAGGCGGAAACTGCACCAGTGCAGCCCGGACCTGGTCGAGTCCTTGCTCGATCCTCTTCGCGATCTCAATCTCACCTTCTCTGGTCAGCAGCTCCACGGTACCCATCTCCCGCATATACATGCGAACAGGATCGGTGGTACGGCCAAACTCACTGTCCACGGTGACCAGTGCGGCCGCAGCCTCATCAGCTGCGTCTTCATCACTCGAAACCGCCGAGTCAGAAAGCAGGAGGGACTCCGCATCGGGTGCCTTCTCGTACACCGTGATACCCATGTCATTGATCATGTTGACGATGTCATCGATTTGCTCTGGATCAACGATGTCGCTGGGCAAGTGATCGTTAACCTCGGCATAGGTGAGGTAGCCTTTCTCCTTGCCTTTGGCAATGAGCATCTTGAGCTGGGATTGCCGTTCGTCTTCCTTCGCGTTCACAACTGGGGCAGCGGTATTCATAGATTTGGGGTTCCTTGCGGGGCTTTTTCGAGCAACCGCCTAATATACCGAAATGGGCATAAGCAGGCTAGAAGAGGCGCCCGTTTATTGCAACTAAGAGACTCTATCATCAGGCTTTTTTTCCGGGGTCCGGAGCAGTGTCTTCAGCTCAGCCTCCTCGTCCTCATTAAGCTCTGACCTGCGCCCGAGCAGTAAGCTCAGGCGCTCCTTGCGGTGGTTTGCAACGATCCTTCCTAGGCTGTCCATCAGTATCCTGGGTGCGGTCTCGGCATCATCCAGCGCGGGTTCTTTGGCGAGCTCGCCCAGGTGGCGCCCGTTCGGGTCTTCACGGAATCGTTCCAGCAACCCACCGGTATTGATTTGAGGGTTGTCCCTGGCTATTTCAAGGATTCGTATCAACAACCCAATACCCGGTTGGTTCACTTTCTCAAGGCCCTCTACGGGCCCTATCTGGCTGGCTGTTCCCGGAAAATGAAGGAGCAACCCGATCGCCTGGCGGACCAGGCTGGGTCGGCCGTGTTTGATTGAGGGGGCAAGTTTTGTCGGCAAGGGCTGGGTTTTTTCGGCCAGGACCAGGGCCTCGAAACGGTCCTGGGTGATGCCGATTTTCTCAGCAAGTTGCCCAACCAGAAGCTCACGGTACACACCCTCGGAGATTTTCCCGAGCACCGGTTTCGCAAGTGCAGCGAGCTTTGAGCGGCCATCTACGTTTCCCAGCTCAACCTGTGCCACCAGTTCCCCGACAAGAAAACTCGACAGTGGTAACGCATCAGAGAGAAGTTTTTTAAAAGCCTCGGCGCCTTTAAGGCGAACCAGGGAGTCCGGGTCCTCGCCCTCGGGCATAAGAAGAAAGACGAGCTCCACCTGACCACCCGCGTGTGGAAGGGCATTTTCCGCGGCCCTCCAGGCCGCGGCCCGGCCTGCCCGGTCGCCGTCAAAACAGAAAATTACCCGGTCCGAGAGCCGCGTGAGCTGGCGGATATGATCGGTTGTGGTGGCTGTGCCCAGGGTAGCTACCGCAGGCTCAATGCCATGCTGAGCCAGGCTCACAACATCCAGGTAGCCTTCCACAACGACAATTTCACGGGCCCGACCGGGGTGCTGCCGCGCCTCGTGTAGCCCATACAGGGCCCGTCCCTTATGGAAAACCGGTGTCTCAGGGGAGTTCATATATTTCGGTTCCCCCTTGTCGAGGACGCGTCCGCCGAAGCCGATGACACGTCCTCGCTGGTCCCGGATCGGGAACATGACGCGGTCTCTGAACCGGTCGTACCGGCGCCCGGCCTCATTCTCTATGACCAGTCCCGCTTTAATCAGCGCATCGACCTGTTCTTCATTCTGTGCCAGCGCCTTCAGCACCGTGTCCCATCCCTCTGGGGCGTAGCCGATTGCAAAACGTCCCGCCGCAGCCCCATCGATGCCACGTTTCTGGAGGTACTTAATGGCGGCCTGGTTTTCGCGGAGCGCTTTTCGGTAGATCTGGTCGGCCTCGCCGAGAATACGGAAGAGATTATATTTGTCGTCCCGGTCCGGGTCTGATGAGACCTCAGAGGTGGGCATCTCAAGCCCAAGCTTGTCGGCAAGTTCTTCCACGGCCTCGACGAAGCCGAGGTTGTCGTAATTCATGAGAAAGCCGATCGCGGTATCGTGGGCGCCGCAACCGAAGCAGTGGTAGAAACCCTTGCTTGGTTCGACGGTAAAGGATGGGGTTTTTTCTTCGTGGAACGGGCAGAGTCCCTTGTAGATTTTGCCCGCTTTTTTCAGCTGTACCCGGGCCCCGATGATCTCGACGATATCGGCCCGGGCAGTGAGCTCATCAATAAAGGCTTGAGGTATTCGCGTGCTCATGGTGTGCACCCTCTAGCATAATATTTTGCAGAAACATTAGCCGCGAATCTTTTGCCTTATGACAAGAAATTTTCTTCAGGCCCCTACCTGGGCTTCTAGCCCTGGAGGTGTGTCCGCACCTGGTTGCTTATCTTTTTCATGTCCACTCGTCCAGCTGCGCGGGCCCGGATCTCGCTCATGACCGGTCCCATGTCCTTGACCGATGAGGCGCCTGTTGCCTGGATGATCTCATCGATCATCGCCGCAACCTCAGACTCTGCAAGCGGCTCTGGCAGATACTGCATCAGAATTTCAATTTCGGCGGATTCTTTTTTTGCCCGTTCCAGGTCTCCACCCTGCTCATAAAGATCCGCCGCTTCCCTGGATTGCTTGACCATTTTCTCAAGTACATCCTGTGTGCCACTTTCATCTAGTGAATCACGATTATCAATCTCGGATCTCTTGATTGCCGCCAGGGCCATTCGAATCACTGAGAGGCGGTCCCTGTCACCTGCGCGCAATGCCGTCTTCATGTCCTCTTCCAGGCGTTCCTTGAGCGAAGTGGACATGATGCAGGGATCCCCGGAATCAATACATGCGTTGGCGTTTGCCCACTTGGCGGGACTGGCGCTTCACATGGCGCTTGGCTGCCGCCGCTTTTTTGCGTTTGCGTTCTTGGGTGGGCTTTTCGTAGTACTCCCGTCGGCGGAGTTCGGTGAGAATGCCGGCTTTCTCGCAGGCGCGCTTGAAGCGTCGCAAGGCTGCATCGAAATGTTCACTCTCTTTAATGCGAACGCTCGGCATACAATTCTCGTAAATCTATAATAGACATAACTTCTACTTTGTTAAAAAAACAGAACCGGCTCGGGCCGGCGGCGAAGCATATCCCGTAGGATGGCGATATGTAAAGGAGCAGGTGTACTGACATTGATAGTTCTGGGAATTGAAACGAGCTGTGACGAGACGGGCGTGGCTGTTTATGAGTCGGGTCGGGGCTTATTGGCTGAGGCACTTTTCAGCCAGGCTGATCTCCATGCCCGGTTCGGCGGGGTTGTTCCTGAGTTGGCCTCCCGGGACCATATCTCAAGGTTGGCACCGATGACCCTGGACGTGATTGCTGATGCCGGGGCAGGGCTTGGTGATCTGGATGCGATCGCGTACACAGCCGGGCCGGGCCTGGTGGGGGCGCTCATGGTGGGGGGGTCGCTGGCAGGGGGGCTGGCCTTTGGCTTGGAAATCCCGGCGATCCCGGTCCACCATATGGAGGGGCACCTCCTGTCCTGCATGCTGGAGGAGGAAAGCCCGGATTTCCCCTTCTTGGCACTTTTGGTCTCGGGGGGTCACACACAGCTGGTAGTGGCAAGGGGTGTGGGCTGTTACGAGACAGTCGGGCAGACACTTGATGATGCTGCCGGAGAGGCCTTCGATAAAGTAGCTAGACTATTGTCTCTAACATACCCTGGTGGCCCGGCCCTGGCCGAACTTGCCCAAAACGGGGACCCCGAGTTTTTTCATTTTCCGAGACCGCTAAGGGGGCGAGGATTTGATTTTAGCTTCAGCGGGCTGAAGACGGCCGTGAATCTAAAATTGAAGTCTCTGGAGAAAGATCATGGGCAGATTGAGGAGGGCCTGAGCGCTCATGTTGCCGCATCTTTTCAGGCTGCTGTGGTTGATATCCTCACAGAAAAGGCACTAGGGGCCTTGGAAGAGACCGGGTTGGAGACGCTGGTGGTTGCAGGGGGCGTGGGTGCAAACAAGGTGCTGCGAAAAAAACTGGCCTCCGAGGTCGGGAGATCAGGCGGGCATGTATATTATCCCAGACCACAATTTTGCACGGATAATGGTGCCATGATTGCTTACGCTGGTTGGTGCAGGCGAGGGGATGCCGAGCCTGGTGTCCCGCAAATTCTAGCCCGGCCACGCTGGCCGCTAGACGAGCTGAAGCCGCCGAATTGAGGGGTTTTGCGATGGACAAAATTTTTCTTCGTGAACTGGAAGTAGAGGCCGTAATTGGTATCTGGGAATGGGAACGAAGGATCAAACAAATCGTAAGTATCGATCTGGAGATGGCGACCGAGGTGCGCCGCGCAGCGGAGAAAGACAATATCGAGAATGCCCTAAATTACAGGGATGTGGCAAAACGGCTGATTAGCTTTATTGGGAGTTCTGAGTTCCAGCTCGTGGAGTCCTTGGCCGAGTCCGTTGCGCGTATTGTTGTTACTGAGTTTGGTGCCCCCTGGGTAAAGGTGTCGGTTACAAAGCCAGGTGCAGTGGAGGGCTCAAAAGAAGTTGGGGCGATGATCGAGCGAAGTGCGGACGACTATAGTGCCTGAAATCTATGTAGGCCTAGGAAGCAACATCGAGCCGTTGATTCATTTAGGTAAAGCTCTTGGGGGTATACAGGATGCATTTGGGTCGCTCAGTATGTCTTCGGTGTACCAAAATAAACCGGTGGGCTTTTCAGGGGCCGATTTTTTGAATCTGGTCGTGGGTTTTGAGAGTCAACTGCCACCCCCGGAAATTGTGGTGGTGCTTTCTGCCCTGGAAGAGTCTTCTGGGAGGGTGAGGACCGGGCCCACACTCGGTTCACGTGAACTCGATTTGGATTTACTTCTCTATGGATCCATGGTCGACCCTGATAGAAAGTTACCACGGCCGGATATTCTGCAATACGCATTTGTATTGGGCCCGTTAGCTGAGCTTGCCCCGGCCTTGGTTCATCCGGTCACCGGCCAGGCTTTTAGTGGGGTCTGGCAAGAAATGTCCCTGCGAGAGCAGCCGCTAAGGCGTCTCAGCGAAAAATCTTCCAGGATAAGATCCCTACTCGAGTTTTCTTCAAAAAAATAATGGAACGTCCGACCTTAAAGTTCAACCTGGGCCAGATTTTTTAAGGTCCTCACCAACCTACACTGCGTCCGCCGTCCACTGCGATAATTTCGCCGGTGACGTAGGGTGCATCACGGACTAGAAAGACCACCGCGGCGGCAATATCAGCTGGGGCCCCGGGTCGCCCGAGAGGGACCTGGCCGAGGATATTTTTTTTAACTCTTTCTGAGACTCCGGATTCCGGCCAAAGAATAGCGCCTGGAGAGACCCCGTTGACTCGGACATCCGGGCCCAAGTCTTTTGCCAGCGACCGAGTGAGCATGGCCAGCCCGGCTTTTGCTGAGCCATAAACGGAATGATTTTTTAAGGGACGCTGAGCATGCACATCCACGATGTTGATGATGACTCCGTTATTTTTTTTCAGATAAGGCAGGCTGATTTTTGACAGGAAAAGTGGTGCCTTGAGATTGGTTCCCAAAAGATCATCCCAATGCTCTTCGGTGATCGACTCCAGAGGGGTGGGATAGAAGCTTGAGGCGTTGTTGACGAGAATGTCGAGTCCGCCTGTGCGTTTTGTCAGCTGGTCGATCATCTGCTCTAGGTCGGCCGTGTTTTTCAGGTCACCCTGCACGGTTAATGCGGAATTGCTGCGGGCTTGATTAAGCTGGCTGGCCAACTGCTCCGCATCTTCGCCTGAACTAAGATAGTGAACCGCGACATTTGCCCCAGCCTCATGCAGGGCCGCCGAAATAACTGCGCCTATCCGCCTGGCCGCACCAGTTACCAGGGCCCAGCGCCCTTCAAGAGAATCAGGGTGTTGTGAGGTCGTCACGATGACTCCGTAAGCAAACAAGAATCCTAAGGTTACACTATCCGAGATACAGAACCTCCAAGTTGTTCACTCCACCCACTCGGCGTGGCACACTAGAAGCAGCTGCCTTATGACCACTGATTTCCCTCAGCCCACTGATCAAGCGCTTAGCTTCAGTCGAACACTGGAAAAGCGTATTCGTGAGGAAATGGACAACTCTGGGGGTTGGATTGGCTTCGAACGATACATGGAGCTTGCCCTGTACGAGCCTGGCCTCGGCTACTACAGTGGTGGCAGTACCAAATTCGGTCCGGCCGGTGATTTTGTGACCGCACCGGAGTTATCTGGCCTGTTTGGGAGTGCTCTGGCAGATCAGATCGCACCTCTTTTGTTGCAGCTGAAGAAGCCGGTGATTCTTGAGCTGGGCGCAGGTACAGGCACTCTTGCAGCGGATATTCTAGAGAGCCTGAGCAAGACCCAGGACCCACCCCAGTATTGGATTTTGGAGCTCAGTGCGGACCTAAGGTGTCGACAGCAAAGCCGATTGAGTTCATATGGGGATAACGTGTGTTGGTTGGAGCGACTTCCGGATCAGCCTTTTGAGGGTGTGATTTTGGCGAACGAGGTAATTGACGCGCTGCCGGTCAGTTGTTTTATAAAAAAAGCGGGTGCTGCGTTTCCGTTGGGTGTTCGGCTGGTGAGCGGGGATTTTACTTGGGCAGAGGGCGATTCAGATCCTCGTTTATCAGAGGCGGTTGAATTGCTTGAGGGTTCCCTTGGTCACACCTTGCCGGAAGGTTTTAGATCGGAAATAAGACCCAGCCTCTCGGCCTGGATTCAGACGCTCAGTGCGGTGATGACTCGAGGAGCGATGCTGATCGTAGACTACGGATTAGTGCGCCGTGAGTACTACCATGCCGATCGCAATCAGGGCACGCTTCTCTGTCATTACAGGCATTTGGCGCATGTAAACCCGTTCCTTTACCCGGGCCTGCAAGATATCAGTGCTTGGGTCGATTTCAGCGCTGTCGCAGACGCAGCCGTTGAGGCAGGCACTGAGGTCAGTGGTTTTACTACCCAGACACAGTTTCTATTGGAGTCGAAAGCCCTAAGGCAACTTTCCATGCCCTCCCCGGGCCAGTTACAAGGACTGAAGACTCTGGTGTTACCCGGAGAAATGGGAGAACGCTTTAAGTTAATCCTGTTAAACAAGGGTCTCAGGGAGGCGGGGCTGGCCGGGCGCGATTTTCGCAATCGCCTTTGATACATATAACACTGAGTTGGGACTTGTTAGTATTTCCAGCGTTGACATGTAAGCGCGGATAGAAATGGACACAGCTCAGGTTATTGTTCTTGCCCTTATTCAGGGGATTCTGGAGTTTTTGCCTGTATCCAGTTCCGGACATCTGATTTTGGTGCCAGCCCTGGTGGGATGGAGCGATCAGGGACTCGCTTTCGATATAGCAGTTCATTTTGGAACCCTGCTGGCTGTTATTGTCTATTTTCGTCAGGACCTACTGGAAATGGCCGCGTCATTTTTCTCCCCTAGGTGTTTAGAGTCTGCTCTGAGCTGGGCGGTGATCTGGGGTAGTGTACCCTTGGTTGTGGTGGGATGGCTTTTGGCCGAACAGGTGGCAGGAGACTTCCGGTCCCCCATGATTATTGCTGTGACTACTGGAGTCTTCGGATTGTTGTTATGGGCGGCTGATTACTTCACGAATGGCAAGAGGAGCGAGCGTGATTTGCGTTGGATCAGCGCAGTCTTAATTGGTTTTGGTCAGGTCTTGGCGCTTGTTCCGGGAGTTTCCCGCTCAGGAATTACTATGACCGTGGCTATGGCATTGGGCCTCAGTCGGGAAGGTGCAGCACGTTTTTCATTTCTACTGGCGATTCCAGCGCTCGGGTTTTCTGCTGGCTGGCAACTCATTCAGTTTCTAAAAGACCCGGAGCCGGTACTTTGGGGTACGCTGACAGTTGCTGTCTCGGTTTCCGCGGCGACAGCTTTTTTAACCATCAAGCTTTTCCTTGAGCTGATCCGCCGAATAGGCATGTTGGTATTCGCCCTTTACCGATTGATTCTGGCAGGCCTAATTTTCTACATTTTCGTATAGATTTTTTGTGATCAACCACTTGCCACGGGTTGGTCTAGTGGGTTTTTAGAGCCGCAGAAATGGCCTCGATTTGCTTCTGGCGAATAAGTTCACCCAGCGCCTTTCCTTTGGCGGAATTTTCATTCTCTTCAGCACGAACAGCGCGAGCCGCATGCAGTGCGCGTTTTAATATTTCAGCCTGAGGATAGACTTGCCCTTCAAGGCCCTTTCGCCCTCTCGCATCTGCTTCACAGGCAATTAGGAAATCCTCAAACCGCTCTGGCCTGCGAATACCATCAACCGCGACAATAATTTTGTGCAACGTGTTAGGCCGAAGAGAGGCTGCCTTGTGGGCAAGCCCATGATGCCGAGCAACGGCTTCGGCCAGTGCCCGGTAATTTTTTGGGACCGGCAACCGCGTACAAAATGAAGCGAGGATCTCAAGGGAACGCTCTTCATGGCCTCGGTGGCTTGGTAAAAGTTTTTTTGGCGTTGTGCCCTTGCCGAGATCGTGGGTTAACACAGCGAACCGAACCTCAGCCTTGTCCGAAAGTTCTGTTGCTATTTTTAGGGCCATCATAACGTGGATTCCCGTATCAATTTCGGGGTGCCATTGGGCCGGCTGGGGGACCCCAAAAAGTGCCTCCAGCTCGGGAAACACCTTGGCAAGTGCCCCACAATCCCGAAGGACTGAAAAATATTGTTGTGGGCTCGCTTCAACCAGAGCCTTGTTGGTTTCTTGCCAGACCCGTTCGGGCCTAAGCGCATCTAGCTCTCCCATCTCTACCATTTTTTTCATCATTTCAGTCGTTTCCGGTGCCACACTGAATCCTAGTTGGGCGAACCTTGCGGAAAAACGCGCCACACGCAGCACCCTGAGAGGATCCTCAATAAACGCGTCAGATACATGACGAAGCACCTTACGCTCCAGGTCCAGCTGGCCTCCGTAGGGATCAATAATGCGGCCGTTTTCGTCCCTAGCTATCGCGTTCACAGTAAGATCCCGGCGCGCCAGATCTTCCTCAAGGGAGACTGTCTTTGAAGTATTAAAACTGAAGCCGTGGTAGCCAGGGCCGGTTTTCTGTTCGGTGCGTGCTAATGCGTACTGTTCTCCGGTTTTCGCGTGGAGAAAAACTGGAAAATCTTTTCCGATCGGTTGGTAGCCTAGACGTAAAAGATCATCCTTTGTGGCCCCTACAACGACCCAGTCACGATCCTTGATCGGCAAGCCCATCAATGCATCTCTTACTGCACCACCAACTTCATAGATTTTCATACACACATCATACCGTAGAGCCCCCCGTGCTATGTTTAGTGTATGCGCCAGTTCATCCAATACGTCTGGCTGGTTGTGCTTGTCGGTGGGCTAGCAGGTTGCTCTTTGCCGTATTACTGGCAAGCAGCAGAAGGGCAGCTGGAGCTGCTCAGAAAGAGAGTACCTATCGAGAAGGTGCTGGGTGACCCAAGCGAAGACCAATCCTTACAGGAAAGGCTCAAACTGGTTCCAGAGATTCGTCAATTTGCCGTGACGGACTTGGGGCTTCCTGATAATTCTAGTTACAAAAGTTTTGCTGACCTCCAGCGTGCTTACGTAGTTTGGAACGTGGTGGCAGCCGGAGAATTTTCAGTGGATCCGGTCCAATGGTGTTTCCCGTTCGCGGGATGCGTTACCTATCGGGGTTTTTTTGACGAGGGTAATGCAAAGAATTTTGCGGAAAAGCTCGATTCGCGTGGCCTGGACACCTACGTTGTTGGTTCGCCGGCCTACTCAACTTTAGGGTACTTTGCTGACCCGGTACTTAATACCATGCTTTTTCGCGGCGAGGAGTACTTGGTGGGCATCTTGTTCCACGAACTTGCTCACCAGCGCCTGTACATAAAAGACGATAGTGAGCTGAGCGAGGCTTTTGCAACCGCAGTTGAAGAATATGGCACGCAACGTTGGTTTGAAGCCCGGCATAATGAGCAGGCACTTGAACGTTACCGTGAAAAGCTTTTACGGCGCACCCAATTTGCCCAATTGATCCTAGAGCAGCAAGGCCGGTTACGGGAAATATTTTCCGGGACGACCCCGCCTGAATCGATGGGTATAGCTAAGGCTAATGCTTACGACGTGATCAGGGATGAGTACCAGATACTAAAACATCAGTGGGACGGAGCCAGTGACTATGACAATTGGTTTTCTGGCCCCTTAAACAATGCGAAGCTTGCCTCTGTCTCCACATATCGGCGATGGGTTCCGGGCTTGCTCTGGTACCTAACCCTAAATGGGTTACCTGCTTTTTACACGGAAATAGAGACCCTTTCTGGGCTGACGTGGGACGATCGACGTTTACGCCTTGAAAGTTGGCTCGCAAGTGCGCTCAGCGACCTGCATTCCGGCGCAGCCGAGAGAACTGTTGCTGGGGATGGTTTTTTGGACTGAGGTATTGTGGAACAACAGCCTCCATTGAGGTCGCTTTAACCCCCAATAAATCGAGCCCGCTTTTTGTGCACACACCACCCACGGCCATAGAACGCAGATTATCGAGGGAAAAAGGTTTGCCTGGGATCAGATAACTTGTGACGCCGGCATATAGTGGGGACAGGAAATTCGGGAGCCCGACGATGACTCGCTTCAGACCGAGCAGGTAGCGCACGTAGGCTACGATTTCGCTTAGGGAATATGCTTTCGGACCGCACAATTGGTAGGTTTCTCCATGAGTATGTGAGTTTTCCAGACTCCGAACGATGGCCGCAGCCACGTCACCGACGAACACGGGGGCTAATTGCGTTTTGGGGCGTGGTAGAGGGAGGACCGGCAAAGCCCTTAAAGATGCCGCAATGCGGTTTATGAAGATATCTTCTGGTCCGAAAATTACCGAGGGCTGAAAAATAGTGAGATGTAGTTCTCCGCTGGCCAAGTCCTTCAAAGTTTTTTCTGCCTGTCCTTTGGTGCGCAGGTAGTAGCTGGAGCTATGCTCGGCATTGGCCTTCAGGGTGCTTAGCTGGATGAGGCGCTCGATACCGTTCTCTTGGCAGGCCATGATAAGTTTTTCTGAGAGTTCAGTATGAGCAATCCTAAAGCCCTTTCCCTTATGACCTTTCTCGTTGACTATTCCAATCAAATTAATAGCGATATCTGATCCATTGAGGAGCCTGCTCAGACTTCGCTCGTCATGGACATCTGCCTGAACCATTTCCACGCCCGGCAGAACAAGCAATTTTCTGGCACTTTGCCGGTTACGAGTAGGAATGCGCACCGAGTAACCTTCGCTGACCAGGAGGCCTGCAAGCTGGCGCCCGACAAATCCTGAGCCACCTAAGACGCAGACACTGGTTGATCGATGCTTAGAAGAAGGCATTAACGCATCAAAATCAGAACGCTCTGTGCACCCCGCTGGACCTGCAGGATGATGGAACGGCTGTTCATTATGATTTCCTGGATCTCCACAGGATTTCGCACGCGCTGCCTATTCACATGTGTGATGACGTCGTTTGTTCGCAGGCCACGCAGTGCTGCCTGACTGTCCGATTGGATTTGGGTCACAAGAACGCCGGCTAGTCCATTAAAGTTGGCCTGTGTTTCGTCGTTTATAGTGAACTCGGCACCGTCAAAAACTGAATCAATTTCTGCAAGTCTGGTGGGTTCTGCTGCTGTGCTCGTCTGCTCGCCAAGGACAGCCTCTACGGAACGTTCGCCCCCTTCTCTAATAAAGTCCACCCGGACAGTATCACTCGGGCGATGCAGTCCTACAGCGTTTCTGAGCGAGCTAGCGCTGGTTATATTTTCCCCATCGATGCCGACTATTACATCGCCGATTTCCAGTCCGGCATTTGCAGCTGCTGAACCTGAAGCAACCGAAGTAATTAATGCGCCGGTGCTTTCATCCAAGTCGTAATCTTCCGCGAGTTCCGCTGTCACGCTTACGATGGTGACGCCCAGAAGGCCACGGCGCACAGCCCCAAACGAGACGATCTGGTCCATAACTGTTCTAGCCATGTTTGCTGGGATCGCAAAGCCTATGCCGATATTTCCTCCATTACCGGAGAAGATGGCTGAATTTATCCCGACCAACTCTCCTCTGAGGTTTACAAGTGCCCCCCCAGAATTACCCGGATTTATGGCAGCGTCGGTCTGAATAAAGTCTTCGTAGCCTTCCGGATTAATGCCACTGCGACCAAGGCCGCTCACAATACCGGAAGTCACCGTATGTTGGAGGCGGAAGGGGTTGCCAATCGCAAGAACAAAATCTCCAACTCTAAGTGTGCCGGAGTCTGCCCAGGCAATCTCTGTCAGGTTTCCTTGGTCAACTTGCAGCACCGCAATGTCGGAGCCTGGATCTGATCCCACCACCCGGGCCTCCAGGCTTCGCTCGTCCTCCGTGATCACGGTGATGTCATCAGCATTTTCTACTACATGGTGATTGGTCAGAATGTAGCCGGCCTCTGCATCCACAATCACGCCAGAGCCAGCACTTTGAAAATTTCTCTGCTCGCCCTCGGGCGGAAAAAATCGCCGAAAGAAGGGGTCTTGGGTGAGTGGATTGGAGACATTTACGCTGCCGCTGACAGAAATATTCACAACAGCCGGAGCAATTTTCTCGATGATGGGAGCGAGACTCGGAAGAGGCGTGTTATCGACTTGAAGTGGTAGATTGGCCTGGGCAAATGAAGTTTGTGTTAGCCAAACACTCAGCAGAAATACCATTACCCCGACGACGTTTTTTAGTGCATTTCGATTAGTCATAGCCCAGGTTTTCTCCAAAATTGATTGTTTGCCGCGACCCTAGATTTTATTTCAACGGCCCTGTCATAAACTTAAGATACCTGAAATCCTAACAAGGTCGCGAAAGATTCGCGATCCAGAATTTGGGGTAAATAATCTTATTTCAAGGGAGCTAGGTACAGTAAAAGCTGTGGATTTCATGTGTTATGAAAGGGGATAGCTTGGGGGTATCAGACACAATATGTTGTGTTTTCGGTAGTTAGGGATTTTTTTGATAGAAAAGTAAAAACTTTTTCCTCTAAATTTAGGTAAATATTGTAACTCATTGTTTTTATTATAAAACGTACTTGTCATATCTTGTTCATAAACCCTTGACATGAGCACCGTACAGTCCTAATCTAGCACAACGTTAACACAACATCTTGTGTTACAGGTTTTCGAGGGAAGATGTCGGGTGGGTCATTAGATGGACCCGCTGGGGGGTGGCTTTGTTCGGCAAAAGGGAAGCATGAAGCCTATGACCGTAAATCGGGAGAAAGTGTGAGGCTGGGGTTAGCACTACCATGAAAACCGCGTTGGAACTAAAAACAACGGCGGTCGCGGATATACCTTTGCAAGAGGCATCACTGAATATCTGGGACACGAAATATCGGTTGAAGGACAAATCAGGGGACCCGATAGACCAGGACATTCAAAGTACCCACGAGCGCGTAGCCAGAGCGCTAGCCAATGTGGAAGATGACCCCAAGCGTGATTATTGGTATGAGCGATTCGTTTGGGCGTTGCAGCATGGGGCTATACCAGCAGGACGAATCATGTCTAACGCTGGGGCAGAGAAGCATAAGCCGGCGACTTCAACTATCAATTGTACTGTTTCTGGTGCCATTGGTGATTCGATGCACGACATACTAGATAAGGTTCATGAGGCAGGTTTAACGCTTAAAGCTGGCTGTGGTATTGGCTATGAATTTTCTACGCTTCGCCCAAAGGGCGCCTACGTGTCTGGAGCCGGTGCGCACACATCGGGACCACTGTCCTTCATGGATATCTACGACAAGATGTGTTTCACCGTATCTTCTGCTGGTGGTCGGCGTGGGGCACAGATGGGCACGTTTGACATTGGTCACCCCGATGCGCTGGATTTTGTCCGGGCGAAACGGGAAGACGGCCGGTTGCGTCAGTTCAATTTGTCTTTGCTGATCACTGAAGAGTTCATGCAAGCAGTGAAGGATGATTTGCCGTGGAAGCTAGCTTTCCCACTGACGACCAAAGAGTGTGAAGAGGACAACATTGACTTAAAAGACCCTGAGCAGATCGTTTGGCGTGATTGGCCGGTGACGGCTAATTACATCCAGAATGACAACGGACTGGTTGCCTGCAGGGTTCACAAAGCGGTTCCGGCGAGGAGGATGTGGGATCTGATCATGTCCTCTACCTACGATTTTGCCGAACCTGGATTTGTGTTGATCGATCGCGTCAACAAGATGAACAATAATTGGTGGTGCGAAAATATCCGAGCAACCAATCCTTGTGGTGAGCAGCCCTTACCGGAGTATGGAGCTTGCCTACTTGGCTCCATCAATCTGACAAAGTTCGTTATGGATCCCTTCTCGGATGAGTCTCGTTTTAATTGGGACGAATTTAAAGAGGTTGTGAAGGTCTTTACTCGGATGTTGGATAATGTAGTTGAAATTAACGGCTTGCCATTAGATCAACAGCGATCTGAGATCCTAAAAAAAAGGCGTCACGGAATGGGTTTCCTCGGTCTAGGGTCTGCGATCGCGTTACTGGGTATGCGATATGGCTCCAAAGAGTCGGTGGAATTTACTGAGGGAGTAGCCAGAGAGCTTGCCATTTCGGGTTGGGAAATGGGTTTGGAGCTTGCGCGGGAAAAAGGTATGGCGCCGATCCTATCGGAGGAATTTGTCATCACAGGCGAAATGCTGAGCCGCCGCCCTGAAATGGTGAGGGATGGATGGAAGCTTGGAGAAAAAATTTCAGGCCGACTCCTGCATAGCCGCTATAGCCGTTATATGCAACAACTCGCTGATGTTGCCCCGGAGCTAGTGGAAAAGCTGGCAACGGAGGGCGCACGTTTTACCCATCACAGTTCGATTGCGCCTACAGGAACCATTTCTCTTTCTCTGGCCAACAATGCAAGTAACGGGATAGAGCCGTCTTTTGCTCATCACTACTTCAGGAATGTTATCAGGGAGGGTCGTAAGACAAAGGAGAAGGTAGATGTGTTTTCCTTCGAGCTTTTGGCGTATAGAAGCATTGTTAATTCCAAGGCTATGTTTGACTCTGAAGAGGCTTCTCAAAAACTGCCTGATTATTTCGTCAGCTCTCAAGATATCAAGCCGAGCGAGCATGTAGATATTCAGGCTGCTGCACAGAAATGGATTGACTCGTCCATCTCCAAAACCGCGAACGTTCCAACAAACTACGACTATGAGGACTTTAAAAATATCTATCTCTATGCCCACGATAAAGGATTGAAGGGGTGTACAACTTTCCGGTTCAATCCGGAGGCTTTTCAGGGGGTATTAGTTACTGAGAAAGACCTAAAAAGCAGCATCTACCGTTTTACCCTTGAAGACGGCACGGTAGTAGAAGCAAGGGGTGATGAGAAGATCGAATATGACGGGGAGCAGCACACCGCGGCGAATCTTTTTGATGCATTGAAGGAAGGGTACTACGGGAAGTTTTAGCTTTGCGAGGAAAGAAGAAGACAGCACTCAAATGACACGAATAGAAAAAAAGATAGTCAAATATTCCGTCACTCAAGATCAGGAGGCCGAGGATCTAGCGAGCGATGAGGTAGCGCCGGAGGTTCGAAAAGGGGATCAGGCTAACGTAATCAGGATGCACGAGAACCTAGAGCGCCCGGAGGAGCTCGTTGGTACTACCTACAAGGTTAAGACGCCAGTCGCAGATCATGCCATGTATGTCACGATTAACGATATTGTGCTTAATGAGGGAAGCGAACATGAGAAGCGTCGCCCCTTCGAGATCTTCATTAACTCGAAGAATCTGGATCATTATCAATGGATTGTGGCACTGACGCGCGTTATGTCGGCGGTTTTTAGGAAGGGCGGTGACGTAACATTTCTAGTAGATGAACTGAAGGAGGTATTTGATCCTCGAGGCGGCTATTGGCAGCCAGGCGGGAAATACATGCCTTCGATCATCGCAGAGTTGGGACATATCGTGGAGCGACATTTGACAGATATTGGTCTGCTGAAGCCCACAGGACCGAGCGAAGAGCAGCAACAAATGATTTCGGAGAAGCGCGCGGAATTTGAGGCTCAGAAGGCTCAAAAGGATGCTTTTTCGCAGAATTTTTTCCCCGCGGGTGCTCAACTTTGCACTAAGTGTAATACAGCTGCGGCAGTGATGATGGACGGGTGTATGACCTGTCTAAATTGTGGTTACTCCAAGTGCGGTTAAGGGTTATGCCGCAATTCGAAGTTTTTGTAGCGGTTGAAAGGGTCTGTTGATCCGCTTTTGGTCCGTCCCCATCTTGCACCTCCATGTAAGAATTTTTTTCTGGGGACGGACTTTTTTTAACGTTACAAGATAAGGTACGGGTTAGAATGGCTTTACGATGCTCCGGGACCGAATTAAGTGACCCTAACGATCCCTGATTTTTCCCAACTCCGGATTCTAGTCGTCGGCGATGCAATGCTCGATGAGTATTGGTATGGCGACACGAGTCGCATATCTCCTGAGGCGCCGGTTCCAGTGGTAAGAACTCAGTCCAAGAAGCAGTGTCCTGGGGGAGCCGCCAATGTTGCGGTGAATCTTGCCGCACTTGGCGCGGATACTCGTATTGCTGCTGTTATCGGGAACGATCATCGGGGTGCTCAGCTTCGAGCCTTACTTGAAGGTTATGGTGTATGTTGCAAGCTACTGGAATCTGGATCTTCCACCATACACAAGCTGCGTGTGCTGTCACGAAGCCAACAGCTAATCCGGTTAGATTCTGAGCAAATTATTTCGGGTCATGACGAAGACCTCGTGCGTCTTTTTTCTGAAGAGCTTAAGAGCGTGGATGTTGTTGTCCTTTCCGATTATGGCAAGGGTACGTTGGGTGATGCGCAAGCCTTGATAGCATTTTCTAGAAAGTCGGGAGTGCCAACGATCGTAGATCCTAAGGGGCGACACTTTGAGCGCTACCGCGGCTCGACCGTGCTTACCCCGAACCAGGGCGAATTTGAATCTGAGGTGGGGTCTTGGTCCAACGAGACAGAGTTTCTCGCTAAAGGCGAGGCTTTGCGTTCCTCTCTTGATTTGGGAGCGGCCTTATTAGTGACCCGCGGAGAAAAGGGTATGGTTTTATTTTCCGGGGACGGACCACCCCTTTCCCTCGGCGCCGAGAGTCGAGAAGTGTTTGATGTTACGGGGGCAGGCGATACGGTGGTGTCATTGTTGAGCGCTGGTATTGGCAGCGGTTTGCCGTTGGCAGAAGCGGCGGCGCTTTCTAATCTTGGTGCAGGGCTTGTGGTCAAAAAGATAGGTGTTGCAACGGTGAGCCCATCGGAACTGAGGTTGGCTTTGCACCGGCGTGGAATGGGAGGAAGAGGGCTGCTAGATGCGGATCAGCTTTCGGAGTTTGTAAATGAGGCAAAGGCCCGTGGAGAGCGTGTTGTTATGACAAATGGATGTTTCGACATTCTTCATGCGGGGCACGTGAGCTATCTAGAAGAAGCCAAGGGTTTGGGCGACCGTCTAGTTGTAGCAGTCAACGACGATGAGTCAGTTAAGAAACTGAAGGGTGCTTCACGACCAGTTACAAAATTAGAGGACCGAGCAGCTGTGCTGGCGGGTTTGGCAGCTGTAGATTGGGTTGTTTCTTTTTCCGAGCAGACGCCCGTAGATCTTATTTCTCGAATCTTACCTGACGTTCTAGTGAAAGGCGGGGACTACGAAGCTGAAGAAATTGCGGGTGGCCAGTCTGTACTCAAGAACGGGGGCGAAGTTAGGGTGTTATCCTTGAAAAAAGGACGTTCCACCAGCGCCATAATTGAAGATATCCGAAACACCTAGATCCGAATACCTTTACTCGGGTTACTCTAGCCATTCGTTCATAAGTTCCAAGTCTTGCACGGCTAGGCTACCGGCTGCGTATTTTAAATTGAGGACTTCTAGGGCATAGTCATAGCGACTACGAGCAAAGTTTGTTTGGGCCCGGCGAAGGTTATTTTGGGAAGCGAGCACATCTACTGTGGTTCTTGTGCCGACTTCAAATCCAGCTTCAGTTGCCCGCAACGCTGTCTCTGAAGACTCTACAGCCTGTCGTAAGGCCCTTACCCGAGATATTTCTGAGAGCACGCCGAGATAGGCATCCCTAGTTAGGCGCTCAGTTTGCCTAGCCGTACGTTCTAGGCCTTCTAGCGCAGCACGGTGCTGGTAAACAGATTGTTGAATGCGCGACGCGTTGAATCCGCCCGAGTAGATGGGAACGCTAAAGCTCAAATTGAGACTATATCCTTCTGAGCCAAATTCCGAGAAAGTCCTAGGGGAAAGCCCATTAGCCAAGTTGTTAGTGCGGGTACTTTCGGATTGAGATTCCCCAAAATTACCTGACAAGCGCAAAGTTGGAAGACGTGTGGACCGCTCAATTTCAATGCCGTCTTGGGCGATTTCGGTCCCAATTCGACTTGAAATGAGAGCTAAATTTTGTGCCAGAGCAGTACGTACCCAAGCCTCTTGGTCAGCTGGATCAGGTGAGATTAGCGGAAAATCTTCTTTGGGTCCCGCTAGGTCTGTGACATGACCACCAATAATCTCCCGCAAAAACTCTCTTGAAGTAGCAAGTAAACGCTGTGCCGCGATTTCTGCAGCAACTGCTTGATCAAACCCTGCCTGAGCTTCTTGAACGTCCGTGATCGCTATTAATCCCACCTCAAAACGCTGCTCAGCTTGTTCTAGTTGCCGACGAATAGCCTCTCTAGCCGCTTGTTCCGATGCTACAGTGTCTTCTGCGGCAAGGATATTAAAGTAGGCCTCGGAAACACGGAGCAAAAGATCCTGTTTCGCTAGTTGGTAGCCTATCTCGGCGCGAGCCACCTGTTTGTCTGCTTGTCTAAGAGCGATGAATTGTCCTCGATTGTATAGTGTCTGTGTAAGAGCAACACTCCAATCTGAAGAGTCACGCCTACTTTCGCTGCTGACCACAACCTTGCTCGGCTCCCCGGTCATGAAATTTGTCGCTGGGTTTGGATTTGTAGAATTACCAACTGAGGCCCCGGCGCTCAATGTTAGCGATGGCAATACAGCACTTCTTGCCTGGGGTTTTGTCTCCAGCATCACTAGGTAATTAGCCTCAGCTTCTCGTATCATAGGATCGTTTTGCAGCGCCCTCTGGTAGATTTCAATGAGACCTTCTTGGCCCACGGCAGATTTGGTTAGCAAGAACAAACTAACGACAAGTGTTAGCAATTTCATCTTGTAGATCATGGTTTTCTTATCCTATGTTTATCATTGGGATAGTGACTCTAGTATTGCGGTACTTTTGGATCTATCTGTTTTGACCAGGCGTCTATACCGCCGCTAAGGTTAAAAACTTCTTTAAATCCTTGTGAAACTAAGAACTGGGCTACGCGCAGGCTCCGCGCACCACCGTGGCACATGACAACGATAGGTTTTTTGGAATCTAGCTCTTCTAGGCGTTGGGGAATTTGACCCATAGGAATATGGTTGGCAGCGGGTAATGAAGCAACCTCAAGTTCAGTTACTTCGCGAACATCAAGCAGTTGAACCTTTTCCCCTATTTCGTTTTGAGGCCATCTATTGCAAAATGCTTCTGGGTTAAGTTCAGGAATAGTCATTATTAGTAGCCTGTTTTAGGCTCATAGCTAAAGCAGGAATGGCTCTGGTCTTTCGGCATTGGCCAGCGGGGGCACAACCGTCTCAAACAAACTTTGTCGGGTCCATTCGCCATTATCATGTAGAGTGACTAAACACGCATCCATTGCCGGGGCCTTTCCAGCTATGATGAATAATCTTCCACCCGGTTTCAGCATTTGAACAAAATGATCGTCTATTTCTGGTACTGAGCCTGTTACGGCAACCGCATCAAACTTTTTGGAATGCTTTAGTGAAAAGGCATCTTTTGTTTGCAATTCCACATTTTTGATTCCTTGCCCCCGTAACTTGATTTTGGCTTCTTGGGTCATACCATCAAATATCTCTACACTGATTACTTTTTTCGCAAGTTGTGCAATGCAAGCCGTTAGAAAACCAGTGCCAGTGCCAATTTCGAGCACTTCATGGATGGGCTCTAATTGCAGCGCCTGTAATAGGCGTCCCTCGATTTTCGGGCACATCATTCTTTGGCCGTACGCTATTGGAATATCTGTATCTGTAAACGCCAACTCTCGATAGTTGTCGGGTACAAAAAGTTCCCGAGGGATTTTTGCTAGGACGCCGAGCACACGATCATCCATGACGTCCCATGCTCTGATTTGTTGCCCTAGCATGTAGGCACGCGCTTCTTCTAGATTCATCACTGGAGACCGAGGGGTTGCTGTCGATTGAACCACGGAACTCTAAGAGTACGGAGTTTCACTAGTTCATACAAGGCGACTCCTTAAGGGAACTACATTCCGTCTTCAGCAAAATTCATATCTCAACCTTAATATATCCCTAGATGTTTTTGAAAAGAAAAGGGTCGCATACTAAGCAGTAGCGGAACATTTTTCAGAGCAGTGGCGCAGTTGCCGTTCTCAGATAAGGGGAACGACTAGCAATGCCACAATGTTTATGATTTTGATCAAGGGGTTGATGGCTGGGCCCGCCGTATCTTTGTATGGATCACCCACCGTATCTCCCGTTACCGCCGCCTTATGCGCATCTGAACCCTTACCTCCATGGGCGCCATCTTCAATGTATTTCTTCGCATTATCCCAGGCGCCACCCCCGGTCGTCATAGAGATCGCTACAAATAAACCCGTTACGATAGTTCCTACCAGTAAACCCCCAAGGGCTTGAGGTCCCAGCAGTTTACCTACCAATATCGGAACCAGAACTGGCAAAAGAGATGGCACAATCATTTCCTTAATCGCTGATTTTGTAAGCAAATCCACTGCAGCGGAGTAATCTGGCTTGGTTGTTCCCTCCATGATTCCCTCAATCTCTCGGAACTGCCTCCGGACCTCAGTGACAACCGAGCCTGCTGCACGGCCCACGGCCTCCATCGCCATCGCACCAAAAAGAAACGGCACTAGGCCACCAATGAAAAGTCCGATAATCACTCGATGGTCGGAGAGATCAAAAGATAGAACACCCAGCCCTGCTTCTTCCAGGCTATGGGTGTAGTCTGAAAAAAGTACTAAGGCCGCTAAACCGGCCGAACCAATCGCGTAGCCTTTGGTTACAGCTTTCGTAGTGTTTCCTACTGCATCGAGTGCATCTGTAACATTTCGGACTTCAGAGGGAAGCTCTGCCATCTCCGCAATGCCTCCAGCATTGTCTGTTATTGGGCCAAAGGCATCTAAGGCAACAATCATTCCAGTCATCGACAGCATAGCTGTTGCTGCAATTGCGATACCGTACAGTTCGGCAAGCTGGTAGCTGCCCCAGATTGATAGGCATACTGCTAGTACCGGCAAGGCAGTCGCTTTCATGGATACACCAAGTCCCGCGATGATGTTTGTTGCATCTCCTGTTGTTGAGGCACTTGCAATTTTTTTAACTGGCGCGAATTCGGTTCCAGTATAATATTCTGTTATTGCTACCATTGCTGCTGTGAGAAAAAGGCCAATTAGTGCAGCAAAATATAAGTTAGTAGCACCTTCACCCATTAATGCCGTAGTCACAGGATAGAACGCAATCGCAGCTAGTGCACCTGAGACAATAACACCCTTATAAAGGGCGCCCATTATTCTTCCGCCGGTAGATCTTACAAAGAAGGTTCCGATAATGGATGCAATAATTGAGACACCGCCTAGTACCATCGGATACAAAATGGCGTTGGATCCTAGGGTTTCGGCTGTTAGGCCGCCAAGCAACATAGTTGCTATTAAAGTTACGGCATAAGTTTCAAAGAGGTCCGCCGCCATTCCAGCACAATCTCCCACATTGTCCCCAACGTTGTCAGCAATAACGCCGGGATTTCGGGGGTCGTCCTCAGGAATGCCTGCCTCAACTTTGCCGACTAAATCTGCACCCACGTCTGCGCCTTTGGTAAAGATTCCCCCTCCAAGTCGAGCGAATATGGAAATAAGAGAGCCCCCAAAAGCAAGACCCACGAGAGCATTGAGCGTTTCATCTTGCTCTGCACCCAAGGCAATTAGAATGGCGTAGTAGCCTGCCACGCCCAGAAGGCCGAGCCCAACCACAAGTAGCCCAGTAATGGCACCGCCCCGAAAGGCTACCGTAAGGGCTGGATTTAGACCTTGGGTAGCCGCCTGCGCTGTCCTGACATTGGCCCTAACAGAGACAAACATACCGATATAGCCTGCCAGCGCCGAGAGGCCTGCTCCAATAGCAAAGCCAACCGCTGTTTGCCACGTGAGTAGCAGCCACAAGACGAAGAAAAGTACAACGCCGACAATTCCAATGGTTAGGTATTGTCTGTTCATGTAGGCTTTGGCACCTTCTTGTATGGCCGCTGCAATTTCTTGCATTCGCTCATTTCCCTGGGAACGTCCTAAGATCCACTTTACTGAGACCAGACCGTAGAGCACCGCAAGCAGCGCTGCCCCAAGAGAAATCCACAGGGCATTACCTGGGTTCATTGCTTTTCCTCCATTTAGCTGAGCTACATTTAGATTGGCCGAACTTCTGAGTGCGGACCATGCAACTCAAACATTACAATTTGTACTAATACCAAGCCAGCTTCATGTCTGCTGGTTGGTCACGAAAGGCGCGCTATCCTATCATAAACTCATCACGTAACCGCCGTTCTACAGCAACGTTTTTAAGAGTTCTGTATACCGGCATCCCATTGGCGTACGGTGGGTAGTCTTCCCCCCTCACTAGGGGTGACAAGTATCTTTTGCACGCTGTAGTTATTCTGAATCCATCCTTACTGATAAACCGACGGGGCAGCATTTTTTCTCGGTTAGCCACGCGACTTAATGCGACCTTTCCAATAGACCAGCGGTATGGCTTGTCAGAATGACGCACAATGGTGGGCATAATCGCGTTTTCGCCCTTTACTGCAAATTCAACCGCCGCTTTTCCGACTGCATAAGCTTGATCTGCATCTACCTTAGAGGCGATATGCCGAGCCGATCGCTGGAGATAGTCGGCAATTGCGTAATGGTATTTATAGCCTAAGCCTTTCCGTACCAAATTGGCCAAAGTTGGCGCCACTCCGCCCAGTTGAGCGTGACCGAAAGCATCAAGGGTATTAACTTCAGCCAGAAAGCGACCATTAGTATGTCGAACTCCCTCTGAGACGACGACTACGCAATACTCGTATCGTTTCACGCAAGCCTGAACGCGGGCGAGGAAAGCCTTTTCGTTAAAAGCAATTTCGGGGAAAAGAATAATATGAGGCGCGTCATGCTTGCCCCCTGCAAGACCTGCTGATGCGGCGATCCAGCCTGCATGTCGTCCCATGACCTCTAAGATAAAAACTTTGGTTGATGTTTTGGCCATCGAGGCCACATCAAGTGCTGCTTCCCGTGTTGATATTGCAATATATTTAGCCACTGATCCAAAGCCGGGGCAGTTGTCAGTAACTGGCAGGTCATTGTCAACTGTTTTGGGAATGCCAATGCAGGTTATGGGAAAGTTGAGACTACGGCCCAGAAGAGAAACTTTATGAGCTGTATCCATGGAGTCGCCCCCTCCATTATAGAAAAAATAGCCAATATTGTGGGCCTTGAAAACTTCAATCAGGCGTTCGTATTCAGCGCGACTTTCATCTAGCCCTCTCAATTTGTGCCGAGCGGATCCGAAGGCACCACCTGGGGTATGCCTAAGTGATGCGATATTCCGGATGCTTTCACGGCTGGTATCAATCATGTTCTCTGTAAGAACGCCAATGATGCCATCTCGTCCGGCAAAAACTTTACCAATTTTGTTTTTGTGCTTTCTAGCTGTCTCGATTACGCCGCAGGCTGATGCGTTTATAACAGCGGTAACGCCGCCCGACTGCGCATACAATGCATTTTGTTTCACGGGTCCTCCAAAGCAGGATAAATATTTTGTTTCTGATAGAGTAGCAGCAGCTGCAAACTGGACGCTGGAAGCATACCCCAAGTCCCATGCTTAGTTTGCCTGCATTGTCTTTATGAGAATAGGTTTTTAGGAGATTAGCTAGTGCGGATCGTTTTACTTGGTGCCCCGGGGTCGGGAAAAGGTACTCAAGCGCAGCGACTTCAGGTTGACTACGGTTTTCCACAAATTTCTACGGGAGAACTTCTGCGAACAGCGGTAGCTGAGCGTACCGATTTGGGTTTGTTAGCTAAGGCCGCGATGGATTCCGGGGAGCTAGTGTCAAACGAGATTGTGCTTCAAATGATAAGAGAACGCTTGATTGAGACTGATGCATTGGAGGGATTTTCACTAGATGGCTACCCACGAAATTGGGATCAAGCAATTTCTCTGGAAGGCGTGCTTGTTGAGCTGGGACAGAAGCTTGATGCCGCTGTTTTTATGGAAGTAGACCTTGAGGTGCTTATGAAGCGTTTGGTGGGTCGACGTACCTGCTCTGAAACAGGCAAGCTTTTGAACATTTATTTTTCCCCAAAGGCGGAACTCACTGCTTGTATTGAGGCTGGTGGAAAGCTTCTCCAGCGCAAAGACGACAACGAAGAAACTATTCGCAACCGATTGGCTGTCTACGAGCGCGAGACTTCACCCCTAATTGAGTATTATCGTGATCGTAAGCTCTTACAAGTGGTATCGGCATTAGGTACTGCAGATGAAGTCTATTCGAATCTAAGAGGCTTATTGGGACTAGGTTAGTTTTTCCAACTCTTTTGCACGCCAACCTTGTCGGGTTCGTTTGGAGTATTCTCCGCGGAGAATTTCTGTGATTTCTCTACGAGTAGCTAGAAGCTCAACGTTAATGCCAAGCTCGCTTGCACGCATGCTGATTTTTGATTGAAGGTGTTTAAATGCTTCTTTGCCAGGGTGGTTTCGGGCAGATCTTGCCTTGACCGTGGTCAGCAATTCTTGACTATTGTGCAGTGCTATGGCTTTTAATATTCTGAGACCAGAGCGTTCTATTAAGCTCATAGGCAGTCCGGCTATAGACTTTAATTCCTCTAGCTTGCTAGGTAACCTGTGAGCAGTTTTTAATAATATTTCGTCGCTTAGTATCCACCGGCGCGGCCGATTTAATTTTTGGGCCGTTTTCTCGCGCCAGCAAATGAGATGGTAGGCTGCACACTGAGCGTCTAAGTTAAGCTTTCCAAGACCTTTCATGCGGTCCCAAATTTGGGTTGTATCCGGAATTGGAGGGTTTTCTAGCAATGCTTGACAGTCCTCGGTGACCCAGCCGTATCTCCCAAGTTTTTCTAGTTTTTTGCGGAGCGTTTCCCAAAGCCGAATTAGATGGAAAACGTCATCGAATGCATAATCCAGCGCACCGGCAGAAAGGGGCCGGCGGCTCCAGTCGGTCCGGGAATATTTTTTTTCCAGTTGCACGTTTAGAAGATCATTTAGTAGTCCTTGAAGGCTAACTTGGGGCGCAAATCCCCCTAATCCAGCAGCGATTTGCGTATCGAAAATTTTTTCTGGCAGTTGCTTTTTTAGGCCATAAATCACTTCAAGATCTTGTCTTGCACTATGCAAAATCCAGTAACGGCCTGGCTGTAGTAGCATATCTACTATTGGCTCGATATTCAGTCCAGACAGACAATCGATGCATACACCAAATTTTTTAGATGCAATTTGCATAAGAGAAAGTTCGGGATAATAAGTTTTTTCTCTGGTGAACTCAGTGTCTAACGCTAAAATAGTTTCGTTCGATATTAGCTCAATAGCGTTTTGAGCAGCCGCGTCAGTGTCGATATAGAATTTTTTTGTGTTCAATCTTTTGGTGCGTGTTTTGGTGAAGATTCTTCGGTTATTATGGGGCATTGACCTTTTGGAAAGCCAGAATAGTGCGCCGTCTGATTTTCGTATTTATTGATATTGCTTTGCATCGTAGGGGTCCCGAGGACTTGCCGTCTTCGCAGTTCCTATTTCTGACCATTTTAGGTACTTATTTTTTTGTCGGACTCTTTGTATTACAAATTAGGGAATCCTTTTCTCAAGCCCTCGGTCTCGTACTTTTCGATGGCACTTTATATTTATTTTTTGTTTGGGCATTACTGGGTATACGTGGTTACTCATCAAGATTCATCCAAACTGCGACCGCCCTTCTAGGGACAGAGATTTTGTTGAACTTGATTGTCGCACCACTTTTGTTGTGGATTGAGACCACTGGGGACGCAGCCTCACCCCCAATTCTTCCTGCGCTCCTGTTTTCATTAATTATTTTTTGGGGAATTGATATCGCAGGTTTTGTGCTTTCCCGGTCACTCCAACTAGCATATTTCGTAGGTGTGCTTGTCATGATAGGCTACTTTTTCGCTTCACTCAGTCTACGGAGTTTGGTCTTTTCAGTGGCTTCCTGATGCGCATTCACATACTAGGAATTTGCGGAACTTTCATGGGCGGCGTTGCGGCTTTAGCAAAAGCTGCTGGCCATCATGTGACTGGATCCGATCAAAACGTTTACCCTCCAATGAGTACCCAGCTTCGCAAGATTGGGATTCGCCTTTACGAAGGCTACGATGCGGGTCAGATCAACGATGACTTGGATTGTGTGATCGTTGGTAATGTTCTTAGTAGAGGTAATCCTGCCATTGAAGCGTTGTTGGACTCAGGAATTTCTTATTTATCCGGGCCTGAATGGCTAGCGACTCACGTTTTAGCGGATAAGTGGGTACTCGCTGTTTCTGGTACCCATGGCAAGACAACAACTGCGAGTATGCTCGCATGGATCCTCGATTACGCTGGCTTAGCCCCAGGTTTTCTCATAGGCGGTGTGCCGAAGAATTTTTCATTATCCGCACGATTAGGACAGTCAAAATATTTTGTTGTTGAAGCTGATGAATACGATACAGCTTTTTTCGATAAACGCGCTAAGTTTGTTCATTATCGTCCGACGACCTTGGTGATTACTAATATCGAACACGATCACGCAGACATTTATCCAGACCTTGATAGTATTCAATGGCAATTTCACCAACTTTTGCGATCCGTCCCGGGTCGTGGCTTGATAAGCGTCAATGGCGTTGATCCTAATATTGATAATTTAATAAATCGTGGTGTTTGGACTCCAGTCGAAACTTTTAGTGTTAGCGACAAAAAAAGTACTTGGTGGGCTGATTACAATCTTATCGGCTCTAAGTCACGTTTTAGTGTCTTTAGGCATGGCGAAGAGCTGGGTCAGACTGATTGGTCTTTGCTTGGCAAGCATAATCTTGAAAACGCTTTGGGTGCAGTGAGTGCAGCAATGCATGTGGATGTAGGAGCTGAAATTGCGTTTGAGGCATTATCCGCATTCAAGGGTGTAAAGCGGCGTTTAGAAAAACGCGGCGTATTTGGGGGCGCAACGCTTTACGATGATTTTGCTCATCATCCTACAGCCATTGAATCAACACTTAGTGCACTTAGAAGCCAAGATGGTAATAAAAGAATACTGGCAGTTTTCGAACCTAAATCTAATTCAATGCGAATGGGGCTCCACGGTGACGCACTTGGAGCAGCTTTTAATGAAGCGGAGCGGGTATTCGTATTGAGTTCTGAAAGTTTGAGTTGGAAGCCTACATCTGTTTTGAAAGAACTAAAAAAGAAGCTTTTTGTATCTACTGAGATAAATGAGCTTTTGAAATGTTTGCTCGCCGAGATTCGGAATGGAGATCAAGTGGTACTAATGTCCAATGGAGATTTTCAAGGTTTGCCCCGGCTATTGCAGCAAGGCCTAAAAAGTCGAGTTGCAAATTAGGAGATAATTGTTTTCATGACAATGGGAAGATTTTATATAGGACAAATTGTGCTACATAAGCGTTTCAGTTATCTGGGCGTCATCTATGACGTGGATTCAAGATTTATGCAGAGCGAAGAATGGTATCAATGCATGGCCTTGAGTCGTCCTCCAAAGGACCAGCCCTGGTACCATGTATTGGTTGATGGTATGAATCATGCGACCTATGCCTCCGAGAGAAACCTTGATGCTGTAACTAATCCGAAGCCGATTTACCATCCGTTACTAAAAGATTATTTTTCTTTATTTACTGGCCAGCGTTATGAGACTCTAGGTTCAATTAACTAAGTTCGATTTTTGTGAGATTTGCATTTTTTGGACTTGGTCTAACATGCTTTAAAGTGTAAGAGAATGAAGACATATATGTGTTTAATTTGTGGTTTTGTCTATGAGGAAGCGAAGGGCCTTCCCGATGAAAGTATCGAGCCCGGCACGCGCTGGGAGGATATTCCGCTGTCATGGCGTTGTCCTGACTGTAATTCCGGCAAGGAAGACTTCGAAATGGTAGAGATATAGTGTTGCTTTAGAGTGCCCTATTTCAGCTCTGTGAGCTGCTAGTATTTCCAGGATTCTGTCTTTTCCAATTAAGTGCAGCACTCTAACCAAAAAAAGAAACCGCAATCCCTAAATAGTGTTGAAACTTTTCCAGAGGTTATTGCGAAAACCGTGTCTAGTAGGCGACAATCCTAGTCAGATTTTCTGAACCTTTTTACCACAAGAATCAGTGCATGGTATCGACTAGAAAGAAGGTGGAGTCGGAGAATAAGGTTCCCCGGCTTCAGCTTGCAAATGCAATCCGAGCGCTTGCCATGGATGCTGTGGAAGCAGCAAATTCGGGCCACCCCGGGATGCCCATGGGCATGGCTGATATTGCCGAGGTTCTTTGGAATGACTATCTAAGACACAGCCCGGACAACCCTCTGTGGTTCGATAGGGACCGATTTGTTCTATCGAACGGGCACGGGTCCATGCTTCTATATGCGTTGGTTTACCTGACAGGCTATCCGCTCTCGATAGAGGAAATAAAAAATTTTCGACAATTCGGTTACCGTACCGCTGGGCATCCGGAACGCGATCTTGGGATAGGTATTGAGACTACTACTGGACCGCTGGGGCAGGGTCTAGCCAACGCTATCGGTATGGCATTGGCCGAAAAATTGCTTGCTGCCAGATTTAACTACCCAGGATACGAAATTGTTGATCATAGCACCTACGTATTTCTAGGTGATGGCTGTCTCATGGAAGGCATTTCCCATGAAGCTTGTTCTCTTGCCGGTACCCTTGGTCTTGGGAAGTTAATCGCAATGTACGACGATAATGGTATTTCCATCGATGGCGAGACAGTCGGGTGGTTTCAAGACAACACGCCAAAGCGGTTTGAGTCCTACGGCTGGCATGTGATGAACGATGTGGATGGGCATAACCCCGAGGAGGTTAAGTTAGCCATAGAAGCGGCCCGTTCTGTACAAGACCGCCCCTCACTTATTTGCTGCAAAACTATTATTGGTTGGGGAGCACCTAATAAGCAGGGTACGGCTGATACTCATGGTGCTGCGCTAGGAGAAGAAGAGGTTGCTGCGACGAGGGAAAATATTGGTTGGGGCCATGCCCCCTTTGTGATTCCCGAGGAAATCAAAGCGGCTTGGGACTTCCGTAGCGGTGGCAGCGCACTGGAGGCTAAGTGGAAGAAGCATTTTGAGCGATATCAAAGCAAGTACCCTGATATGGCAAAGGAGTTTGAGAGGCGCATGGAGCATCGCTTGCCTGACCATTGGGACAAACTATCTGAGGAGTGCCTGCAGGCAGCTGTTGCCAAGGGTTGCGATATGGCAACACGCAAGGCCTCTGCCAGGGCCCTTGACGCGTTTGCACCTCATCTGCCGGAAATGATAGGCGGCTCAGCCGATCTCACCGGCTCCAACAATACTTTCCACTCAGGCTCGAAGGTAGTTACGGCCCATAACGAGGAGGGAAACTATGTACATTTTGGTGTGCGAGAGTTTGGCATGGCAGCAATCCTTAACGGCCTTTCTTTGCACGGGGGCTTCATTCCCTACGGGGGTACTTTTTTAGTATTCAGTGACTATGCCCGTAACGGCCTACGAATGGCGGCACTTATGAGGGCCCAGACCATTTTTGTGTTAACGCATGATTCTATCGGTCTTGGAGAGGATGGGCCGACCCACCAGCCGGTCGAGCATATAGCAAGTTTACGGGCCATGCCCAACATGCATCTTTGGCGTCCAGCAGATGATGTAGAAACAGCCGTAGCATGGAAGGCTGCGATTGAGCGGGTGGATGGCCCAACCAGCCTTATCCTGACACGCCAAGGTGTGCCTCATTTGAGCCGAACAAGTGATCAGGTGAAATCAATAGGGCGGGGTGGATATATTTATCTCACCAGCGAGGGAGACCCAGAGCTTACGCTGCTCGCCACTGGCTCAGAGTTGGCCCTAGCCATTTCTGCTGCCAGACTTTTAATTGAGCAGGGCAGACGGGTTCGCGTTGTTTCTATGCCATGCGTGGAGGTTTTCGAGGAGCAACCGGTGGATTATAGAGATCACGTTCTTCCATCTGCTGGCAAGAGACTTGCTATTGAGGCAGGCGCTAGCTGTAGCTGGTGGCGATACGTTTCAGGGGGTGGTGACGTAATTGGGATCGACTGCTTTGGTCAATCCGCACCCGCTAAGGCACTTTTTGAAAATTATGGCTTCGATGTAGAATCAGTTGTAAGTGCTGCTAGCCGCCTAATGTCGGGATAGTCTGTTATGGTAACCCGTTTTTTTTGGTAGGAGGCTAGAGAATGCCTGTAAAAATTGCGATAAATGGATATGGCCGCATTGGTAGAAACGTTTTGCGTGCGCTCTACGAGGGTCAGCGCCGAAGTGAGCTCGAAGTTGTTGCCATTAATGACTTGGGTGATGCTAATACCAATGCACATTTAACGCGCTATGACTCTGCGCACGGCCCATTTCCTTATGACATCCAGGTGAAAGATGATCAGTTAGTGGTAGATGGCGATTTGATCCGCGTGTGTGCTGAGCGCGATCCTTCGAAGCTGCCCTGGGCCGAAATGAACGTTGACGTGGTCTTGGAATGTACTGGTTTTTTTAATTCCAAGGAAAAAGCTTCGGCACATCTTGGGGCCGGCGCTGGCAAAGTTGTTATATCGGCCCCAGCAGGTACATCCGTAGACGCAACGATTGTTTATGGGGTCAATCAGGATAGTTTAAAAGCATCCCATACCATTATTTCGAACGCCTCGTGTACTACGAACTGTTTAGCACCGCTTGCCAAGGCATTGCACGAATCTGTAGGAATAGTGGAAGGCTTGATGACAACTATACATGCCTACACAAATGATCAGGTTCTGACGGATGTTTACCACTCTGACTTACGACGGGCCCGTTCTGCTACGCAGTCTATGATTCCAACGAATACTGGCGCGGCAGCGGCTGTGGGGCTGGTGTTACCAGAGTTGGACGGCCGACTTGATGGCTTTGCGATACGCGTACCCACAATCAATGTTTCGCTTGTAGATCTGACTTTCACTGCTGGGAGGGCGACGAGCGTGGATGAGGTACATCAAATCGTCCAGGCGGCTAGTCAGGGTGATTTAAAGGGTATATTGCTGTACTCGGATGAGCCGCTGGTCTCTGTAGACTTTAACCATAATTCGGCCTCCTCAATCTATGATTCCGGTATGACGCGGGTGTTGAATGGAACGCTGGTTAAAGCTTGCGCTTGGTATGACAATGAGTGGGGCTTCTCCAACCGAATGCTTGACACCACGCTTGCGTTAGCTAACGCGGCTTAACAATCGGCTAAGGCAAAATGCTGTCTGCTGTCAAACATATGACAGAGCTTGATCTTTCTGGAAAGCGGGTGATGATCCGAGAGGATCTTAACGCACCAATCAAGGATGGCCAGATTACAAACGACAAACGACTTCGTGCCGCATTGCGGACTATTCAATTTGCAGTGGAGCAAGATGCCCGGGTTATTTTGCTTTCTCATCTTGGGAGGCCTGCTGAGGGTTCATCGGATAGGGCCTTTTCTTTGTCGCCAGTTGCGGACAGATTGGGGCAACTACTGACCGGTCCCGTTATGCTTGTAAAGGACTGGCTGGAGGGCGTCGAAGTAGAACCAGGATCAGTAGCACTCTGCGAAAATGTTCGCTTTGAGACTGGGGAGAAGGCCAATGATGAGGCATTAGCCAGACGCATGGCCACACTTTGCGATATTTTTGTCATGGACGCTTTTGCCACCGCTCACAGGTCTCAAGCGAGTACCTGTGGTATTGCTCGTTATGCCCCAATAGCATGTGCGGGGCCACTCTTAGTCAGAGAGTTCACCGCTTTGTCAAAGGTATTAGAGAATCCTGCACGACCGTTGGTGGCGGTAGTAGGAGGAGCTAAGGTTTCCAGCAAGCTCTCGGTACTAAGTGCTCTGGCGGAGAAGGTCGATCAACTGATAGTCGGTGGTGGTATTGCCAATACTCTTCTTGCGGCCACAGGCATTGATGTCGGTCGATCACTAATGGAGCCCGATCGGCTGGATTATTGTGAAAGTCTTTTAGCCGGGAAATTCGGCGCCGCTTCCATACCCCTTCCAACTGATGTGGTAGTGGCTAAAGGCCTGAAAAATGACACTCACGGAACTATCAAGTTAACACGAGATTTGACTAACGATGAAATGATTTTTGATATCGGCCCCAAAACTGCAGCGGACTATTGTGGTTGTATTGACAAGGCGGGTACCATTCTCTGGAATGGACCAGTGGGTGTTTTTGAACACCCTGAATTTGTACATGGGACGCACCGCATAGCTGAGGCCATTGCTGCTAGTGAGGCATTTTCGGTTGCCGGTGGTGGCGACACACTAGCAGCGGTTGAGCAATTTGGTGTGGGTAAGGCAATTTCATATATTTCCACAGGAGGTGGTGCTTTCCTTGATTTTATCGAGGGCAAGGAACTTCCTGCCATTGCTGTTTTGAAGGAGCGGGCCTAACAACCAAACCGATGAAAAAAATAATGTGAAGGCAAAAAAAACCGAGCAGAGGATTACCCAGAGGCGTACCAAGATTGTTGCTACCCTTGGACCATCCACGGATGATGTCATGGTTCTAGAGAATCTGATCAGAGCTGGCGTAGACGTTTTGCGACTTAATTTTTCGCACGGCGCTGCTGAGGATCAGAAAAAACGAATCGATAAGGTGCGCAAGATAGCCGATAAGGTGGGGCGTTATGTCGGCATCATGGGCGATTTAGCGGGATCGAAAATTCGCATAGAATCTTTCCAGAGTGGCCCAGTTGTTTTGAAGGAAGAGCAAACTTTTACGCTAGATACTGCTATGAGCTCAAATGCAGGTGATGAGAACGGGGTATCTGTTTCCTATCCGGATTTGGTAAGGGATGTAGAGACTGGAGACTTGCTGTTGCTTGATGACGGACAAATTATTTTACGTGTCGAGGCAACAAGCAAAACAAAAGTACGTTGCTCAGTTGTTGAGGGAGGGACGTTATCTGAACATAAGGGCCTCAACAAGCAGGGAGGAGGACTCTCAGCGCCGGTTCTCACCCGCAAGGATCGAGCCGACATTGAGGCTGCCGCAGCACTTGGACTTGATTTTCTCGCGGTTTCTTTTGCTCGGGAGGCTAAGGATATTAAAAAGGCCAGGAGCTTATTAGAAGCGGCTGGCGGGAAAGCAAATATTGTTGCAAAGATAGAGCGGGCTGAAGCCGTTGAAAATATTGAGTCGATCATTGATGCGAGCGATATCATAATGGTAGCCCGTGGCGACCTTGCTGTAGAGGTCGGCTACGCAGCGATGACCAGCCTACAGAAACGCTTAATTCGTCTAACTCGCTCACGGAATAAAATCTCGATTACAGCAACCCAAATGCTTGAATCAATGATTCAACACGCGTCTCCGACCCGGGCTGAAGCTTCAGATGTAGCGAACGCCGTTATGGATGGTACCGACGCCGTGATGCTTTCTGCTGAGACGGCAGTTGGTGAACATCCGGTTCAGGCGGTTCAGGTGATGAACGAGTTGTGTTTAGGCGCTGAGAAACACGAAATTTTTTCAGGCGCGCCCAATTATCGCCTCGATGATGTATTCGAATATGCAGATGAGGCTATCGCTATGGCTGTTATGTATACGGCGAATCATTTAGATGTCAGTGCAATTGTTGCGCTGACCGAGTCTGGTTCCACATCCCGCTGGATGTCACGGGTTCGATCCAATATTCCTATTTATGCTTGTACGCGACATGCGGATACGCGCAGACGGGTGGCAATGCAACGGGGCGTGTACCCGGTTCCATTTGATATTGCTCATGCTGATTCCTTTACGCTTCACCAGACTGTATTCAATACTTTGATTGATAGAGGTGCCGTGAGTCCTGGTGATTTGTTGTTACTCACTAAAGGTGAGATGGAAGGTATATCGGGAGGGACCAACACCATGCAGATTTTAAAAGTTCCCGAGCCAGCCGAAGATATCGAACCAGAAGGCAGCTGAAATGCTTCGCAAAGCTCTGATTTTGCCAGGGGCCGGGGCCCGCGGTGCCTATCAGGTAGGAGTATTGAAGGCTATTTCGAGCGTTCTGCCCAATAAGGCCCCCAACCCATTTGCTGTGATCTCGGGCACTTCTGCAGGGGCTATCAATGCGGCAGTAATAGCTAGTCGTGCAAGCCGGTTTTCCTTGGCAGTAAAAGAGATGGAGCGTGTTTGGGCAAATTTTACAGCAGATCAAGTCTATCGGTCGGACGGTTGGACAATGTTGCAGTCGAGCCTGCAGTTTTTCTTTGCCACCTTAGGATTGCAAAAACCTAGGGCGTTGCTCAACAATACTCCGTTGGAGGAAT
>CAYXIJ010000021.1:18139-40246 GCA_964465375.1 uncultured Gammaproteobacteria bacterium | reverse complement strand
TCTGATGTAATCAGCCATCTCGTTTGCCGCTGAATCTGATCCTTTGTCTAATATCAATGTTTTATCGGCTGCTGCCGCAATTTTTAGGATCGATTGTTCATACAAAAGAATGACATCTTCTACACTCCAGGCTTCGGTTTCTGCCCCACGGATATAATCAGCAATTAATTCGGCGTGTCTTGTCTCGTAATCCGCTTGTTCAGTTAATTCCCCAGGGAGTCCGACTTCATAGCGGTTTTTGTTCAGCTCTGCTTCGGCTTGGGCCAGAAGAGATTTTGCTTTTGCAAATGTTTTAGGTGCGTACTGAGGCACCCCAATTTGCTCTGCCTGAGCAACAAGCGAACGGGTATGGCTGAGATGCTGTGCTTTGATACCTTCCAGCTCAGCATCCCGGTACAGGGATTCTGCTTTTTCAGCTTGCTCTGTTGTAGATTCGGTATTCCCTGTTTCTAAATTTTTTGCAGATTCACTAAAAAGCTCTTCCGCCTCATTCCAGAGATCAATAGCAAAACTTTCTGCCAATGCGGTAATGGCATCTTCTCTGGCTTGTATTAGGGATGCGAGATCAATGCTTGCATTTTCTGCCGCCTCTTTTGCTTTAGTGAATGCTTCTATCGCAGAGGCAAGTTGGCCAGTGATACGGTTGAGGCTTCTGCCTCGCTCAAAGTCGTTTTCGGCGCTGAGGTATGCCTTAGCACCATCAAGAAAGTGACCAGGAGAAAGCAAACGTGCATCGACTGCCTGAGCTGCGCTAAGTGCTTCATCTGCTTCTTTGAAAAGTGTCTCGCGCAGCCCCGTTTCCTGTGCATATGCACAGTGGAACATGCTGATTACCACTGCAAGTGTTAGGTAGCGCTTCATGATTTTTGTTGCAGATAGCTCAATCGTCTTCTAGCTCTAGATTGTGGTAACTAATCTGAACGATCCGGTAAACGGTTTCTCCACCAGGTGCACGAACCGTAATCTTATCATCCACAGCCTTGTTCATAACTGCTTTTCCCATAGGTGAATCCATACTGATGTAGTTATCCGATGAATCAAATTCGTCTGGACCGACCAAGCGGAAAATTTTTGTTTGGGTATTTTGATTTTCAAGCTCAAACCATGCGCCAAAATAGATTTTGTTCATGTCTGACGGAATCTGGTCCACTACCCGTATTCTCTCTAGGCGTTTTCTTAGATAACGAACCCGCTTATCAATTTCCCTGAGCTGCTTTTTGCCATAGATATATTCAGCATTTTCCGAACGATCGCCCTGCGCCGCAGCCTCTGACACAGCCTTGGTTACTTTAGGGCGCTTATTAAGCCACAGATCATCGAGTTCCTCCTTCAACATTGCAGCACCCTCAGGAGTAATATACTTTGAGCTCTGCTCAGCAGGTTGTCGGTATCGTCCCATAAAACATTCCGAAAAATCTGAGATAATGCTTTTTACCCCAGATAACAAGTGATTGAATAGAGTGTCGACTGAATTCCGCGGTATTCCTATAGTCAGCAACGGTTCGAAGTATAGGACCGAGCACGGCTTTTCTGCGATAAAGAATGGTATGAAGGCACGTCATTTGGAAGGCAGCGTTAATAGGAAAGAGAAGCCAGCTTGGCTGAAGGTTCAGATCCCGACAGGAGGCAAGTACAGCAAGGTCAAAGAGACAGTTCGTGAGCATCGTCTGGCTACCGTGTGTGAAGAATCTATGTGTCCGAATATCGGTGAGTGTTGGGGAAGCGGTACAGCCACCTTGATGCTCATGGGTGCTGTTTGTACTCGCGCCTGCCAGTTCTGCGCAGTGGATACGGGGAATCCGGGTGGATGGCTAGATCCGGATGAGCCGGCCCATGCGGCTCGTTCTGTGGATCTCATGGGCCTTCGTTACGTAGTACTGACTTCTGTGGACAGGGATGATTTGCCTGATGGAGGTGCCAGCCATTACGCGGATTGTGTACGGGCGATTCGAGCCCGCTGTCCAGGGACGGTAGTTGAAGCATTGACACCTGATTTTTCTGGTAGAGTCTCCTGTGTTGAAAGGGTTATAGACTCCGGTGTCACGGTTTACGCACAAAATCTTGAGACGATTAGACGGTTAACTCACCAAGTTCGCGATCCTCGCGCGGGCTATCAACAGACCCTTGATATGTTAGCGTACGCTAAACGTTACAAGTTCGGACTCCTAACCAAGACCAGCCTTATGTTGGGTCTTGGTGAAACAGAGCATGAGATTGTGGAGGCTCTGGAAGATTTGCGGAAAGCGGGTGTGGACATTGTTACATTTGGACAGTATCTGCGCCCGACTATGAATCATATCCCGGTTCAGCGTTATGTATCGCCTGAAGAGTTTAAGGGGTATCGTGATTTGGGGCTTGAGCGTGGCTTTCTGGAAGTGGTTTCGGGTCCTTTGGTGCGTTCTAGTTACCGCGCTGACCGTGTTCTGGATAAAAACAATATCGGACTCAATCATTCAGGTGGTGGGCTGAACTAATGGCAGTATTTTTCTCTGATTATGGGCTGTTTGTCGCTAAAGTCGTTACGGTTGCAATTATTGTGCTTGTCTTTGTTGTGGTTGTCATTGTTTCGGCGAAGAAAAAGACGCCTCCGGACGGACTTAGCGTAGAGCATCTGAATAAGCGGTTCGAGCATTTCAGTAATGTGTTACGTGCCGCTGTTCTTGGAAAAGAGAAGTTCAAAAAATTGCTAAAGGAAGATAAAAAAGAAAAGAAGGAAAAGAGGAAGAACCAAAACAAAAAAGGCATAACCCGAAACTGTGTATATGTACTGGATTTCAAGGGTGACATTCGGGCAACCGCGACGGCCTCTTTACGGGAAGAGGTTTCAGCAGTTCTTGCGGTGGCTACTAAGGATGATCAAGTGCTCGTTCGTTTGGAGAACTCAGGTGGTACTGTACATGAGCACGGACTAGCTGCTTCGCAACTCATGAGGATCAAGGACCACGGGGTACCACTAGTGGTTTCGGTGGATAAGGTTGCTGCGAGCGGGGGATATCTGATGGCCTGCGTGGCGGACCGGATCATTGCTGCCCCGTTTGCGATCGTAGGCTCTATCGGAGTTATAGCACAACTACCAAATTTCCACCGCTTTTTAGAGAAGCGTGGAGTAGATTTTGAGCAGATTACTGCGGGACGGTTCAAGCGCACTTTAACCGTGTTTGGAAAAAATACGGAAGAGGGTCGAGAAAAAATGCAGGAGGAAATCGAGGACGTTCACACTTTATTCAAACACCAGATTGCGGAACACCGTCCGAATGTAGAGCTTGAAGAAACTGCGACCGGGGAGCATTGGTATGGATTAAGAGCGCTAGAGCTGAAGTTAATCGATGAAATTTCTACTAGCGATGATTATCTAATGAGCGTTTCAAAAAAATATGAACTCTATCGTGTCACCTATAAAAGGCGCCGATCCATTCCAGAGCGATTATTGGGGGGCGCCGAAAACCTACTTTCACGCTAATATTCACGGCCTGTTGTTGGTCAATAAATAATTGTGACTATAAAAAAACACTGGATTGAAGATACGAAGCAAGAGGATTTTTTCTCTTCTATCGATATTTCTTCAACACACATACCTTTCGATCCCAACATCGGGCATTCACCAAGGGAAATTGCTAGAGATTTTTACGACTTATTTTTTAGACGAAGAATCTACCAATTTATTTATAAAAATTACTTCAAGAACCTGCCATATGAATATGATTATGCTTTACCGGCTAAAGGCTTCTCCAATAAAGCAAGAATCAATTGGCTGAATAGACACAAAAAAATTAGGGACTCCAGAGTACTAATCATTGGTGTTGGTAATGGGTATGGAATTCCAATGTGGCTGAGATATCAGCCAAAGGAAATTGTCGGAAATGACATATTAAACTATGAAAAAGCTTTTGAGGTCGTGAGAAAAAAATCCAAATCCATTATTGACATACCAATCAAACTTTTTCAAAGAGATATAGAAGATCTGAATGCTCATGAAATAGGAACGTTTGACATTATCGCGAGCGAAGCGGTGTTTGAGCATGTCAGGAATGTGGAGCATGTAGCAGAAAAATGTTACAGGTTACTAAATACAAACGGCGTAATGTATGCCTCCTATGGGGGGCCTTTGTGGTATACCTGGGGAGGTGACCACTTTTCCGGGAGAGAAAATAAGAATAACGGGTTCAACCATCTTTTGCTTGAACAGAAAGAATATTGGGAATACGTGAAAGCCAACGTTAAACCGACCTTTGAGGCTGAACTCAAAGCAGGAGCAGGTGGGATTTTGGTCAAATTAGACCTATTCAGTAAATTAAACTCACCTCAGTATCTGGAAATTTTCCAAAAGGTAGGATTTACGGTCAAGAAACTGATATTAGAATTTTGCCCGATTGCAGTAGAAGTTTTAAAAAATAAAGAGATAAGGGACAGATTAATTGCGGATCATCCCGATTGTACTGAAGATGACTTCAAGTGCAGGACACACATTATTTTACTAGAAAAAGCGGGTTCTAATTAGATTCTTTTTTCCCTACTCCTCAGTAGTGGGGCGGAATGCCTTCTCCAGACCTTTTTGTACGCCGGGCGGGGTTTTTTCATAGTGATCAAACTCCATCGTGAACGTGCCTTCGCCTCCCGTGAGGGATTTAAGCGTGGTTTGGTAATCTCCTAGCTCAGCGAGAGGTACCTCGGCTGAAATTTTTACCCGATTCCCCGCTGTTGCATCGCTACCAGCGATTCGGCCTCGAATTCCAGAGAGGTGACCGGTAATGTCACCCACATAATTGTTAGGGGTGGTGACCTCTATTTTAGCAATCGGCTCCAATACAATTGGCTTCGCTTTAGAAATAGCATCTGAGAAGGCACGTTTACCGGCAGCTACGAAGGCAATTTCCTTGGAATCCACGGGGTGATGTTTACCGTCATACACGGTAACTTTTACATCTTGTAGCGGATAACCTGCGATAGCGCCGTCGTTGAGGACTTGCCGGACACCTTTTTCTACGGCTGGAATGAACTGTCCCGGTATTGTGCCCCCGACTACCTTGTTAGAAAATTCAAAACCGCTGCCCCGCGGCAATGGCTCAATTCTAAGAAACACTTCTCCAAACTGCCCGGCGCCACCGGTTTGTTTTTTGTGGCGATGGTGACCTTCCGATTTCCGGGTTACGGTCTCTAGGTAAGCGATTTTAGGAGGCTGCGTAGAGACGTCGATACCAAATTCGGTTTTCATGCGCTCAAGGACAATACGGAGATGTAACTCACCCATTCCCCGTAGTACAGTTTCATTTGCCTGGGCATGAAATTCTATTTTTAGGCTCGGATCTTCTGTGGTCAGTTTGTGCAGTGCATCTGATAGCTTTTTTTCTTGGCCCCGTTGAGTCAATTCCAAAGCAACGCCATACATGGGAGGTGGTATTTTTGTGGATCTCAAATGTAAATCATCTTCATCGTGACTGGAATGGATAACCGCATCAAAATGGAGTTCTTCTATTTTTGAGACCGAGCAAAAATCACCTGATACTACACTTGACACCTCTTCAAGATTTTTGCCTTGCACTCGATACAGGTGTGCAAGTTTGACGGCTTTTCTGTGGTTGCCCACAAAGATTTGATCACCCGTTTTGACAGTTCCTTGATGAACCCTAAAGGTTGCGAGACGACCTACGTAGGGATCGACATTGACTTTGAAAATATGTCCTACAAAATGACCGCCCGCATCGTCTGCATTAACGGTAACAGCTTTTTCTTCTGAAGTGTCGCTAAAAAATTCTGGAGGATTTCCTTCCATGGGGTTTGGCATAAGCTCGGACAGGACGCGCAGCAATTGCTTTATACCAGCACCCGTTTCTGAAGAGACGAAACAGACGGGAACTAAGTGACCAGCCCGCAGCGCTCTCTCAAACGGATCATGAAGTTGCTCGAGGGAAAGCTCATCGCCCTGCTCGAGGTAGGCTTCCATGAGTTCTTCGTCGAGCTCTACAACTTGATCTACAATTTCAGTATGGGCGGCATCAATGGAAGAAAAGTCTGGTATTTGATCCGCTGGCTCGAAGAAACAATCCGCCACAGCCTTGCCCTGTTGTGCAGGTAAATTCAGTGGCAGGCATTGTCGGCCAAACGTTTCTCGAATTTCAGCTAATATTTTTTCCAGTTCCACACCCTCTGCATCAATCTTATTAACGACAATGAGCTGACATAGATTCCGCTGTGAACTGAAGTCCATCATGCGCTGAGTAACCAATTCTGGCCCCGCTTGCGCATTAACTACTATTGCCGCAGTCTCGACTGCTGACAATACACTTAAGGCCCGCCCCATAAAATCGGGGTATCCGGGGGTGTCTAAAAGATTAATAGAGGTTCCGCCAGTTTCAAGATGACATACACTCGCATCGAGTGAGTGCTGGAGGTGTTTTTCTTGATCTGAAAAATCACAAATTGTAGTGCCCTTGCTAACGCTACCAGCTGAGTTAATTGCCCCCGCTTTTTCCAGTAGAGTCTCGATAAGCGTGGTTTTTCCCGAACCTGCATGACCTACCACGGCTATATTTCGAATATCCTTAGTGTGAAATAGCTTTTGAGATGCTGCCACTGAGTCCCCCTTTATCGTTTTTAGTTAGGTCGTGAGAGGTAATCTCTTATCCTTATCCTAGCGCCAAGGGGGGTAGGTTGTGCAGGGCACGCAAAAAAAAAATGCTTCGGAACTAAGTTCAGCACAGGATTAGTCATCCAAAAAATCAACTCGAAGTAGTGTTATTTGAGAATAAATACTTTATTTATTAATAAATTATAATTTTTTTTGTTTCTTTCGGCTGTTGAAAAAAAAAATCTAGCCCCTCAGTTTTTGGAGATCTTTTACACGTTATACTGGCCCTCATTCCGCCGTGGGTGCGCAATAGCGACTTAAAAAAATCTTGGAGCAACAAAAAAAAATTCATAGGAGTTGGAATTCGGATGGTGTCAAAAGAGATGAAACAGTGGGTGGCGCATGGGCTCAATTTCAAGCCCGGGGAGCTTTCTTTAGCGTTTCTTTCGGGTCTTTTTTACTTCTGTGTGCTCTGCGGTTATTTCTTTTTGCGTCCGGTGCGCGAGGCAATGGGTGTGTCGGGGGGTATGGGGCAGCTTCGATGGTTGTTCCTAATGACATCTGTTGTTTCGCTGATACTTGTTTTACTTTTCGGCGGAGTAGTCAGTCGCTTAGACCGGCGCCGTTTCATACCCATTGGTTACTTGTTCGTTGTCGTGTGCCTGATTGGGTTCTCCGTCCTATTGGTTATTGATGCTGGTGCCGGTGGTGGGCTAATTGGAACCGATGCTGAGACAAGCCTCTCTCGTGGGGTGGGTTATACCTTCTATGCTTGGCTGAGTGCGATTAATCTTTTTGTGAACAGTCTATTTTGGGCGTTCATGGTAGATATTTTCAACGTTGATCAAGGTAAGCGCATGTTTGCCTTTATTGGTATCGGAGGCACGATTGGGGCGTTGGTCGGAGGTTGGGCCACTAATGTTATTAGTGGAATGACGGATTCTGTCTATTTGCCCGTCGGCCTGATGCTGACTGGCGCCGGTTTTTTTGCAGTGGCGATCGTGGTCATGCTTGCGCTTGACAGGGCAGCGCTTTGTTCAGAGCATTCCAGTCTCACGAAAGATTACACGACGTCTACTGTTCCGTCCGGGGAGCGTATCGGGGGAGGTTTCTGGGATGGCGCGACCGCGGTGGTGCAGTCACCCTATTTACTGGGAATAGCTGCCTTCATTGTTTTTCTTGCCATTTCCAATACGCTCATTTATTTCACGCAGGCTAATATTATTTTGGATAACACAGACACGTTTAGTCAGCGTGTCGGCGGTTTTGCCCAGTTTGATGCTCTTGCCCAGGGAGCAACACTGATCACGCAGATATTTATAACTACACGTGTCATCAAACGACTGGGGATTGGCTGGACTCTTGCTATCCTTCCCATAGTGACCGTTATGGGATTTGCGGTCCTTGCTATTTGGCCGCTTTATGGTGTCATGGCGCTTTTTCAGGCGGTTCATAGAGCGACACGTTATGCTATTTCGCGCCCAGCCAGGGAGTCCTTGTTCAGCGTAGTGTCTCCTGCGGAAAAGTACAAAGCAAAGCCACTGATTGATGTATTTCTTTATCGGGGAGGAGATGTTGCAGGTGCTGGAATCCAAAGTGCTTTGAGTGCTCTGGGTACGATGACCTTGATGGCGGCGGCAACCGTGCCTTTCGCGGCAATCTGGTGTGTACTCTCCATTGCCCTAGGTAGAGCCCAGCAGCGAAAGGACCCAGCGCTGGAACAGGTGACAGGAAGCTCAGCGACAGATGCCGCATAGGAAACAACTTAATCCAGTGTTTGTAGAGTAGAGTGCCTTGTTAAGCGTTGAGATCTGGAATCTGGGCGCTTTCTAGCTGCGTGATCATGTCCTTAAGCATAAGTTTCCGCTTCTTTAGGCGGCGAAGCATGATCTGATCCACGTCGGGATCGTTTGCCAGCTTGGAGATTACCTGATCTAAGTCCTGATGCTCTACTCGCAACTCTTTAAGTCGTTCCACGTTTTTAAATATCTCTGTTTCGATTTTTTGGTCCACTACTCACCATCAATCGCCGCCAGCCAGCCACGCTCTACATCGCTGAATGCCAAAAAGTGAGGGTTGGCAAGGTGCTTTTTAGTGTTATACCTAATTGCGCTTCCATTGGTGTCAATCATACATCCACCGGCACTCTCTAAGATAGCCTGAGCCGCTGCTGTGTCCCATTCTGACGTTGGCCCTAGTCGTGGATAGATATCAGCTTTGCCCTCAGCAACAAGACAGATTTTTAGTGAACTCCCCATAGGTTTAAATTCGTGGGGACCTACGCGGTTAAGGTAGGTTGCAAGCTCAGGATTAGAATGACTTCTACTACCCACCACTCGCGCCGGATCTTGCGCAACGCGAGTCACACTAATGGGGATAGCTTGTCCAGCACCATCACGTTTCCATGCGCCCAAGCCAAGGGCGCCTGAGTATTCGAGTCGTAGTGCAGGTGCTACCACAACACCCATCACTGCACGGGATTTTTTGATTAGCGCGATATTAACCGTGAATTCCCCATTTCTCTTAATGAACTCCTTAGTACCATCGAGAGGATCTACTAACCAATACTGTTGCCATGTGAGGCGCTCCCTCACTTCCTCCTTATTAGACTCTTCCGAGAGAACAGGCAGGGTGGGTTTAAGATTGGTTAGGCGATCACAGATCAGAGTGTGCGAGGCATGGTCGGCTTCAGTGAGCGGAGAGTGGTCATTTTTATAGGTAATATTGAAGCTTGACCCATAAATATCCATGATTACTTGGGCAGCATCTTGCGCAATTGCCCGAATCCCGTCCAGCTGTTGCTTGTACTTTAGGTATTCTTGTGAGTCCATAGGTATCATAGTCTGCCATGGAAACGGCCAACCTGATCGTTCCTTGGTCAGAAATCGACACGGTTTTGGTCGATATGGATGGAACTTTACTAGATCTCGCCTTTGACAATTTTTTTTGGAGGGATCTCATTCCTTCGCATTATGCAACGCTGCATCAGCTTACCAAGGAAGAGGCACATGACCGTCTTTTGGAGCGCTACCGAGAGAAAGAGGGAACTTTGGCTTGGTATTGTATTGATCATTGGACAGAGGCCTTAGGGTTAGATATACGGGCACTCAAACGGGCTAATCGTTACCGGATCAGGTATCTACCCAAGGCAGTAGAATTTCTTGCATCAGTTCAGGCAAGAGGAAAGCGATTATTGCTCGTTACGAATGCACATCGAGATACCCTAGCCATAAAAGTGAGCCAGACTGATTTAGATAAGCGGGTGGACGGACTCATCTCTTCTCACGACTTCCATTTTCCAAAAGAAACACAGCAATTTTGGACTAAATTTGTAGCGCGAGAAAATATTGATCCTCAGCGAACCCTTTTCATCGAGGACAGTGTAGAAGTACTTCAAAATGCCCGTGAGTTTGGCGTGAAATTTCTGATAGCTATTCAAAAGCCGGATTCGCAATATCCGGCCAAGTCTGTTGATTTTTTTCCAGCAATTGACGGGGTCGCTGATCTTTTGGGTAACTAATGACTGAAGCATCACGATCAAATTGGGCGCTTGCTGCATTGTTATTGTTTTTTTTGGGTAGTGGGTGTTCGGCATTAATCTATGAAGTGATCTGGTACGAACTTTTACGTCAGGTGGTTGGAGCATCTTCGATCTCTATGGCTATTGTTCTAACCAGTTTCATGGGCGGACTTTTTCTTGGCAGCTGGGTGTTTCCCCGACTGGCAACATCCCGTAACCACCCATTGCTGATCTATGCGGTACTTGAGCTAGGCATAGGGTTATTCGGCCTACTCATTCTGGTGCTTTTGCCTTCGGTAAGGCTTCTCTATGTTTCTGTTGTGGGGTATGGAACGGCGGGCATTTTGCTGCGCGCTATGATTTGCTTAATTTGTTTACTTCCTCCCACTATCATGATGGGTGCGACATTGCCTGCAGTTGCCCGATGGATGGGAACGAACCGCATTGGAATTTCCCGATTGGGTTTTCTGTATATGTCGAATACGCTGGGCGCCGTGGGCGGAACTCTTTTGGCGGGGTTTTATCTCTTGCCAATGTACGACATGGTGACGGCTACTCAGTTTGCAGCCGTAGTAAATGTATTAGTGGCTGTTTTTGCAATAGCATTGGCTCGCCGAACTCCTCCTTTCCCTGTACCTCAGGCCTTAATGGCAGATGCTTGCAGTTTGCAACCTTCAGTCACTGAATTACCCAAATTTATTGTCTACGGAGCTATTGCGGTTTCGGGGCTTACTGCATTGGGGGCCCAAGTGGTTTGGACGCGGTTGATGTCACTGATGTTGGGTGCGACTGTATATACTTTTACTATCATTCTAGCTGTGTTTTTAGTCGGACTAGCCGTAGGGTCAAGCATCGGATCATATTGTGTGCGTGTTAGTTCTAGACCAGCACTGCTTTTTGGCTGGAGTCAATTGGCTCTAGCAGGTGCAGTGCCTTTGGCCGCTTTTGCAATAAGTCAGGTTCTCCCATTTTGGACTTTGGATCCTATCTTTCTTCAGGACCCGGGTGCCAAGTTTGGCCATGATTTGCTTCGGACAGGCACAGCAATTCTGCCGGCTACAATTTTGTGGGGCGCTAGTTTTCCATTGGCTTTGGCTTCTGCCGCGGAACATACAGACGAACCGGGTCGTCTTGTAGGGGGTGTCTATGCATCCAATACACTGGGGGCAATTGTTGGGGCACTTGCATTCAGTCTAGTGATTATTTCATGGCTGGGCACCCAGCAGGCTCAGCAGGTTCTCACGTTATTAGCAGGTATTTCGGGAGCCACAATTTTAATCGCTGCCGGTTCGCGTTTAGGCAGAATCAGTTACTATTCTGCCACCGCTATTCTGGTCCCATTGGGCGCTTTTGTCGCATTGATGGTAGCCCTAGTCTCACCCACTGAGTCACGTTTGATTGGATTTGGTCACGAACTCTACAAGTGGGCCTGGGAGAACCGCTTTGATTATGTGGATGAAGGCAGGGTTTCATCCGTTGCAGTGAGTAGACTTCCAAGTGGGTACAGATATTTTCATGTGGGAGGAAAAATTGTGGCATCGAGCGAACCGGTGGATATGCGGCTTCAGCGTATGTTGGCACATCTTCCTGCACTCTTACATCCGGATCCTAAGTCGGTATTGATTGTTGGCTTTGGAGCTGGTGTAACCGCAGGCTCTTTTGTGCGCTATCCGGGGATAGAGCGAATTGTGATTTGTGAGATTGAGCCCAGAGTAACTGAGGCCGCGGGCCTGTATTTCGCAGGTGAAAACTACGATGTTTTAGATGATCCCCGAGTCGAAGTCATCTACGATGATGCACGCCATTTTATTGCAACTACTGAGGAGAAATTTGACATCATAACGTCAGATCCCATTCATCCTTGGGTTAAAGGTTCCGCAGCGCTTTATTCTGCCGAGTATTTCGAATTGATCAGATCACATTTGAATCCGGGTGGGCTCGTAACTCAATGGGTACCACTGTACCAGTCAAGTGAGGAGGCTGTGAAAAGTGAGATTGCCACTTTTGTGGAAACATTCCCTGGTGCAAGCCTATGGCACAGCAATGTCCTGGAAGAGGGTTACGATCTAGTACTTCTTGGTCAGAATGGGGCGTTAGAAATAGATATATTGGCGCTTCGGAATAGGCTGGATGAACTTGAATTGGTTGAAAGTTCACTGCGCCAGGTGGGTTTTGATTCTCTAGCGCACTTTCTTAGCACTTACACCAGCCAAGCGTCTGACCTAAGTCCCTGGCTCAGAGGTGCTCAAATTAACCGAGATGGAAGTTTGCGCTTACAGTACTTAGCGGGATTAGCTGCCAACCAATACAACGAGGAGATAATTTTTAATAATTTAATCCCCTTCCGATTTTATCCTCAAAACATTTTTTTATTACCCTCCCAGCAAGAGTACGATCTTCGACGGGTATTTGAGGGTGAGCGTATCGATTTAGAAAACTAATCCAAGCTAGGTATTTGTAGCCTTTATCTGTATTTCAAGCTCAAGATTTTTTTCTAGAAAATTTGGGCCCCGTTTGCGTTTTTGTCCACCCTTTGGGTTTACGCCTTTTCACGGGTGGGTGTTGCACATCAATCAACATTCCCTTCTCGATATTTACAACAGGAATTGTTTTTCCAATGAATTCTTCAATTTCGGGTAGCGAGGTTACGTATTCCTCGCACCCGAAACTGACAGCGTGACCGCCTGCGCCGGCCCGAGCTGTTCGGCCGATACGATGCACATAATCCTCAGGATCCTGTGGCAGGTCATAGTTAAAAACGTGACTTACGTCAGGTACATGTAGGCCACGCGATGCAACATCGGTTCCTACAAGAACAGGGAGATCACCAGACTGGAATCTTTTAAGCATTCTCATTCGCTTGATCTGAGGTACGTCACCAGAAATTGCTTTCGCATGAATCCCGTTGTGCTCTAAATAGTCCTGCAAACGATCTGCTTCACGACGGGTGTTTACAAAAATCATAGTACGCTGAATGCCTATTTTTTTCAGTAGGCTAATTAATAGAGGGGTCTTCTCATCATTGCTTGGGAAGTAGATACTTTGCTGTACACTGTCTACAGTGACCTTATCTGGATCAATCTGAACAAGTTCTGGTTCGTTCATGTGTTCGTAAGCAAGCTCTAGTACTCGATGGGAAAGCGTTGCGGAGAAAAGCATATTCAGACGTTTCCTTGGTGCGGGTAAGCGCCGAAGAACATAGCGAATATCACGTATAAAACCTAGATCAAACATGCGATCGGCTTCATCTAGCACCATGACCTGAGTATTTTTTAGTCCGAAAATGTTTTGTTTATAATAATCAATAAAGCGTCCTGGGGTACCAATCAAAATATCCACACCTGACGCGATGCGCTGACGTTGTTTCTCGTAGTCCTTTCCTCCAAATACCAGACCTAATTTGTAAGATAAGTATTTGTTAAGAACAGTAGCATCTTCATGAATCTGGACTGCTAGCTCCCGGGTTGGCGCCAGTACCAAGGCTCTTGGGCCTAGCTCGCGGTCTTTTGGCGGCAATGAACTCAATAAATGTTGAAATAATGTGATTAGGTAGGCTGCTGTTTTGCCTGTGCCAGTTTGAGCTTGTCCAGCAACATCTTTTTGCTTCAGGGTAAGCGGCAGGGTACTGGCTTGGATGGGTGTGCAATACGTGAAACCCGCATCAGATATACCTTGGTGGAGTCTTGGTTCTAGCGGCAAAGCGGAGAACCTGAGCCCCGTAAGGTGGCCATGGTCAGTTGGTTTGGATGTCAAATCAGCACTTAGGACTTGCAAATTACGCTCTCAACAGTTCAGAATAGGGTTAACAGGGCGGGGTACTCGCTCTTCCAGATGTCTACGAATTTCCCTCAAGCCTCGAAGGAGGCGACCAGTACCCACATTGTGCCTTACTGCGTAGACTGCGTCACTTCTACTCGGAGCACCATCTGGACTGAAAAAATTAAGATGTTTTGTCGGATAGGGATCAAAATAGGAAACTGGGTAATAGAGGACTTGGACTGTGAGTGATCGGATAGTACATACTACGGATAACGGGTTTGACGAGGATGTTGTTAATTCTCGGTATCCTGTTTTGGTTGATTTCTGGGCAGAGTGGTGTGGGCCTTGCAAGATGATTGCGCCTATACTTGATGCGGTTGCAGAGGACTACAAAGATCGTCTGCGAGTAGTCAAGCTTAATTTAGATGAAAACCCCCAGACCCCAGCAAAATATAATATTCGCTCCATACCAACTTTATTGTTGTTTAAAGATGGTGCCGTAGATGCACAGCAGGTGGGCGCGGTTTCAAAGGCCCAGCTAGAGTCTTTTTTAAGCGAACATTTGCCTTTGTCTGAGGATTGAGGTGGGTAGGTTTGAAAATTGATGGAAAATATACGTGAGGGGATACTTGGGTAATTCAGCAAGAACTCGACATAAGAATGGTTCGAGGCAATCGAGAGACGGTAACGTCAAGAAAAGATCTTCCCGTAGAAAAAAATTTGTTCGGGAGGAATTTCCTGATGATGAGGAATTTGATGTGATTCCCGCGGCCGAACTTGAATTGACAAAGCAAGCAATGAATCTCTCCGAGCTTAAAACGCGTCCCGCGTCAAAGCTAGTAGAGTTGGCTGAGTCAATGGGCCTAGAGAACTTAGCAAGGTCACGAAAGCAAGACATTATATTTTCCATTCTCAAGGTTCAGGCAAGGAATGGAGAGAATATTTTTGGAGAGGGCATTCTAGAAATTCTTCAGGATGGCTTTGGATTCTTAAGGTCAGCTGATAGTTCTTATCTTGCCGGGCCTGACGATATTTATGTTTCTCCAAGCCAAATACGTCGGTTTAATTTACGAACTGGAGACACGGTCTCGGGTTTGATACGCCCCCCTAAAGATGGCGAACGATATTTTGCTCTGCTAAAGATTGGCCAGATCAACCACGATGCGCCGGAGAATGCCAAAAGCAAGGTACTTTTTGAAAACCTGACACCATTTTTTCCTAAGGAGAGACTAAAGTTAGAGCAGGGCAATGGGAGCACTGAAGACCTTACGGCTCGTATCATTGAAATGGTTGCGCCGATTGGTAAGGGCCAGAGAGGATTAATTGTTTCACCTCCAAAGGCCGGTAAGACTATGTTGCTTCAAAATATTGCGGCTTCTATAGCTGCCAATCAGCCTGAATGCATTCTAATGGTATTGCTTATTGATGAGCGGCCGGAGGAAGTCACGGAAATGGAGCGCACAGTTCGTGGAGAGGTTGTCTCTAGTACCTTTGATGAGCCAGCAACCAGACACGTCCAAGTCGCCGAGATGGTCATCGAGAAGGCAAAACGACTGACGGAACACAAGCGTGACGTGGTAATACTTTTGGATTCTATTACTCGATTAGCACGAGCTTACAACACAGTCGTTCCGTCCTCAGGAAAGGTTTTAACTGGTGGCGTTGATGCTAATGCGCTACAGCGTCCGAAGCGCTTTTTCGGTGCCGCACGCAATATCGAGGAGGGTGGTAGTCTTACAATAATTGCTACGGCCTTGATTGACACAGGTTCAAAGATGGATGATGTAATCTACGAGGAGTTTAAGGGTACTGGCAATTGGGAAACTCATCTAGACCGACGTATTTCAGAAAAGCGTATTTTTCCGGCGATTAATATTAATCGCTCCGGAACTCGTAAAGAGGAGCTATTGACCGATCCAGAGGAACTTCAGAAAATGTGGGTTCTTCGCAAGGTGCTTCATCCAATGGATGAGCTGGCCGCGGTAGAGTTTTTGTTGAACAAAATGCAGGATACCAAAACAAATTCTGATTTTTTTGATGCTATGAAGCGCTAACACATTCGCGGTTAATTGCGCGGTGGCCGATGTCATGGCGATAAATTGCGCCATTCCAGCCAATTTTTTTTACATTTTCGTACGCAAGAATCCGTGCCTCACTTACTGTATCTCCTAGCGCGACCGTGCACAGTACTCTTCCTCCATTTGTCAGTACTTGGCCCTCGTTCATAATTGTGCCTGCTTGAAAAACCTTTACACTATCATTGCAGACTTTATCAAGACCTTGAATTTTTAAGCCTTTTTTGTAATTGCCTGGATAGCCATTGCTTGCCATTACGATTCCCAGCGCGGCTCGAGAATCCCACTCAATTGCGGCTTCATTCAGAGTGCCATCAAAGCTTTTGAGACATAGCTCTGCAAGGTCAGAGCGCAGGCGAAACAGTATAGGTTGAGTTTCCGGATCGCCGAAGCGGCAATTGAATTCGAGTACTTGTGGCGTACCTTTTGAATCAATCATCAAGCCCGCGTAAAGAAAGCCACGATATTTTAATCCCTCGCTATTAAGACCACGAACAGTAGGAATCATGACTTGCTGCATGATTTGCTCGTGTATATCTGGTGTGACTACGGGGGCAGGCGAGTAAGCTCCCATGCCGCCCGTATTGGGTCCTGTGTCTCCGTCATCTCTGGTTTTGTGATCCTGGGAGCTGGCTAGGGGGAGAATGTTTGTTCCGTCCACCATTGCAATGAAGCTTGCTTCTTCACCTTGGAGGTATTCCTCAACGACTACGACTGTTCCTGCATCCCCGAAAGCACGGCTCTCTAGCATTTTGCGTACGGCTTGCTCAGCCTCCACTTGTGTCTGCGCAACAATCACTCCTTTTCCCTCAGCAAGCCCGTTTGCCTTTATTACCATAGGCGGTTCTACGGATTTAACGTATTTGAGCGCAGCATGAAGCTCATCGAAGCTGGCATAACCCGCAGTGGGTATGTTGTGGCGCTGTAGGAAGCTCTTAGTAAAAAGCTTGGAACCTTCCAGTTGCGCTGCTTCTGCCCGCGGACCAAAACATTTGAGTCCTGCTGCTTCAAATCGGTCGGTTATTCCTGCTACTAGTGGTTGTTCGGGTCCGACTACTGTTAAGCTCACCGATTCAGAAATCGCTAATGCGATGAGACTCTCTAAATCTTCTGGGTGGATTGGAATATTACGGGTTTTGGGTTCATTTTCTGTTCCCGCATTTCCGGGCGCAACCAAAACCTCAGAAACTAGGGGCGAGTGTCCAAGTTTCCATGCTAGCGCATGCTCCCTGCCTCCTCCCCCAACCACTAGCACCTTCATCACGTGTTCCTTTAAGCTTAGTGACGGAAATGTCTTATGCCAGTGAAAACCATTGCCATACCATGTTCTTCAGCGGCCGCAATAACTTCTTTGTCGCGCACAGAACCACCTGGTTGTATGACACATGTTATCCCATGTTCTGCAGCAATATCGATTCCATCCCGAAACGGGAAAAAGGCGTCTGACGCCATGGCTGCTCCAGAGAGATCTAGTTCTTCATCAGCAGCCTTTATTGCTGCAATGCGTGCGCTCATGACCCGGCTAGTTTGTCCAGCACCTATGCCCAGAGTGGTATTTTCATTTGCGTAGACGATAGCATTAGATTTCACAAACTTTACGACCTTCCACCCAAACTCTAACGCCTGTAGCTCAGAATTAGTTGGAGCACGCTCAGTTACAGTTTTCAACTCGAAACCATTAGGGTCGACGAAATCATCACTTTGCACCAACAGGCCGCCCGCAAGAGATTTCATGTCCCAGTTGTGGTCGGTTGTTTGGAACGAACCAGTCTCTAGTACCCTAACATTTTTTTTCTGATTCAGTTCCTGATGTGCATCTTGGGTAATTTTTGGGGCAATTATCAGTTCAATTAGTTGATTTTGAAGAATAAATTTTGCGGTGCCTGCATCCAGAGGCTGATTGAAAGCGATAACTCCACCGAAAGCAGATTGCGGATCAGTAGCGAAAGCTGACTGGTATGCTGCTAAGAGACTTTTAGAGATGGCTACTCCACAGGGATTAGCATGTTTAATGATTGCACATACTGGTTCGGAAAAAGTTTTTACACACTCGAGCGCAGCCTCCGCATCAACTAGGTTATTAAAGGATAAGGGTTTTCCTTGGCTTTGGTGCGCTCCAACAATTGATCCAGATGACGCGAAGGAAGAACGAAAAAGCGCGGCTTCCTGATGGGGGTTTTCTCCGTAACGAAGTTTTTGATCTCGATGCCATCCAAGAACCAATGGGTCTGATTTGATCAAATCTGACGTAGCTTGTAGCCCAGCGTGGCGCAGATATTGCGAAATAACAGCATCATAGTAAGCAGTATGAGTAAAAGCTTTAGCCGCGAGTTCTTGTCGCAAAATATCCAGTGATTTTTCTGATTGGAGCGATTCGAGTACTAGTGAGTAGTCTTCTGGGTCAACAATGACCGTTACTCTGCTATGATTTTTTGCAGCAGCCCTGATCATGGCTGGTCCACCGACATCGATTTTTTCAATTGCGTCCTCATGCGTGCAGTTTGGACCAGCAATCGTGGATTCGAACGGGTATAGATTTACAACCAATACGTCGATCCACTCGATACCGTATTCTGCTGTTACACTTTCATCAATTCCAGTTCTTGACAGTAGTCCACCGTGAACAGAGGGATGCAGTGTTTTAACTCTCCCATTCATTATTTCTGGGAAGCCCGTTACATCGGAAACATCCGTGACTTCTAGGCCAGCATCCCTAAGAGCCTTAGCCGTACCGCCTGTGGATACTATTTGGAATGACAGTCGGAGCAGCCCTTCAGCGAAGGGAATCAAGCCTGTTTTGTCAGATACGCTTAGTAGGGCTCGTTGAGATCGACTCATCAGACCTAGAGCTTGTGAGTCTTTAGTTTCTTTCGCAAAGTGCCACGGTTTATTCCAAGTATTTTGGCTGCTTCGCTTTGGTTGCCCCTTGTGTAGCTTAGAACTGCTCTAAACAGAGGTTTTTCTACTTCCCCTAATACGAGTTGATACAAATCAGCTGGTTTTTGGCCATTTAGGCTTGTGAAATACTGGTTCAGTGCCTCATCAGTTAGTGTGCTCAATGGCTTAGTTTTGACTCCCGTTTTTAGAGCGCTTGTTGGCACTTTATTTTTTTTAGTGGACGTCATTTTGAGTCTATCTATTAAATGCTTAATTATGATTATTGTTCAAAGAACCGTTGTGCAAGATCGAATTGTTGACACCTCTCCTTTGCGGTTACAATTTTTTCTCGAAACCCATGCCACCCATCTCGGCCCCGAGAGTATGAGATAAGATGTTTTCGACCAATCCGAACCCCTGTGAACTCACCGTAAAAGGAATATAAGCTCTCCAGATGGCGAAGGATGATATCACGGACATCACTCAATGGAAGATCTGTTATCTCAGTATCTCCGTTTAAATATGAATTGATTTGATTGAATATCCAGGGGCGCCCTTGTGCTGCTCGACCAATCATTACTCCGTCCGCGCCGGTATGAGTTATCACTTCTAATGCCTTCTGAGCAGAATCGATATCACCATTGGCAATTACAGGGATATTTACCGCATTCTTAATTTCTCGGATGGTGTCGTATTCAGCATTCCCGGAGAATTTGCAGGCGCGTGTCCGTCCATGGACGGTTAAGGCAGCAGCACCGCAATTTTCTGCAATTCGAGCAATTTCTATACCATTTCGCTCATCTGGAGACCAGCCCGTACGCATCTTAACGGTAACCGGGACATCTACTTCAGCCACTACTCGATCTAAGATTTTTTTCACTAGGGAAGGATCTCTCAGTAAGGAGGAGCCTGCCATGCGCCGACAGACTTTTTTTGCCGGACAGCCCATATTTATGTCAATGATTTCAGCGCCTTGCTCACAGCCAAATTTGGCCGCTGTTGCAAGCATTTCGGGACAAAAACCTACAATCTGCAGGATTCGTGGTAAATAATTTTCAAAATTTTGGAGCCGGCGTTTTGTATTTGTCGTTTTCCAGTGTCTGACATCTGAAGTGATCATTTCACTCGGTGTTATGCCAGCGCCCAGATCGGCAGCCAACTGCCTGAAGGGAGGATCTGAAATCCCAGCCATTGGAGCTAGTGCCACTTGATTCGGAAATTTGACGGACCCGATCCTCATTATTTTTTGCGGGCCATGGTTGTCACTAGGGTATCTTACATCGAGTTGATGATAATCGAACCCAGCCTTCTTTAGTCACCACTGCAAAAGTAGAAAACCAGTTGGAAAGCATTTCTTTCAAGTGCTCAGTCTGGGATTCAAGTATTCCACTGATTACCAGTGAGCCACCTGGCACAATAAACCGAGCAAAATCAGAGGCGAGTTTTTCCAATGGATTAGCCAGAATATTAGCGACGATTACGTCCGCTCTCACTTCTCCTAGGGCACTTGGGGTACCCGCCCAGATTCTTTCTGATACCGTATTTATTGCTGCATTATTTTTTGTGGCATTAATAGCTTGTTTTTCAATGTCTACTGCCCATACGAAACGTGCCCCGAGGCGCAGAGCGGCGATAGCCAGAATGCCGGAACCGCACCCGTAGTCAATGACCTGAGCGTTGGCCGGAAGGTTTTGGTCGAGCCACTCCAGACACAGCCCCGTAGTCGGGTGTCCGCCTGTGCCAAATGCGAGCCCAGGATCCATTTTTACGGTCACAGCGCCAGACTTTTCTAATGGTGCACCTAGCGTACTTATAGCGAGCCTTTGTCCAAAATGGCGTACGGTTGGAGACTTTTTGCGCCACGCCGATGTCCAGTCTTCTTCTCCTAGTCTAGTGGCACTGATTGATGCATCGGACTGAAGTGTTTCGGTAATCATGGGTATGAGTGTTTTTAAATCTGCATCCCATGGGAAAATTGCAGTTAAGATCATTTTTGGCCAGAAAGGAGCCTGCCCTGGCGCGGGTTCAAGCAGCTGAATACAGCCGGCATCGGCTAGAGAGATAGACTGTGCGCCAGCTGTTTGAAGAAGTTCTTCGATTTTCGGGAGTTCCTCACTTTTAATCCACAGTTTTAATTGTTGCCAGTACACTTTGGTTTACTTAAGCCCAAGGCGTTTTTCAAGATAATTAATATCTGTACCTCCTACTTTAAAGGCGGAATGCTGGAAAATTTCTTGGTGTAAGGAAATATTGGTTTTTATACCGTCAATTACGATTTCGCTGAGTGCGTTGTTCATGCGGGCAATCGTACAACCCCTGTCTTCGCCATGAGCAATGATTTTTGCGACCAGTGAGTCATAATAGGGAGGCACTGGGTACCCACTGTATACATGGCTATCTACCCGTATACCGGGCCCACCTGGAGCATGCCATAAATTTACTGTGCCTGGGGAGGGAAGGAATGTCTTTGGATCTTCGGCATTGATTCTGCATTCAACAGCATGGCCACTCCATCGGACATCCTCTTGCTGCAAATCTAGTGGTTCATCAGCAGCTATTTTGAGTTGTGCTTTGACAATATCAATGCCTGTTACCATCTCCGTTACCGGGTGTTCTACCTGTATCCGGGTATTCATTTCGATGAAAAAGAATTCACCATCCTGATATAGGAATTCAAAAGTACCCGCCCCGCAGTAACCAATCTCCAGACATGCCTGTACGCATATTTCTCCGATGGCATTTCTTTGCTCCAAGGTTATTCCTGGTGCGGGAGATTCTTCGACAACTTTTTGATGTCGACGCTGCATTGAGCAATCTCGCTCACCGAGGTGGATTACGTTACCGTGATTATCGGCGAGTATTTGGAACTCCACGTGCCGGGGGCGCTCTAGGAATTTCTCCATATAAACTTCTTCATTTCCAAAAGCTGACAGTGCCTCGGTTTTCGTTATGCTTATTGCGTTAAATAGCGCAGCTTCGCTGTGAACGACACGCATACCTCGGCCTCCACCCCCTCCCGCAGCCTTGATAATGACAGGGTATCCCAGATTTTTTGCGATCTCGCCATTCCTTTGCATATCGTCCGTTAGTGGTCCATCTGAGCCGGTTACGCAAGGCACACCCGCTTTTTTCATTACTTGGATAGCGGATACTTTGTCACCCATTAGCTTCATGGTTTCTGATTTAGGTCCGATAAAAACAAAGCCACTTTCCTCAACTCGCTCCGCAAAATCCGCATTTTCCGAGAGAAAGCCATAGCCCGGGTGTATGGCGACCGAGTCGGTAACTTCTGCTGCTGCGATAATAGCTGG